>CAYVAI010000011.1:0-71520 GCA_964448375.1 uncultured Akkermansia sp.
ATACCCTGGGCAATCCGGGAGTGACGAATGATCAATTGCTGAAAGCTCAGCAGGCAGTGTTGGAGCACATAAATCCGCCAGTTGCCGAAACGGTGGGTACGGGGAATTCTGAAACCGGAAAGGGGCAAGACAATGGCAACATTTGATCAAGCGGCGGCCGATAGTGCATTGGCGGCGGCGAAGAGTGCAGAAACATCAACAAAAATGGCGGAGCTTATTCTGAAGAAATATGGGGAGTTCGCGGGCTACACGGATCAATCCGTAGCCGCCCTGCGATCTGAAATGCAAGCCGCCGATCAGGTTATTGTGGGTGCGCTGGCTTCGGATAAGGCGGAGTTGGAAAACGCCATCTCGGCAACTAACAACATCATCGCCGAAAACTGCGTCAAATGGACAGATACCGCCACCACAACCAAAGCCGGTATCGTAAAAATAGGAGCCAATCTCACCATAACAGCCGGCACTCTGAGCGTACCAGTGGCAACGTCGTCGCAGTTAGGTGTGACGCGGCCGGGGACGAATATGTCGGTCGTCAACGGCGTGCTTACATTTACGCTTGGGGGGTATCGCGGTGCTGTGGATATTGGCCTGGCGGATGGTTCGGCCGTCATCACATTAAACGCCGGTGTCGTCGATATGATTGCAACCCAGAAAGTACGCGCCAAAGTCTCCACCGGCTGCCAGTCCGAGCTGAACGTGAAGTCGAATGGGTTGAGCTATTTGGCGACTCGGAGCGGCACCGGCTACAGCCTCATAAGCATCGACGTAGGCACCTCATACGATGGCGTCAACATCGGCAATGCGGCATTCAGCCTCAACATGAAAGGAAGCAACGTATGATGACCAGAGAAAACATCCTGCAAGAAGCATTCTGGCAGATTGGAGTGACTGATTTGCCGCCAGTGGCGCATTCTCATTACAAACTTGCGGTGAAGCAGGTGGAGAAGGCGTTGGCCGCATGCCTCGAATACGGAGCATGGTACTTCGCCCGGGTTCGCAGCGCCCTCTACGGTGCCGGAGAGTTTTCCTTGCCGAATGATTGCGCCTTGCTCCTCGCCTGCGATAGCGATGATTATCGCCTCGAAGGCGATGTAGTTATGGCGCATGGGAGGACGCAGTTGCAGGTGGAGTATGTGAGCAGAAGCTTTTACCAGGACAACCCATCCATGACGGATCAATTGGCAATGCCCGTTTATTTTGCCGATGCGGTGATGGCCAAGACTGCCAGCCTGATCGCCCAGCCAGTGCTGTGTGATTTTAAGCTCGCCATGAACTTCCGTGAACTCGCCGCACAGGCTTTGAGTGACGGCCTCTTCGCCGATGTCAGTCAGGCGGGCGGGCACCAGCAGGCCATCGATCCTCTGCGGAGAGCCCAGGGAGACATTCACCCTTACCACGACACCTATGGCTTTTAAACGTTTCGGGTTCGGAGCTGGCCTGATGGATCGGGATTTGATGGGGCGGGTAGATGTGGATTCGTACCACCGAGGATGCTCAGTATTGGAGAATTTCGAGGTATTCCAGACCGGGGCCATTCGTCGCCGGTGCGGAAGCCGTTTCGTGGCTGACCTGGGCGATGTGCCGCTTGCTTTGGGAGCATTCCGCTGGTCGGATGGCCAGATATCTCTTCTTGTTGTCATGCGCCATGAGGTGCGGGTGTATAGCTCTGTTTCCGGAGTACTGATATTCCGTCAAGCCTATGATGCCGCGGAGGGCATGGTAAGAATGTTGCAGATCAACGACCTGGTGATTATCCTGAATAACAAGAGGATGCCCTGCACCCTGAAAAACATCGGCGGCATTTTCAGCCTCGAAGAAATAGCATGGAAATACGCTCCCCTCGAAGGATCCTGGGATCAGGATTTTCCCCTCAGCTTCTCCGCCGCCGGATTGTGTTATGTCGCCGAACGGTGGGACAGCTTCGAAAAAGGTGAAAGCAGTGGAGGCAGCAGTGGCGGGGGAACAGTAGACGTCAACCACGTCTACCACAGCTGGGACTTTGCAACATATTGTCCGAATCAACCCGAACCAGCCTCAGGCGCAAACCGCGTCGAATGGATCGCCCCCAAACTAACCTACGACTCCGGATTAAAACGGGATGTATATTATTGGTACAGGAACGTTCGCGAATGGGGCAGAACCGAATCCACCCAAATCTGGTGCTACTTCCCCTCCATCAAAATCCTCAAAGGGCAAATCTACAAAATCAGCCTCCCCGGCAACTGGGCTGGAAACATCCTCATTGAACAATCCTCCAACAACGCCAACTGGTCTGCCAAACTGACGGCCATTGGCTCCTACGAAAAAGAGTTCCAGGCATCCGACGATATTTATATCAGGTTTCGCTTGTTGACATACTCGGCTCTCAACTGGGTAGAACGCCCTCAGATCATCGTATTCGACCGTATCGTCCTACCTGACCCCGCCAATGAAGTCAAATGGGCCAACTACCGCAGCTGGAAACTGTACCCCAACGAAATCATCGCCGTAAAACACAAAGTCGGAGAAGAAAAAAGCGGATACTGGAAAGGCCTCCTGCACGACGGCGTCAGCGACGCAAACTTGCGCACAACATCCTATAGCGCCGGAACAAAACTACGAGGAACCCCCAGAGACGGCATCATCGGCTACTGGACCTGCAAAAAAGCCTGGACAGCCAACAACAACGCCCTGACAACAAACAACCTCAACCTCTACCCCCAACACTTCGAACCAGGCCTCGGCTTCGCCTGGACCCTCGTCGGCGGAGCCTGGCAACTCGAATCCAAAAACCTCACCTCATACGTAAAATCCGCCGTCCAATCATCCATCGACGGCAACACATGGCAAAACCACATCACCCAGATCGACACCACCCAGCCATCCGTCGACATCACCATGACCGGAGACAACGGCGGAGAACCCCTCCTCATGCGGGCCGTCATCCTCGAACACGCCTCCGGGCTCGACACCGGCACAATCAACAAAGCCTTCGTCCGCAAAAACTACACCATGGTACACTACCTCAAAATCGTACGCATCAACGACGACGGCACATTCAACTACCAGCTCCTCAACCACACCTGGATGTTCGACGTCATCAACACCTGGGACTGGGACAAAGCAGCCTTCCGCCATCAGAACGGCTACCCCTCCGCCGCCGCCATGCACGCCGGAAGACTCGTCTTCGCCGGAACGGAAGCCCAGCCGCTGACGCTGTGGTTTAGTTCTGTGGATGATTTATTCAACTACCGCACCGGAACAGACACAGCAGATGCCATGACTTTGACCGTTGCGGCCACCCAACAATCAAATATTGTTTGGCTGGCTTCTTCCGGGGCAGCCTTGCTGGCGGGAACAACCACCGGAGAAATAGCCGTCCGGAGTGTGAAGGATGTACTCTCCAGTGCGACAGCCTCCGCCGAGCAGCACAGCAACTGCGGCAGCTGCCCCGCAACATCCGTCATGCTCACAACAGACGCCATCATGTTCATAGACCGCTCCGGCATCCGCCTGCGCCGCATGAGCTACTCCCTCGAATCCGAATTCTACTCCGCCCGCGACATGACCGTATTCGCCTCCGGCGTGTTATCTGGCGGCGTGGTTGGGATGTGCTGGCAACGCGCCCCCCAGCCCGTAGCGTGGGTCGTACCCGCCACCGGCATAAACGCCGGTAAACTCTGCGGTATGCTCTACAATCCCGACCAGCAAATCAGCAGCTGGTTCGTGTGGGATGTCGGCGCGCAGGTCATGGCCGTAGCGTGTACGTCAACTGGCGATGCGGTGGATCCGCTCTTCTACATCGTAGAGCGCGGAGAAAAAATCTGCCTGGAAACCATCGACTGGCAAGAGCGCGGTATGGATGGAGTCGGCGGTGTGGAAACATCTTTCAAGGCAACGGTGGTAACGACACCGCTTGATTCCGTGGATGTGTTCGGGACAAAGGGGGCTGTGAGCAACCTGCACATCCTCATGTCCGGCGTCGACGTAGAGGGGGCGGAACTAAGCGTCGGCGGCACCTGGAGCCCATGCGCCTCCGTCACCGGAGATGGTTGGGTAAAAGTACAAGGCATGAGCAACGGGCAATACATCCGCCAGATCGGCATACGCCTCGCAACAGGCCACGGCAAACTCCTCGCCGCAACCTTGGAATAGCAACAACCCCATGTCCTACGATGCCCGCAAACTCGCTCTTGAATATTACAGACTCGTCCGGAAACAGGAACATCCGGAAGAAACAGAAAAACAGCGCGAAAACATGGCCCGCAACACCCTCGCCCTGGACAAACTGCGAGCCACCACCTCCGGCGTCCTCATCTGGACACCCGCGGTTGTGCTGATTGCTTTTGAAATTCCCGGGAGGCTATGGGTCGAGCTTGCCTTGGGGTATTTATCCTGTCTGCGGCCTTTCATCGGCAAAGTGCCATGGAAGAAAATTCGGTACAAACGCCTGGGGCGGGTGAGGGAAGGCCGGTTAGACCGTCTTGTCCGGTTGCTGTGATCGAGGGAGGATCGTCCAGAATTTTTCTGCTTCGGAAGGAAGAACTCTGGCGCGGTAATGTTTGAGGAGCATATCACGTGTCGAATGTCCCATGTTCGACATGAGCCGGGCGATGTCCGGATTCGTTGCGAGAGTATAGGAGGCGTAGGAATGGCGGCATACATCGTCACGATCTGATATGTTGGCGGCTTTGCGGATCAGCCTCCATTTGCGTTTCCAGTTTGCCGAAACGACAGGGCCTTGCCGGAGAGAGGCAGGGGTAAGCTGGAGCCATGCGTTGAGAGTAGGGTTGATTTCCACATTGCGAAGGCTGCCCGTTTTTGTTTTTTCTCCGCTGATCCGGATGAGTCCGTGTTCCCACAGAATATCTTCCCATGTGAGACGCGTGATTTCTTCCGGACGGATACCGGCGAAAGTCATAAGGGCGATGGCCGGGAGACAGTTGGAGCAATCCAGTTTTAGATTGCGGTCATCTGCATCCGGATTGTTCGGATCATAGAACGGATTATCTTTCCACTTCCGGAAATCGCGGCAGGAATCCAGCAGGGTTTGAGTTTCTTCGACCGTGAGAACGTCAATATCGCCTTCATGGCGTATTTTCTTTTTGGCGATTTTCTCGAAGATATTTTCCGGAACGATGTTGCGCTTTTCCGCCCACGTCCAGATGGGAGAAAGAACGGAAGTTGCTGAACGGAGATATTGGGCGGAGGGGAAAGATTCATGCAACCATGTTTCCATTTCAAGCGGTGTAATATCGGAGGCGATGGCACTTCCAAATTTGGCGTCGAGTTTCCCCGAATAGAACTTAAAATTGCGAGCAGTAGCCTCCCGCCACTCAGCCTGATTCGCGGCCTTATAGGCATTGAGGAGGTCTGAGAGTAGTCTGGAATCATTGCGGCGGTTGTGATCGGCCAGAGCAACGCGAGCGGCCTCTGAAAGAGAAATATCAAGCCCGCCCAATTCTCGCCGAGCCTGCGCATAATCCTCAGCAAAACCCTTCAGAGACAACTCCTCCATGCCATCCTCCAGAGCGAGTTTGGCATCGACATATTCGCGTGCCAAAGCCCTGAGCGAGAGAGGAAGCCCATACTCCTTCAGGAGGGCATACGCTTGGAGAGAATCCAGAGATTGTTTAGGGGAGAGGAGCGAGACCGAAGCACCGAGCGATTGAATATGCTGCATAATCCTGGCCCTCTCCTTTTGAGCATCCTCCTTATTAGCGAAATAAAAATAGCACCTTTTCCCCGTTTCGGAATACTGGGCAGGAACAATCAGATAATAGAGCATCCTATGCTTGTGCCAAAGCACTTTAATAGTCGGAAATCGCTTACCCATAACCATGGAAATACAGCAGAATACAGCAAATGAAAAGGAAAAAGGGTCTGAAAACAGCATTTTGGGACACAAAAGTCACGAAAGGAAAATAGGTATTTTGGAACACAAAAAGCCCTGCAAGCGATTAACTTGCAGGGCTTTTGAAATGGTCGAGCTGACAGGATTCGAACCTGCGGCCTCTTCGTCCCGAACGAAGCGCGCTACCAGGCTGCGCTACAGCTCGTTGAATTGGGATGCGGGATTCTAGACGTCGAGATAGATATTGTCCAGTAAAAAGATGTTCTTTTTGCGGGCAAATTTATGATTGTTGCTGTGATGGGAGCGGGTAGGTGAAGTAGGATATGAGGGTTTGGGCGGCGGAGACTGGGTCCATTTTTCCGGAAGCAACCTTGTCTTCAACTTGTTGGGCATGGTCGGCGACAGTGGGGTGCTTGGCAAAGGAATCAAGCAGGGCTTCGTGTACGAGTGTGTTGACCCACTGGAGGGATTGTTGGCGGCGGCGTTTGAACCAGTATCCTGATTCTTCAAGTGTGTCGCGGAATCGGAGGATTTGTTCTTCGATGGTGTCGAGTCCCCGGTTTTCCAACGAGGAGCAGGTGAGGACATTGGGCTTCCAACCTGGGGTGGGGGACTGGAGGTAGTGGAGGACCATTTTGAGTTCCTGGCAGTGGGCGGCAGCGCGGTGGCGGTTATCGCCGTCGTCTTTGGTGACGATGAGGAGGTCGGCCAGTTCCATAATGCCGCGCTTGATGCCCTGTAGGTCATCGCCAGCCCCGGTAATGAGGAGGAGCAGGAAGATGTCTACCATGGAGCGGACGGTTGTTTCTGATTGGCCGACTCCAACGGTTTCGATCAGGATGAGGTCGAATCCGGCTGCTTCACAGGCGATCATGGTTTCGCGGGATTTGCGGGCGACGCCGCCGAGGGTGCCGCCGGAGGGGGAAGGACGAATGAAAGCATTGGCTTCCCCGGAGAGTTCTTCCATGCGCGTTTTGTCTCCCATGATGGAGCCTTTGGAGAGGGAGGACGAGGGGTCGATGGCGAGGACGGCTACTTTGAAGCCACGGCGGCAGAGGTAGGTGCCGAAGGCTTCAATAAAGGAGGATTTGCCAGCTCCAGGAACACCTGTGATGCCGACGCGAATGGCTTTGCCGGAGTGGGGGAGGAGCTTTTCAATGAGTTCTCGCGAGGTGTGCTGGTCTTTTTCCGCGTTGCTTTCAATCAGGGTGATGGCACGCCCCAGCATGGCTCGGTTGCCTTGGAGGACGCCTTGGGCAAGTTCATCGACGGAAGGACGGTGCGGACGCATCATTTTCATGCCAGTTATGTTAGCAAGATGCCCGGTTGAATCAACCCCCGAAAGAGGCTTTTATTTGCGGAAGCAACGGTCGGATTTGTGGTAGGCATCGTGGCTTTTTTTGCTTCCGTGGTAGGTTTCGCAGTCGGAATGTGGACAGTAGTCGCTGTTGTTGTTGTCGTTATCTGACTGTGAGGATTCAGTTGAGGGGAGGGCGCAATCGCCGCTCAGGTAGGTGTCGGGACTGGGCCGGATGGGTGTGTAGTGTTGGGACGATATGTGTTTCCATGCGGCGTCCCATGCCATGATCCATTGCGGATCAGGATCAGTTTTTGGCGCTGGCAGGGAACATGAGACGATGATGCTCAGGCAGGGGAGGAGGAGAAACAGGCGGTTTTTCCTCGAGTGGATCTTATGGTTTGTGCTGAGCATCATCATTCTATTGTTAAGCGCGTGTGCAGGGTGTTTTTGTCTTTTTTACTGGTGGATTTTTTGGGTGATAGATGTGGAAAAGCAAGGAGCCGCTTCCCTTGTGTTGCGGGGAAAGCGGCTCCGGGAGTTTGTGGGATGGTTGGCTGGTTTATTTGCCTTGCATCATTTGCTGGGATGTCTGGTTCCAACCACCGCCGAGTGAGACGTAGAGTTTCACGAGGGTACTGGCGTACTGGTAGCGGTATTGAGAACGGCTGACTTTGGCAGGGAAGAGGTTCTGCTGGGCGTACAATACTTCAAAGTAGTCGGACAGACCGGTTTTGTAACGGTCGAGTGCGGCGTTCATGGAGGTGAGGTAGGCTTTGACGGCGTTGTCCTGCTGGATGTTGACTTCGTTCAGCTTGGAGCGGGAGACAAGCGTGCTGGAGACTTCGGCGAGAGCGTTGAAGACGGTCTGCTCGTAGTCGTTCTTCGCTGCTTCGTAATCGGCTTTGGCTGCCTTTTCAGAAGCACGGAGGGCGCCAGCCTGGAAGATGGGGCCAGAGACGGAGGGGGTGATGCCCCAACCGCCGCCGCGTGTGCGATAGGTGGCGTTGCGGAGGTCTGATGTGGCTGTGCCAGCAGCTGCTGTCAGCGAGATGCTGGGGAAGTAGTTGGCGATGGCGACGCCGACGCGGGCGTTGGCTGCACGAAGCAATTGTTCCTTCTGGCGGATGTCGGGACGGCGGTTCAGAATTTGAGCCGGGATGCCAGCAGGGATTTTGACGGAGTTGGCGATGGAGACGAGGTCACCGGAGCGGCTGATTTTGCCGGGGACACGGCCAGCGAGGGCACACAGGGTGTTTTCCAGGCTGTTGATCTGGGACTCAAGCAACGGGATCTGCGCCTTGGCGGCAGAGAGTGCGGCTTCAGCGGAGGAGACCTGGAGGACGTCGCCAACTTCACCTTGCATCTGTTCCTTGAAGAGTCTGTAGGATTCCGAGTAGGAGGCGACGGAGTCCTTCATGATGGAGAGCTGTTCATCCAGTTGCAGGAGGGACAGATAACCGTCTGCTACTTGGCTCAGGAGGGAGAGCATGAGGGAGCGCTGACCTTCTTCGGAGGCGAGATATTCTGCGATGGCGGCTTCGCCACTGCGACGTGTCTTGCCCCAAATGTCGAGTTCCCAGGATGCGCTGGCCTGAAGTGAAGCGGGGTTGGTGGTCGTGTTTCCGGTGTTGTAGATGTTACCGGAGTTGTAGTTCTGGCCCTTGGAAATGTTGCCGCCGTAGTTGGCCCATGGGAAGAGGGGGGCATGGGCGATGGTGACGTACTGGCGAGCTTTCTCCACGTTGGCGATCATGGAACGCAGGTCGCGGTTGTTGGAGTAGGTTTCGGAAAGGAGGTTTTGGAGTTCCTTGTTCTTGAAGACTTTCCACCAGGGGAGGTCTGCAAGGGAGGTGTCAGTGGAGTTGGCGCCACGGAATGCGGCTGGGACTTCGGTGTCCGGCCGTTGGTAGTCCGGTCCGAACATGCACGAGGTGAGACCCAAGGCCGATACAGCGAGTGTGATGATGGGACTTATATGATGGGCTTTCATAAAGATGGACTGTGTTTTTTGATTGGATAATTATCGGGTAGGGAGGGGCAATCCTAATGTGATTGCTCGCCCTCAAGGTGTTTCATAGCGATGATTTCATCTGGATCCTCGCCTTTGTGCTTGGCTGAGATTTTGACGCGGAAGAGGCGCATGATGAAGTAGAAGCTGCAGGGGATGAGGAAGATGCCAATGAAGGTAGCCAGAATCATCCCCGCGATGACGACGATGCCGATGACGTTACGGGAGTAGGCGCCGGAGCCGGATGCCATGGCCAGGGGAACGCAGCCGAGGATGAATGCGAAGGAGGTCATGAGAATCGGGCGCAGACGGATACTGGCTGCGGAGAGGGTCGCTTCGATGAGGTCTTTGCCGCGCTCCAGCTCGATGACGGCGAATTCAACGATCAGGATGGCGTTCTTGGCAGCGAGGCCGATGAGCATGATCAAGCCGATCTGAGCATAGAGGTTCAATTCAAACTTGAAGATGTAGAGACCGAGGAAGGCGCCGAGGGCGGCAATCGGGACGGTCATGAAAATGCTCAGCGGGAGTGACCAGCGTTCGTACAATGCCGCAAGGATGAGGAAGACGAAGATGGATGAGAGCAGGAAGATTTCCGTAATGGTGATACCGGAGCGCACCTGGTTTTCCTGGAAGCTCATGCCGCTGTAGTCAAAGCCCATGTCGGAGGGCATGACCTGGTGGAAGACTTCTTCCAGGGCGTCCATGGCCTGAGCGGAGGAGTAGCCTTTATTGGCTGCCACCTGCATTTGGGCGGAGTTGTACAGGTTGAAGCGGAAGATGAATTCGGGCCCCGTGATTTCTTCTTTGGAGATCAGGGCGGACATGGGGACGGCGTCGCCAGCCTTGTTCCTGAGGTAGAAGTTGTCCAACTGGTTGATGTCGGAGCGGTCATCTGCCTGAGCCTGGATGTAAACCTGCCATTGCTGGCCGTACAGGGTGATGTAGTTGATGAAGAGGGAGCCCATGTAGGCCTGAAGAATGCTGTTGGCTTCCTTGATATCGACTCCTTGTGCGTAGCATTTGTCTACATCGAGCTTGACGCGGAGCTGAGGCACTGCTGGCATCAGGGTCGAGCGGACGCTGGCTATTTCAGGTCTCTTCATGGCTTCCTGGACGAAGACTTTGGCTTGTTCGTCCAGGTATTGGATTCCGTTGCCGGCACGATCCTGCAGCACGAAGGTAACACCGCCGGAGGAGCCAACGCCGGGAATGGCAGGCGGCGCAAAGCAGTAGGCCATGCCTTGGGATATCTTGGTGGAAAAGGCTCCGTTGAAGTAGTTGGTCAGTTCAGCTGCGCTTTGACCGGGGCCGGTACGATCTTTCCAGGGTTTGAGGGTGACGAAGAAGAAGCCGCAGTTGGTGCTCTGCACGCCTGTGATCATGTTGAAGCCGATGACACTGACGCAACTATCGACACTGCTGTTGCCGCGAATGATGTTTTCCATGTCGGCGATGGCATCGCGCGTTCTCTGCATGGAGGCGGCATCGGGGAGTTGGAGACCGCAGAAGAGGTAGCCCTGGTCTTCTTCCGGAAGGAAGCCTCCGGGAATTTTTTGAGATACCGGCAGGATGGCGTAGGTGATGAGTGCCAGCAGGGGGATGGAGATGTACAAGCGGCGGGTGAGGAATCTGCAGACTCCTGTGTAGCCTCTGGCGGTGGCGTCGTAGGATTTGTTAAAGACATTGTAGAATGGCGTCAACAAACTGCGCGTTTCACTCTTCGACTTGAGGAGAATGGAGGAAAGTGCCGGTGAAAGTGTGAGGGCGTTGAATGCCGAGATGAGCATCGAGATGGCGATGGTGACGGCAAATTGCTGGAACAGTGTACCCGTGATACCTGGCAGGAGCAGGGAGGGCAGGAAGACGGCTGCCAGCACGAGGGCGATGGCGATGACGGGGCCGGATACTTCTTCCATGGCGGCGAAGGAGGCCTGCCGTGGTGTGAGTCCGCGCTCCATGTGTGCTTCGACAGCTTCGACGACGACGATGGCATCGTCCACCACGAGGCCGATGGCGAGCACCATGCCCATGAGGCAGATCGTGTTCAGCGTGAAGCCGAGAAGGGGGAAGACGGCAAAGGTGCCAATGATGGAAACGGGTACTGCAATGGCAGGAATCAAGGTGGCGCGCCAGCCTTGCAGGAAGACGAAGACGACGAGTACGACGAGCAGAAGAGCCTCGACGAGGGTGTGCTCAATTTCCTCAATGGAGGATTGCACAGCCAGGGTCGTGTCCATCGTCATTTTGTAGGAAAGGCCGGGAGGGAAGCTGCGGGCATAGTCTGCCATCATCTTTTTGACGCCTTCAACGGTATTAATGGCGTTGGAACCGGGGGTCTGGTAGATGGCGATGGCTCCCGTTGGGGCTCCGTTGTATCGGGCGTTGACAGCGTAGGTCTGGGATCCCAGTTCAATGCGGGCTACATCCTTGAGGTAGATGAAGTTGCCATCGACGGCCCGGATGACGATGTCGCCAAATTCTTCCACAGTGGACAGACGGCCAGCCGTGCGGATGGTGTAGGTGAAGTCTTGGCCGGGAGCGGCGGGTTCAGCACCGACCTGACCACTGGGGTTGACGGTGTTCTGGGCGGCGATGGCGGCCTTGATTTCGGGGATGGAAATGTTCAGCGAAGACATGCGCTTGGTGTCCAGCCAGATACGCATGGCGTAACGTCCGGCACCAAAGACCTGCACGTCGCCAACACCGGCTAATCGTTTGATTGGATCAACGAGGCTGACGTAGGCGTAGTTGGAGAGGAAGACGGAGTTGAGCGAGTTGTCCGGGGAATAGAGGGACACCAGGCACAATGGGGCTGAAGCAGACTTTGTCAGGTTGACCCCCATTTGCGACACTTCGGCGGGAAGCTGTGCCGTGGCCTGGGCGTAACGCATGTAGGTGAGCGTCTGGTCCATGTTCGGGTCGGTGCCGACCTTGAAGACGATGGACATTTTGCAGATGCCGTTATTGGAGTTGGTGGACTGCATGTACTCCATGTTGTCCACGCCGGACATCTGCATTTCGATGGGCGTTGCCACGGAGTCCGTGACTGTCTGGGCGTCTGCCCCGGGGTAAGTAGCCTGAAGGCTGATGTTGGGGGGGACGATGTTGGGGTACTGCTCAATGGGCAGTGTCAACATGGAGAGTGAGCCGATGATCACCGTGACGATGGAGATCACCATGGCGATAATGGGGTGTTTGATGAAGAACTTGGACATGTGTTACATGCGGGGGCGTGAATAGAACATTTCCGAAGCTTGAGTCTATGTTTGGACGCAGGTTGCGGAGCAGAGGGCAGGGGGCCGACTTATTTGGTTTCTTGGCCTGCTACTGGTTGCTGACTGGGCGTTTTGAGCTTTCCCTTGTCATCGAAGGGAGAGACTGCCTTGGATTCCATAATGGGCTGGGATTCCTTGAAGGTGTACGGGACGGGATTGACAGGAGACTTGCCCATGCGCATGGCGGCCTGTTGGATGCCTTCGACGACAACAGTCATTTTGGGCGGGAATTGTCCCTTGAGTGGCTCAACGACCTGGAGGTGTCCAGTGACGGGACCGGGTTTGATCGGGAAAATGAAGGGGATGTTATCCTTGCCGATGCCGAGGATGAAGCTCATACTCTGCGTTTTCATGATGGAACGCGGGGGAACGAGGGTGGCGTCCTTGATGATGCGGGTGACGGCTTTGACGCGGACGAACATGCCCGGGCGTAATATTTGTTCCGGGTTGGGGATCTGCCCGACGATCTGGATGGTGCCGGTCTGGCGGTTGACGTTGCGGTCAATGGCGACGGGTGTTCCCATCTCGGGATAGGGTTTACCATTGGCAAGGATGACCTGGAATTTTTGTTTTTCAGGATCGAGCCCATTTTTCTCGAAGGCGTCGAGGAGTTGGTTTTCGCTGATGGCGAAGTCAACGCGGATCGGGTCGATGGAGGAAATTGTGGTCAGAGGTTCGTTGGACGATGGAGACAGAAGGTCTCCGATGGAGGGACGAGCAATGCCCGCAAGACCGGAAATCGGGGCATCAATGGTTGTGAACTTGAGGTTGATTTCTGCATCTGCTACGGCGGCTTCCGAGGTCTTGATCGTGGCTTCGGCTTGCTTGAGCGATTGGACGGCATCGTCGAGCTGCTTGCGGCTGACGGAGCCGGAGTCAACAAGGGGGGAATAGCGTTTGACGTCCAGGTTGTATTTCTCTGCATTGGCTCGGGCCTGGGCAAGCTGGCCGCGAGCCTGGTCGAGCGCTGTCTGGAAGGGACGTGGGTCGATGCGGAAGAGGACTTCGCCTTTCTTTACATAGGCACCATCTTTGTAATCCTTGCTCAGGAGGTAACCGCTGACGCGCGGGCGGATTTCTGCATCTTCCGTGCCGCGAAGAGTACCAATCCATTCAGCCGTAATAGATACATCCTGATGAGTAAGTTCCGTGACTTGGACATCCGGTGGTGAGGCGACAGGCTTGACTTGGGAGGCATTGTTTGTCTCGTCGCAAGAGGTGAGAACACCCAGAACGGAAAAAATGGCAAGAGCCGCGGTGCAGGATGGTATAAAACGGTGGTTCATACTGTAAGAATTGTGGATTGTCGCACGGTTATTATGCGTCCGAAGACGGTTATTTTGTTCTTTTTTCTGAGCAAGTCAACTCCTTATTGGGGACGCATTTAGGGATGTGATTTGTGCGAAATATTTACGGATAATGACTTGTGAAATTTGAACATTTGTTTATATTTTATGCTTTGTATTACCAATCTGTCTCTGGTGCAGTGATTTAAGTATGAAGCTTGCGACGTATTTGGGGTTCGGGTGCTGGCTGTTGTGTCATGAGGGTTATCCAAGGGGAAGCTTGGTAGAACAGGGGAGTGCTCTTGGTGCCTAAATCGTCTCAGAGATTACTGATTGTTGAGATGACAGGTAACAAACGTATCGGAATCATAGGAACTGATGCGTCCAAGTCAAGGGGAGCTTGTGAGTGCATAGTCATACAAAGGTCATACACATGGAGCGGTGTATTCGAAACGCAAAAAAGAAAGAGGGCTATCTCCTTAAGTTTTTTACAACCTTTGAGAGATAGCCCCATGAAAATGGCAGGGAAGGCATCTGCTCTCCCTGTCGGATAAGGATTACTTGCCGAGAACGCCGCGGAAGTAGGCGAGTGTAGCGGCCAGACCTTCTTCCAGGGTGTGTTTGGGTTGCCAGCCAGCGGCGCGGAGTTTGTCGGCGCAGGCACGGGAGTGCTTGACGTCTCCAGCGCGTTCGGGGGCATGAAGTACCTGGGAGGAGGATGCGGCTTCCTTGATGATCTTCTGGGCGAGGTCTTCGATGGTGATCTGTCCACCGTAACCCGCATTGAATGTTCCGGTGGCTTCGGGGTGTTCGGCTGCAAAGGTGAGGGCTCCGACGATATCCTTGACGTAGATGAAGTCACGGGTCTGTTCTCCGTCGCCATAGACGGTGATGTCTTCATTCTTCAAGGCTTTTTCAATGAAGATCGGCACGGCGGCGGCGTAGGCTCCCTTGGGGTCTTGGCGGGGGCCGAAGACGTTGAAGAAGCGGACGGAGGCAGTGTTGATCTTGCCGATGGAACGGAACATGGCCAGGTAGTATTCGCCATCAAGTTTGGTGATGGCATACGGGCTCTTGGGCTCCGGATACATGGTTTCCAGCTTCGGAACGGTGGGGTTGTCGCCATAGATTGCGGCGGAGGAAGCGAGGACGATTTTTTTGACGCCGGCAGCGGGGGCTTCTTCGAGGACGTTGAGGAGGCCGCGGCAGTTGATGTCGATAGTTTCTTCGATCTTGCTCATGGATTCCGGGACGGAAACGAGAGCTGCCATGTGGAAGATGTAGTCAACGCCTTCGACGGCCTTGCGGACGATGTCGCGGTCGCAGATGGAACCTTCGATGAAGGTGTGCTTGAGACCGTCGAGGTTTTTCAGATATCCGGTGCGAAGGTTGTCGAGAACGCGGATTTCTTCAGCTGTTTCCTGATAGTGTTCGACGATGTGAGAACCGATGAAGCCGGCACCGCCGGTGACGAGAATTTTCATGGAGGGTGTGGTGGGAGTTGAGGTGAATAACTGGTAAAAAAAGGGGGCGGGCCTCCGTGAATCGGCGCCCACCCCCGGGAGGTGAATGAGGTGGTTTTTAGTACTTGGCAACCAGTGCGTTCATTTCGTCCATCTGTGCTTCGATGGATTCGACGAGGGCGATCTGGGTGCGGCAACGGTCCAGGTTGTGCTCCGGACGCTTGATTTTGAAGTACACGTCACCAGACAGGTAATCGGTGAGGAAGCGAATGCCGCATTCCATCGTCAGGAGCTTGCCGGAGAAGGGCAGGAGTTCCTTTTCGAGCGGAGTCAGGAATGTGGCGGAGCTCAGGTATCCCTGCAACAGGGCTTCGAACATGAACATGCGCATGGTGACCTGAGAGATGTCTTTTTCATCTTCTGCGGCGGGGGATGTGGCCGTACGGATCATGTCGCCAAAGTCGTAGATGGCGGAGCCGGGCATGGTGGTGTCCAGGTCGATGACGCAGATGCCTTCGCCAGTGACATCGTCAAGCATAACGTTGTTGAGCTTGGTATCGTTGTGCGTGCAGCGGACGGGGAGTTCGCCGGAGGCCAGGTAGTTGACGACGCGATGGCAGTCGGCTTCGCGAGCCATGAACCATTCAATTTCCTTCTTCACTTCCTGCACGCGGCCAAGGGGATCGGCCTTGATGGCTTCCTGGAGGGCCTGGAAGCGGCTGGTGGTGTTGTGGAAGTTGGGGATGGTTTCAAACAGGGGCTCGCCGGGAAGGTTGGCGGTGAGCTTTTGGAATTCACCGAATGCCTTAGCGGCTTCGTAGCACTGTTTGGTGGTTTCGATCTGGTCGTATGTGCGAGCCCGTTCGATGAACGGATAGACGCGCCAGCAATTTCCTTCGGCGTCGATGGCGTAAGGCTTGCTGTCGACGGCGGGGATGAGTGTCAGTGTGCGGCGATAAGCTTCGGCGCACTTGCCTTCCTTGAGCTGGGAGAGAGCATGGTCGGTGACGCGCTTGACGTTTTCCATCAGCGGAATGGGCTGTTTGAACACATTCTGGTTCAAGCGCTGAAGGATGTAACGGAGACGCTGTCCTGCCTGGTCAACCCAAATGCAGTAGGTGTCGTTGATGTGGCCGCTTCCGTAGGGATGTCCGTGGACGAAGTCGCCTCGGAGATCGAAGAGGGCGGCGGTAGATTTCAGATCGTGCATGACGTGAAATTAAGCGAGCTTTTCCGGATAAACACCCTGATTGATGAGGGTTTGGATGCCGGCAACAACAGTGGGCTTGTCTTTGGGATAGGTGACGCCGAACCATGTGGAGGTGGTGGCGAGAACCTTGCAATCGGCGCGATCAGTCTTGATGAGGGCATCCATGACGGTCGGAATGTAGCATTCACTCTTAAGTTCTGTACCGCGCTTGCTGAGGAAATCAACAAAGTGGGCTTCCGTCAGTTCGATGAAGGACGGCCCAAAGAGCCAGAAGTTCATGGAGACGAGTTCTTCGGGATCAACCGGGAGGCGATTGCCTTCGAGGTTTTCACCGCGGGTTACGCCGTCTTCTTCGGTGAGAATTTTGACGAATTCTTCGACGCTGTCGAGGAGACCATTGTCGATGGTGCAGATGCCGCGGTTGACATCGCCGTTGTCGGAAAGCGTATTCTTCAAGGGATAGCCGATCATGCCGTAATGGGCTTTGCCGGGTTCATCCTGAATGGTTTTGAGGAACATGGCAGCCTGCATGAAGGCGTCTGTTCCGTAGAAGTCGTCAGCATTGATGACGGCAAAGGGTTCCTTGACGACGTCGCGGGCGGCGCGGAGAGCGTGAGCAGTGCCCCAGGGCTTTTCACGGCCTTCGGGTACGGAATAGCCTTCGGGAAGGTCGTTGAGATCCTGGAAAGCGTAATCTACTTCGATTTTGGAAGCGAAGCGGCTACCAACTTTTTCCTTGAAAGCTTCTTCAAAGTCCCGGCGAATGACGAAAACGACTTTGCCGAAGCCAGCGCGAATGGCGTCATAGACGGAATAATCCAGAACGACTTCACCATTGGGGCCCATGGGGTCAAGCTGCTTGAGGCCACCGTAACGGCTGCCCATTCCGGCTGCAAGAACGAGGAGTGTAGGTTTCATAATACGGAGCGAATTATGAACCCCTCCTGCGGATTATGCAAGTCATAAAGAAGCATACTCCGCTTTGTTACTACTTGCCGGAATGGGGGAGAATGCTTGTAGTGACAGGGGTAAAAAATGAAAACCCCCTGGCTACCATTTTGGTGGAGTCAGGGGGCTTGATTGAAGTTGGGAAGTACGTATTAGATGTATGTTTTGATGATAGCCTTGTTGCGCAGGCGTTCGATCCACTGTTTGTAGCGTTCGTTGCTGCGTTTACTGCGCACCTGTGCGTCAATCTGATCCTTGATATGCGAGAGGGGAGGTGCTGGAGCCAGTTCCTTCTTCAATGGGATGGCGATGGTGAAACCGGCAGGTTCAATCAAGGGGCCAACGAGTTGGCCGTTGGGTACTTCAAAAATGATGGCCGCGAATTCCGGAGAAAATTCAGAGCGTTCCTTCATTGGCCAAAGGCCACCATTGGAGGCCATGCTATCCTTGGAGTAGGATTTGGCCATTTCTTCGAAAGTGGATTTACCCCCCTTGATTTCATCGGCGACGAGGGTGGCCAGCTTGAGTTGGACGTCGGGATTGCTCTCGTTGTCATCGCCTACCAGGGGGATGAAGATTTTTTTGAACTGGATGCGGTCTTTTGTGAGATCGCGGAACTTTGCCTTGGATTCCTGGTATTCGCGGTTGATTTCGTCCGGAGTGGGAGGGATATCCTGATCGTATTTGGAAGCGCGCATGGCCATGACGATCATATTGCGCTTGGTGGCTTCCCGGAAGCTACGGATGGTCATGCCGGAGAGGCGGAGGCTTTCCAGGAAGCGGTCTCGATTGCCGTTGAAATTTTCGCGGATGGTGCGGGAGACTTCCTGATCGACGAAGGAGTCCTTGAGTTGAGCTCCCTTGGAGTCAAATTCGCTGAGAACGAGCTCGCGATCAATCAGATCGTTGATGATGGCGTTTTTGGCAGCGGCAAGTTGCCGGTTGAATTCTGCGCCTTGTCTTGGAAATTGTGCGGCAAGCTGTGCTCCAATGGGCATCAGGCGGAAGCTGACTTCGTTAGATGTAATGGGGCGTCCGTTGACGGTGGCGGCGATTCTGTTGACGATACGCGCGGGCTGGGGTCTGACTGCTTCCCTGTTTTTTGTTTCCGATGGAGCGGTGTTTTCCGATGGTGTTGGGGACAGAGATTGGGAATACCCCAAGGCTGGAATGAGCAGTCCGATACAGGACAGAAGGGTGGTGCGGAATGGGAACTGCATAATGATTGAAAAGCCGTTTGCTGTTGTGATCTTATCCATGATGAGTCAGGAGACAACATAATTCTGGGTAATGTTATGCCAACGGATTCAGTGCAAAAGTCGTTTTTTTGTCCTGATTCGAGTTTTTGAGGTGACGAACGGGGGGAAAACTTGTACAGTTCCCAAGACTGCCATGATTCGCCTTTTTCCACGTCACAAATATGTGTTCGGTATGGCTGCTGCTGTTCTCTCCATTGCGGCTGCTGAGGTTCCTTCTGCCCAGATCTCACAGGGATCTGCTTCGCTGGAGGAAATCGTCTCCCGTGGGGATGCCGCCTATATGGGGAACAAAATGGAGGATGCCGTTGGTGCTTATGCCGAAGCGTTTCGTCAACTGGACCTGGCTGATGCCAAGTATGCTAGCTTGATCAAGGAACGTTATGCCCGCAGCCTGGCTCAACGGGCTCAGGAGCTTCAGACTTCAGGCAATGAGCTGGTTGCTCGCGAATTGCTGAATCGCGCCATTGAAATTCTTCCTGAAGACAGCCATGTGAAGGCTGTTGCCGCCAAGTTCCAACCAACTCTGCCGTCAGCCGGTCAGGCGACGGTTTTTGCTGCCTCCATAGATGATATAGGGCGTGTAGCTCCGTCTTCTGCAGTGGTTACAGCCGATATTAGCACACGTACTGCCGCTCGTCTTGATGAAAAGGTGAATACGGCGATGGGGCTCCTGAACAAGGGGCGTTCCCTCTATGCAGACAAGCAGTATGAGGCTGCCCTGAAGGAATTTCAGGCTGCTCTCGATATTCTCCCGAATGCTCCGGCTACGGCCGAACGCCGCAAGTTTATTCTCCTGAGCATCGGTGATGCTAGTGTAGCTGTGGCTCAGGAGTTTGCCAAGGTTGGTCGCTATGATGAAGCCCGTGATTTGCTGGAAAAGGCTCTTGAACAATCTCCGGACAACAGGCTGGCTCAAAGAACGCTGGAATATTTGAACGACCCGGTTCGGACAAATCCGGCCAAAACTCCTCAGTACGTCAAGGATGTCACGGAAGTGCAGCGCTTGCTGAACCTTGCCTACGGACATTATGATCTGGGTGAATTTGATGAGTCCAAGCAGAACTTTCAGCGTGTTCTGCGTATTGATCCCTATAATATAGCAGCTCGTCGCGGGATGGAAGCCGTCACCAAGAGAACGGAGCAATACGCTACTGCGGCTCAGGATCAGACGCGTGCCAACGCTCTTGCTGATGTGTCTGCCTCATGGGAAATGGTTGTCCCTCAGGAAGCGCCGGTTGGCCCGGAAGATTCTTCTTCGGCTGCCGATTCTCCCTTCCAGAGTGTTGATGCCAAGCTTTCTTCCATCATGATTCCGAAGTTGAATCTGGAAGATGTCGATATCATGGAAGCCTTGGATGTCATCCGCAACCAGGCTCTTCAGAATGACAAGGCAGCTGATGTCCAATCTGCCCGTGGTGTCAATATTACCGTCGATTTTGGTGATCCGGAAAGTGCCGACGCACAGAAGATTCTTTCCAAAAAGTTTAACCTCAAGATGAACAATGTGCCCCTCAAAGATGTGCTCTCCTACATGGGCACCATGACGGGGACAACCTATCGCACGAATGCCTACACCGTGGAAATCGTTTCCGCCTCGAATGATTCCGGTTCCATGGCTTCCCGCGTCATTCCTGTTCCTCCCGGTTTCTTCTCTGCCTCCAGTTTCGCTGGTTCTGGAGCCTCTGCTGATCCCTTTGCTTCGGATTCATCCTCTTCGGGGGGTATCGCTCTGAAGCGTATTGATCCTAAGGAAATGCTCAAACAGATGGGGGTGGCATTCCCGGATGGTTCCTCTGTTCGTTTCAATTCGGATAGTTCCACTTTGTTTGTTCGTAATACGCAGAAGAATATCCACCTCATTGAGGACATCATCTCCGCCAAGGCTGCCCAACAGCCCGTTCAGGTGGTTGTGAAGGCTACGATTATTGAAGTGAGCCAGAAGGATTTGAATGAACTGGGCTTCGACTGGATTATTAACGCCGACCTTGATGCCGACAAAATTTTTGGTGGCGGAGGACAAAATGCGTCCAATACAACCAATAACAATCAGTCTATTTTTAATAGCCTTGCTACGGTTACGAATGCGACTGTTCCCAATGCCAGCGTGACAGCTGGTCTTCGTTCCATCAACCAGGTTACTACGACGGATTCAATTGACTCGCTGATTGAAAATGGGGCCTCAAATTCTCGAGGATCCATGTACACTCCGGGGCGTGCTCCCAGCTTTTTGACGGTTCGTGGTGTATGGAACAGTGCCCAGCTCGGCTTTGTTATGCGCGGTCTTGATCAGAAGAAGGGCGTGGATGTGGTGCAACAGCCACAAGTCATTGTTAAGCCTGGTGAAACTGCTGAATTTTATTCCGGCAGGGAACTTCTGTATCCGACCACATACGAACCGCCTCAAATTCCCAATAATTCCGGCAGCAATAATGGCCGCAATGGCAGTGGTACCAGCAACATGATTGTTACTCCGGCTTCTCCGACGGAATTCGCGATGCGCAAGACGGGAACCAGCTTCAATGTCCAGATCACGGGTATCAGCGATGACAAGAGTATTGTTGAGATGACGGTGACGCCTGAAATGGTTGATTTCGAAGGCTTTATCAACTACGGCTCTCCTATTATGATGCCGATGGTTGGATTCAATAAGACAGCGGGTTCGACGGCGAGTTCTGTAGCGGGAGAAAGTGGCTTCGTCACGACGGTGGAACTTTCCAAGAACGCGATTTTACAGCCTATTTTCAACAAGCGCGGTTTATCCGTGCCAGTAAGCGTGGCCTCCGGTAGCACGGTGGTGCTTGGTTCCTTGCAAAAGGCTTCTACTGTTGAGTTTGAAGACAGTGTGCCCATGCTGGGCGATATCCCCCTTGTTGGACGTCTGTTCCGTTCCTCTGGCAAGCAAGTTGAACGCAAATACCTGATGATTATGGTTAAGGCGGAAGTTGTTGATCCAGGAGGCAAGGAGACGATTGTTTCCCACAACAGATCCTCGTCTGGACAAGGTGAATCCCAACCCAATATGGCTCCCGAGACGGAAAGTACTGTGGAAGGCGACATGCCTCAACCGTAAAGGTGCACAGAGGTAGCGCATCAACATGAGTATTGAGAAAAGGGATAAGTGGTGGACCCCGTTCGCAGGGTTTGGTATTTGGCTGCTGATGCAGTTGATCTGCCGGACTCTGCAGGTTCGTAGTGTTCGCGAACTGCCCGATAAGGAATATGATTGTGCCGGAATTTTTGCCATTTGGCACAATCGCAATTTCGTTTGTTTCTACATCTGGTCATTGACTGGTTTCAGAAAGAAGGTGTTCGCCTTCACCAGTGCCAGTAAGGATGGTGCTGTTATTGGCTGGATTGCCCGGCTTTTTGGCATGGGTAATGTACGTGGATCCAGCAATCGTCGTGGAGCGATGGCTCTTTTGGAGACACTTTCTATTCTACGTGACGGCAAGAACAGCATCGCCATTACGCCAGATGGCCCCAAAGGCCCCATGTACAAAGTCCATCCTGGCGTGATCATGATGGCATCCAAGGCGGGAGTTCCGGTGATCCCGTTGTGTGTAGAATATGAGGATTGCTGGCGCATTGGCAGGGCTTGGGACAAATATTGTATTCCCAAGCCTTTTTCACGAGTAACAGTTTTATGGCGGGAAAAATTGTTTGTCCCGCCCTCCCTGAACCCCCAGGAATTGGAGGAATACATGAACCGCCTGGAAGCCATGTTGGCTCTTGGGCAACCTGATCTGCAACCGATATCATCATGCAAGTAATCGATGGAAAACAAGTGGCCGTGGACGTCCTCGCGGAAGTTCAACAGGAAATCGAAGAATTGAAAGCCTCGGGCATTGTCCCTGGTCTGGCTGTCGTTCTTGTTGGGGAAGATCCCGCTTCCAAAGTCTATGTAGGCTCCAAAGTCCGCAAGTGTGCGGAACTGGGCATGCATTCCCGCAAAATTGCCCTTCCTGCCGAGACGACGCAAGACGAACTCTTGCAGGTGATTGCCGAGTTGAATGCCGACTCGGCCATTCATGGAATTCTCGTTCAAAGTCCGCCTCCGCGTCACATTGATGAAGCCGCTGTTGTGATGGCTCTTGATCCCCGCAAGGATGTGGATGGCTTCCATCCTGAAAACGTGGCCAAGCTTGTTCTGGAAGACCCGACAGGATTCGTACCCTGCACGCCTCTGGGCTGTATGCGCCTGTTGAAGGCTAGTGGTGTGGAGACTTCCGGTGCCCATGCCGTTGTCGTTGGTCGCAGCATGATTGTCGGCAAACCGATGGCTCATCTGCTCATGTCCAAGGAATCCAATGCGACGGTGACGGTTGCCCATTCTCGCACGCACGATCTGCCGGGGCTTTGCCGCACGGCAGACATTATTGTGGCCGCAGTTGGCCGCCCGAACATGATTGGGGAAGACTTTGTCAAGGATGGTGCTGTCGTTATCGACGTAGGCATCAACCGTGTGGATGATCCCACGAAGGAACGTGGCTACCGTATCGTAGGCGATGTCGATTACGACAAGGTTGCACCCAAGTGCAGCGCCATTACTCCCGTCCCCGGTGGGGTGGGGCCGATGACGATTGCCATGCTGATGTCCAATACTGTCAAGGCATGCCGCCAGTTGACCGGTAACTAAAAGCATTCATCCTGGAAGCTTTCTCCGGGGTATTTTTCACGCAAAAGCCGCTTCCTGATTTGATGATTGGGAAGCGGCTTTTTTTGTTCTGTTCTGGCTATGGAGAATCAAGAACAGGGTGAGACTTTATTTAATTGTGAAACTCGCCGGGAAGTGGCTTGGGGGCGCCTAGTTGAGCAGATTTTTCTGCAGCAGTTTTAACGGCCTGGATCAGGGCGTGACGGAGCCCGAATTGATCTAGTACATTCAGTGCGGCAATTGTCGTACCACCGGGAGAAGTGACGTCGTCGCGGAGTTCCATGGGATGCCGTCCGCTTTGTAAGACAAGTTCGGCGGCCCCCTTCATGGTTTCTGCGGCCAGTTGCAGGGCGAGCGGGCGCGTCAGCCCGAGGGCGACGCCAGCTTCGGACAAAGCATCCATGATGACATACATGTAGGCTGGGCCGCATCCGGAGATGGCGGAGACGGCATCGATTTGCTTTTCGGGCACGCGTACAACGGAGCCAGAACGAGCCAATAGATTGCAGATGGTCTCGACATCCTGAGCCGGGGTATGGTCCTTGGCTGAGACAGCGGAAACTCCACTGCCAATCAGGGACGGTGTGTTGGGCATGACTCGGACGATGCGCGTCAAGCCCGGACATGCTTCTTCCATCTGGGTGATGGTGATGCCGGCGGCAACGGAGACGAGCAGGGGGCTGACGTTGCGTGATTTGTCGCGCTTGTGCCATGCTGTCGAAAGGAAGTCGCAGAACCCCTGGGGTTTGATAGCCAGCAGGATGACATCTGCTTCATTGATGACATCAGATGGCGTTGTGCAGACTTTCATGGAGGGGAAGTCTGTTAGGAGTGCTTGCAGATGATCCGGCGTTCTGTTGTAGAGAAGGACGTCTTCAGGGGATAGCATGGGAGAAAGAAGTGCGCCGCGGAGCAGAGCGGAACCCATTTTTCCGGTACCGATAAGGCCAAGTTTCATGGTTTCAAAAATAGTGGATAGAAGGAGAATTAAAATTCCTTATTACGGAAGATCCATGCGGAAAGCGTGGAGTGGAAGAGGAAGTAGGCAAGGGTGATCAGCGAGAGCTCGCCTAATAAAGGCATTGGAATGAGCTGTCCGTTAACGGCGGAATCCGTGATGGAATACATGCTGAAGTTCGGGAACAAAGCAGAAATTCCCTTGGAAACAGCCATGCTCCAGTCCGAGATGCCGACGGAATGGGAGGATTCCATCCACATGATTTTGGCTTGTGTCTGGAAGATGCCGACGACGTACATCCCGAATGCCAGAAGCGTGCTGATGATTGTGCCGCCAGTCAGGCATGACAGCAATAGCGTAATGGATGTCAAGACGGTGAACTCCATCATCATCACGAGCATGCCCAGTTGGACGTTCCAAGTGGGCCCCTGAGCGGCAATGCGTTCCAAAATAGGTGTGATTGATTCCTGACTTGCTCCCGAGGAGAGCAGTATCTTCGTTTGTTCCGCGATGACGGTGTCTGTCCTCAGCCACAGGATACCCGTGGAGAACAAGTCCATGACAAGCATGGCGAGGGCAGCCAGAGCCAGTACGCCGACGGCCTTGCCAATGAGGTAATCAATGCGTGGGACGGGTTTGCAGAGAATGGTGTAGAGGATGCGATCCTCCGTATCTTTGGGGATTAGCAGAGCGGTGGCCGTCACGCAGAAGACGAGCCCGAAGAGGCGCATGGCTCCGAAGGCCGAGTTCTTGATGAGGGTCAGTTCATTTTCTCCATACGTTTCCGGGCCAAGGAAGTCGCTGGTGCGGATGCAGTTGATAGCCAGGATAACGAGGGCGAACACGAGCAGGAAGATAAAGATCTTCATGCGCATCAACTGCGTAAACGTTGCTCCGGCAATGACGGCAATCCGGCGGGGAGATGGTACATATCCTGACGTTAGGAACGACATGCAATTAGTTTGAAGAGAATCTCGGAAAAGTGAAGGAGATTTTTGTTCTGTAACTACTTTCCATGTTGCTTCATGGTTTAGAATACCGGGAAAAGGGGATGAGAAATAGTGAAAGAGATTTTGGATGCGGGGATGAAGTGTTGACGGAGCCGGGGAGTGTCCGCACAATGACGGCGTCATGTATCGTATCTGCAAGAGGATTGAAGTGGAAAGCGGGCACATGTTGTCCAAGCATCCGGGCAATTGTAAATTTCCCCATGGGCATACGCGTGCCGTGGAGATGATTTTTGTGGCCGATACGCTGGATGCCAGCGATATGGTGATGGATTTTAAGGTGGTTAAGGCCATGATGGGCGCGTTTATCAACCAGTTTGATCATTCCCTGTGCGTTAATACGGAGGATCCCTTGTATCCGGTGTTTAAGCAGACCTACGGGGACCGCGTGATCGGCTTTGATTCCGTTGACCCGACGAGCGAGGTGATGGCGCGGACGATTTTCCTTCATGCCAGGGATGCTTTGTTGCGAGCCAAGGCGGGTGCCTATGAGTGGCCCGTGCGCGATGTTGTCCGCCTGGAACGCGTGCGCGTTTGGGAGACGAGTTCTTCCTGGTCCGAGTACGAGGAATGAAAAATGGCCTTCTTGCTGAAAGGCCATGGGTGAAGCTGGATGATGCCTGCCTCCGTGTTTAGCGGAGGTGCAGGGCGGAGCGGTGGGCTTCCTCGGGGACGAGATCCTTCCAGCCGGGATCGTCTTCCGCGATCATGCGCTGGATGTCGCGCGGCGTCTTTCTCAGGAGGGCTTCATTGAAGAAGGGGACATCCACGACGAGGTTGTTGGCCAGGAAGTGCTGGTAGAGATGCTGGTATTGCTCCGGGGCTCGGAAGGTGCGTGCGGTGACAAATTCACCAGATTTACGGTTGAGCCATGGAGAAACGTAAAGGCGTGTCTTGTTCTGGAAGGTGCGTCCGAAGGATTCGAGGATGCCTCCGGAGATGTCGCGCGTCCACTTTTCCTTGAACAATTCGTTGAGCAGGCCGATGGAAAGGGAGATGGCAACGGGTTCCCGTGTGTAGTGGCCGAGGAGCTCCGAGAGGCGGTCAAAACGGGTCATATTGGTGATGAGGACGGTTTTGCCAAGTTCCTTGAGGCTGTCGGCACGGTCGAGGAAGTCGAGGTGGTCTACGTCACCGCCTCGCAGGAGGTTGTTCATGGATATTTCGCAGATGTCCATGCAGTTGGCGCGCGTTTTCTCGTCCACCTGTGCCAGGAAGGTCTTGCGGACGGCATCCATGACTTCGAGGTGGAGTTTGCAGACGGGGTTGAAGCTGCCACGCATGATGACTAGAGGGCGCTTGTAGAGAACGTCGGCAGCCTGGGCTACTTCACCGTTGGGCAGGAAAAGGGTAGATTCCGTCAGCCCGGATTTGACGAGCTGCATGGCGAAGAGCCGATTGTCCACCTTGGAGAAGCCGTGTCCTTCAAAGCGAAGGACATCGATTTCCATGCTGGACGGATCAATGTTGTCCATGAGGGATTCGACGAATTCGACGAGTCGGTCACGCTTGTGATAGACGGCGTAGAGGATGTTGACGCCCAGAATCCCGAGATCCCGCATTTGCAGGGAGTGGGAGGGCACCTTCATATTGATGTGGACGATGAGGTCGGAGGGCGGGGCTCCGGGACGAAGCTGGAAGCGGACGCCGATCCAGCCGTGCCAGGGGCCGTTGTCTTTGTATCCTTTGACTTTGACGGTGTTGCAGAAGGCGAAGAAGCGGGTGTCCTGGCCTTTCTGGCTTCCGAGGCGGTGGACGAGCTGGCGGTATTCATAGTCCAGCATGCCCTTGAGGCGTTCCATGGAGACGTAGCGTTTGACGGGGCCGTACAATGTGTCACTGACGGTCATGTCGTAGGCGGATATCGTCTTGGCGACGGTTCCCGCAGCCCCTGAAGCCCGGAAAAACCAATTGGCGGTTTCCTGCCCGGCTCCGATTTCGGCAAAGGTGCCGTAGATGCTGCGCTCAAGGTTGATTTCGAGGGCTTTTTCCTGAGTCAGGGCAAGGGCTTTGGTGCTCATGGTGAGAGAATTGGAATGGTAGTAGGGGGGCGAAACGACGGGAGTAGCTTACCCCGCTTTATTCAACATCGGGCATGTTGAACTGGATCAACTCCGGCGTCGGCAAGGGAATAGTCGATTCGGAGGAATCGTAAATGGAGGATTCATCTTCGATGGCCTGTGCCGGAGCTTCGTCCGAACTGGTGGGCAGGTAGTCGTAGTTGTGATGAACAGGGGCAGTGATTTGCTCCGTATGGTAGGGGTCTTTACCGAGCAGGGCAGCCTGGCGGGCCGGGATGGGGATGACGGGCAGAATGCGAGCCTTGTTGCCGGGGCCGGAGGTGCTGGCAAACATTTCCAGAGAGATTGCTTCTTCTCCGTGGACGTTGCAGGAAAGTAGTCTGTCTCCTTTGCGGAGGTATTCCGTGAAAGTGGTCAGGCGGTATTTGGTGGAGGTTCCATTGTCGACGGCTTCCTCCTCATAGCAGTTGCGCGTTGCCCTCATGCCGGATTTGGTGCAGATCTCGACACCTTCTACTGTGTCAGGTGGGGGGATGGGCTTGGCGGGGAAGACTCGCGTGGCGACATCAAGGATGTTGGCCATGGCTTTACCGCAGGTGTCGGATGAGAAGGCTCCGTCGTAAATGGCTGTTTTGCCATCGAGGAAGCCGATCCACATGCCACAGGTGATGCGGGAATCGTAACCGAACATCCAGTTATCGGCAAAGTTGTAGGTGGTGCCTGTCTTGATAGCTCCGTTGAATTTCTTCGGCAGAAGAGGGGCGACCTTGCTGGCGGAACCACGCTTGAGTGAGTCTTGCAGGATGGAGTGGAGCTGGAAGGCAGTGGCTGATGTGGTGGCACGGACTTTTTTCCGGTCTCCCAAGGCCTGTGGGGATTCCCAGATGACGTAGCCGGTTTCATCTTCCACGCGGTCAAGGAAGTACAGGTTGTCTGGCCGTTCTCCTCCATTGGGGATGGTCGTGAAGGCTATCGTCATTTCCTTGAGAGAAGCGGGCTCCGTACCAACGTAGATGCGAGGGCGGTAGACGGGGTTGACTTCTGTTCCTGCTTCCCGGATGGGTTTGCGGATGCCGAATCCTTCCATTTCCTTGATGAAGGGCTTGGGGCCGATTTCCATGCCAAGGCGCAAGGAGGCTGCAATTTTCGATTGCGCGAGAGCTTCTCGCGAGGTGATGTGGCCTTCGTAACGGCTTTTAGGAGTTTCCATACCCCATTCTCCCAGGATACCTTCCACGCCGCCGATACCAGTCAGACGGTTGTCAATGGCATCGTCGAGTACTTTGGATGCCGGGGAATAACCTGCATCGAATGCGGTAGCGTACAGGATGGGAAGAAGCGAGGTGCCGGGGGGGCGGGCTCCCTGCTCAATGGCATCGTATTGGCGCTTGTTGTAGTCTCTGCCGCCGTGGTAGGCGAGGATGGCTCCGGTAGCATTGTCCACGATGAGGACGGAGCCTTCGAGGTAGGCGGGTGGCGTGTCCTGCCCGGATTTGAAGGAGGATGCCTTGGGATGCTTGTAGCCGGGGCGTTCTTCGATGGTATCCAGAGCCTGGGTGAGTGCCTTGCCGGAGCTTTCCTGAAGGTTTTTGTCGAGGGTGGTGTAGATCTTGAGTCCAGCAGCATTAACCCGGTCTTCCCCCAGGTATTGGGTGATCTGGTTGGCAATGCGTTCGTAGATGTGGGAGACTTTGCGCTGGAGCGGCTTGGGATTGAGGCCGAGGGGCATGTCCTTCAGGCGTCCTGCTTCTTCGAGAGTGATGAAGCCCCCCTTGGCCATACGGTCCAGCACATGGTTGCGCCATTTGAGGTTGTTTTCCGGAGAACG
Organism: uncultured Akkermansia sp.; assembly: GCA_964448375.1. Lineage (GTDB taxonomy): Bacteria > Verrucomicrobiota > Verrucomicrobiia > Verrucomicrobiales > Akkermansiaceae > Akkermansia. The sequence continues at coordinate 29,054 of CAYVAI010000011.1, forward strand.
AAGCGGGGAAAGTCCATTGGGGTTTTTGATCAGAGCGGCGATGGAGGCGGATTCCCGTGTGGTCAGTTCAGAGGGTTCTTTGCCGAAGTAGCCGAGAGCGGCCGAGCGGATGCCATAGTAACCGCTGCCGAGGTACACACGGTTGAGGTAGAACTCCAGCACCTGGTCTTTGCTGTAGCGTTCCGTGATGCGCTTGGCGAGGAAGATTTCAACGATTTTACGACCGAAGCCGCTTTCACCGCGAGACAGCGCCCGGGCTTTCAAGTCGTAGGCGTTACGAGCGAGTTGCTGGGTGATGGTGGAAGCCCCTTGATTGACATTGCCGCTGGCGCGCAGGAGTTCCAATCCGGCGCGGGACATGCCAATCAGGTCGTAGCCGGGGTGCTCACGGAAGCGGGAGTCTTCCTGGGCAATGAGGGCGTTAACCATGTTGGGCGAGACCTTGTCCAAGGGAACGTAGCTGCGGTTTTCTACATAGATACGGCCAATTTCTTCACCATTGCGGTCGTAGATGATGCTGGGCTTTTCGAGGTCGTTGATACGTTCGAGATCGAATTCCATCGCCCATTTTTCGTAACGTTCCGTCACGAATGTGTAGAGCGCCCACCCTGACAAGGCACCGAGGATGCCGAGTGTACATATGCCTATCATCAACAGTTTCAAGAACTTCTTGAAACGGCTTTTTTTGGAGTAGGCGGTATGGCGACGCTTGTTGGTGATGCTGTGCCTGTGAGGGCTCTGTGAGCTGAGTTCGGACATATCCTGAAGGCAGAGGAACGGAGGGCGCCCGCGAATGCTTGCGCACACGGCAAACCTAGCCTATTCGTGCATGAAGATCAACCACAAGCGCGAGATATTGTGACAGAATAAAGAAGGGAATCCCGTATGTGGCGGAATTCCCTTCTGAAATAGCGTCTGGAGGCCTAAATTAGCCTCTGGGCTTCATTTCCTTGATAGCCAAAGCCATGTCACTGGCCTTGAAGGTGGATGACCCGGCAACGAGGACGTTAGCTCCGGCCTGGGTGCAGAGTGAGGCGTTGCCTGCTCCGATGCCGCCATCCATCTGAATGTGGAAGGATGCTCCGTGTTCTTCCTTCCACCGCGCGGCCTTCTGGGTTTTGTACAAGACTTCCGGCATGAAGGATTGTCCCCCGAAACCGGGGACGACGGACATGACGAGCAGGAGGTCGATTTCCCCGAGGAAGGGGACGATTTTCTCGAAAGGCGTTGCGGGGTTGACAGCAATGCCGTTGAATACACCTGCTTCGCGTATGCGGCGCAGGGTATCGTGGAGGTAATATTCGTCGCCGAGTTCGACGTGGATACTGATGAGGTTGACGCCAGCTTTGACGAAGCGGGCGAAGTAGTGATCCGGTCGTTCGATCATGAGGTGAGCATCAAGGAAGGCATCCGGGCCAACGGCTTCACGAACGGCGGCGCAGACGGCGGGGCCGAACGAGATGTTGTCCACAAAGTGGCCGTCCATGATGTCGAGGTGGAGCCAGTCTGCCCCGGCGGCAAATGCGCGGCGTGATTCTTCCCCGAGTTTGGTGAAATCGGCGGCAAGTAGCGATGGCGCGATGAGCGTGCTCATGGGTTTGTATGAGGGGCTGGATCAGGCGTTGGGTGTTGCGACGATGTTGATGAGGCGACCGGGGACGACGACGACCTTGCGAATCGTGCTGCCATCGGTGAAGGCCTTGACCTTCTGGGATTCCAACGCCAGTTTCTCTGCGTCTTCGCGGCTGATGTCGGCGGGGACTTCCAGCTTGTCTCGGAGCTTGCCGTTGACTTGGACGACGAGGGTGATGGTGTCTTCCCGAAGCATGGCTTCGTCACAAGCCGGCCATGCGTGTTCACAGAGTTGCGTGCGGGGCAGGGTGGTGAAGGAGTCGCAGAGGCGGGAGTAGAGTTCTTCCGTCAGGTGCGGGGCGAAGGGATTCAGGAGAATCAGGAGAGTCACGTAGTCCTCCAGCGCGACAGCGTCAGCAGAGGTCATGGCGTTGACACATTCCATCATCTTGGAGATGGCCGTGTTGAAGGACATGGCTTCGATGTCTTCCGTGACCTTGTTGATTGTCTTGTGAACTTCCTTGGCAACGGCGAGGCGGCGGTCTGCCGGGAGCGATTTGGCGATTTTGCCGGAGGGTCCCCATTCACCTTTCTGATTTTCAATGAAGGCAACGCGCCAGACGCGAGCCAGAAAGCGGGAAACGCCTTCGACTCCCTTGGTTGCCCATGGTTTGACGTCTTTGAGCGGGCCCATGAACATTTCGTACAGACGCAGGGCATCAGCCCCGTATTCCTGAACGATGTCGTCGGGGTTGACGACATTGCCACGGGACTTGGACATCTTCTGTCCGTCTTCACCGAGGATCAATCCCTGGTTGACGAGTTTCTGGAAGGGCTCATTAGTGGTCAGGTAGCCGAGGTCGAAAAGTATCTTGTGCCAGAAACGGGCGTAGAGCAGGTGCAGAACGGCGTGTTCCGTGCCGCCGACATAGAGGTCGATGCCACCGGGGGTGTTGTTGGCTCCCATCCAGTATTGTTCGACTTCCGGGGCGACGAATTGCTCCGTGTTGTTTGGATCGAGGTAGCGCAGGTAATACCAGCAGGAACCGGCCCACTGGGGCATGGTGTTGGTTTCGCGCTGAGCCGCCGGAGAATATTGCATCCATTCCGTGGCCTTGATCAGGGGGCCGCGTGGGTCGCCCGTGGGCTTGAAGTCTTCCATTTCCGGTTGCAGGAGAGGCAGCTCGGCTTCTGAAATTGCGTGGTGACGTCCGTCTTCCCACACGATGGGGAAGGGTTCGCCCCAGTAACGCTGGCGGGAGAAGAGCCAGTCGCGGAGCTTGTAGTTGACCTTGCGAGTGCCGCAGCCGTTTTCTTCAAGCCAGGAGATCATTTTGGCCTTGGCTTCACGCGTGGGCAACCCGGTGAGGAAACCGGAGTTGACGCTTGTGCCGTCGTAGCCGCAGTACCCTCTCCAGTCTTCATCAGCTGTCGGTGGCTGAACGACTTGAAGGACGGGCAGTCCAAATTTGGTGGCGAAGGCAAAGTCGCGTTCGTCGTGGGCGGGCACGGCCATGATGGCTCCCGTGCCGTAGCCTGTCAGGACGTAGTCGGCAATCCAGACGGGTATCTTGTCGCCATTGACGGGATTGGTGGCATAGGCTCCGGTGAAGACGCCCGTTTTTTCCTTGGCGGTTTCCGTTCGTTCGAGGTCGCTCTTGCCGCTACAGGCGGCGCGGTAGTCTTCGACGGCCTGTTTTTGTTCCGGTGTCGTGATTTGTGCGACGAGTTCATGTTCCGGGGCGAGTACCATGTAGGTGGCGCCGAAAAGGGTGTCCGGGCGCGTCGTGTACACCGTCACCTTGTTGCCGGCAATGTCGAAGTCAACTTCGGCACCTTCGGATTTGCCGATCCAGTTGCGCTGAAGCATCTTGATGGATTCCGGCCAGTCGAGGGGTTCCAGTTCGTCAATGAGGCGTTCCGCATAGTCCGTGATGCGGAGCATCCACTGGCGCAGAGGGCGTCGTTCGACGGTGTTGCCCTTGGATCGCCATTCTTCCACTTCTTCGTTGGAAAGCACGGTGCCGAGTTCGGGGGACCAGTTGACGGAAACCTCGGCGACGTAGGCCAGGCGGCGGTCGTCGATTTCATCGCGGCTCAGTCCCTGGGCTTCCAGTTCGGCAATGGGGCGGGCCTGGCAGGCTTCCCTGTTGTAGTAGGAGTTGTAAAGTTTGAGGAAGATCCACTGGGTCCAGCGGACGTATTTGGCGTCGGTCGTGGCAATTTCGCGATCCCAATCATAGGAGAAGCCGAGCATTTTGAGCTGGCGGCGGAAGTTGTCGATATTCTGCTTCGTGGTGATTTCCGGGTGTTGTCCGGTTTTAATGGCATACTGTTCGGCGGGGAGGCCGAAGGAGTCCCATCCCATCGGATGCAGGACGTTAAAGCCATTCATGCGCTTGTAGCGAGAGATAATGTCGGTTGCTGTATAGCCTTCCGGGTGACCGACATGCAAGCCAGCGCCGCTGGGGTAGGGGAACATGTCCAGGGCATAGTACTTGGGCTTGGATGCATCAAAGCCGGGATCACCGGGGTTGGCGACTTTGAAGGTTTTACGATCCTCCCAGACTTGCTGCCACTTGGATTCAAAAAGGTCAAAGGGATAAGGTTTTTTTCGCTCGGACATGACGGCGGGTAAGATAGTGAACATGCCCCCTTCAATCAAGACAAACAAGCAACCTGCCATAGATCATTCATTTCCCGTGGCTCTCGATGATGAAAGCACATGTTGTGGAAAGATTTTCCTGTGTCCCGAAAAGGTCTTGATTCCGGTAGAAAAAACAGACAAGAGTCATGCCATGCGAAAGATTCTCGTCAACGTTCCATTCCTGGCAAGTGTGCTGTCCATCATCGGTGTGGTGTACTATGTAATACCTGCCTTTGGAGGCATCCGTGAGTTGGATTTGAGGCTTTGGTGGATGCTCGTTTGCCTGAACCTCGTTGTCTTTGTCGCCATTGCAATTGTGGCTTTGTTTGTTCGCCGCGAATTTCAGCGCCCCTTGACGATGACTATGCTTATTGCCTTGATCTGCATGTATCAACTGGCCTGGACGGGCTCCCTGCCGATGAATGAATCTACTCTTGCCAGGATCATTCCAGATCGCATGGGGAGCGCGGGAGAGATGTGGCTGAGTGCTTCGCTGGAATCGCTCAAGTGGACCCTGCTCGGGGCCTGTGCCTACTGGGTCTCATTCGGGGTGATTCGTTATTGGATGAACCGTTCGTCGAACGAATTCGGGAATGCGTCGAGTCAAAAATGAAAAACTGAGCATTCTTGACACATAGCCAAATAAGAAATAATTGGAAGCAAGAATATTTTCTCTTATTTCTTAATGCACATTTCAAGGTCATTCCTGTCTCTGGCCAACAAGACGGATAGTAAGGCCAGCTTGTTGCTGATTTTTCTGATTCTGCCCGGTTCTGGTTTATTGCCTGGGGATGGCTCTCTTTGCAGGATTGTCGTTTTTTGCCATGAGTATGCCCTTCATGTTTCTCATGTTGGTGCTGTTTTATCTTCCCTTTGCCCTGAGGTCTGAACAGGAATCAACCATTAAGGCAGGAAATGTCATGCTTCACAGGAATCCTCTGGTTGTCGTGAACAGGACGCTTGTCCGCAACTGGGTTTATATTGTCTATGCCATTTTCCCAGCCCTGGCGCTTATGACGGTTATGTTGAATAGCATGGAAAATGGCAGGATTGTGATCAAGAACCACTTGAATACGTTTTCGTGCATCTGTATTGCTACGTATACGGTATTTTTCCTTGTGTCTCTGTTTCTTGGAAAGTTGGGTTTCTTAAAACCAGGCCGTTTCCTTCTGTCTATCGTTGGGTGTGTACTTGTTTTATGTATATTTTATGGATTGATTCAGACTTAAAATTTACTTCCACGATCACGAAAATGAAGTTAAAGGGAATTTTTTTCTTAAATTGGCACAATTTCATATGATATGAGAGAGGTGATCTTGTGACTGGGTTTGACAGATACAGGGAGAGGCATTAAAATTTCTGACAGAAATAATCGATCAAATAAAATGAACTATGATTCAGCCCATTGTTCGTTAAAGAAAAAAACACCATAAAAGGTTGTTTTATTATTTGCAAAGAAAAGATCAATGGCGCATATTAACGGCACACATGGATCTTGCCATAGATTTTGAATATTGTCCGGTCGTCAATTTTGCAATGCAGCAAAACCGTGTTCCCGTTGTGAGGAAACTGTTGCTCAAAAATGAAGGAGAAGTAGCTATTGAGAATGTGAAGCTTGTGGTATCTTTGTCTCCCGGGTTTTGTGAAACTGAAGACTATGTGGTGGATACCATCCTTCCTGGAACGGTGATTGAAGTGAAAGATGTCGTGCTTGATTTTTCAGCGGAAGAATTATCTGCTCTGACTGAGAAGGTAAACGCTGAAATTTGCCTGGTCATCCTCAGAGACAACGAGGAAGTGGACAAGAAGGAGTTTCCCATCGATATCCTGCCTTTTGATTATTGGGCTGGCGGGCGTATCCTGCCGGAAATGCTGTCGGCTTTTGTGACGCCCAATTATCCGGCCATTGCTGCGCTTGTGCATCGAGCCTCTCATTTTTTGAAGCAGTGGACGGGAGACCCGTCTTTTGATGCCTATCAGAGCCGTAATCCTGACCGGGTGAAAAAGCAGATGGCGGCCTTGTATGAGGCGATTGCCGAGTTGGGAATCGTCTATTGCACGCCTCCGGCCAGTTTTGAAGTATTCGGTCAGCGTATTCGTACGTGTGACAATGTATTGGCTACGAAGCTGGGGACGTGTATTGACATGGCTCTGTTGTATGCTTCATGTCTCGAAGCGGTCGGGATCAATCCAATTCTTGTCTTGATCCGTGGCCATGCTTTTTCGGGTGCATGGCTTGTGGATGATACATTTGCGGACAGCGTGAATGATGATGTATCGCTGTTGACCAAGCGCCTTGCTCCCGGCATTCACGAAGTGGCGTTTGTGGAGACGACCGGGATGAATTCCTCCGGTAAGGAAATTGAGTTTGATTTGGCGATGAAGGTTGCCGAGGATCATCTGAATGATACATCCCGGTTTGAATTGCTGGTGGATGTGAAACGCTGCCGGTTTGTGGCGATTCGTCCTCTGCCTTTGAGGGTGCATGGCGATCAGGGATGGACGATCATCGAAGATGAACCGATTATTCGTAGTGGAGAGGCCCCGGAAGATGTTAAGGTGGATTCGAGAGTCATTGATATCCAGCCGACAAAGATCTCCAAACAACAACTTTGGGAACGGAAGCTGCTGGATTTGAGTTTGAGGAATAATCTGCTCAATGTCCGGCTGACCAGGACGACCTTGCAACTTATTTCCACCCATATCCATTTGTTGGAGGATGCTCTGTCGGACGGCGATGAATTTTCCATCCTGCCAAAACCGGCTGACTGGGATAACGGAGTGATGGAGGCTGGTATCTACCAGACTCTGAAGCAAACGGATCCTATTATTGATCTTGTCAAACAGGAACTGACGCAGAAAAGGTTGCGTTCTATTCTCGGCGAGAATGATCTGAACTCTGCCCTGACGTACCTTTACCGTAGTTCTCGTTTGTCACTAGAGGAGAATGGAGCCAATACATTGTACTTGGCTTTGGGGATGTTGAAGTGGTTCGAAACACCCCGCAGCGAAATGCCGCGATATGCTCCTATCCTGTTGCTGCCCGTCGAGATCGTGCGCAAGTCCGCTCAAAAAGGCTATGTGATTCGCTCCCGAGATGAGGAAGTCATGGCAAACGTGACTTTGCTGGAAATGCTCAAGCAGGATTTCAATCTGGATATCGGTGGGCTGGAGGTGCTTCCGAGGGATCATAGCGGAGTGGACGTCCGCCTGGTTCTTAATACGCTGCGCAAGGGGATCATGGGTATGCCCAGGTGGAACGTAGAAGAATCCGCTATCCTCGGCATTTTCTCATTCAGCAAGTTTATCATGTGGAATGATATCCATAACAACACTGAAACCTTGTGCGAAAACAGGATTGTTCAGAGCCTTGTATCGGGCAAACTGGAGTGGGTGGAAGAAGATGGTGCGGATATTCATTTGGACGAGGAGGTTAAACCGGCGGATCTGGCCTTGCCGATCAGTGCGGACTCGTTCCAGAAAGAGGCTGTTTGCGAGGCTGCTCTGAACAGGAGTTTCATTTTGCACGGCCCTCCGGGAACGGGTAAATCACAGACGATTACTAATATTATTGCGGATTCCCTCTACCGTGGAAAAAAAGTCCTTTTCGTCGCGGAAAAAATGGCGGCGTTGTCTGTTGTTCAGAAGAGATTGAACGATATTGGACTGTCACCATTTTGTCTGGAATTGCATTCCAACAAGTCGAAAAAGTCTGCCGTCCTCGAGCAATTGAAGGCAACGACGGAACTAATCCGCAGGAATGCTCCGGAATACTATGAAGCGGAGTCGGAAAAACTTCACACCCTCCGCGGTGACTTGAGGCAGTACGTGGACCTTCTTCACCAAAAGCAGGCTTCGGGCATGTCTTTATACGATGCCTTGTATCGGTACAGTTTGGAGGAGGATAACCCCTGTTCATTTGAGTTTCCCAGCGAAACGATTGCTACGTTGACAGCTACGCAGTTGGAGGAATGGATGGATTTTGCGGAACAGATGCAGGTGTGCATTGATTTGTGTGGTTCTGTCTCGACGCATCCTTTGAGAGAAGTGCAGACGGGAAACTATTCTCTTTCTCTGAAAGCGGATGTTGGAACCTTGCTCCAGAATCGGTGCGATCTGTTGAAGAATTTCAAAAAACAAGTTGATGAAGTGTGTTCCCTGATGGGTAGCATGGTGCCGTGTACAGATTTGACGTCCTTGCTGACCTTGCAGGATTTGGCCGGATTCCTCATGCAAGAGCCTGACCTTGTAGGATCAATGTTGAAATCTGAGGATCTTCCAGGAGTTCTCGGTATGGTGCGGTCTGTTGTAGAACATGGCCGGATTCGGGATCGGATTTCCAACGAGATCTTATCTCGGTTCGGGAAGGAGGTTCTCGCGATTGAGGCGGCCCGAATTTTAGGCGACTGGAATGGGGCTCAACTCAAATGGTTTCTTCCGAAGTTTTTGTCTGAAAAGAAACTGCTTAAATCGCTCAGCCTCTATTCCCTGAAGGGGGGGGTGGACAAAGAAGAACTTGTGCCTCTTCTGACGGCGATTACTCAGTATCAGGAAGAAAAACGGATTGTCGATGATTTTGGGGCACGGCTGGAGGAGATACTGGGTTGTCTGTGGGAGGATTGGGATGGTGCCGAATCTGCCTGCAAGGATTGTGAAACGTGCAGTTCCAAGTTGTTGCAATGGGCCCGGGATGTTGCTTTGTCGGTGAAAGTCCGTGTGACTTTTGCCGGGCAACTTGCCGAAGGAATGGGGGCATTTTTGTCCATTCACAAAGAAAAGTTGGAATCCCTCCAATCCAAATGGGATGAGTTGTCCAGACTTCAATCTCAATTGCTGGAAAAACTGGGAATGGAATTTGGCGTTACGTCTGAGAATTGGATTGATAATGACTTGAACATGTCTCAGAGGATCTTGCTGAACCTTGATTCTTTGCGCGACTGGTGCAGTTGGAATCAGATACGTTTGCGTGCCAGCGAAGCGGGACTGCAAGAATTTGTCGACTATGTGGCTGAACACGGTGTCGATCATGTTGCGGGTGCTTTGGAAAAGGCTGTTTGTAAGGGGGTGATTAATCTGACGACTGGCACACAACCGATTTTGGCATCATTCAATGGCAGGATTTTTGAAGATAAAATCCGTAAATTCCGGGAGATGGCGAAGCGTTTCGAACAATTGACGCGAGATGAGGTGTTTGCCAGACTAGCGGCCAACATCCCGTCGTTTGTCAGGGAAGCCTCTCAAAGTTCTGAAGTTGGTATTTTGCAGCGCAATATCCGCAACGGAGGAAGAGGAACATCCATCCGAAAACTTTTCGATTTGATTCCTTCTCTGCTTCCTCGTTTGGCCCCGTGCATGCTAATGAGTCCGATATCCGTTGCTCAATATCTTGATGCCAGGAATGTCAAATTCGATCTGGTGATCTTCGACGAAGCCTCCCAGGTTCCAACCTGTGAATCGGTGGGAGCTATTGCCCGGGGTATGCAGGCAATTGTTGTGGGAGACCCGAAACAGATGCCTCCGACCAGTTTCTTTTCGACAAATAACGTGGATGAAGAAAATTTGGATAAGGAAGATATGGAGAGCATTCTGGATGATTGTCTGGCCTTGTCCATGTCTTCCAAGCACCTTCTCTGGCACTACCGCAGCAAGCATGAAAGCCTGATTGCCTTCAGCAATTCACAGTATTATGACAACTCCTTGTTGACGTTCCCGTCCCCGGATGACCTTGGGAGCAAGGTGACGTATCAGTTCGTAGACGGATTCTACGATAAGGGCAAGAGCCGGCAGAACAAGGCTGAAGCCGAGGCGGTTGTTCGTGAGATCATGGCGCGTTTGGCTCATCCAGCCCAATCACGGAGAAGCATGGGCGTTGTGACCTTCAGCTCGGTTCAGCAGACCTTGATCGAAGACTTGTTGAATGAAGCTTACGCAAAGCATCCTCGCCTAGAGAAACGCGCTCTTGAATCCTCGGAACCACTCTTTGTCAAGAATCTGGAAAACGTCCAAGGGGATGAACGGGACGTCATTTTCTTCTCCGTGGGGTATGGCCCGGACAAGGATGGAAAAGTCAGTTTGAACTTCGGCCCGTTGAACAGGGACGGGGGATGGAGACGTCTGAATGTGGCGGTCTCGCGAGCCAGATACGAAATGAAGATTTTTTCGACCTTGAAGGCCGATCAGATTGATCTTTCTCGTACATCGGCGGAAGGTGTGGCTGGTCTGAAGTCGTTCCTTGAATATGCCGAAAAAGGCAAGGAGACGATGGCCTTTAGCAACCACAATGCCATTGTGAAGGCTCGTTCCCTGGTGGATGTTATTGCCGCAAAGATCCGTGAACGCGGCTACGATGTGCATACCAACATCGGTTGTTCAGGTTATCGTATCGACATCGGGGTCGTCCATCCGGAACAGAAGGGAGAGTACATTCTCGGCGTTCTTTGTGATGGTGCCAATTACCGTGAGGCAAAGACCGTGCGTGACAGGGAAATCATCCAGCTGGATGTCCTGCATCTTCTGGGCTGGAATATTCACCGAGTCTGGACGATGGATTGGCTGGAGAATGCCGAGGTGGTGCTGGAGGGGATCGTCAAAGCGATTGAGGAAGTACCCGAGAAGGTGGAGGAAGAACCGGAACCGATGATTGATGAGGCTGATTTTCTGCCTGAGGAGGTCGTATCGCCTGCTCTGCCTGATTACAAACAGGACTATATCGCCTGCCCGGTGACGTTTTGCGGAGTGAGTCCCGATGAGTTTACCTTCCCGGCCAGATCGGGCTTGATCCGGGATCAGATTGAGGCGGTGCTGAAGGTAGAAGCTCCGATCAGTCGAGGGCAGTTGTGCCGCCGGGTCTTGTCCATGTGGGGTATTTCGAGGATAGGTTCCCGGATTGATGATTGTTTCAGCAATTTATTTTCATCGATGAAGTTGATTTCCTCGGGTTTCGGCAAGGAATGTTTCTATTGGCGTTCCGATCAAATTCCGATGGAATTGATGAATTATCGTCCTTCGTTTATGAGTGCGGATGACATTTGCCCTGAGGAAGTAAGCGTTGCCGTTAAGGAAGTTCTGGAAACTCAAATTGGCTTGTCCAAGGAGGATTTGGTTCGCGAAACAGCCAAACTACTGGGATTTGCCCGTATGGGAACCCTTGTGGAGGCGTCTATGCGGCGCGGTATTGACATGGCGATTCTGCGTGGTTTTGCCAGAGAAGAAGATGAGAGGATCGTTTTGCATGATTGAGGAAGCTAATAACGGTGAATGTTCTCCGTTGGTGCAGCAGATTTATTGCGCGATGGGGGAGAAAAAAATGGTCCGCTTCCTCTACGACGGGGGACTCCGTATTGTGGAGCCTCATTGTCATGGTTGGACGGTCAGGGGTAATGAGGCGATCCGGGCTTATCAAACGGAGGGATATAGTTCTTCCGGAACGATGGGCTGGAAGACATTCTTGTTGGATAAAATGGAGGATTTTGAAGTTTTGGAAGAGAATTTTAACAGGCTTCCGGAATGTGTGCTTGCTCCGTCATCTCCAGAACCTTGGCGGCCTCAGTGTACGGGTGGGTTAAGGTGGATGAGCCCTGAACTTGCTGCCATGAGGAGGCAAATGTCCTGGAGTAGCTGGAGAGGCTTCGACTCGTATGACGAAGATGAGGAGGTGAATGAAGAGCTGGTCAGAGCCGTGCAAGAGAGGCGCGTGGTCAGATTTATGTACGCTGGTGGACTGCGAGTTGCAGAACCACATTGTTATGGCTGGACGCTGCGTGGTAATGAGGTGATCCGGGCTTATCAAACGGAGGGAGATAGTTTTTCCGGGACGATGGGCTGGAAGCTGTTTTTTGTGATGGAAATGATGGGAATTGTTGTGCTTGACGAATATTTTGATGTGAGAGAGGGCTTTGCGAAAGGTGATGCAGGGATGTTCGATATCTACTGTGAAGTGGACGAGCAGGATGTAATATTATAACGGAAAACGATTGTTGATGAGAATTATTCACACGGCTGACTGGCATCTGGGGCAGACCTTTTTTGACTATGACCGCAGGTGGGAGCATGTGCAATTTCTGACCTGGCTCCGGGAGCAGGTGAAGGTTCATGCGGTGGATGCCTTGCTGGTGGCGGGGGACGTGTTTGACTCCCCCAATCCTTCGGCGGAAGCACAGCGCATGTACTACCGATTTCTGCATGATATTACCGGGGAAAATCCTGATTTACAGGTGATTATTATTGCCGGTAACCATGATTCTGCAGCGCGTCTGGAAGCTCCGCACGATTTGTTGGAGGCTATTCGGGTGACGGTGCGCGGCGTGGTGAAGAGGCGGGAGGATGGAGAGCTTGATGTGGAGGCTCTCCTGGTACCTTTTGCGAAGGGAGGAGCGTGCCTGGCTGTTCCCTACCTGAGGCAGGGGGATTATCCGTCTGCCGATTCGTATGCTCAGGGGGTACAGAGAATGTATGAGGCTGTGTATGAATGCTCCCGTGGGATTTCCGGTCCTCTTGTGGCGATGGGGCATTTGCAGGCGACGGGTTCGGAGATTTCTGAACTGGATCGCTCGGAAAGGACGGTGATTGGCGGCCTTGAATGTGTGTCTCCTGATGCCTTCTCCAGCGGGATTGATTACACAGCTTTGGGGCATTTACATCGCTGTCAGCGGGTTTCTGGACGCGAAAATGTACGTTATGCGGGGGCTCCTCTGCCGATGTCTTTTGCCGAGCGCCGCAACAGGCAGGGCGTGATGCTGGTGGAGATAGACGAAGCTGGGACGGTGATGGAGCGGCTGGAATTTGAACCTCCTGTCCGTTTGTTGAGCATTCCTGCTGAGGCGGCTCCTTTGGATGCGGTGTTGGAGCAGATTGAGGCTTTGCCGGATGGAGAACCGGGTTTTACTTCCCCCTATCTGGAAGTGAAGGTGTTGGTGACCGAGCCGGAACCATCGCTCAGGCATCGTATTGAGGAGGGATTGAAGGGCAAGGATGTCCGGCTGGCTCGGCTGACGGCAGTGACGCCCGGTCGTGAGAGGGCGGATGCTACTTCGACCTTGAGCTACGAGGAATTGAAGACGATTCAACCGATGGAAATGGCTTGTGATGTATTTCAGAGAAAGTTTGGTGGGGATATGCCGGAGGCGATGAAATCCTTGTTACAAATGGTGATTAGGGAGGTAGGACAATGAAGATTTTGGCGATCAGAGGGAAGAATCTCGCATCTCTTGAAGGGGAGTTCGAGATTGATTTTACGGCGGAACCTCTGCGTTCAGCTGGTATTTTTGCGATTACGGGCAACACTGGCGCGGGAAAATCTACGCTTCTGGATGCCTTGTGCCTGGCTTTGTTTGATGATACGCCTCGCACGAATAGAGCCTCGGAGAACATTGCCCTCGTGGATGTGGGGGCGAAGACGATCAATCAGAAGGATAGCCGTAATATCCTGCGTCGCGGGACGAGTGATGGGATGGCTGAGGTAGATTTTGTCTCGCTGGGAGGGGAAATCTTCCGTTCGACTTGGTGTGTGCGCCGGGCGCGTGGCAAGGCGGGAGGCTCTCTACAGGCGACGGAGTTCAAGCTCTACAACTTGAGTACGAATGTAGAGGAGCAGGGGAGGAAAACGGAGCTCCTGGCGAAGGTGTCGGACTTGATTGGTCTGAGTTTCGAGCAATTCACGCGTGCCGTGTTGTTGGCACAGGGTGAGTTTGCGACCTTCCTGAAGGCGAAACAGAATGAGAAAGCGGAGTTGCTGGAGAAGTTGACGGGGACAGAGGTTTATTCCCGCATTTCCACCTCCATTTATGAGCGCACGAAGGCGGCGGAGGCAGAACTGAAATCGCTGACTGATCGTATGGAGGATGTGGAGCTTCTGCCAGATGATGCCTTGCTTGCCTTGACGGAGGAGAAGACGATTTTGTCTGAAGAGATTGCAAGAGATGATGCCGCCATACTTCGCACCAAAGCTGCCCTGAAGTGGTTGGCTGATGCCGAGTCATTGAAGACGGAGTTTCAGCAGGCGGAACAGGAGCTAGTGGCTCGCAGACAAGCTCTTGCGGAAGTTCAACCCCGCATGGATTATCTGTCTCGTCTGGATGGTTTACAGGAAATCCGATCGTGTTATCTGGAAGACATTTCGGTTCGCAGGCAGTTGACAGAAGCCCGTTCCAACCTTGCCTCTCAGGAAAAGATTCAGGGCGATAGTACTGTGCAACTGGAAGGGCTGGATCAGGAACTCGCAACGTGTGTTGCTGAGCAAAAGCGTCTTGCAGCAGAGTTTACCAGGCTTGAACCTCAGCTTAGGCGGGCACGTGAATTGGATGTTCGCCTGGGTGTGGTTATCAATCAGGAGAAGGATATAGCAGCGGAATATGACAAAGCCGTGAAGGCCATTGAGGCACTCCGCAAGTTGATAGGCAAACATCAGTCGGCTTTTGCTCAGGCTGGCGAAAGGGTGTCGCGATGCGATCAGTGGCAGGAACAACACCGCAGGTTGGAAGCGCTTGCTGCCCGCGTGGAAGACGTGGTTAAGGCCTTGAATACTGCGGCCATGCTTCGCCAGAGCGAAGATGCCAATCGCAAAACCATGGAGCAATCCGCCAAGCTACTGGAGCTTGAACAGCAGAAGCTGATCACTCTGGGCAAGGAGGAGGAACGCCTCGGCAAGATGCTTGCCTCAGAAATTGCCGTCCTGCGCCAACGACTTGAAGACGGCACTCCATGTCCTGTCTGTGGCAGTTTGCATCATCCTTCAGCGGGTATGATAGGCGATACCTTGGCTGAGCAGGAGATCAACAATGCCAGAATGGCCATTCAGGAGGAAAAGGCTGGTCTTGTCGAGCGTATCGAGCAACGCAAGGAAGAGGTTATTTCTCTGAAATCCCTGCAGGAAAACTATGCTGCCCAGATCAGGGATTCAGAAGTGAATATCGCGCAGGAACTGGCGGATGTGCCTGATTGGCAACTCATGTTGCAGGAAGGCGAATTGGTTCCCTGGTTGCGTCGCTTGGCTCAGGATTGGACAGCTATGCAGTCCAGCCGTCAGGAAGCCATCACCCAACGTGGCACCTGGGAAACGACATTGAAGCTGGAAGTCGAACAGCTCCAGCAAGAGGAGGAACGCGTTGAAATGGCGAAGAAGAATTTGGATGCCTGCCGGGAGGCTGGGTGCTCGCTCAGCACGGAACGTGCTGGCCTTCTGGATGGGAAATCCGCCGATGCAATCGAACAAAACCATGCTCTGCTTCGCAAGACATGGGATGACAGGTTCGGTGAACTCTCGCGAAACCGGCAGATACTTTCCGAAACGAAGGGGAAGGCCGATGGAGCTATCGCCCAATTGAACCAAAGCATTCGGGATCTTGGTAAACGGGAGGAGGAATTGCAGCAAGAGCTGGCGTCCTGGCTCGCGAAACGTGAAAATGGGATGTCACGCGAGCAACTTGTGAGTATGTTGGGGCACGATAGCCAGTGGATTGCTCACGAACGCGCTGAACTGAATGTCCTCCAGCAGGACGTGGTTTCGTCTCAGGCTACGCTGACTGAGCGAAACAAGGCCTTGCTCCAGCATGCAGAATCTGCCGACAAGGCGTCCGCCGATGAAAGCACCGAATCCTTGAAAATCAGTCTCGATGAGCTCACCCAATCCGTGGACATGAAACGTCGCCGCGCGGGAGAGATTGAGCTTTCAATGGCGAACCACCAGAATGGTAAGGAGAAGATCAAAGCCTTTGAACGTGAATTGAAAGAGAAAGGACAACTAGCCGAAAACTGGGCCAAGCTCAATGCTCTATACGGCTCGGCTGATGGCGCTAAATTCAAGGTGCTGGCTCAGGGTTACACGCTTGAAGCCCTGCTCAGCTACGCCAACCACCATTTGCAGGAATTGACGAGCCGTTATGTCCTCCAGCGCGTGCCCGATACACTTGCCTTGCAGGTTGTCGATCAGGACATGCTGGGGGAAGTACGAGCCGTTCATTCGCTCTCTGGCGGAGAATCTTTCCTCATTTCTCTGGCATTGGCTCTCGGTCTTTCGTCCCTGTCCTCCAATCGTATGAATGTGGAATCGCTCTTCATCGATGAAGGCTTTGGTTCACTCGATATCGACACCCTCCGTGTCGCCATGGATGCTCTGGAGCGCTTGCAGACCCAGGGGCGCAAAATCGGTGTGATCTCTCATGTTGCTGAAATGACGGAACGCATTGCCACCCAGATACGAGTCGTCAAAACAGCTGGTGGCGCCAGTCGCATTGAGGTTGGTGCTAATCACGAAAGGCAGGGCTATGTTTGAAGCCATTTTGATCTCCATCATCGTTATCCTTCTCATTTACATTTTTGTCCCAAAACAGGGGCGCATTAAAGATCGAAAATCCGTCTCCTCTCTGGCACCTCCTGATGCTGATATGAAGCAGAGGATCAATTCCCCTTCTGTGACTCGGATGGTGGATGAAGGCAAGACTGAATATCCGGTCACCCAGGAAAAAAAATTGAACTTGCAGATATCTCTGTCTGCCAAACCGAGTGCAGAACGTGAAATTACAGCAGAGTTCAAAAGTGTACGCGACCACATTATCAACGGAGAACAATTGATTCTGGTGACAGGTGGGGCTGGTACAGGTAAAACGACTTTAGTCCGCTGGCTTCTTGAGGATGATGTATTGCCGATCAATAACATTGCTATCGTTGCATTTACAGGAGTCGCAGCCCTTGTGTGTCGGGGCAAGACAATTCATTCTTTTTTTGTTTTGCCTCCTACGATGATTCTTTCTGATACTGAATTTGATAATATTGCTTCAGAAAAGGTTAGCGTGTTATTGCATTTGGAACTCTTGATTATTGATGAAATTTCGATGGTTCGAGCTGATTTGATGGATGCAATTGATAGAAGGCTACGGAAAGTCAGGAAGGATACGCGTCCTTTTGGTGGAGTGCAGATTTTGATGGTGGGGGACCCTTGCCAGTTGCCTCCGGTGGTGGGGCATGGGCAGAAACCTTTCTTTTTTACGATGAAAGGAAGTAAACTCCCTCAACTGTGGAAGAGCCCATGGTTTTTCCATGCCAAGGTGTTTACGGGACGGAAAATGAAGGCCGTCCTCTTATCCAGGATTTTTCGTCAGATAGAGGGCTCGATTGAGTATTTGGAGAATCTAAACAAGATGCGTATTCTCTCGTTATCCAACCGAAACCAGGAGGAGGTGATCGACTATTTTAATAAATGCTGTTATCTCAAAGGGGGATCTCTTTTTGAGCATGCTATTACAATAACATTTACCAATGCCCAGGCACTTGAGATCAACTCCAGACGTTTGCAAGAACTACCTGGCAAGGAATCCTGTTTTGAAGCTGTGGCGACAGGTTGCTTTCTGGGCGAAAAAGATGCTGAGAAACAGCAACAGGATAGCATCAAACTACCTGCCCCTTACCATCTTGTTTTAAAGGAAGGGGCTCAAGTGATGCTGCTGGTGAATGATTCGAACCAGGACTATGTCAATGGCTCTCTGGCTACGGTTTCTGTGATCCGTGAGAAAGATATTGCTGTCGTTCTCTCAAGTGGGAGAAAAATCATGCTGACACCTAATAAGTGGGAGTCGGAAGACTTCAAATATAACAAAGAAACGGAGCAAATCGAACGTTATATTGATGGCACATATATCCAATATCCTCTGGCCCTTGCGTGGGCATTTACAGCTCACAAATCCCAGGGGAAGACTTTGGAAAAAGTTAATATCATTACGGATAGAAAAGCTTTTGCTTCCGGACAGGCCTATGTAGCCTTGAGCAGAACTCGACGAATCGAGGATATGAAGTTTTCAGCTCCCTTAACGACCAATAATTTTGTCATTGATCGCGTCCTTTATGATCTGAAAGATTATCTGTATTGAGTATCTGCGGCAAGCGAGAGGAGGAGCACAGAGAGATAGCTGGAGCATGTTTCCTATATGCCATTTTTTGCCTGCGCGAGAGAGATATCGTGAAGTGGGCGGAAAAGCGTTTCCTATTCATAATAAATGCATTTAGATTTTTTTTGGGCAGCTCTGGAAGAATTTCTTCATAAGAATAATTTTTCATTGAACAAGTGGTTAAAAAATGTATTATTCCGTCATCAGATTTTTCTGAATGACTATATAGTGCTTTAGAAAATAGGACGATCTGGTTTCATAGGGAATAATGTTGGGGTCCCGTTAATATTTGGTTATTGATGGGACCTCACATTATTTTTAGCATAAGATTCTTCTTGTGAAGAAGTGACAGGAATTCGAAATCGTGTGAGGTAAGAAAGAGTAGTCTTCTCTCATTTTGACGTTGGTTCACGAATCGCACTGAATCAGAAAATGAAAAACCCCTGCATTTGCAGGGGTTTCCGTACTTGGTCGTATATAAAAATTGGCGGACAGGGTGGGATTCGAACCCACGGTGCGGTTACCCGCACGCCGGTTTTCAAGACCGGAGCCATAAACCACTCGACCACCTGTCCATGTGTCGAGCAACTATTATGCATACTTTCTCTCTCAGAGCAAGTGTGCCGTTCGACATTTTTATGGTTGCCCTCGAAATATCCTGATACCGAATGATACTTGAAGCAAGTCGTGCCCGGTTGCTTCTGAGGCAAATCGGGCACGGAGAATGATGAGGATGAGCTTCCGGGGGAGATTATTTGCCCTGAGGCTGTTGGTCGTTGAGGTTGAGAACGCCGAAAACGGGCATGCCGGAGTTTTTGTCGCTGGTCGAGGAAGCGGGAAGGTAGACTTTGGAGTTATTGAGCATGCTTTCGTACATCTTGGCTCTCAGCATGTTGGGACCCATGGCTCTTTCCTTGAGCGCGATTCCTTCGGCTTCAGCCTTGGCTTCGAGGATGGTTCCTTTGGCCTGGGCTTCGGCTTTGAGCAGGGAGACTTCGGCTTCGGCTTTACCTTGGGCAATGCGGCCCAGGGCTTCCTGCTTGGCTATTTCGTATTTGAGGGAGCCTTCGGCTTCGCCCTTGGCTTTCTGAATGGCGATATCTTTTTGGGCGATTTCCAGTTCGATGGCCTTGCGCTCGTTTTCCTGAGTCGCTTTGACTTTACTGACGACGGCTTCGATGATGGGAGTAGGCGGGTTGGTTTCGCCGACGGCTACGGAGTCAACGATGAATGGTGTTTGTTCCAAACGTTTGCGAACCTGTGCAAGGACGTCGTCGGATATTTTTTGGAGGTTGCTGGATGCATCAAGGGCAGGGTATTTGCTCAACTCTGTGCGAACCGCTGTGCGAAAGGGCTGCTGGATGAAGTTTTTGTAGGCGAACTCCATAATTTCATCGGCATTTTCATCGTCATTTTTGCCGCTGGTTTGGGCGATGCCTCCGTACTCTTCCATGAACTCCTTGATCTTCTTTGGGTTGAGTCGGAAGACCATGGAAGCTTGGCAGGAGATAGGAAGTTTGTCTTTGCCAAGGATGGCGGTGTTGTCCTTGGTAGAGAAATGTTCGATGGTGGTTTCTGGAGTGATCGAAACTTTGCTAATGGCACGGCGCCAGGTAAATCCGGTGGAGGCTGGGCCGATGAGAATGCTTTGGAATTCGTTGACGCCGATGATGGGCTTGGTGTAAACGTATCCGGCAAATCCGGACAGGACGCGGTGGTTGCCCATATTGTTGTATAGGAAGATACCTGTACCGAAGATGATTGCAAGGGCTGCAAAGGTAACGATTTTCATATTGCGTAAGGAAGGAGGGGGGAACATTGAAATAGAAGGATGAGGCGTTTAACATGCCGTATTCAAGCTGTGTTGGCAATGCGTATATGCGGCTAGTCTCCCGTACAAATTGGAGGACAGTCAAGGCTCACTTACTGTGATTTTTTTCCAGGGATTCGGAACGAGGCACGAGGAGCTCTCGCTTGTTGTAGGTACGAAAGGCTATACCTTCGGCGAGATCTTCCTTGCCGGCTTCATAAAGGATACCGACTTGGTCTGGGCCAAGGATGATGAGGTTGGAGTACCCGGACGGTCCTTTATAAACAGTTTTGGCGTAGGGCCAGGATTTACCTCCATTTGTGGAGGTTCGGATGGTCATGTTTTTCCTGGCCCGTGGCTCAGCGGCAGGGTTGGAAAAGTAGAGTGTGTGTTCTGTGCCGTAGTCCCTGATGATGGAGCCTTGGCAGACGGAGCAAGGAAGGGATGGATCGAGTTCCAGATGTGTCCAGGTCGTGCCGCCATCGTGGCTGGAACGGATGCCGCGCATACCTTTGCCGTGCGCTTGCATGCGCATGTTCTGGACGAGAACGTTGGTGCCTGACTCGGCAATCTGGCTTTCGTTCGATCCGGGTCCGGCTGTTTCTCCGATATGCCATGTGTTACCGTTGTCGTCGGAGTAGATGCAGTGAGCTTTGTATTGCTTGTCTGTATCACTGTGATTGGCTGGGATGACAAGGCGGCCTTTGTTCAGCCCTTCCCTGATCTGAATGCCTGAGCAGGGGCCTGTTGCATACCATCGCCAGTCGGGTTTTTTGGTCTGTGAACTGATATTGCGACGCTTGCTCCAAGTGAGGCCATCGTCGTCGGAGTACTGGATGTACACTTCGCGGGATGCTTTGCCGTCCATGACGGCGTATTCACTGGCGGTTGATCCGCAGGATATCAGGAAGATGCGCCCGGTTGCGCTGTCCACGACGGGGGTGGGATTGCCGCATTGGTAGTCACCATCGTCCTGGACGAGTATGACATTACTCCATGTTTTTCCATTGTCGGTGGAACGGCGAGCAACGATGTCAAGATTACCATGGTCGCTCATGTTGTGAACTCTGCCTTCAGCAAAGGCAATCAGGGAACCTTTGGTACTTTGGACAATTGCAGGGATACGATAACATTTGTAACCATCTTCCCCGGATTTAAAGATGTAGGGAATGGTTTCGACAATGGGATTTCCCTCCAAGTCGTTCTCCTGACAGAAGGCTGAATTGGTTTGCAGGGAGTAACATACCAAGGTGGCCAGTAGTGACAGGATTCTTATTTTCCTATTGGTAAACATAGCGTTACGACTGGAGGGAAATTGCGGGAGTCATGTACAAAATGCCTTTTTTTCGGTGGATTGCAAGAGCCTGTTACTACTTTTGTAAAAAGACCACTGGTTGGTTATTTGGAGTTACGAGTAACAGGCAATAACTTGTTGCTCGCGAAAGCAGAAATGAAAAAAGACCATTTATGGTTGCCCGATTATTGTGGTTCATTGATGACGGATGCCCCTTGGCAAAAGTCTGGAATGATATGGGTACTGTGGAGCGGTTTTCCTTCACGGAGGATTCGAATCATGCGGATGATGCGGCGTATTGTCTTGGTTTTATTGGCCTTATAATAGGATACAGGAGGGGAAAGGTGCTCCAGTACGGGATTGTAACTCAGGCAAATGATGCTGATTTTGTTTGGGATGGAAATGGAGCGTGAAGCAGCCCATGATATGAGAGTGATGACGTGCTGGCTCCGCAGCACGACGAAGGAGGTGATATCCGGGTGTGCTTCGTAGGTTTTGTCCAAGAGCTTCAGAAACTGAGACGTTTCCGTTGGGATGGGGATGAAGCTGGGTGTCCAATGTTCGCCTTCGAAATCCATGAATCCTTTTTTCATCAGTTGATTACCCTTGAGAGGAGCCTCGGGAATGCACAGGACGGATTTGCGGTGACCGCGGTTCCACAGGAGGGTGGCTGCGTGTCTGGCGGAGGCTTCCCAATGCGTATCAATGAAGGGTAGATTGGCTGATGTATGGCTACTACCGCGGACGAGACAGGGGATGTTGTGATGCCGAAACCAGAGTTGTGTCTCCTCCGATGTCTGGTAGAGCACCCAGCAAATGTGGTTGCTGTTAAGGACGAGCTGATCGAGTTTAGCCTCGGGGTTGTCTCCAATGGCCCAAGGCATTTCGTAGACGCGGAGTTTCAGATTGTCGTATTCGAGAACTTTTTCGATTTCATAAAGTTCGACGAGTACCTGCTGAGGAAGTCGGTCGATGGGAACCGTTGTGATGAGACCCAGGCTTTCCATGGGATTAGATGCAACTGGGGAATTTTCGTCGGGTTTTGCCTGCTGATGGATGATGACGCGTGGACTGTTGCGGTGAGGAGGTGCTATCCAACCGGTTTGTTCTAGGAGGGAGAGGGCTTTTCTAATGGTTTCTCGCCCGACGGAGAGCATTTGTGTCAATTCACGTTCCGAGGGGAGATTTTGTCCCCAGCGCTGCCCAAGGATCATATCCCTGATTTGGTTGGCAATAGTCTCCGTCTGGTGAGGGGATGGTTTCCGCGGCATGGTGAAAAAGTACCTCTTCCTTATGTGGAAATCCAGAATTTTAACGAGAGAGCTTTTTGCCAAATATCGAGCTTATGAAAATATTCAGTAAATGCCGTTGATTTGGGGGCAGGAAGATGGTATTCCCTTGTGCTGCAGATGGGAGAGATATGTTCGTTTTTCGGCAGGATTCACGTCTGGTAGTCACTATGAAAAATGAAATGCTCAAAGGCCATTTGGCAATGCTTGGCTGTAATACGATGTGGGGCTTGATGGCACCCATGTGCAAGTGGGCGCTCCACACGGGTGAAATCAATTCGGTGGCAATGGCGGCATTCCGTATGCTGGGAGCTACGTGCTTGTTTTGGTTGGCCTCTTCGTTTACGAAGCAGGAAAAGGTGTCTTCGAAGGACATGCTGATGTTGTTTTTCGCGGCACTGTTCGGCATTGTGTTGAATCAGGGATCTTACACGCTGGGCGTCGGGTTAACGTCACCGGCTGATGCCTCGATTATCACGACGACAACGCCCATTATGGCCATGATCATGGCAGCTTTTTATTTGAAGGAGCCCATTACCGGGAAGAAGGTCGGCGGGGTGTTTACGAGCGCTGTGGGAGCGTTGTTGCTGATTGTTGGCAGTGGGCAGATGGTTGGCGGAACGAATTCGGCAGGTAATGTGTGGGGAGATTTGTTGGTTCTGTTTGCACAGATGAGTGTTGCTTTCTACTTCGTTTTCTTCAAGGGCTTGATTTCGCGCTATTCCCCGGTGACGTTGATGAAGTGGATGTTCATGTATGCCTCCATCTGCTGGTTGCCCTTTGCCTACAAGGATGTTGCCGCTATTCCCTTCCAGAACCTGGAAATATCCATTTATGGGAGTGCTGCCTACGTCGTGTTTTTTGGTACCTTTTTGACGTACATGTTGTTGCCCATTGGACAGAAGAATTTGCGCCCGACGGTGGTGAGCATGTACAATTACATCCAGCCTATTGTGGCCTCGGCTGTAGCTGTTTGGTGGGGGATGGATACGTTCGGTGTGCTCAAGTGTGTGGCCGTTGTGTTAGTTTTTGGCGGGGTGTATATGGTGACTCAGAGCAAATCCGGCGAGCAATTGGAGGAGGAGCGCCATGCGCGGCTTCACCGCCGCATGGTGCGCACCCGCCTGAAGCGTCGACGCCAGAGCCTGATGTTCAACAAAGGTGTGGAATCTGGCGGGAAATCATCACAACGCATCGATTGATGTCAGGAGCACCTTGCTGATACCTGCTTGGTGAGGTATTCGTGAATATGGAACTCGGAGGTATCAAGGCCTTTGTACGGAATGAAAAGGGATCAGGTGATTGGGCATTTGGCCATGTTCGGCTGTAATGCCTTGTGGGGGTTGATGACGCCTATGTGCAAATTTGCCCTCCACTCGGGTGAAATTGGTTCCATGGCGATGGCGGTGTTCCGCATGGTGGGGGCGACCTGTTTGTTTTGGACGGCATCCGTTTTTATGAAAACGGAGAAGGTGGCTCCGCGGGATATGCTGGTGCTGTTTTTTGCTGCTTTGTCTGGTATTGTGTTCAACCAGG
Source organism: uncultured Akkermansia sp. (assembly GCA_964448375.1). GTDB lineage: Bacteria > Verrucomicrobiota > Verrucomicrobiia > Verrucomicrobiales > Akkermansiaceae > Akkermansia. The sequence continues at coordinate 53,079 of CAYVAI010000011.1, forward strand.
GAGCCTATACGGTAGGTGTTGGCCTGACGTCTCCGATTGATGCCTCTGTTATTACGACGATTACGCCTATTATCGCCATGATCATGGCGGCTTTCTACCTCAAGGAACCGATCTCCGGGAAGAAGGTTGCCGGGGTCTTTGCCAGTGTTGCAGGGGCTCTTTTGTTGGTGTGGTGTAGCTATCAGGTAGCTCCGTTGGGAGACAACTCCCTGGGGAGTATGTGGGGTGACATGTTGGTGCTCTTTGCTCAGATCAGCGAGGCGGTGTATTTTGTCTGTTTCAAGGGGCTAATCTCCCGCTATTCTCCAGTAACTTTGATGAAGTGGATGTTCATGTATTCATCCATCTGCTGGTTGCCTTTTGCTTATAGAGACATCGGTTCTATCCCTTTCGAGTCCCTGTCTGCCGGGATTTACGGGAGTACTGCCTACGTCATTTTTTGTGGGACCTTCCTCACCTTCCTTCTATTGCCCATTGGGCAGAAGCGTTTACCCCCGACAGTGGTGAGCATGTACAACTATGTCCAGCCCATTGTGGCTTCGGCGGTGGCTGTGTGGTGGGGGATGGACACGTTTGGCGTGCTCAAGTGCTTGGCTGTTGTGTTGGTCTTTGGTGGAGTGTACATGGTGACGCAAAGCAAGTCTCGGGAACAGATGATGGACGAGCGCGGTCGCCGGCTCCGTCGCCGCCTGGCAAGGATACGCCTCAAGAGGATGAAGTGTTCTTCCAGACTATTGTGATGTCTCCCCCAAGCAAAAATCCGCCCCGGAAGCTCAGTCCGGAACGGATTTCAAATGGTGCTTGTTGAAAGCTTGCGCTTAGTCGCAGATGACGGCAATCTTGATGCCCTTCATCTGAACGTTGGTTTCGAGAGCTTCCGTGATTTCAGAGAGCTTGAAACGGTGTGAAATCAGCTTTTCCAGAGGAAGGCCGATGCCGTAGGCGCGCTTGAGGAAGTCGAAGGTAGTCGGGTAATCCTGAGGGCTGTACACCCAGGAGCCAACGGCTGTTACTTCCTTGTTGCAGAGGTCGTAGTGATGATTGATGACACTTTCTCCGCCATCCATGAAGAAGCCAACTTCGCAGAGGCCACCGCCGCGTTTGACGAGCTTCCATGCGTTGGCGCCAGCTTTGCCCACGCCCGTGCACTGGAAGACGAAGTCAGCCAGTCGGCCGCTGTTGTCAGCCTTGATAGCTTCGACGAGGGCATTGAAGTCGGCATAGTTTGTGAAGTTATAGGTGCGGGTGGCTCCCATTTCGCGGGCAAGTTCGAGGCGTGAATCGTTGCCGTCCACGGCGATGATGTTTTCAATGCCGAGCGTGCGGATGGTAGCGATCTGGAGGAGACCAATCGGGCCGCAACCCTGAACGAGGACGACGGAATTGAACTTCAGGAGGCCTGTGCTCTTGGCGCGCTCCAGCGAGTGGGTGACGACGGCAGCGGGTTCCACAAGAATGCGTTGGTCGAGCGACATATTGCTGACGTTGAAGAAGGTAGACCCTTTGCGGATGACCAGGTATTCGGCAAAGTAACCGTTGAAATGGACTTCATCATCGGGCATAAGTCCGTAAACGCCGACATTCTCGCAGAGGTTGGTGCGGGCAGGGGTATTGAGGCAGGCATCGCAGGTACCGCAGGGGATGATGCAGGTTACGATCTTGTCCCCAAGGCCGACGGGGTTACCGGCGGTGTCCTTGGTGATGTTTTTGCCCATGGCGACGATTTCGCCGGTGCCTTCATGGCCGAGGACAACGGGGCAGAGGCCGAAGGGGTCGCGATTGTATTCGTGGCCGTCTGTGCCGCAAACGCCGCAAGCTTCCACTTTGATCAACATTTCGTCATCGCTGATGGAAGGGATGGGATATTCGCGGATTTCGAAGGTTTTGGGAGCCGTCAACACGGCTGCTTTGGCAGTGTTTTGCATAACGGGCATCAAGCTAAGGGCTTCTTGTCTATTTTACAAGATTAAAATACCTGTCTTGTCTCGTGAATTGCAGGTGGTAAGTGATGCGTTATGGGGGGCTTCCTCCCTGCTCCCAGCTACGACCTGTCTCCATTTTCCAGTGTTTGTCCAGATTGTATTGTTTGGGATGAGTATCTCTTATGAATTTGAATTTAAGATGGAGAAAAATGTGAAAATGTATTTTTGTGTAACAGTTTAATTTATAGTTTGTTGAATATAAAATTAATCTCTTTTGGTTGAGTGCCGGTCGGTGTGGGCTGTTAATGGAGACCTCCACCAATGAGGAGATTCATCACAAAACAATCATAACCAACGTAGAATACAATGAGCACACAATTGAAACGAATTTTCGTCCACGGCTTCCCCGGCATGTACGGCGGTGCAGGGACGGAATTACACCACCAAATTATTATCTGGGTTAACATGGGGATGGAAGTCCATCTGATTCCCACATGGGATAACGTTACCAGGGAACCTCTGTACATGGAGATGATTTCCCGCGGAGTCCACATCCATGCTCCGAATGACTGGTCGGTAGTCGAGCAGGGAGATCCGGTGATCGGGTTCTGTAATTCGGAGTTCCTGAATAGCCTGCCTCTCATCCGCCAGCGGACGAAGCGAACGGTTTTTGTCAACTGCATGACATGGCTTTTTGATAAGGAAAAGCAGGCGATGTCCGACGGTCAGATCGCCATGTTCCTTTACCAGAATGAGGATGTCCGCCAGAAGAACATGCCTGTACTGAAGGCATTGAACCAGGATTCGGGCATTATTTTCTCGACCTTCGTTCCCTACTTCCATGCGGATGACTTCCCCTTCGTGAAGGAACGTTCCAACGAATTTTTTGGCTGCGGCCGTATTTCACGCCAGGATGCCGACAAGTTTGCCCGGAACACACTGCATATTTACGAATACTTTGTTGCGCCGAAATGCAAGCAGGGGCTTTTCCTTGGCTTCGGTGAGAAGAGCGAACGCAAGATTGGGCGTCCTTACAGCTGGATTCGCACGGCGGCCAACCAGAAGGTGGTCTCCCAGCAGGATTTTTACAAGCATTGCGAAATCGTTTTGCAGCCGACTGATACCACGGAAAACTGGCCGCGCATCGGCTTTGAATCCATGGCAAGCGGCAGTGTCCTGATTGTCGATGACCGTGGCGGCTGGAAGAGACTGGTCGAACATGGCAAGACGGGGTGGCTTTGCAGCAATGAACGTGAGTTTATCTACTACGCCAGCAAGATGGCCTTCGAACCCCATTTGCGCGAGGACATGGCTGCCGCCGCTTGCGAACGCGGCCTCCAGTTGGGCGGTATGAAGGCCTCGATGGAGAGTTGGGAAGAAATCTTCGACCAGATGCTCCAGCTTCCGGAATAAACCATGAACAACGACATTTGTATGATGACTGATTCTATCAAACAGCGGGTTTCCGCATTTTGGCCGGGAGGAGAACTCCCTCTCCTGGCATGTCTATCACTGCGTTCGTATCTGGCCCATGGGATGGATGTCCACTTATGGAGCTACCATGCCTGCTCGAATGTTCCAGAGGGCATCATCCTTCGCGATGCTGCCGGATTGATCCCCGAAGAACAGGCTTTTATCCATGAACAAGCGGGCTGGGAACCTTTTGCCAACTTGCTGCGTGATACCTTGCTGGCAAGAGAAGGCGGGTGGTGGACGGAGCTGGATATCGTCTGCCTCAAAGAGTTTGTTCAGCATGAGCTTCCCTGGTTTCCCGAACGGGAACCAGGAGCTTATGGTACGGGATTGATGGGGTTCCCTACCGGGCATCCTATGATGGAGTGCCTGAGGCTGTTTTCTGAAGACCCTGCCGCAGTGATGCCTTGGGATGGCCCTCGGGAGATGTCTGCCAAGCAGCAGTTTGCTCTCGACTGTGCCGATGTAACTCAGCGCCGCAAGGCGAGGCCCCAGGGTAGTTTCGGGCAGGATGTCTTCACCAAGGCTGTGATTCATTTCGGATTGTCTCAATTGGCTTCTCCGGTGGAGTCCGTGTATCCCGTGCATGAATCCGCATGGCAGAACTGCTACAACGGGTGGCTTGGCCTTAAAAGCCGGGAATTGAAGAGTTCCGTAGTCGTATGTCTTTGGGGCTCTCGCCTTGAGAATTCCCCGGAGTTGTTAGACAATGTGGATAAAAACAGCATTGTTGGCCAGCTGATCGACACCTATTTGCCCATGGAACAGACTGAAGTTCCCGTGCGGAAAAAAGTGAATATTCTCGTCGGCATTTGTTCCTGTTGCAAAGCACGGGAACGCCGTGATACAGTGCGCGCAACTTGGATGAAACACCCGGTTGAGGGGATTGAAGCGCTCTTCTTTGTCGGCCATAGAAAGCCTCTTGTTGATGAAAGCGAGGACACTGTGTCCCTTTGGGCAAGCGATACCTACGCTCATCTGCCCGAGAAAGTGCTGGCCTTTTTCCGTTATGCTCTGGAGCATTACGACTTCGAGTGGCTTTTCAAATGCGATGACGATTCCTATGTGGCTCTGGATCGCCTGGAAGATTTGCTCGATGACGAAGCGGAGTTGATCGGTGATGATTCATTGGCGAATCGTGGAGCCCCGAGCGGAGGTGCCGGATATTTTATCTCTCGCCGTTTGGTAGAGAAAATCGTTGCCTGCGAGAATATTGCCGCAACTGGTCCCGAAGACATCATTTTCGGAGAGCTGGCCTTGCGCCTAGGAGCCGTTCCCAAATCAAGCTCTCGCCTCTGCATGCACAGCGGTCGTTACCCATTGCCGGACAACGATCAGGTATCTTCACACTGGTGTAAGCCCCGACAACTCCATGCTCTGGAGTGTTTCTACTATCAGACCCCGTTAATGGTCGCTAAAGCCATTCACAAATCCTGGAAGGACGAGATTGAATTCTATGCTGGTGGTTATTTTCGACGGCGTGGCTCGGGGTGTTCCGGTCTTCTGTATCATAAAGGTAGTGGAATTTTTAGCATGGACTGGTTCCATTGGGGGGAGGAATTTCTCTTCCGATCAGATTCAGGGCACTATATTGGCGATCAATTGAGCTTGATTGCAGATGCTTCCCAGAAAGATCTGGCTCTTCTGATCGACCCGGATTTTTCCAGTCGGACATCGGCAAACCAGCCGTTAAATGTCCAGCTTTCAACTAGCAAGAGGAAGTTGGATGACTGGATGTATTTCGGCTACCCTGAGTACGACATCAAGCAGTCCATCCCCTTGCCGGATTCCTGCGTAGATGCCTGTTACGTGGAACACGTGATTGAGTGCATGACATTTCGCGAAGCACTGCATTTTTTACATGAAGCCTGGAGGAGCCTAAAGCCGGGGGGCGTGATGCGCCTGCTCATCGCTGATGTCTCCCGAATTGTGGATTATTCCGGCATGATATCTGCTGCCTTGGCTGGTCAGTTGAAGGACGATATTTCTCCCGTGCAGGCACTGCTGAGGTGGATGGAGGACAAGCTGGAACACAAGTCGTACTGGTCGAAAGAACTCCTGCTCGTCTGTCTCGGATCGGTGGGATTCGATGTCACTGTCCATGAATCCGGTCAGTCCTCCCTCAGGATTTTGTCCGGATTGGAACCCCCACAATCCATGTTTAACCCCACACTTCCGCCGCTTGAGGCCATTTGCCTTGAAGCTGTGAAACCCCTTGTATGAACCCTAAACTCTTATAATCTCATGGACACCACACCACACCATTTGAAAATTGCCGTCTGCCTTCCTTCCTATAAAAGGCTCGAAAGCCTGGAACGGCAGATATTCTCCTTCATGCACCAAACGTATGATCCCAAGAACTACCACGTTTTTGTCGCGGTCAAAGGAGTGACAGAGTACGTATTCAACAAGATTCTTGTACCACGATTTCGCTCCTTCATCGAGGAGGGGCGTTTGACGTTGCGATATTTCCCGAACAAGAACCAGATGTCCAATATCCTTGATACCGTTCGAGGTCTCGACATCTCCGGGTATGAATTGTTCGTTAAAATTGACGATGATGATTTCTACTCGCCAGACTACCTGAAGAACATCGACGCCTTCCATGCGACACTTCCTCCCAATTACTCCAGCTACTACAATGCCCGGGATCTCGTTGCGCACAACTATGGCGGCTTCTTCTGCCTGAAGAGTGAACGATACCATTTCTTTGGTTTTGCCCTCAACATGTCTCCCCAGGTGCTCCAGTTGGTGATGAAGTGTGAACAGAACCCCGAGTTTATGCTTCCCATCGTGGAAAAATGGAAACACTGTCCCGGGCATACCTTCTTTGGTTTCACTGAAGACAACTTTATCCATCGCCTGATGAAGGAGAACGGCTGTGCCAATATGGAGGCATACATTCAGGAACACGATATCCTGCCGCATATTATCGTGCAGAAGGGCAATCCATCCGTGACTCGCGGAGGCATGGTGGATAAACGCTTCCGTATCGCCAATGCCGCCATTTCGACAGACCCAAAAACATGGGAACACGTTTTGGAACTCTCGCACCCGCATTGGCATGATACCTTGCGCATTCTCGGGAATCGTGCCAGGAGGCTTGCCGGAGAATCATGGGGCTCTGTTGTTGAATGGACCCCCGATCGACTCATCATCAGTTGGGATGATTGGGGCGTCGAAATCTTCCTGTCGGATTGTGATGGCATGTATGCGCTTGCTGGCTCTTCCGAAACAGTTGCTGGTTGAGTCACCCTTCCATCCTCGTAATCTGAGTGCACCCCGCTCTGGTTTCAAACCCGGAGTGGGGTGTTTTTCGTATGCGGTGTACGGAATCTTCATGCTGAAAAAAAGACGCATGGCGGGGTAATAGTCCCTGCCATGCGTCACCTATCTACCTGATGTATCCTTATTTATGCTGCCGGGATACCTATCCCTTGATAGACGAAACCTTCCCGACGGAGTTCTTCCGGGGCGTACATATTGCGGCCGTCAAGGACAATATTTCCGTTCATTAATTTGCGGATGTTCTTCCAGTTTGGTTCGCGGAAAGCGTCCCACTCCGTGACGACCAACAGTGCGTCTGCTCCCTGAACAGCATCATTGGGTGACACCGCTTCGTAAACGGTATTCTCGTTGCGGAACATGCGTTGCATGCCTCGGACAACCGGATCGTACAGTCGCACGGTGGCTCCGTGATCCAACAACCTCTGAACCATGGTGAGGGAAGGGGCCTCCCGCGTGTCGTCCGTATCTGGCTTGAATGCCGTCCCCCAGATGGCGATCGTCTTGCCCATGTGCCGCGCCGAGTCGCCCCAGAGGTACATGAGCTTGTCCACGAGGATTCCTCGCTGGATGGCATTGACCTGTTCTGTTGCCTGGGCGATTTTCATTTCCATACCGTGTTGCAAGCCAGTGTGAATGAGTGACTGGACGTCTTTTGGAAAACATGATCCGCCATATCCGCAGCCGGGGTTGAGGAAATGCTGCCCAATTCGGGAATCAGATGCCATTCCTCGTTGCACCATGCGCACATCTGCACCGACAACATCGCAGAGATTGGCGATTTCGTTCATGAAGCTGATGCGTGTGGCCAACATGGCGTTGGCGGCATATTTGGTCATTTCAGCGGAGGGAATATCCATGTGGGTCAATTCGATGCCCTGATCAGTGAAGGGCTTGTAAAGCTCTTCCAGAAGCTCCCTGGCACGTATCGTTGCTGTGCCTGCAATAATGCGGTCCGGGTGCATGAAATCGCTGACAGCTTTCCCTTCCCGGAGGAATTCCGGGTTGGAGGCAAGCTCGAATCCGCAGCCCATCCCGCGGCGTTGCAACTCCCGGCACATGATTTTTCCAATGGTGCCTGATGTCCCGACGGGGACTGTACTCTTGACGACGACAAGGCTGGCGTGTTCCAGAGATTGACCGATTGTTCTGGCGACAGCTTCGACGAACGAAAGATCGCTCTTTCCACTGGGCAGTGATGGGGTTCCAACAGCAATAAAAATGGCGTCGGATTGGTTGATGTGCCGTTCGAGAGCCGTATCAAAGCTGAGGCGCCCTTCGGAAGAGTTCCGAATGACGAGTTCATTAAGCCCGGGTTCGTGAATAGGAATCACACCGCGCCTTAAGCCTTCGATGCGTTGTCCGTCGATATCGATACATGTGACGGTGTGGCCTGCTTCAGCAAAGCATGCTCCGGTCACAAGACCGATGTATCCTGTTCCTGCTATGGTAATGTTCATAAGCTGATATAGTTTGAATATCAGCTCTATGTAACGACGCCTCAGGAAAATTTCCAGTGGAGAAGAAACTGCCCCATTCGTGCCCAGAGGCATGTATTGCCTCATGAATCATTGAGCTTACTGGCCTTTGATAATCAACAATTTCTCATCCTTGAACTGCAAAAAACATCGCGTAGCCTTCACCTGTCTGCCCTCTGTGTTCTCTTCTCCGTCAGTTTTCTTTTCTCCGGTGGAGATTGTTTAGGCAGTCATCAGAACATTAACATAAGCAAAAAATGTATAAAATACTAGTAGTCAGTCTCCCTGAGTCACCAAAACGCGAAAAGCTCTCCCGCATTTTTCGACAAAGACAACTCACTTGGGAATGGGTTGATGGGGTCAGAATAGAAAGCATGGACGATATTCCCGCCTGGGAACGAGATGGTCTGGAAGCCTACGGAATCAAACGACTGAAGGAATCCCCTGAATACGTTTGCCGTGCCATTGGGTGCAAACGCGCCATGAAACGTGCTCTGGATTATGCTGAAGTGTGCGTGGAAGATTGGGTCGTCATCATGCAGGACGATGCTGTCCCAATCGAACGATTTAAGGCTGATTTTCAATCACTTCTGGATTCAGCGCCAGACGATGCCGGATGTATCATGCTACATAGGTCGGGAATCCGCCGAACTCCCGAACCGAGCATTCTGAAAAAAATTACCAGTGATTACCGAAGCATGACTTCCTTTGCCGTGCGCCCCACCTTTGCCCGTATTATGTCCGAAGCCTTGTCTACTTGGGGAGGCGAGGCCGACAGAATATGGCGCGTCCTGATGAACGAGGGAGAAGTACTCTACGGTGCCGATCCTGTGATTGTTACATGCAATCAAAAGGGGAGTGATATCATAGGTGGAATCCCCGAATTAGCCTGGCTTTGGAAGTGAGGCAACCAGTCCCATCATTCATCCTAAAAACAAAAAAACTTACCCCCAATGAGGTAAGTTCAATAAAGAATGGAGCGGATGATGGGATTCGAACCCACGACATCAACCTTGGCAAGGTTGCGCTCTACCCCTGAGCTACATCCGCTTTGTTGGGGAAGGTGTGCCAATATTTATACGCTCTTTCCGGGTTTTCGCAAGCTTTTTTTATGTGAATTGCTCATTTTTTGATGAGCAGTCTGTTCCTATTTCTGCTCTTATGGCAAGGTAACGAATGACTTGTAGTATGGTATAGAGTATGAGGAAAATGTTACATTGCTGTTTCCGGGAAAGTAGCAAACCTATGTGAGGTAAGGGAGGAAGTGTGGGGCGCGTGTGTTATCTCAGAGTTAAGGCGGTAATTGATTGATCATATTGTGGTGATTGGTAAAATGCCCTTTGGTGATGAGAATGATAACGATGAAATTTCCCTGTGTTCCCTTTGTTCAAGTGAGTTGGTTCTGTCTTTACGGCGCCCTGTTGATGTTGGTTGCTGTTTCTGGATTTCTGATTCATGCGGAAGGAGACGTGCCGTCGGGTCGTTCTCGAACTTATTGTATTTCTCCAGCAGATGGAAATGATGAAGGTGATGGAAGCAAAACTTCTCCCTGGAAGACGTTTGCCCCTCTCAATAAATTGGTTCTATCTCCTGGAGATCGTGTGGAAATTTTGTCTCCGGGAGCGTTGACGGAGACCTTGGCTCCACAGGGTGGGGGAAGTGCGACTCAACCGATAACAATCAGCTTTGCTCCTGGTCGCTACGATTGGTTTCCGGAAAGGTTGCTGACCCGGAAGTTGGCGATTTCCAATACCAACGATGTTCCTCAGGGTGACAAGGCGATTGCGATGGAGATGAATGGGGTGCAGCACCTGCGCGTCGAAGGAAAAGATGCCCAGTTCTTCGCCCGTGGTAAAATGGTTAATGTCCATTTGGATCATGCCCGCAATGTGACTTTTTCCGGGATGTCGTTTGATTACCACCGTCCGACAGTTTCCGAATACACGGTGGAGGAAGTGGGGGATAACCATGCGATTTTGTCTATCCATAAGGACTCCTCCTATACCTTGGAAAACGGCAAAATCATTTGGTTGGGTGAAGGTTGGAAAGCTTCAGCAGGAGGGTACGGGCAGATCTACAGGAGTAACCCCGTGATTTTAGTTCGTTCCGGTTCGCCATTGGGAGGAATCGAACAGGCTGAGGAAGTATCTCCTGGCAAAGTAAAGGTTACGTTTGCAAAAAATCCGGGTTTTGAGAAAGGCGTCACCTATCAGAACAGGGAAATTTTGCGTGATTGTGCTGGTGCTTTTTGTAATCGTTCGACAAACATCATCTGGGACAATGTCGCGTTCCATTACGTGCACGGAATGGGAATTGTGAGTCAGTTTTCGCAGGATATTGCGTTCAGGAATCTAGTATTTGCCCCTAGGAAAGGCTCTGGGCGCACCTGCGCTGCATGGGCGGATATGTTACATTTTTCCGGTTGCGGCGGAAAAATTTTGGTGGATGGGGCTTACTTTAGTGGTTCCAACGATGATCCTATCAATATTCATGGAACCTACTTGAGACTGACGGAAGTCTTGTCTCCCCGAGAGATCAAGGTTCGGTTCATGCATTCGCAAACCTATGGCTTCCATGCCTTTGCAGAGGGAGATGAATTAGCATTTATCAATCACGAAACACTCCTCCCCTATGGCAAGTCAAAGGTTCTCCATGCCAGGCTTGAGAACGACAAAGAGATGATTCTGGAACTGGATACCCCCGTACCTTCTTCGTATGGACAAAACGATGTCGTCGAAAATACTACATGGACGCCTTCTGTTCAGATACGCAATTGTACGATGGATTCCATCCCGACGCGCGGCTTCCTGATTTCAACGAGAAAGCCGATCGTCGTGGAAGGGTGTATATTTATGAGGACGGGGATGCATGCCATCCTAGTTGCGGCGGATGCCAATTCGTGGTTCGAGTCTGGAGCTGTCCGCCAAATGGTGATACGGAACAACACCTTCATTCAATGTGCTGAGCCAGTCATTTGTTTTCATCCGGAGAATGCTCGTGGCGATGAAAACAAATCTGTACACTCCGGAATTCAAATTTCCGACAATATATTCGAACTACGGAATCGAAGAGCCGTTTCCTTGAAAAGCACGAGGGATGTCAGGTTATTTGGCAACACATTTGTGATACCTCGGGAAAGTGGAAATGTATCCATGGAGGAGCTTGTTTCCAGAGAACTTTCCCCGCCATTCAGCTACGGTAAAAATACTGTGCAGACGAGGGATTAGCGAGCTGGTTTGCCCATGTGGGCGCGGAGACGGATTGCTTTTTGAGATGGCCGATGGCATGATGCAGGCATGATGGTTCGCTTGTATGTCCTTTTCCTTGCGTGTTTCAGCCTTTGTCAAGGTTGGGGCTATCAGGGGGTACCCTCCTTGCTGGAGAGTTCCCGGCGCTCTCCGGTGTTCCTGGGGGGCTCGCTGATGCAGGGGGCGCGTTCCAATTATGTGTACCGAGGGAGGAAACTGGGGGATCAGGTTTGGGAATCACAAGTTGCCTTTTCCGGTGCCCTGAGCAACGATTGGGCAGTTTCTACCGAGGTTGATTTTCTGAGAGGGTTTGCCGGCATAGAATTCAACCAGACAATCGCCTACGGAGAACTTATGTACTACGTCGGTAATGAATGTACAGTTGGTGTTTCTGTCGCTAGGAACTGGTTTGACAACACCATGCTGAAGTCGGGCTCTGAACATGGCCTTCATCTCCATTGGAGCCCAACTCCCGATTGGTACATTCACTCCTGCGTCGTGTATGATTATGGGCAGGAAGGGTTTTACGGCCAGGCTTCAGCGAGTTGGCAACCCTTGATTCTGGAGAGTACGGCCTGGGTATCGACAGTTTCCCTGGGGGCTTCCTCCTCCTACCACGGGGTGAGTGGATTACAGGATTTTATGGTGCGCACCGGACCCTTGTTCCGAATGGGGGCAGCTTTTCGTCTGCAACCCTTTGTAGCTTACTACCAAGGTCTTGCCCATGGGATCAGCAACTATGCCAGCGTTGGGATCTGGGTGACTTGGTGCTTTTGAGTGTCAAAAGGGGTTCAACGTGAATTTTTTGGGAGCTTCCACCTTGTAGTCCGCTGGATGTGTCAGGGTTTCCGTGATCTCCTTGCTCCACTCGTCGATGTGGCGCTCGTGGTGCTTGTAGCGGGTGAAGTCTTTGAGGTCGAAGAGGAGGGCGGAGTGGTCCTCCCTGTAGTCGGCCATTTCGGCGATCGTGCGTCCTTTTTCGTCCGCCAGTTTGGCTGCGATGGAGATATGGCCTTTTTTGACTAATTGACCGCCGATGGTACTGACGCCTGCTTTGAGTTCATTGATGCCGCTGAGTAGCATGTTGGTCACGGCATGCGTCGGCGTGATGGAGGTGATGGCTATTTCCAGCGTGTAGGCGTCAGGCGAGGGAGTGGATTTAGGAATGAAGTTGTAGTCGTTTTTGAGGGCCTGCCTGATGTTTTTACTCAGGGAATCACGGAAGTACTGTCGGAGTTTGTCGAGATCCTTTTTTTCTGCAGCTGTCTCTGGCTTGGCATTCATGAAGTTGATGTTGATATCCTTGATATACAGGACTTGCTTCTTGCCATGTTTGCCTTGAACGCGATCGTTCCATTCGCGGGTATTGCCATCTACCCAGTAGGAGAGAAAGGGCGTTTGTTTGTCTTCATCGTGCTGGTAATGCTGGATGAAGCCAGTGCGGGGGATTTGATCGAAGTTGTCCTTTTTACTGCATGAGGGAAGCAGAGTCACACTCATGACAATTAATAGAAATGCAGGCAGAGATGATGAAAGATTTTTCATTGGAGTTTCTGGTCGTATGATAGAATTAGATAACTGAACCTATGTCCTTGTGACAAGAGTTAATTGATGGACTCGATCTGTTTTAGGGAATTGACTTTGCCTTGTTGGTTGGTACGCGTTAAACTTGGCGTCGATGAATGGTGGCCGCGCATTGTTGAAGTCTGTTTCCCGCTCCTTTTTCCTCAGCATCAATTTTCTGCCGCGAGGGATGAAGGATGCTGTGTCCATGGCGTATATGCTGGCGCGGGCTGCGGATTCCGTGGCTGATACAGCTCAGGCATCTGCCGAGGTGCGGCTGGATATTCTCCGCCTGATGGCTCGTGTTGTCGTGGGTGATGCCCGCCCGGAGGAACGATCCGCATGCCTGGAGCGTCTGGCGCATGAACTGGCGCCCGATCAGCAACACGAGGGCGAAAGAATCCTGCTTCAGCGCTACGATGAATGCGTTCGGGCGATGGAATCCTTGCCTGGCGAGCAAATCCACCTGGTACGGAAGGTGCTTCATACGATTGTGGAGGGGCAGATATGGGATCTGGAATTTTTCGGTGCAGAAGTCTCTGATTCCGTGTGCACGGCATCAGAGGCTGATGTGCAACGCTATACGTACAGTGTGGCTGGTTGCGTCGGCGAGTTCTGGACGGAGCTTGCCTTTCTGGTTTTAGGTGAGCAATTTGCCGTGCTGCCGCGCGAAAAGATGCTGACGCTTGGTCGGCATTACGGGCAAGGACTACAATTGGTCAATATCTTGCGCGATCGCGCTGAGGATGCATCGCGCGGGCGCATCTATATTGCGGATGATCCCGAGCATCTGCCTATCTGGCATGCGACTGCCTGTTCTTGGCTGGATGACGGTGTGACGTATTCCGCCGCCCTAGCGAATAGGAGACTGCGCTTTGCCAGTGTTTTGCCGGCATGGCTGGGTTTGGAAACTATGGCCCTTGACGGGATATTGGACGTGACGACGGAGGTGGCGTCCAGGAAGAAGGTGGGGCGGAGCGTGGTGCGGCGCCTGATGATGAGGGCTTTTCTTTTTGCGTGGAAGTCTCCCCGGTAGCCGGTGTGAGGGTATCCGGTTTTCCGGCTCCAGGAGGATTGCTTGTTGCGGTGGCTCCTGTTGTATTCGGAGTTCCCGCTTGCTGAGTGGTATCCACAGGAGGAGGTGGAGCCAGAAGATCTGTCCAACGGTGCAGCGTGTAACCGGGAGCGAGACCACCGATATCATTGAGAAGTCCCATGCAGGTGCTCTCCCAGACTCCGTAGTCGGGCGGTCCTTTGTCCGGCAGTGCCGTACCGGGGAAGATGATGTAGCTGACAGTCAGGTCAGAGACGGGGCGAGCGTAGGAATTAGCCTTGGAATTGATGGTAGCCGCAAGCCTCAGGGAGGCTTCGCCCGTCTTGTAGCGTGGGCCTGCATCACCGACGATTGCCGGGTAGAGCTTGTTGCCAGCGACGACGACGACGAAGTCGCCAAAGGAAGGCGAGAAGGTGGACGACTGGTTGACGATGCCAAGGGGGACGACGATGAAGGGATCGTATTCCGCAATCAGGAAACTGTTGCGCTTCAACTCTGCGATGACGAGTTTGGCGTGTTCAATCTCATTGCGAGTCTGGGCTTTCTTCTCCCCGGTGGCTTTGGCGAGTGTCGTTTGGAGGGAGGCGAGGCGTTTTTCCCAAACGGGAAGGAGAGGATTGACCTTGTCGGTCTTCTTGATCCAGCGGTAGGAGGTGCTGGGCTGGTAGAAGGAACTGTTGAGTATCTTATCCGGCATTGTGCTCAGGCGGTCTCCATCTGAGCCGTCGGAGACGACATCCATTTCGCTTTGCAGCCACAGTACTTTACGGCCTGTGGCCGGATGGCGGAGCTCCATGATGGTTTCGGTGTCGTAAAAGTTGTGGCGATCCAGAACCTGGTTGAGCGAGGAAAGTTTCTTTCGTATTTCATTCTGCTTCCGCGTGTAGAGCAGGGAATAGTAGGGGGATAGCTTGCCTGAATCAAACAATTCCTTTAGCCCCGGCAACATGCGGCTGAGGTTGGGATTGACGGTGTTGAGTTCTTCTGCCTTGGTCAGTGGTTTGGGTACGACGACATCCAGGGTAATGGTTGCGCGGTAGTTGGCGGGATTGACGCGGGTGATGGATGCCCGGTCGCCTTCGATGAAGTTGACTTTCGTCTTGAGATTCAATCCACGGGCGAGTTCTTTGACATCCCAGAACGCCCCTGTGGCTACGCGCGTTGGAATAACGGGAGGGAAGGGCGGATAGCTGACGTCGGGCATGGAGACCGAACGTTCGATGCGCCAAGGCTCTGCCAAACGGGAATCGACCATGTGAGCAGAAACCACGGGAGGGGTGACAGGGGTGACGGGAGGGGGGGGAGTTTCCCCAGTTGTCGAGGCTGAGTCTGTGGCCTTGCCTTTCGCAATGCCGTTGTCCGGCTGAGTGGGTTGTTCCGTGTCCTTATCTGTTTTGTCAGATTGGAGGCTCCTGGTGTTGTCGGTGGTTCCCGGGTTAGCGGATGTCTCGGATGGCATGCCACGCAGAGCTCGGACGAGGTCGGCCGGATAGGGAGTGAACAGGGAGGCAGCAACGGCGATGGCACATCCGCATAGGATGATAGATACCGGAGAGACGCGGGTTTGCGAGACTTGCCTTCTTGATCGGCTCATGGATGGAGATGGATGTTGGGGTGAATCAGGATTTTGGCAGGCTACGCCGGGGTCTCCTGCCCATGACCCATCGAATGATGGGAGCAGGCAGGAGAGAGAGCAGGATGTGGGACCACTTGATAGGGGCGCCGGGGTAAATGCGTGACTTGTTTTTTGCGAGGGCTGTCAAAGTCTCGGTGACGACTTGTTCGCGCGATGTATCGAACATTTGTTTGCCCGGCATCATATCGCCCGTGAAGCCTGGACGACGCGCTACCTGGCCAAATTCCGTATGGACGGGACCGGGGCAGACGGCTAGCACCGAGATTTTCTTCTCCTTCAGCTCCAGCTGCAGTGCTTCTGAGAGGGAAAGGACATAGGATTTGCTGGCGGCATACACAGCAAAGTCAGGAATGGGCAGGGCGGAAGCGAGAGAGCTGACGTTGATGATGCCTCCCCCTGCTGTTTCGAGATAGGGGATGAGGGCATGGCAGAGTTTGGTCAGTGTAAAGATGTTGAGCACCAGCATGGACTCCACCTTGTCCCAGTCTGACGAGGAAAACTCGCCATAGTCTCCCATGCCTGCATTGTTGACGAGCAGGGTTTTTACAGGGGGAAGGCTGGTGAGCATGTCCACCAGAGGGATCATGAAAGAAGGATCTGTCAGGTCACCCGGAAGGCAGGATACCTGAAGAGCCGGATTGATTCTCCGGGCGCTCTCTCCCACAATAGTCAAACGATCCTGTCGTCTGGCAATGAGAATCAACTCATCGACATGAGGGGCAAGCTGATAGGCGAATTCTTCTCCGAGGCCGGACGAGGCGCCCGTGATGATGGCCCGTTGGTAGGATTGGTGTCGCATTCCGGCCTCATTTGTACCCTGACGGTGCCGGGAAGACAATTGCAAATCGGGTTGCAATGCGCGATTCGTACAAAATAAGCAGGGGGTACCCGCAAAAAACGGATACCCCCTGTAATGAAATAAAGTTTAAAGAGTCAGATTAGTTCTGAGCAGCTTCTTCCTGCTGAACGAGCACGACGCGAAGCGGCACGCGGGTGAGGATTTCGCCGTCAAGCGAGATGTCCACGGAGTAGGTGCCTGCCTTTTCAAAGGTAAGGCCCTGGAAGTTCATGATCAGGTTACGGGTGAAGAAGGAAGCACCTTCGGGAAGCTGCACGTGCAGGTCGCCGGTGATGGGCATGCGTTCTTTGTCAAGAGCTTCGCCGTCTTCGTCAACGATGCTGATGCCGAGCTTGTGATCGCCTTCGTCTTCGGGAGTAAGCGTAATGCGAAGAGCAAGAGCGCAGGAAGGATGCACAACCGGGGTCTGGCGAGCGAAGAGAGTGTCGAAAGCGCCCTGGACGCAAAGCTTGCCCTGGTAGTCGGCGGCGTAGTCGCAAAGAGTGGATACTTGGAAGTCCATAGTGTTTTGTTGGATTATAATTGTTTGGCCTGCATGCCAAACTATGGCGTGCGGCTGTTCTCTACAATTAGTATCTAAAATGGCTGCTATCAAGCCTAAGAGAAATGTTTTTTTGTCATTTTCAGAATCAGGTCAAGTTGGGCATTGTCCGAAAGGCAGACGCCATGTAGAAAAGGGGCTAGCTCTCCCCTGGTAATTTCATGATCCGTCCCATCCAGTTCATCCAGAAAAAAATAGGCCACTGGCGCCTGCGAATGTTGCGGTTGCTGGCAGGGCACCTGCCGTGGTTGCGCAGGGATGACGGTTCGATGCGACGCGATGCTGGAACGGTCATTGATTTGTTTGCGACGATTTTGATGAGGCACCGCCACATCAATGCCAGGGATGCCGATGCCGCTCTGGATATTTTGCGTTATACCTTCCCGGAAGTAGAGCACTATTGGCTTTCGTCTCGTCTGGAGCAGTCATTGTCTGCTTCTTACACGGAGCATGAAGTTCTTGCTGCCGCAGCTGCTGGTCGCGATGAGGCGGAACGCATGGCAATCGCGCTGGAAGTATTGTCTCTGCTGAAGAATTCCGGAGACCAGTCTTCCTTGAAGGAATTGTTTGAGCGCGTCACCTTCGGCCTGGAATTGCCCGGTGCTCACGAAAGCCTGATGAATCTGTTGAATGTGCCTGGTACGGAGGCGGATGACCCGGCATTCAGCGTTAGTTTCTCATCATCGGGTCGCGGTGAAGTGGCTCTTCCTGCATCGGATGCGGGGGTAGAATTCCGTCTGATTCGTTGTTCACGCCTCGTGATGGTGGTCAACGATGGTAAAAAATCCCTGATTGTTCGTGGTCGTCCATTGGTTCCCGGACGCGCGATGCCGCTGACGGTGGGGCAGGTGGTGGTGATGCCATCCGGCCCGATCAGCTATGAGGACTTCAACTTTTACCTGGAAGCCAAGCGTATCGGACGCAAGGAAGCCTTCTTTTTCTACGTCCAGAATGACAGCCTCCAGATTACGCGCGTCCGCAACCGCAACAGCCTGTTGAAGATCAAGATGGGCTTGCAGGGCGAGGTGACTATTCTGCGCCCGGATGTCGATTTCAGTATTGGCGGACGCAAGATTGAACCAGGTGTTGTCACGGAAATTTCCTACCACACTCCCTTCATGTTACAAGGATCGGGGCCATTTCTGCTCAATGACATCAAGGGAGAAACATTCGATATCGGCAAGCAGTTCCAGATTGACCCGGCAGCCCGCAAGGTACGCGTGACGAATCTGCCGGAAAAAGCCCGCAAGGGGGATATGTTGCTGACTCCCGGCCTTTCATCGGAGGTGGTGTTTGAGGTATCGTTTTCTCGCGATACGAACTCCGGAACTCTGGATGTGATAGAAGCTAGCGGCCACCTCTCTGTCAACAACAAGGCTGTGC
>CAYVAI010000011.1:71620-104860 GCA_964448375.1 uncultured Akkermansia sp.
TGATAGAAGCTAGCGGCCACCTCTCTGTCAACAACAAGGCTGTGCGTGGCCAGATGGAATTGCAGGATGGAGATATCATCAACCTGAATGCCTACCAGAACCTTCGCTGCAACTTCTCCTCCGGCGTCCTCGATGAAGAATACAATGCCATCCGCTCGCTGTCTGTGGAGAGTGTGACCAAGGACTTTCCCCGTTCCGGGCGTGTGGTGGATAACATCGACTTCGAGGTGAAACGCGGAGAAATGGTCTGTATCCTCGGCCCCAGCGGATCGGGCAAAAGCACGCTTCTTTCCATTCTTGCCGGACACCTTTTGCCGACGCGTGGTCGTGTCCGCTACAATAACCAACGCCTTTACGAACAGCCGGAAAACCTGCGTCCTTACATTGCTTTCATCCCGCGCGAGGACATCCTGGATGCCTCCATGTCCGTGTCGGAACACATCGCTCAGGCGACGATCGTCCGGCGTCCGCGTCTCCAGCGGGCGGAGCGAATGCGACGCGTCAATGCCACCTTGAAGTTCCTGGGGCTGACGCACATCGCATCCCGCCGCGTTGGCGGACCCCACGAGCGCATGATCTCGGATGGGGAGCGTACCCGCCTGAATCTGGGGCTGGATATGACGGGTGTGTCTGACGTGTTTCTGATGGACGAACCCATCAGCGGCTTGTCATCCAGCGATGCCACCAAAGTTGTCGAGACGCTGGAACGTCTGCGACGCGATAAAATCGTCATCGCTACGATGCACCGCCCGAGTGCCAATCTTCTGAGTCGCTTTGATAAGATTCTCGTGCTTGACCACGGCGGGCAGATGGCCTTCTGGGGAGATCCTGCCGGAATGATGCATTACTTCCGTAAAGCCGCCGCTGATATGGGTATCCAGGTTTCGGCGGACAGCATCAAAGCCGGAGGAGCTGACTATGTATTTGAGGTTTTGGAGGCACCTTTGCAGTGGCATGACAGACGCCGCCTCCAGCACCCCCGCCTCTGGCAGGAACGCTTTGAGGGTTTCCGCTTCCGCAACTTGATGGGCAGTGAATTTCGCGGTGCGGGGCCGAAAACTGTTTTGGGGAATAACGATGATATTCCCATTCAGCCTAAACGTTCTCCGATTCAATTGTGGCGCCTGTTCCGTCTGTGGGTGATGCGCTCCTTCCTCGGGCGTGTACGTAGCAGGATGGGGCTGTACACGACACTGTTGGAGGGCCCTCTGCTGGCTCTTCTGATTGCAATGACTCTGCGGGCATCTACAACGCCTGTTTTCACCTTCAAAACGGCACTGCACATTCCCCCCTATCTGTTTTTATCGGCAGTGGTTGCCATGTTTTTTGGCCTGACTGGAGCCGCCAGCGAAATTTTGAAGGACAAGCCCCTCATTAAACGCGAGAGTAACTACCGCGTTTTCATTTCGGGCTACATAGCAGCCAAGGCTCTTGTGCTCACTTTTCTGGCAGCCGTGCAATCTGCTCTGTACCTGGTGATTGGCAATGCCATCTTGCAGGTGAATGAAATGTTTGTTTCCTACTGGCTGATTATGATCGTGACGGCTTTTGTGGGGGTCAGCATCTCGCTTCTTGTGTCGGTTTTTGCCAAGACCGAGCGCGTGGCCTTGAACATGGTGCCTCTCGTGCTGATTCCTCAGGTCTTGCTTGCGGGAGCCATGATCCCCTTCGAGGAAATGAACCAGTTTATCCCCTGGTCAGCCCATAGAACCGATGAGAATGGACGTCTGAAACCTGGTCGCGTACCATTGGTGGCGGAGGTGTGCCCTCTGCGCTATTCCTATGAAATGTTTGTCGTGGACCAGGCTACCAACAACCTGTGGGAACTGGAACGCGTCAAAATTCAGAAAAGTGTCGATATCTTGAAAAACAAGCCGGGTATGCTCACATCGGACGAAAAGGACAAAATGCGCATGCTCCTGCGAGGACTGACGGCTATTTCGTCGCTGGAAGCCATGGATGCAGACGATGCCAAGCTCCATCTGCGTTCCCTGCGCCGCCTAGCCATGGGCGACTCCGAAGAGAGCCTCAACGCCTACATCAAAGATTTGGAGAAGGTGAAGAACCAGACTATGGTGTCGTACTTCGTCAATGACCGCATTCAGGGTATCTACGAGTTTGCGGAAGCCCAGCGTCAAAGCCGCGAAACGACGGATCGCCCCACGATTTTCCTGGCGCACCTGCAACCCATTCCTCTGATGGGCGACGGTAAGCTGCCCGATGACCCTGGGTACAGTGCCGACCATGGCACGGTGGAAACCTTGTGGAAGGATGGCGTGGTACTTTTCCTGATGGGTTTGATCCCACTGGTCATCTCGGGGATGAGGGTGAAGAAACGTTTGGATGTCAGAGCCCCTAAGGTTCACTATTGATCCCGGATTTGGTGGCGTGGGAATGATTCCGGGGAAATGTCTTTCCCTGGAAGATGGGGAAGGGTAGGATTGTCTTCACCTTCGACAGGGGAGCATGCCATGCTGAGAACGTGATACAGGCCATCCGCGTATCCGAAACCCTCCGAACCTGATAGGGATAATACCTTCGCAGGGAGTCGCTAGAGTTTGATCCTGATACGCTGTTGTATTGTAGCGTGCATGTGTCTCCGTAGAAGGTTGTTACAACCTGATACCTGAACATAGCCCGCTTTTTTCCATGACTGACAGCACCCAGAATATCTGCCTTTCCTACCCCGGTTCATCACGCGTGTACGTCGCCGGGAAACTTTTCCCCGAAATCCGGGTTCCCTTCCGTGAAGTGTCCTTGAGTGAGACCGTCTTCCCTGATGGCTGCAAGGAAGACAATGCCCCGGTGCGCCTGTACGACTGCTCCGGCCCATGGGGCGATGACTCCGTTTCCGTCTCTGTGGATCAGGGCCTTCCTGCCTTGAGGAAGGAATGGATTGCTGGCCGTGGCGATGTGAAATCCATCGAAGGTACGCATGGCACCTGCCTCGTGTCGGACGGCTCCCATCCCGTAAGCCAACGCTGGTATGCTCGCCAGGGAATCATCACTCAGGAAATGGAATTTGCCGCCATCCGCGAAAACCTGGGCCGCGAAGCCGCCTTCAAGGCCGTGTACGATCGCTTCCCCGACGCGAAAACGAGACCGGATGAAGCCTCCCGCGTTCTGGATGCGCTTTCCGTGATGCCGCGTCCCTCCGCCTTGGAAGCGGAAGCCGGATTTGGCCCCGGCTCATTGGTGCGCCGTGACCAGCTCGATTTC
This sequence comes from uncultured Akkermansia sp., assembly GCA_964448375.1. Lineage (GTDB taxonomy): Bacteria > Verrucomicrobiota > Verrucomicrobiia > Verrucomicrobiales > Akkermansiaceae > Akkermansia. The sequence continues at coordinate 74,840 of CAYVAI010000011.1, forward strand.
CAGCACCCCGGCGAACGCCGTAGCGGATGCAGGATGCCTGCCTTCTACACGCCGGAATTTGTCCGCGACGAGATTGCTGCCGGTCGTGCCCTGATCCCCGCCAACATTAACCACCCGGAATGCGAACCGATGATCATCGGACGCAACTTCCTTGTCAAAATCAATGCCAACATCGGCAATTCCGCACTCGGCTCCAGCCTGGCGGAAGAAGTTGAAAAATTGCTTTGGGCGATTCACTGGGGCTCGGACACAGTCATGGACTTGTCCACTGGCAACGACATCCACGCTACTCGTGAAGGCATCCTGCGCAATTCTCCCGTGCCCATCGGCACTGTGCCAGTGTACCAGGCGCTGGAAAAAGTCAATGGTCGGGTGGAGCTCCTTACCTGGGAGATCTTCCGGGATACGCTCATTGAACAGGCAGAACAGGGTGTCGATTACGTCACGGTTCACGCGGGTTTGCTCCAGCGATTCGTCGCTCACACGGCGCGCCGCATGACGGGCATCGTCTCTCGCGGTGGTTCGATCATGGCTCAGTGGAGCATGATCCATGACAAGGAAAACTTCCTCTACGACCACTGGGATGAAGTCTGCTCCATTCTGGCTGCCTACGATGTAGGAGTCTCCATCGGGGATGGGCTGCGGCCCGGCTCGATTGCTGATGCCAACGATTTTGCCCAGCTTGCCGAACTGGAAGTCCAGGGTGAGTTGACAAAGATGGCGTGGGATGCCGGTGTCCAGGTGATGAACGAAGGCCCCGGGCATGTTCCCATGCACCTGATTGCCGAAAATATGAACAAGCAATTGGAATGGTGCATGGAAGCTCCCTTTTACACGCTTGGGCCGTTGGCGAGCGACATTGCCCCCGGCTACGACCACATTACCGGTGCCCTGGGGGGAGCCGTCATCGGTCAGCTTGGCTGCTCAATGTTATGCTATGTCACCCGCAAGGAGCACCTGGGGCTGCCGGACAGAGAAGATGTCCGCGAAGGCGTAGTCACCTACAAGCTTGCCGCCCACGCCGCCGACCTTGCCAAGGGGCACCCCTTCGCCCAGTATCGCGATAACGCCCTCTCCAAGGCTCGTTTTGAGTTCCGCTGGGATGACCAGTTCAATCTTTCCCTCGACCCTCAGCGTGCCCGCGAATACCACGATTTGACGCTACCACATGCCAACGCCAAAAAAGCTCACTTTTGTTCCATGTGCGGCCCCAATTTCTGTGCCATGCGTCTATCCCGGGATATCCGTAAAATGGCCGGAGAGAACGAGCCGAAGTCCTGAGAAGATCCACTGTTACTGCATTCTTGAGTGCAGGGCTCTTCGCGCACAGTTTTAAAAGTCTGTGTGCGAAGAGTAAAATCTGATGTCAGATTTTGGTTCGAAAAGTGGTATTGGCCGAGGTCTGGTTTCTTGATCATACTTGCCTGTGAATTGGCCTCGCTTTCTGCTGTGTGAGGGGACAGAGGATAAATGCGTATGTTATTTTTTGTTGTGAGTATACATGCCTCAGAATTGGATAAAACTCACAGGTTTGGGCGAATTGGTTTGTCAGGAGGCTTTTCGTATGCCAAAAGGTCGGTTGTTTAAAATATGCAAAGCAGATTTTTCCAACTGTTGTTCACCAGTCTTCTGGCCGCAAGCTCCGGGCTTGAGGCTAGAGTATGGACCAATGACAGCGGCTCCACCATTTCGGGCAATCTTGTCGAAGTCAGGGATGCGGAGTTGGATATCCTGCTGGCAGATGGCAGACGGGTGACGATTCCTCGCAAGATTTTGTCCGGGACGGACAATGCCTATGCCGATGAGTGGTTGCGGCGTTCACGCGATGGGGAAGGACCTCCTCCGGATGATCAATTTCCCCAGGATCAGCCTGTGACGGATGGCAATGCCGTCAAGAATGTCGTGCCGACAAATTGGATGGATCCATGGCCGAAAAAGTCGGGTTACGATGGAGTTATCATGTTCAAGGTGTATCCCGAGGTGGAGGGGCACAACGTGTATGAATCAGACCACTTCAGGATCGAATCCCCCAAGCCTTTGGATCGTTCCGAGCTGGATGCCATCTTCATTCGTTTTGAATCCTCTCTTGCTGCCTTGGCCGTGTTGCCATTTAACCTTCGTCTGGCCCTGGATCCGCCGGTTCGGTACGTGATCCGCGTGCATTTTGACGATGCCTCATGGAAGGAGGCAGGAGGTGCAGCTGGGGAGATGGTCAGCATTTCCGGGACGCATTTCATCATTTACCTGAAAAGGACGGATCCCAATCCGCCCATAAGCATGGAATTGAAAAAGAGGGATGAACTCCCGGATTTTTCCTATCTGGCTCCCATCCATATCATGACCCATTGGGTGATGCAGTTCATGGGTAAGACGTATTGGCTGAATGAGGGGCTGGCTTGCTATATGGAGGCGATGCCGGAACACGATAGCATGTTCAACTATGAGCATGATGTTGCCATTGCGGCGCGTTCTGTCCCCCGCACGATCCGCAAAAGCGCGCTTTCTCTGCCTCCTCTGGAGAAAATACTGACTCAGGAGGGAGCCCCGGCAGGTTCTGACAAGGAGCAGATGAAGATGAAAGCAGGAGCTCTGCTTGCCACGGTTTTCTTTATCCGCATGGATCGTGGGGCAGGGGATATGAAAAACCTGCGCCGTTATCTCCAACAAATCCAGAGAGACGGCAAGGGAAATCCGGTCGAGCTTCTGCTGGATGGGAGGACGTGGAAAGAGTTGGAACACGATATGGTTGAGGCATGGCGTCCTCATCGTGTGATGTTGAAATTTGACGAGAAGTGAACCTCAATCCGAAATGTTTGCCAACACGGGGGAGCATTGCGCAATTAAGCATTGATCGCGGACGGGAGGCATAGTAGTTCATCCGTATGATACGAAGCGTTCGTGGATGGTTGCTGTCATTGGGGATGGTTTGTGCCGTGATGGTGGCAGGATCGTCTTTCGGAGCTGTTGCCGAACCTCCTCCCCTTGATCCCGGTTTGCTCATTGGCGTTCCTTCATTGACTCCTCCGCAAGGCGCTGGCAGAACGCCTGTAGCCCCGAATCCGAATGGGGAGCTTATACCTGTTGCAGAGCCGGCGACGGATGAATCCATCCCTACGGCTGAGCCTGTTGCACACGGAGAAATTGCCCCAGCCAACACGCAGCCTGTCCAGGTGCCCGTCATTCCTCGTGCTTCCCAGATCCCTGTCGATCAAAGCAAAACCCAGGTTGCCATCCTTTGCTACCACGATTTCAGCGAGGAAAAGCCCGTTACGGAAATGCGCATTCGCACCTCGGTGTTTCGTCGTCAAATGCAGGCTTTGAAGGATTCCGGGATGCCTGTTATTTCCCTGAAGGAATTCCGCGAATGGAAGAATGGAGACCGTCGTCTGCCAGAATACTGCGTGATGATTACCATTGATGACGGCTGGAAAAGCGTGTACACGGATGCTTTTCCGGTGCTGAGTGAAATGGGCTTTCCCTTTACCATTTTCCCCTACACCAACTATCTGACTGGAAGGGGGGCTTCGTTGAGCATCGACCAGGTTAAAGAGATGGTACGTAGTGGCGCTACTCTCGGCAGTCACTCGACCAGTCATCTTTATCCTTCGGCATGGAAAAAAGTCCAGCGCAAAGGACTTGAGGCTTATGCAGCCCTGATTGATCAGGAAATCGGCAAATCCCACGAGTGGTTGCAGTCCAACTTTGGGACACCAATTGAGTTTTACTGCTATCCGGGGGGGTATCACACGCCGGAGATGATTGAAAAACTGCCGACTTTCGGTTATGTCGGCGCTGTGACAGTCGTTCAGCGCAAGACATTGCATGATACGGATAATTGGCAACTCCCTCGCTACGTCGTCTTTGGCAACAACCCGAGGATTTTTTCCAATGCCGTCACCTTCCACACGATCGACCAGTTGGGGAACCCCAGCGGATCTTTGCAAGGGGGGAAACCGTCTTCTTCTCTGGCCGTTTCGCCTGTTTCCATGATCCCGGCTCCTTTGCAGGCCGTTCATCCTGTAGCTAATACGGTTGTATCTGATCTTACTCCGGTTATCTCTATCGACTTGAGCGGAGAACGCGATGTGAATCCTGCGTCCCTGAAGATGATGATAAACGGGCTGGGCAACGTATCGGCCACTTACGACCCGGTAAGCAAGATCTATTCCTGGAAGGTCAATCGTCCCTTCCGCGTGAATACGATCACTGTTCTCGTCTCTTGGAAAACTTTTTCCTCGGCCAGCGGGCAGAGTATCAAATGGCAATTCGGTGTGGAGGAGCCCAGAGTTCGTTACGTACCTGCGAATATTGTGAATTGATAGTCAGCTTTTTATGATTATTTTAATCTGACGTTGTATCATAATTTTCAGTTTGGAGTTGACCTTGTGGAGGAAATCGTGTTGATTGCGGGCATGGATTCGCCATGGAGCGGATCACAGACTTCTATGGAAGCCCGTGGCACGGGCAGGCAATAGATGGGGAATACCGGTGAGAGTCCGGAGCTGTACCGCAACTGTAAATGGAAGCCTGCTTCCATAAGCCAGAAAACCAGCCGTGGAGGTTGCCCTATCAGACCAGCGAGTTTACTGGTCCCAAGGCGTTACAACTATGATATGCTATAGAAAAGCACTCGAAATGGGTGCTATTGCTGTCGGTCTGTCCCTCGTGGCAACAGGCCAGGTCTCTCTCGGAGCAAATGCTGCCAGCCAGCCTTTCGCTCAATCATCTCCCATCCCATCTCAGAATGCCCAGCCTGCCCAGACGGCAGTGATGGTCATGCCGGAGATGACGGTTTCTTCCCACTTCATCGGGGTGCCCTATTCTTCCTCGGGTGTTTCCGTCAGCATCATCGATCCGAAGCTTTTTGAAGAGCAGGGGATCCAGACGCTTTCCGGAGCCATCTCCAGAACGCCCGGCGTGTATATGCTCGATGACGGCAGCACAGGACAGCGCGGCTCCATGGGCTACATGACCGTGCGTGGCGTCAACCTTGCTGGCGGCACATCGCTGATGATCGACGGTATGCGCGTTTCCGATGTGCGCAATGCCATGTCTTATGACAGCCTTGGTTCAGGCCCCGGTCAGCTTTACGGTCAGGGTAGCCTGTTTGACATTGGCGGCGCCGAACTCGTCAAAGGCCCGCAGGGTGCCGTTTATGGCAATAATTCCTACGCTGGTGTGCTGGCTCTGTCCACGCCGGAAGGCACGGGCAAACCTTCTCTCCGCATCTTCAACGAAGCCGGTTCCTTTGGATCTTATACGGGAACGATTACGTCTCAGGGCAAGATCAAAAAGCTGGGTTACTTTGTGGGCGTTGGCTTTGAAACGACGGAGAACGACCTGAATTATCTGGGGGCTGCCGGTCCCTACGCCTATCCCAACCCGGGGCAGGCGAACCAGTACGGAGATTTCCGCCAGTGGCAGGAAGCCCTGCGCCTGACCTACGACATCAACGAGGATAACAAGTTGAGCATGACGTATCGCCGCATGGATTCCATCCTGGACAACCCGAGCCTTGTCTATGGTGCCGATGGCTCCTACGTGGCTCAGGATCGCTTCGACATGCGCAGCAATCTGCTGACGGCGACACTGGATTCCAACATCAACAAGATGTGGTCCACTACTTTCATGGCGGGCTACTACGACCGTCACTTCAAGGATAACCTCATTGACGGGAATTCCTGGACGGATCATAGCAAGTTTCAGATGGAATGGCGCAATGCTCTGACTTGGAGCAAGCAATGGAAGACGGTTCTCGGTATGGCCTGGGACAGAACGGATTACACGTGCGATAACAACTATGTTGCCATCGATGAAATGGAAAGCAACCTGGCTTGGTTTGCCGAACAAATGTGGTCCCCGACCCGCTATCTCGACTTCAGCGTTGTAGGCCGACTGGAAAACAGCACGATTTGGGACAACAATGCCACGTGGCGTTTTGCAGGTTCCTGGAAGGTCAACGGCCAAGAGGATTCCCCGACCCGTATCTTTGGTTCCGTGGGTTCCGGCTTCCGCTCCCCCTCGGAATGGGAGCTCTATGCCAACTGCAATCAGGGGGGGTGGCCTTACATCGGCAACCCTGACCTGAAGATTTCCCGTTCTCTCGGTGGAGATCTCGGTATTGAACAACGTCTCGTCAAGAATCACTATTTGACGGTGACGGGTTTCTGGACTCGCATCAATGACATGATCAAGTCGGTGACTGATTATTCGATTCCCGGAGATTATTCCACTGGCTTCTCCTCATGGGAAAATGCCAGCCATGGCACGATGACCGGCGTGGAAAGTTCCCTGCGCGGCGAATTTGGCGGTGCCTGGAAGCCCGGCTATAATTTGGGCTACACCTATGTCATGCCCAAGGATCAGGAAGGCAAACAGCTTCTTGGTACGGCTCGCAATACGATTACCGGAGAATTCCATATCTCCCCCACGGAACGCCTGACGACTGGTCTTGGAGTTCTTTCTGCCAGTAACCGTTGTGATACGACGACATCCGGAGGCAAGTACCTCGACGACTTTGTGACCTTGCGGTGGTTCGTTCGTTACAAAGTGACGGATAACATGACGCTTCATTTCCGTATCGAAAACCTTCTTAACGAGAAGTACATCGTCACCAACGACTACAACTTCGGCTCTCTTCAGGCCCGTGGTGTCGGGTTCTTTGGTGGTGTGACTCTCGAGTTCTAAAATCGTTTCTTCATATAATATTGTAGAATTGCTGAAAACGATCCATCCCCGTTGAGGAGTCTTGTGCCCGGGAGGCGAAGTCCGGGCAGGGGGGCTTCATCTGCGGGGATGGATTTTTTTCTGATGGATTAACGGTGCTTTTCACCGCATGATAGCCCCCGATGCTTAAATGGCTGACAATCATGGCTGTGGCATTTGCCTCCGTGTTTCTGACGGGGGTATGGTGGTTTTCACAGGACCAGAGCGAAGGATTGAACCCGGGGAAACTGGCCTTGTCTCCGGGCAGGGATGGCATGCCCGAGTATTTTGACGGCTTTGTCGAGCGTTGGAACCGTGAACTGAGCCACTGGTTGGCGTCAGAAATAGAGAGGCAGACGCGTGAAGGGACGAATCCTCACGAACTTGAAGTGTTGAGGAAGCGGCTTCATACAGGTGATTTCTTACGTGTTCTTTCGCGTTCTGACGTACCGCAGGAGCTTGTGTGGCAGGATGGTATGGATCAGCCTGAGATTGGCGATCCGGCAGCCCTGAAGGGTGGCGAAATCAATATCTGGGGCGGAGTGATGTTTCCGTCCACCTTTCGCCCGATGGGGCCGGAAAGCACGAGTTTTTTCGGGTATTCGATGTACGAACAGGTGGAGATGAAGCTGGTGGCTATCCATCCTCAAAGTGAGGAGATTATCCCGGGGCTGGCAGACCGCTGGGCGGTGGCGGATGATGGCAAGCGCATATTCTTTCACATCGACCCGAAGGCTGCCTATTCGGATGGCACTCCGATTAAGGCGATGGACTTCGTCCTGTATTTGTGCCTGAGGACGAGCCCGGCTGTGCAGGATTCTTTGTATGCCAACGATTTGAAGAAGCAATTGGCAGGCATTCGCGTGTACGGGGATGATGTGTTGGAAGTCGAATTGTCTCGCCCTGCTCCCTGGGCTCCCTTCAAAGCGGCAGGATTCCTGGCTCCGGCTCATCCGGGCTTTTACGCCGATTTCAATGCCGGGTATGTGGACAGGTATCAATGGCGGGTCCCCCCCGGCACTGGGGGGTATATGCTGGATGGCAAACGGATTGTCCGGGGCAGGGAATTGACTTTGCTCAGGGTGCCGAACTGGTGGGCGGCGGATAAAAAATACTACCGATATTCGTGTAATGTAGATGCGATTACGCACCATTTTTTTCGTGCGGATACCAAGGCGTATGAGATGTTCCGCCTTGGGCAGCTGGATTATCTGACTGTGTATAAGCCGGAGTTGTGGGAGGATCTTCTCCATATCCCTCCTGTTCTCGATGGCTATGTCGAGATGGTGTCCTTTGTGCGCAGTTTTCCGGAACCGCCCTATGGGATCTATCTGAATACGGGGGCCTCCCCGCTTGACAAACTCGAGGTAAGGGAGGGCTTGTCGCACTCCATGCCGATGCAGGACGTGCTGGATAAGCTTTTTCGTGGATACTTCTCCCGATTGAACTCTCTGACTGACGGCTATGGCCGCCTGACGGCCGAGCTGAAATGGCCGGAATATTCTCCGACGAAGGCGAGAGAATGCTTTGCTCGAGCCGGGTTTGACCGTGTGGGACCGGATGGCATCCTCGTCAATGCTCAAGGAGAAAGGTTGTGCATTGAACTGGCCTATGCCGAGCTTTCGCCTTTGATAGGCAACGTCTGTCGTAAGCTGAAGGAAGGGGCGAAGGCCTGCGGTATGGAGATTCGCCTTGATCCTCTTGAAGGCTCGGTCTGTGCCCGGAAGGTGAATGAAAAGCGGCACATGGCTGTATTTTGGGCAACGATGTTCGATTACCCGGTGCCGAACCTCTTCCCGATGCTGCATTCGTCACAGGGGAGGGATGCGTGCGGAAAACTTATTTCACACACTGAAAACGTGTTCTCGGTAGCTGACTCCGAGTTGGATGCTGGACTGGAGGCTGCTGCCGTGGCTTCTGACCGTGCTCAACTGAAGGAGGCTCTCGTGCGGGTGCAGACGCGCGTTCGGGATTTGGCGATCTGGGTACCGGGATGGAAGGATGATTCTGCCCGGATGGCGTATTGGAAGTGGATTCGCTGGCCTGATTCACAGACGACACGGTTTTGTTATCCTATCATTTTCAATCCATTGGAGTCTCATCTGTACTGGATTGATCCCACCGTTAAAGCAGAGGTTGGTGTGGCGCGCCGCGACGGACGCAAGCTTCCCGAATCGGTGAAACGGATTCATCCCCTGGGTGTAAATCCCTGAATCTACAAGCCCTTGATGCGGAATATGATCAATTGCGGGTTTTTGACTTGGCAATTGAGGAATATGTGTACAATAAATGGCAAAGGATATTCCGCGTCTTCAGCAATGAGCCGGGGGCGGACTGTTTGGAACCCGATGAGCCTATTTTTTGATACCTATGGAAGATGACCTGAAACAATTAGCCGTTCAATCGCTTGAAGCGCTTCTCCAATCGCTTGGTTTCGAAGGAACTGTAGCTACGGAGGAAGTGGATAATATCCTGTGCCTGCAAGTCAGTTCTCCGGACGCCAAGTTCCTGATTGGTGAAGATGGCGACAGGCTGGATGATTTGCAGTACCTCGTCAACAGGATGATCCAGCATCAAGTTCCTGATGCCCCCAGAGTAAAGGTCGATTGTGATTATTATCGTCAGCGACATGAGAAAAAGCTTCTCGATAAAGCTTTTTCCATTGCTGAACGGGTGAAGGAAGTGGGCAAGCCCATGAAGTTATATCCCTTGAATGCTTACCATCGCATGCTTGTGCATAACGCCTTGAAGGGGGTGGCTGGCATTGTGACGGAGTCCGAAGAGGGCAATGCCCGCTTTAAGCGGATTACGATTCGCCCGGAATGATCGACAGATTCGGATTTGCAGGGACGTGCCTCGGAATGAGGCTGGGGGCGGGGCTGGTGTGTTGGCTCCTGCCTCTCGTGATGGGTGCAGGTGCAGGGGGGATTTACTCTGCCAGTGCTGCTGTCGAGTGGTCGATTTCTCCGGAAGGTTCCGAGATTCGGGCTCGTTCCGACAAAAAAGATATTTTGTTTCTGTACGTTTCCTCTAAGCCGGAACCGGCGGAAAAAGCTTGGTTGAAGTGGCTGGAGTCTGCTGCCTTTGATTCATCCGGACTGGGGGATGGCTTTGTTTTCTGCAAGCAGGAACTGCCTTCCGGCAAGGTGAATCCTGCGAGTCCGGTGACGTCTGAGGTGCTTGGGCGGGCTGCCCGCCATGGGATTCGCATGTTGCCGACGATGGTGCTTTGCGATGACAGGAGCAAACCTTATGCGACAGTTGTCGGGGGGGCTTTCAATGGTGCAGAGTCCGAAGCTCTGGCGATGAAACTTCTCCATATGCGCTCTGAGCTTAAGACTCGTCGCGATGAATCGTTGGCACGAGCTTATGCGGCTCAGGAACCGTCTGAAGTTGCTGCCATGGTGTTGCAGGCCTTGGAGGGGGTACCGGTTGAATCATGGGCGCAACACTATGCCGCCAGCATGAATATGCTGAAGAAGGCTCATTGCAAGGATGCCCGGTATCTGGAAGCAGTTGCTGCCGAGAAATGTATTCGTGATGAAGAAGTTTTGGCTGATTTGCTACGCAAATTTTCCATGAGTTACGGAGAGAAGGGACGTGAGGATGCTCTGAATGAGTTCCAGAAGTTCCTTGATGAGAAAGATCTGGAGGTGCCGACTCGCCAATGTGTTCTCGTTGCCTACGTGTATCCTCTGCTCGTCACAAAATGCAGGGATATTTTCCGTGCGGCGGGTGTCAATACTCCGGAATTGGAGGAAGCTTTCAATTGTTCCGTAAAAGTGCTGGAGGAAGCCCGTGATTTGGATCCTCAATCATACTGGGGGCGCATGGCGCATACGACGCGTGAGGAATTGAGGAAGGCACGCCTTGAGGCTGCTCGCTATGATTGATACATCTTCTCCTGTTTGTTTTTTATCCTCATGCGGGCATAAAACAACCGCCACTCCCGAGGGATATGGCGGTTGCTGGTAAAATTACCGGAGAATTTTCCGGATCAATGAATTGTCTTAGCAGCTCAGTTCGCGGCAGAGGTCGATGATCTCCGGGTTGACGGAGTACTTTTGGCCGGCAACGGAGTTCAGGGTTGTCGTAGCGTAGCAACCATCGCGGTAAACCATGATCTGGTTGTTATTGCCCTTGTGCAGGGCTTCGACGGCGCGAGTGGCAAAGCGGGTAGCCATCAGGCGGTCGCGAGCAGTCGGAGAACCGCCGCGCTGAACGTGGCCAAGAACAGTGAGGCGTGTATCCATGCCCGTCTTTTCATTGAGCCAGCGAGTCAGGTATTGTGCAACGCGCGTACCTTCGGCAACGACGGCGATGATGTAGCCGATGCCTTCTTCGATCTGAGGGCTCAAACGCTGGTAGATGGAGTCGAGATCGTAGGGGATTTCAGGGACGATGCAGATGTCTGCACCACTGCAAAGAGCCGTTGTCATCGCCAGGTAACCACAATCGCGTCCCATGGTTTCCACGACGAATGCGCGGTGGTGAGACTGGGCTGTGTCACGGATGGAGTCGATGCAATTGAGAATGACGTTCTGGGCGGTGTCCACGCCGAGGCAGTAGTCCGTCGAGGCGATGTCGTTGTCAATCGTGGCAGGGATGCCGGCAAAGGGTACTTCAAAGTCGTTGAAGAAGTCGTTGAGGGCGCGGAATGAACCGTCGCCGCCCATGATGATGAGTTTTTCAATGCCTTTGGCCTTCAAGTGTTCGTAGGCCTGCTTGCGGTATTCGTACTGGAAAAATCTCTTGGAGCGGGAGGAGCGCAGGAGTGTGCCTCCTCGGTAAATAAGTTCGCTGGTCAGGTTACGGGACGGTTCTTCGATCTTGCCGTCGATGAGTCCTTCCAACCCGTCGTATACCACGTAGGGACGCATAGAGAGATGTCGTGCATGGTCCACGGCTGCCTTGATGGCGGGATTCATCCCTGCTGCATCGCCGCCCGATGTCATAATGGCTATTCCACTCATTGGCTGGAGGTATCGTTATTAATTCCGAGACTTAGCGTATATCATCCCATACGAAAAGCAAGTCCCTAGTTTTTTGCTGGCACGATATGAGAGGAATAGGCATGATTCCTCCATGGCATCGATCGCAGACCAATTGCTCCAGGCTTCCGCCTTGCTGGCGGACGAAGTGGAGACCCTTTCATTCCCTCCGCCCGTGGCTTATACGTATAACCCTTTGAAATACGCGTGGGCACCGTATGAACAGTACGTGCGGCGGTATGGTGATTCAAAGAAAAAGGCGTTCATCCTCGGCATGAATCCGGGCCCCTTTGGTATGGCGCAGACCGGGGTGCCTTTTGGAGAAGTGGATGCCGTCAAAAACTGGTTGGGTATCGAAGCCGAGGTTGGAAAACCGCTCCGAACTCATCCCAAGAGGCCGGTGGATGGCTTTGCATGCAAGCGTTCGGAAGTAAGCGGCAGGAGGCTTTGGGGGTTGTTCCAGGACGTGTTTGGAACGCCAGAGGTCTTCTTCAAAGACAATTTTGTCGTCAATTTCTGCCCGCTCGTCTGGATGTCGGACACGGGATCCAATGTAACGCCAGACAAATTGCCATCTGTAGTTCAAAGCAGGATTGATGAATTGTGTCTGGCTCATTTGGAGAGCATGATACGCGTGATGGAACCAGAGATTCTTGTAGGTGTCGGTGCCTATGCGACAAATAAATTGAAGGATGTAGCCGCCTCTATGCCGGAGCGCTCATTCACCATCGGTACGCTTCTGCACCCCAGCCCTGCGAGTCCGGTTGCCAATAAATTCTGGCCGCAACGTCCCATGGAGCAGTTACGGGAACTGGGTATCCTGCCCGAGGGCAAGTAAGGCTTCTCATATCTGAACAATCAAAACCGCCTCCGTCGGTCTATCCGGGGAGGCGGTGAAAATTTTGTGGAGGTGTGAAGGTTCCCTGGTTTAGTTGGGAATGATGGTCGCATCTCGGGGACCTTGTTTATCCTGCTTGTAGGGATCGAAGGGAATGGCTCCAGTGACGCGGAGAGACCCATCGGGAAGATAAACGAGCGAAGGTTGGTAGCCGCTGATTTTTTTATAGTATTGCAGTTTTTGGAGTTCTCCCTTGGTATTAACGGTGGCTTCTCCGTAAATGGTAGGAGTTGAGAGGAAAAGGACATGGAGGATGGCCTTGGAGTCGAGACGGCACATGGGGTCGAAGATACTCAACCATTCTCCGAGCCCTACGGCATTGATGGGGACACCCGAGGAGGCGTCCTTTACCTGTACGTAAAGGTGGGACTTCTGGTTGGTCTTCATGCTGCAGAGGACGTATTTGCAGGTAGTGCCGCCGGGAGGTGTTGCCAGCTGTGACCAGACGGGCATGCCGGACATGATGGAGAACAATTGCTTGCCCGATGAAAACATCGTCCGCATATCGGGGGAGCGCACCAGGGCGGTTGCCTTGTAATAGCCATCACGGGAGAAATCGTAGAAGTATCTCAGGTTGATGCGTCGGGAAATGCTTTTTCCCGTAGGAATGGTAAGCGGAGGGAAGTTGGCGAAGCGGAACTGGGGCAATGGTATGCCGCCTTCGGTCGTCTCGACATTGATGTCGAGCCATGACACATGATCCGTGCTGGTCAGATTGATGGGAGCTCCGGTGTTGTTGCTGATGGTCAGGCGGACGGTGATGGGTTCTCCGCTAATGAATTGCTTTTTGATGGGCTCCATTTTAACAATCAACTGCGAGAACGCAGGGAGGCAAAGAGCCCCAAGAAGGAGGATGAAGGATAGGATTCGTTGCATGGTGGTTGGAGAATGTCAGGTGATAAAACGGTGGCTTCCCATGACTTATATGTATGTATGAGCTTGCCGGGGAATAAATCAAGGGAATTATTGGTCGCGGACGGTGCGGAAACCAATTGTTTTCTCTCGCGTGTCCGGGGTGGGGAGGTAGTTGATTTTCTGTTTTCCTGGGCTGATGCTGTTGCCTCCGCAGGCAATGGGCTTCTCTCCTTCCATGGGCATGGCGGGGTTCTTTTCCTTGCTGCTTGTCCATTCGGAGACGCCGGAGTTGAACCCACACAGGTTCTTTTCTCCCACATCCTTCAGGTAGGAATCGACTGGTCCCATGGGATCGTTGCCGTTGCTTGTAATCTGGCTGGCAATTGTCTTCCATTCTTCCCCAGTCGGGAGGCGGTGGCCTTTCCACGTGGCGTAGGCATAGGCATCCCAAAAATCGACGTTGAAGACGGGGGTTCTCATGCTCATGGTGTAGCCTTCCCATACTTTGCCCTGCTGGGCTGCATCAAGGATGGCATCCCAGTCCAGAGGGATGTGATTTGCTTTTTCTGCTGGTTGCTCGGGGTGATCGTATGATTTGCGCCCTTGAGGCGGCATGTTGTTGAGGGAATCGAGGAAGTTTTTGTATGCTCCGATGGTGACTTCGTAGGCATCGCATACTAGAACGGCTTTGTCTTTGCCCAGGTGGATGGGGATTCCAGTGTGGTCGCGTTTGTCGAAGACGGGGTGCTGTAACTGTGGCTGAGTATCCACCGTTTCTCCAGCATCGCTATCTGGATGCAAAAGGATGGCAAGCACGCCGATGAGGAGGGCGGCAACTCCCGCGATGATGGCCCCCTTGTAGCGGGCTATTGGTGATCCCGAGGTGTGGACGACGAGGCCGGTTGTAGCGTTTTGTCCGATGCCCAATTGGCTTTCCACAGTTTCCACCATTTCAGCGACGTGTTGCCAGGTGAGTCTTTTTCCGTCCTGCCCGTCGCGCATCCAGGCAGCGATGGTTCCCATGCGGGTGGCTCCCGGTATGCCAGGGGTGATGAGGGAAGGGAGGAAGGTACCAATAGCGACCATGTCGCGCGTGGAGGCATCCTGACTTCGGCTTCCGGGCATGACCGGGTTGATCATGCGGTAGGATCCGTTTGTTTCTTCAAAGAAGAGTTCTGGGGTGATGGGGGCTGTGGTCAGCCCGCGAGCCGTGAAGAATTCTTCCGCCTTGCAAGCCGTCTTCAACAATTCCAGCAATTGGGCTGCGCTGAAGGTTTTGCCCTGTTCGATGGCCAGTGCCATGTTGATGCCATCTGGTTTTTCATAACTGAAACACCAAGTGCCATTCGTCTGGCTGGCTTCATAAACGGTGGTGAAAAGTGGGGATTCAGCGGATGCTTTGACGCGTACTTCATCGAGGAAGCGTTGGATGGCCTCCTCATTGCTCGACTCCGGGTCGGGCATTTCCAGAATGACTTTGCGGCTGGTGCTGATCTGGATGGCATCAAAGTATAAGCGTCCCCCTTTCTCTCCGATCAGGGAAAGAAGCGTGTAGTCGCCCAGAGTGCAGGGGAAGCTGGAGATCATGTCGGCTGATGGGCTGGGTTATTGAATTGCAGGGAGGAAGTCGGACATTTGTTCGGCATCAAGTGCAGGCAGACTGCTCTCGCCGGGTTTGAGAGGAAGGAGGCCTTCTCCGTAATTTTCATCCTCATTCTGGTAGGTGGGATCGGTTTTTTGAATCTGCATTTGTTCAATGATGAACAGGACTCGCGGTGATGCGAAGCAGTCCATTGGCTCTCCCTTGTAATAAAGCTTGGCGGTGAATCCGAAGTACTTGAGATCTCCGTAAGCGGTGATGGCTTCTTCGGACAACGGGGGCATATGGTAACGCACTTCGAGGGTTTCTTCTCCATCGGCCCAGTCCACGGGCTCGCTTGTCCAGCGCACTTGGGCTTCTTCAGCCCGGGTTCGTTCAATTTTGCGCCCGTTGACGGCATCGTAGAACCAGATGGGGATGAACAGGTCTTCTGGACGGATGTTAAGCCCTTCTTTCATCAGGATGGGGATGGTCAGAACGACGCGCTGGCCGTCTCCTGAGTTTTCTTCCTTATACTCCAGAATGGTGCCGAAGGCCATGTCTCCCCGCTTGTCGGATGGGGCTTCAAAGCCGGTTTCCAGGTGCTTGGCGGCCATTTTGTAGTATTTGCCGGCCTTGTCGCGCATGGTGAATACTTTGAGGAAGTACTCGCGGGATTTCTCGGCGTTCCGCAAGGCCTCGTAAGCGATGCCAAAATAGTAGAGGAGGACGGGGTTGCCTGGTTCGATAGCTGAAGCTTCTTCAAGTTTGAGGACGGATTTTCTCATATCCCCTTCGATCTGAGCATGACGTGCCTCCTTGAGGAGCTGGGCAAGACGTGGGGAAAGGGGGATGTCCGGTTCCTGGACGGCCTTATTCTCTGCGTAATCGCGCGCATTGTTGGGCTTTGGCACCGAAATCGAGGGAGGGGAGACGGTGGGAGGCCTGTAGTTTGGAGATTTTTGATCGGCATCGTGCAGCATTTCCTCGACGGTACGGGGCCTGATGGAGGTGATCAGGGTATCGGGACGCGTTGCTGGCGGCTTGGCGGCATCTGGTGCCGGTGCTGATTTATCGGCGGGAGGTGGCTGTACCACGACGGGCTGACGAGGGGCGGAAAGCGTGAGTGTCAATGCGATCCCTACAGCCATCAATTGGATGAAGACCAGGCATCCAAGCACGATGCATACGCGGCGCAGGGCCTTTGATGGTTTGGGTTTGTGAGGCGTCTCGGTTTGCTGCATGAACTCGTTGGGCTACTTCGTCTAATCTACTCTTCCTGTTCCATTCTGTGAAACAAAAAATGAGGCTTGCCCAGCTTATCCGGCTTCACGGCGATGTGCAAGAAGCTTTATTAAGGGAGAATTTGGCAGAGACTTATCATGTAGAAAGGACGTTTCCAATGGATAAAAATGGATATTGGGCTATGAAAATAAATGAATTGATGAGGCTCCTTTGTGAAAGAATACCACGGAGGATGGCGTACCAAGACTGGATATGAAATGTTTTCTTCCTCTTTTCTTGACTTGTATGGTGTGCTCCGGGGTGGAGTTCGTTTTTTTGAATGGTGCGCCACCGACACTTATTGGCAATCGCATATCGACTGAGGGCGGCTTTTTGAGATACTGGGATGGAGTGGGTAGTGGTGCGGAGTGGAAATGTTCCATTGCGGAGGCGGGTACCTACTATTTTAATCTGAATATGGCTTGCCCGGGAGACCAGGGTGGGGTGCTGGAAATTATGCTGGATGGCAGGAAGGTGGCGACATGGGATGTGCAGTCTACAGGTGGGTTTAATCATTTCAAAACGCTTCGTATTTGGCAGGGGCATCTCGAGGCAGGCGATCATACCTTCCGCATTGTGGCGGAAAAATTGAAGAATAAATATTTAATGGATGTGAAGTACGGCTTTTTGTCTTCGGATCCATCTGAACAAGCGTGGGAGCAGGCTGTGCGGCAGGAATCCAGCCAAGTGGAAGAGGCTATGAACAAGGCTCAGTCCTGGAACAAGGCTTTGGAAACTGCTGCTACCCTGTTGAAGGGCGGCAAGCTTTTGCCCGATACTGAAACATACCTTCGGGAGACTCTGGAAGGCCGATTTCCTCACCAGTTTGTGTGGCTCAACCAGGATTTGGGGCAGAATGATATCGGCAAGTTCCTTGCTGATGATCCGCGAGCCAGTTTGCGGAAGGCGGTGGATGGAATGCTCGCGGGCACGCCGGAGCTCAAATCGTTCTTCGGTGAAGTTGAAAATTTGAAGAAGACACCGGAGGCCAGTGTTGATGACTGGGCCGGACTTTATGAGCGCATGGGGTACGCACGGCGCCAGATGAGGCTTGATCGCGTGCGGTCTTTGGCTCCAAAACTCATTTTTGCCAAGCACCATGTCTTCGGAAGTGTCTCGGGCATTTATTTGATTACTGAAACCGAGGGTTCCGACAAGAAGTCAGCTCTTTGTACTCTGGATTTGTCTCGTGACAAGGATGGGGCTTTTGCCCGTGAAGAGGTATTGATCGATCCGGGCGAGGGAAGCGTGCGCGATCCGGAATTGTCCTTCGATGGGACGAAACTTCTCTATGCGATGCGTCCGACTCGGAAGAATTATAATTCGACCTTTTTCCCTTCCAAAAGCATGGCAGATGTCAAACTGGCTTCATTGGGTGCCCCGGAGTCGAATTACCAGATTTACGAACTGGATCGCACGACAGGCAAGACCCGTGCTTTGACGACATCGGAGACCTATGGTTCCAGCATGGAACCCTGCTACCTTCCCAACGGGGATATCATGTTCAGTTCTGCTCGCATCGTCCAGCACATCACCTGTGGCTGGGGTGACTTGAGTAACCTGTTCATCATGGATAAGGATGGCAAATATGCCCGTCGCGTTGGCTTTGACCAGACGAATACGGCGTTTCCTGCCTTGCTGAATGATGGACGCGTGATTTTCACACGCCGTGACTACAATGACCGCGGTCAGTCTTCCGCCCATGCCCTTTTCCAGATGAACGCCGATGGCACGGCGCAGACGGAGTTCTACGGCAACCAGACTGGCTTACCTAACAGCTTTCACCATGCCCGGGCAATTCCGAATTCCAGCAAGGTGATTTGTATCATCGGGGGCTACCACACGACGCAGGGGGGCAAGCTGGCCTTGATGGATGTGTCCCGGGGTGTTGAACTTGATCAGGGGATTGTGGAGATGCCCGGCTATCGCAAGCCGGTAAGCGGGGATGGCTATGATGACCAGTACGGCAAGCAGGGTGAGCAGTTCTCCAATCCCTACGCTTTGACTGAGCGGGACTATCTCGTGTCGATCGCTCCCCGCAATGGGGCGGAATACTCCTTGTACTATTTGAATGACAAGGGGGAACGCGAGTTGCTTGCCTCGGATCCCAAAACTTCCTGCCTGCAAGTGATTCCTGATGCTCCTCGTCGCCGCCCGGGCGTGCGCCCGTCGGATGTGGATTATACGAAAGACGATGGCATTTTCTACGTCCAGAATGTGTATTACGGCGAAGCCGCCAAGGGTATTGAACCGGGGAGTATCAAGAAGATACGCGTGATTGAAATGCTGTATAAAAATGCAACGATTGGCACCGGACGTGGCGTCGGCCCTGGTGGGTGCTGGGATACGGTGATGCCGACCGGGCACGGACTGGCCTCCTTCGATGCCAAGAAGATCATCGGCGACGCGACGGTGTACGAAGATGGTTCGGCAATGTTCAAGGCTCCGGCGCGCAAGCCTTTGTACTTCCAATTGCTGGATGAGAAAAACCGCGTCGTGCAGACGATGCGCTCGTGGGCAACGCTGATGCCGGCGGAGAAGTTTTCCTGCGTCGGCTGCCATGAGGACAAGAGCAAGGCCCCGCTCAACCCGATGCAGAGAACTCTGGCCTCGACGAAGCCGGTGGAGGAACTGATGCCTTTTTATGGTCAGCCGCGAGCTTTCAGCTATATCCATGAAGTGCAGCCTGTGTTTGACAAACACTGTATCGCCTGCCATCGCGAGGGAGGGAAGGGGCAGAAACTTTTGTTGACGTCCACTCCCTATGTCGATGATCCCACGGCCAAACGCCGCTACTATCGTTCATATTATGAATTGACCAAAGCTCGCCCGGAAAACGGACACAAGCCGGAGGAATTCGGCTTCTATCCTTCGGATAATGTCTGGGGCCCCCGTATTCAGGGGCAGAGACTGCCGGACGAACCGAACAGGTACGTGTCATGGTACACGCGCTTTGAGTTGATGCGCCAATACCCCCCTTATCGCGCTGGTGCTGTCCGAAGCGGTATGGTCAAAATGTTGGAAAAGGGGCACAACAATGTGAAGTTGTCCTCGGAGGATTGGGACAAGATTTGCGCATGGATCGACCTCAATATTCCCTTTGCTGGTGAGTACGACGAATCCAACATATGGTCCGATGAGGAAAAGATATTCTACCGAGCCAGGGTCAATGAACGAAGTCGCAATGAAGCCATCGAAGCTCGCTACATCCGCGAGTTGATTCGAGACACAGCCAACAAGTAATTTTGATGCAAAAGCACCTTTTTCATAATCGCCTGCGGGTGTGCCTGGCTTCAGCCGGGATTGCAGGATGCTGCTTGTTTACGGTTTCCAACGAATGCCTGGCGTCGATGGAAATCCCGCAGATGGAGCGCACTCGCCAAATCGTTTCTTCTTGTGCCGGGGAGTGGAACGAATGGAATCCTCAGGATAGTTTCTCCAATGACTTGCCAAGAACAGCCTTGCTGGGCAATGGCGATGTCGGCGTCGTATCTGCCGGGCAGGGAACGGAAAAAAGCTATCTGATCTCCAAATCGGATTTTTGGAGCTGTGGCAATTTGAAAGGTGTCTCCAGGGGCGATGCTCGGGATAAGACCAAGCCACTTCCGATTGGCGGGGTGACGGTCAGGCCATTTTCTTCCAGTGGTGTCTCGGCTACTCCTGGGTGCTTTTACGAGAAATTGGATATTTGGCATGCACGCCTGGAAACAGAATTGGAAGCGGATGCCGGAAATACCCTCAAGATGAGAGCATGGATGCATGCAAGAGAAAATGTCTTCATTCTCGAAATTTCAGCATCTCAGGACATGGAGTGTGAGATTGATGTTTGGGGCAAGGCTGATGAGGAGTGCTTCCCGGCGAAAACAGGAGAACATTCATGGGCGGTTTCACGTTTAACTTATAATGGAGCACCAGAAAATCACGCCTCGTGGAAGTCAGAAGCTGTGCTGGCTCCCCGCGTGATTCAGTATGGAAAGACATCGGCGTGGAAGGAAAAATCACCGGGAACAATCTCAACTCGCCTGCATGTACTATCGGATCAACCTGTATGGCTGCTTGTGACCCTGGGCGGAGGAGGCCAGACCTACGGACATGATGGTAAGTTGAAAGGTGCGGATCCTTGGGGTGATGCCCGGCAGTTGCTGGAGCGTTACGGAAGTCGGGATGGAGTTTCAGCGTTGCTGGATTCCCACGAGAGATGGTGGCGCAGGTATTGGGAGGTGTCCTCCATTGATCTTGATGATTCTGATAAGGACCTTGCGTTGATCGAACGCTTCTATTATGGCGCGCAATATTTGATGGGAGCAGGAATTCGCAGGGAGAAGATTGCCCCGGGATTGTACGGGATCTGGCACACGACTGATAGCCCCAATTGGTCGTCGGACTACCACTTGAATTACAACTTTATCGCCTCTTTTTACGGTGCTGCCTCCAGCAATCGTTGCGATATGTTGCTTCCAGCATCGGAGGCCATGCTGGCTGCAGAAGCTGAGGGAGAGCGTCGGGCTGCCAGCCGAGATGAATTGGAGAGGATCAACCGGGGTTACGTGGCCGCGCGTCCGGAACTTCAGCATGGCATCAAAGGGGCACTTCTCTATCCTGTAGGGATTGGACCTTGGGGCACGATTACGGATGATTCCTACCATCAGGAGCTCTTGAATGTTTCGTATAGTTCCTGGCCAATGATTCAGTATTATGAATACACGCGGGACAAGGAGTTTTTGGCGCGTGTGTACGGGTTTTTGAAGAAGTGCGCCCGCTTGTACGAAGTCTGGCTGGAACGCAAGGAGGGGGGAGAACTTCTCCTGGTTGCAGGGTACAATGAAGGTTCCTGGGCCAAAAATCCCGCTGTTGAACTGGCAACGGTCAGAAAGCTGATGTCATTTTTGGTGCATGCCTCGGAGGTGCTGAACAAGGATTTTGCCCTGCGGCAGCACTGGCAGGAAATCCTGAATCATCTGCCGGAACAACCCCTTGCAGAATGGAAGGGAAAGCTTGTCCATGCTCTTGCTGAAAGCGAATGGAAGGGCAATAGCTGGGTTCCTCTTGCGAGCCCGGTTCCAGGGGATGGCAACATTGTTCCGCTGGACTTTATTCTTCCGGGGGGATGGATGGGGTATTATTCTCCTGCTGTCCGTCAGGAGGTAGTCAGGAATACGATCGATGTGTTTGGAGATGGCGCATGGGGGCAGATCAACAATTTTCCACGCATTTTCTATAATGCCGTTCAGGCAAGGTATCCGGCAGATAAAATTGTGGCTTCCATGGCTGGTGTTTTGAAAAGGCAGATGGGACGCAATCTCGTCGTTAGGGATGGTTACCACGGGGTAGAAAAGGCAGGGGCTACGGCGGCCATTAACAATATGCTGGTTTTGAGTCACGAGGGAATCATCAAAATCTTCCCCTGCTGGTCGGAAAGTAAAGATGCTTCGTTTTCGGGCTTGAGGGTTCCCGAGGGATTTGTGGTTTCTTCTGCCTATGATGGAAAGCGGAAGGAAGTGTCCCAGCTTGAGATTGTGAGCTTGTTCGGGGGCTCCATGGCTGTGGCTCATCCATGGAAACAGGGTGCGGTGATTGTCAAGGATTCCTCGGGACAATGCGTGGTAAGCCACGAAGGCACCCAACCGGAATGGAAGGAGAAAATGATTGTGTTGCCGGAAACGAAAGCAGGGGAAAAATATTGTTTTTTCCGTGTGCCATGAATAGGCAATGTACCTCGGAATGAAAGGTTGCCGGGGGTGGATTCGTATTGATAGATCATGACGAAGTCTCTTCTTCTGGTACTGACGTTGCTGGGCTCGTTGAGTTCCCTTGCTTCTTCCTCATTGGATGGTGCGGAGACGATGATTTTTTTGGATGGCAACGATGCCCGGTTGACGGGGCAGGGGATCGGAAAACGTGAGGGCTTCGTCCGCGATTGGACGGGCATTGACAGTGGGCTTGAGTGGAATTTTGATGTTCCCAAGGATGGCTCGTATTACCTCTGGCTCAATGTGGCATCCCCTGCCGACCAGGGAGGGACTGCCAAATTGATGATGAATGGCAGTGTATTGGGCGACTGGAAGATTCCGGCGACGGCCGGATTCCAGGATTTCCGGCCGATGTGCGCCTGGTCGGGGGAGTTGAAAGCGGGAAAGTACGTATTGAGTGTACTTGCCAAAGAGATGAAGGGCATATTCCTGATGGATATCAAATACGCGCTTTTGTCTTCCAACCCCTCTTTTGATATGTGGGAAAAGGCTTTGGCTGATGAAAAGCGGGTGATTGAAGAGGGACTCGGGATGTCTGATTCGTGGGCTGACTCTCTGGCCTTGGTACATGATATTCTCTGTCGCCCCTTGATGAAGGAACACATGCAACTGGCGGTGAAGCACCTTGAAAAAACGTACCCGCATCAGATGGACTGGCTACGGCAGGAGACGGGCAAAACGACTCAGGAAATTGTGTCTTCACCCATGCTGAAGGATGTGTTAGCACAAGCAGTGGAAACGGTTCAGAAGAACTTGCCCCATGTGGAACACTTTGATTTAGAGATCAACCGCCTGAAACAGGATGAGGTATCCTGCCTCAACGCATGGGTTGCGTTGTACGAAAAAATGAGTTATATGCGTCGCCAGATGCGACTGGATCGCATACGTCCGATTGCCTCAAAGCTGATTTTTGCCAAGCACCATGTCTTTGCCAGTACATCGGGCATTTACCTGATTACAGAGACTGAAGGGAGCAGTAAGCCGTCCTCGCTGTGTACGCTGGATTTGACAGAGGAAAAAGACGGGAGTTTCGCCCATGAAAAAGTTCTGTTGGATCCGGATGAAGGAAGCGTGAGGGACCCCGAGTTGTCTTTCGATGGCACGAAACTCCTTTTTGCGATGCGTCCGACGAGGAAGCATTTCAATTCGTGCCTGACGTATTCACACTATGCGATTTATTGCCCTCAGCCGGAGCGTGAACACTATTTGGCCAATGCCTACGGAAGAACGGAGTCGAATTACCAGATCTACGAACTGGATCGCACAACGGGTAAGGCGCGTGCCTTGACGACGCCGGAGACATACGGCTCCAGCATGGAACCTTGTTATCTGCCCAACGGGGATATCATGTTCAGCTCCGCTCGCATCGTTCAGCATATCACCTGCGGTTGGGGAGATTTGAGTAACCTGTTCATCATGAACAAGGATGGTAAGTATGCTCGCCGCGTTGGCTTTGACCAGACGAATACGGCGTTTCCTACCCTGCTGAACGATGGTCGCGTGATTTTTACGCGTCGCGACTACAATGACCGCGGGCAGACATCGGCTCATGCCCTCTTCCAGATGAACCCCGATGGCACGGCGCAGACGGAGTTCTACGGTAACCAGACCGGTTTGCCTAACAGCTTCCAGCACGCGCGTGCGATCCCGAACTCTAGCAAGGTGATTTGCATTATCGGGGGCTACCACACGACACAGGGTGGCAAGCTGGCCTTGATGGATGTAGCCCAGGGCGTCGAGCTCGATCAGGGGATTGTGGAGATACCCGGCTATCACAAACCGAAATCCGGAGAAGGCTATGATGACCGCTACGGCAAACAGGGAGAGCAGTTCTCCAATCCCTACGCTTTGACGGAACGCGATTACCTCGTGTCCATCGCTCCGCGCAACGGTGCTGATTACGCCTTGTACTACATGAACGACAAGGGAGAACGCGAGTTGCTCGCCTCCGATCCCGCTACATCCTGTCTGCAGGTGATCCCGGATACTCCCCGGAAGCGCCCGGGCGTGCGCCCATCCGAGGTGGATTACACGAAGGACGACGGCATATTCTACGTCCAGAACGTGTACTACGGCGAAGCTGCCAAGGGCATCAAACCGGGCACGATCAAGAAATTGCGCGTGATCGAAATCCTGTACAAGAACGCCACTATCGGCTCCGCCATGGGCAAGGGCCCCGGTGGTAACTGGGATACCATCACACCTACCGGGCACGGACTGGCATCCTTTGACTCCAAGAAGATTATCGGCGATGCTACGGTGTACGATGATGGCTCGGCGATGTTCAAGGCCCCAGCACGCAAACCTCTGTACTTTCAATTGCTCGACGAGAAAAACCGCGTTGTGCAGACGATGCGCTCGTGGGCAACCCTGATGCCAGCCGAAAAATTCTCCTGCGTGGGCTGCCACGAGGACAAGAGCAAGACCCCGCTCAACCCGATGCGTCGCACACTGGCCTCGACGAAACCGGCGGAAGAATTGACTCCTTTCTACGGCTCTCCGCGTGCCTTCAGCTATATCCACGAGGTGCAGCCCGTGTTCGACAAACACTGCATCGTCTGCCACCGTGAGGGTGGGAAGGGCCAGAAACTCCTGCTGACGGCCACTCCCTATGTCGATGACCCTGCGGCGGCGCGTCAGTACTACCGTTCCTACTTTGAACTGACCAAAGCCAGACCGCAAAACGCCCATCAACCGGAGGAATTCGCCTTCTGGGATACCGATAAAGTCTGGGGGCCAAGGCCCTACGGCAAACGTATGCCGGACGAACCGAACAAATACATATCGTGGTACACCCGCTTTGAGCTGATGCGCCCCTATCCTCCCTATCGAGCAGGCTCCATCCGCAGTGGATTGACTGCCATGATCGAAAAAGGACATCAGAATGTGAAACTATCGCAGGAAGAATGGGATAAAATCTGCGCCTGGATCGACCTCAACATCCCCTTTGCCGGCGAGTATGACGAGTCCAGCCTATGGTCAGATGCGGAAAAAGCTTTTTATCGAATTCGCGTTCAGGAACGTTCCAGAAACGAAGCTATCGAGGCTCGAAACATTCGAGAATTTATTCGTGATGGGCAATTGTAAAAAACACTTGAAAAATCGTATTTTAACGGCAAAACAGACCTGCGACTGCGGGTGAGTGAAAAAAAGAAAGCTTTCGGCACTTTTCACTTTCCTTGATGGATAAGAAAGGTTAAATATTTTTCCAGCCAGAAAGTCAAAACGGTATCTTGAGTAGCCCTATGAATGAAAAGGAACAACAGTACAGGAAAATGAACCTTGATGGATCCACCTCCCCGTCTGCCGGAGGCGTGCCTGCCCCTGTGTCCCAGGATGATTCCGATGAAAACCAGCGCAAGCTGGAGGAACTTCGTCGTCAAAAGGCAGAACTCGATGAACGTATGCGTATTAAAGAGGAATTTCTTCAGAAAAAAACCCTCTTTTCCTCTTCCCAAAACGAATTGGGAGATCGCATGTATGCTGCCCTGGAACGCATCGACCAGGAGTTGGAAAGTCTCAACAACGAACTCAAGGAACTCGAACAGATCCGCCTGTGCTTTGCCAAAGACTTGAAGGTACTCGGTGCCTTGAAAGCTGAAGACTGGACTCCGCAAAATATCGACCAGGAACTCGCCAAAGCTGGTGAGATTTTGGATCACTGTCTGTCTGACTACGACGATGCCGTCGATCATTGTTCCCGCATGCGTCACACCAAGGTGCTGACACGTTCCCGTCGTTCCAAACGAAGCCTGATGATTTCTTCACGTGAATTTATCACCCAGTTCGTTCAGGGGTTCTCCTTCCATCTTCCACTGTTTATCCTGTTAGTCATTCTATACGCAATCGTCAGTTGCGGTCACTCCAACAATCTTTAATACCATGTTTCTGATAAAAAAAAGAAAACAGCGCGATCCTGAATACAGCTCCCTGAGCCGCGAGGCTCGCGAGTTGATGGAGAAAATCAACGCGCTGGAGGAAATGGTCGGGCAGGGCTCTCCTATTTCCATGCAACATCAGCGCAACACCCTTCCTCCGCTGGATCGCGTGCGCCAGTCAACCCAGGACAAAACCCTCAAAGTTGCCGTTGCACGTGGCAACGTCCGCAATTCCCGCCGGGCTCTCCATGAAAGCACCTTCCTGATGGTGGTGCTTATCGGTGCTATTGTCGCGTCGACGTTCTGGATCATTCGGTTGCTGGATCAGGTATAAAAATTCCCTCCGCATGACCTTCTTTTCAGTGTCCCCAAGGCGGGACACTTTGATAACCTGTGCCTGCCCATGAATCAGCCGCAAATTGACGTTGCCTATATAGCTCGACTGGCGAGCCTGCACCTCACGGAAGAGGAAGTAGACCGCTTTTCCGACGACTTGAACAAAGTTCTCAACTATGTGACCCAGTTGCAGAGCTACGATGTCACGGGAGTAGAGCCCATGTATCATCCCCTGCCAGCAATCGATGTGATGCGCGAAGACGCCATCCTTTCGGGGCTGAACACGGAAGAGGCTCTAGCCAACGCCCCACAACAGGCGATGGAACAGATCCGCGTCCCCAAAGTCGTTGAATCCGCCTGAGTTTGGCAGAATTCGCTTGCGTCGGTCTTATTCATTTTGTCCCGTTCCACCACTGCTACATGCGGCTATTGGTCATTTGCCATTTTCTGAGTTTCGCATAACAGTACCTCCTTTTTTTCGTCCCTTACTTGCCCCAGACACATGTCCCTGCCTTCCCAATCCCTTGCCGAGTGGAGAAAGAGCCTGCGCGATGGCTCCGTCTCCTCCACCGAACTCGTCAACATGGTCGCCGATGCGATCGAACAGAAAGACGGCACCACACACGCCTACCTTTCCCATGACCGTGAAGCAGCCCTGAAACTGGCAGAGAATGCCCCCAAGGATTCCCTCCTGGCCGGGATACCTATCGCCATTAAGGACAACATCAGCATCAAAGGGCAGCCGACTCGTTGCGCCTCCCGCTTTCTGGAACCCTACGTTGCTCCTTACAACGCCTCGTCCATCGAACGCATGATCGCCTCGGGCGGCGTGCCCTTTGGACGCCTTAACATGGACGAATTCGCCATGGGTGCCACCGGTGAAAACTCAGCCTTCGGTCCAACCTTCAACCCCTGTGCTCCGCACCGTATTACCGGTGGTTCCTCCAGCGGCTCCGCAGCCTCTGTGGCAGCTGGTACGGCTATTGCCTCCCTTGGTTCCGACACTGGCGGCTCCATCCGCCAGCCTGCTTCCCATTGCGGCGTCGTCGGCCTGAAGCCCACCTATGGCCGCGTCTCACGTTACGGCCTCGTTGCCTTCGCTTCCTCGCTCGACCAAATTGGCCCAATTACTCAGGATGTGCGCGACGCCTCGATCCTGTTGGAAGCCATCTGCGGCTACGACACCAAAGACTCCACCTCTCAGAACCACCCCGTCGAGCACTTTGAAGACGCCATCGGCAAAGACATCAAGGGACTTCGCATTGGCCTCCCCAAAGAATACATGAGCTCCGGTAACCACCCCGGCGTGTCGGATGCCATCAATGGGGCTCTGGCCCGGTTGGAATCCCTGGGTGCGGAACTCGTCGAAATTTCACTCCCACATGCCGAGGCCGTCGTCGCAGCCTACTACATCATCGCCTGTGCGGAAGCATCCTCCAACCTGTCGCGATTCGACGGCGTGCGTTACGGTCGCCGCTCTCCGGACGTCACCGACCTTTCCCAGCTCTTCGAACTGTCGCGCGAAGAAGGCTTTGGTCCCGAAGTGAAGCGTCGCATCATCCTCGGCACCTACGTACTGAGCTCCGGCTTCTACGATGCCTACTACACCCGTGCACAGAAAGTACGCTCCCTCGTTGCCAGTGACTTCACCCGTGCATTCGAAAAAGTGGACATCATCGCGGGCCCGACGGCCCCCACCCCCGCCTCCCTGCTTGGAGTTGCCGCCACGGATCACCTCCAGACCTACCTTGCCGACATCTACACCATCCCCGCCAACCTTGCCGGACTCCCCGGTATCTCCGTCCCTTGCGGACTGGCAAACGATGGAGACGATAAGCTCCCGGTAGGCATCCAATTCCTTGCTCCCCATTTCAGGGAAGACCTCCTGATTTCCACCGGCTACGCTTTGGAACAGAGTCTCAAATAATCCGCGAGCGAGAATCATTCCCATTTTTCCGGAAGAGGAGAGAGGTTTTCCAATGAAACCTTTCTCCTCTTTCCTTTTTTGCCACACTCCCGCAAAAAGGGGAGAAAATATCTTAGACGTAGTCCTTCAGTAAAAAACAAATCGTACCGAAATCGTGAAATCGAAAAATGGATTTGAAAAAGCAGGAAATTACACTAAATTCCCTACCGTTATGAACAGCGTCCCCCTCTTCCTGAATCCAACTGCCAGAAGTGCCAAATCCATGCGCCTGAGACATTGGCTTGCAGGCAGGGAAGGGGAATTTGAAATCGTAGAACCCAACTCGGCAGAGCACATGCAGGAAAGCCTCCGCGAATGCGCCCGCCAGGGCATCGAAACCGTTGCCGTAGCTGGAGGTGATGGCACACTGCGACTTGCAGCCGGAGCCTTGGTTGGGTCAGAAACAAGGCTGGTCGTTATACCCTCCGGCACAGTCAACGTCTTTGCTCGCGAAATTGGCATAGGCTCCGGTAATTTTAACCGAGCCATCCTAGCGTACCAGCAAGGACTTGTGCGGGAAATAGACGTCTTCTCTGTCAATGGCGATCCCTTCCTTCAAATGGCCGGCATCGGCATTGATGGTCGAGCCGTAGAACTCACCACCAGTGAAGCAAAAAAAAAATGGGGAGCCATCGCCTACGGTGTTGCCGGCCTTAGAGCTGCCTGCGAGCGCCAGCCACGTCTCCGCATTACCCTTGGCGACGGGACCGTAGAAGAAGGCATAGCCGCCGTCATGGGCAACGGAGCTCGCTACGGCGGCCCATGGACTATGTTCGGGGAAGCCGACAACAGTGATGGATTGCTCGACCTCATCATCTTTAAGCGCCATATGGGCACCATCATCAAAGACTGCCTCCACGCAGCCCTCATCGGCGGTTTCAACTCTCGCATGGAAGGGGATTTCAGCTACCACAAAGTCAGTGCCTGCTCCATAAGCCCTTGCGCTTCCCAACCATCTTCCGCCTCTCCTGCTGCCTACGAGCTCGACGGAGATTTCGGTGGTCATGGCTCCATCTCCATCGAAAAACTCCCCGGCACCCTCAAAGTTTTCGTCCCCACTTCTTCCTCCAACAAGTAAATAGAAATCAGCCTCTTAGAAAAAAATCTCACCATCGCCTCTCCTCTTCCTCATAAAAAATATCGCCCAACGACTAAAAAATACTTGCAATCACCTCCCTTATCCACTATTCTCTCCCCGTCCTCACCGGACACCAAGACGAAAGTCAAAGGGGTATTAGCTCAGTTGGTAGAGCGCTTCAATGGCATTGAAGAGGTCAGCGGTTCGAACCCGCTATGCTCCACCAAATAAGACCCGCAAGTTAACCGCTTGCGGGTCTTTCTTTTGCTCATTTTCAGTGAGTTATGAGGCAAAATAAGGGTCAACGCTTAAAAGAGTGGGAACCATTATTTTAGAGGGTGCAGCCTGATTACTCGACGAGGACTTGGAGCCAACGCGGCCGTAGTTTGCAACAAAGTTCTTCACATAGAGGTTAAGTCATCCTATGGTATTGATGACCCCTCATAACTAAATCGCTTCCGCGAACCTCAAGCTATGGGAAAAACTCCGGGAGATTCGCGGAAATTCCAATAGATTGATAATCTGCAGTTTGAAATAACGCAATCAAAAGAACAGGAACATTTCTCCTCCAACCCGACCAGGTTCGCGGAATTCGTTCCCTTGATAGAATTGTTTAAACGTGTTATCATACCTACCATCGCACCCTACGCGGGTGCGTGAATTGAAACTGCTCGACACTATGCTTATCGCTCCCGGCAAAG
>CAYVAI010000012.1:0-104066 GCA_964448375.1 uncultured Akkermansia sp.
ATTGCTTGCTGGAATGTCGTGCTGGCTTCATCTCCACCGATTTTAACGAAGAACCCTAAAAACAAACAAAGAAGTGGCATTTCAATAATTTTTCTTTTGACAAAATCCTCAAATCAAATAGCATAAAAATTAAATATTTCGGCTACAGCCTCATACAAATTCATTTTTAAACACCTTTCAATAAAACATCATCATTATTATGGGATTCCCACAAACTGAACATTCACATGACTCAATAAGGCATCTGAAAAATTTAAGCCAAATTCTATCCCAAGATAAAAATCCTATTGGTTTTTTGATATCAGCAGGATGTCCATTATCCATAAAATGTGATGACTCTGGAATTAATACTCCCCTAATTCCCGATATGAAAGGATTGGAAGGTTATGTACGACAAAATTTAGCATCAACCGATAAATCCAATCCAAGTATTTATGATAGATTTATTGAAGATTTTAATGAAATAAATAAAACATCTTTTCAAAATTCATTAAATTTGGAAGAAATACTTAGCTTTATTAGATCTCTCATAAATGTTTCAAAAGGTAGAGAAGTACGAGGATTCAAAGAAGAAGAATTAATTAATTTAGAAAAAAATATATGCAATCGGATTGTAGAAAAAATTAAGGTAAATCTCCCTTCTGAAGATACCCCTTATCATCGATTGGCAAATTGGATCAGTTCTATTGATAGAGAAAAACCAATAGAAATATTTACGACAAATTATGATTTATTGATGGAAGAAGCCTTGGAAAATAGAAGCATTCCATATTTTGATGGTTTTGTAGGCTCAAGAGAGGCTTTCTTTGATTTAAGGTCTCTGGAAGATGATCTTATTCCTAAGCATTGGACTAGATTATGGAAAATGCATGGTTCTATAAATTGGTTCAAAAAAGAAAACGGAAAAGTTTTTAGATCGGATAAATATGATAAATCTGATTCAACCCATCTAATCTATCCGTCTCATTTAAAATATGATCAAAGTAGAAAAATGCCTTTTTTAGCTCTTTCCGATCAATTAAATTCTTTTTTAAAAAAACCGTCCTCTTCATTAATTATTTGCGGATATTCGTTTAATGATGAACACATAAACGACACAATTACTAATGCACTTATTTCAAATCCATCTGCTTTAGTAATTACTCTTCTGTATGGAGATATAGTAAATTATCCTAAAGGTATAGAAATAGCAACCCGAAGACATAATTTAACATTATGGGCTGAAAATGAAGCTATAATAGGAACAAATAAAGGCAATTGGGAAAAAGGAAAAAATTCAAATGGAGAATTCGATAAATTCATTGAATATAAAGATGAAAAATCGCTATTGAAAATAGGGGATTTTTCTTTATTTTCTAACTATTTAAGCTCATTAATCGGAAAATAATTAGATTAAAAGAAAAATGTCCAAAAAAGCTACTTACATTGGAGAAGTTCAAAATGTTGAAGGAACAACAGTTAGTATTGTCCTTTCGATAGATTGTGCCTCTGGATTAACATATGTTGATGGTGAGGTATATAAAATAGGCCAAGTTGGTAGTTTTGTGAAAATTCCTTTAGGCTACAATGATTTATTTGGGATAGTGTCAAAAGTAGGGGCTAGTTCAGTTGCCGACAATCAAATAGAAAACCAACCTTATGGAAATCGTTGGATGACTATTCAATTAATCGGTGAAAGCTATCACAAAGGATGGTTTGAACGAGGTATTTCTCAATATCCTACAATAGGAGATGAGGTCCATTTGGTGTCAGAACAAGACTTGAAATGTATTTATGGAAGATTAGAAAAACCTTATTTTGTAAAAGTTGGTCATATAGCTGGTGCTGAATCCATTCCTGCTTTATTAGATATAAATAAACTTGTTACTAGACATTCAGCTATTGTTGGAACGACAGGATCAGGTAAATCTACCACTGTAGCGGGAATACTAAATGCATTATCTGATAATCAAAAATACCCTTCCTCAAGAATAATTGTACTTGATATACATGGTGAATATGCAAATGCTCTAGGAGACAGGGCGAATATATTCAAAATAAATTCTAGTAATTTCAAAAAAAATGAAAAAGAATTATATCTTCCATTTTGGGCACTAAATACAGACGAATTAATAGAAACATGCTTTGGAACAGTTGATGATAGATCTCGTGTTACGCTTATAGAAAGCATTTTAAAGGAAAAGCGAGAAGCTTTTAGGAAATATCCTAAACAAGGTATATCAGAAGAGACATTAAATGTGGATGCACCAGTTCCTTTTAGCATTAAAAAAATCTGGTTCGATCTTTATGTATCAACATTTGGAACTTATTATAAAAATTCAGGAGATCCAATAGACAATTTAGCTTATGAATTAGATAGCGGAATAGAAATAAAAGGTGATCCTCAAAAAGGAATTCCCCCTTCTTTTAAAAGAGTAAAAAATGATAAAAATGATTTAGAAAAAATCCAGTACATTAACGAAACTCCTGGATTAAGTAATCTATTAACTTCTCTTGGTGGTAAATTCAGAATCCCTAGATATGATTTTTTACTTTCTCCTGGTGAATGGGAACCTGATCTTGATGGGAAATTAGATCTTGATTTAGATGAGTTATTTAAAAGATGGATTGGAGGAGAAAAACCTGTGACTATATTTGATTTATCAGGTATTCCAACATCAATCCTCAATACTATAATCGGAGTATTACTGCGAATTATATATGATGCTCTTTTTTGGACTCGAAATTTGTCGCAAGGAGGAAAACAAAGGCCTCTTCTTGTCATTATGGAAGAAGCTCATAATTATTTGGGGAACAAATCCAATAATTCTGCATCTAATATTGTTCAGAGAATAGTTAAAGAAGGCAGAAAATATGGAATAGGAGTAATGATCGTAAGCCAGCGACCCTCTGAAATTAGTGAAACGGTATTATCTCAATGCGGTACTTTTATTTCTTTAAGGCTATCTAATAAAACTGACAGAGGTCATGTTAGTTCTGCTATAAGCGATAATTTGGAAAGCCTGACAAGTATGCTTCCAGTCTTAAAAACAGGTGAAGCTATCATTTTGGGGGAAAGCACTAAGCTACCAATGAGAGTTTTTATTAGTGCACCGCCAAAAGATAATTGGCCAGATAGCCAAGATCCCGTTATATACGACGACGTTCAATGGGAAGAATCTCAAGAAGCTGGAGGTTGGGGTGTCCCTATGGAGAAAAATCCAAATTACGAGGAGTTTCTAAAGGTTTGGAGATCTCAAAATCACAACTTAATAACACAAACAAGCAAACAAAAAATGAACAGAACACCAGTACAATCATCAAATATTACTTCTGTCGGCTACGAAGAATCAAGTCAGACATTAGAAGTTGAATTTAAAAATGGAGGAATCTACCAATATTACGATGTACCACAACGAGAATACGAGGGACTTATGAACGCCCCTTCCAAAGGTAAGTACCTCGCATATCAGATAAAAGGAAGGTATAGATATTCTAAAATATAATGGCTTCATTAAAAATAAATAAACAATAAAAAAGAATAGAAACTGAAAGATTTCAAATGGAAAATAAAATAGTTTTTATTTTCCATCCAAACTACAAAAAGAACTGAAAAAAACTGAAGTTAATTTTTGAAATAAATAAATTTTATAAATCTATTATTGAATGTATTTTAACTGATTTGAAAAACATTAAAAATGAAATAACGCGTAGAATTAAATGGAGAAACTTAATTTTTCTTTTAAAGTAAATTGCGCAATTTCTTTCGCCTTTTTAACAAATTTCTCAGATTAAGCACGCTTTTCAGTTCCAGCCTCGTCAATAAACGGGGCAATGTTGTTCGACCCGGACCTGCTCCCTTATGTTCGGATCTCCATGTTGTTGCCCTCGCTTTGAGTGCTGAAGCCTTGAGGATTGATAGCGAAAGGTTTATTTTCCAGTTCCTGGAACGCTCTTCGAGCTTCTCATTGCCTCTTTTCAGGAGAAGGTTCAACCAAAGACGAAAATTTCTCACCGAGCTAATCAATTCGATCAGGTTCAATATGTCCGAGCATATCGATTCTTCCGAGGTTCATTTTTGTGTTGATTCGACTCCTCTGCCTGTGTGTCGTAATTCGAGAGCGACTCGTTGCAAAATGAGAGCAATAAACCAAAGTGATTCTCCCAATTGGGGGTATTGTGCTTCTCAAAAGTCTTATTACTTTGGATTCAAGTTGCACAGCGTGTGTAGCTTAAATGGTGTTGTTCACGATTTCCAAGTGACGCCTGCTTCTGTCCATGATGTGAAATATCTTCCTGTCCTCAAAGGGAGACTCAAGAAGAATTGCGTTCTTATTGGCGATCGCGGTTATATCAGTGTTGCCATCCAGTTAGATTTGTTCGAGTCCTGTCAGATTGAGCTCAAAGTGCCTTGTCGCAAGAATCAAGTGCAACACGATGAGCTACCCCCATTTTACGCTAAGAGCAGGAAGAGGATTGAAACGATGTTTTCTCAGCTCAAGGATCAATTCATGCTGGAGAGGAACTATGCCAAGTCACTGGATGGATTATTCGGGCGGATTTCCTCTAAACTGGCCGCTATGGTGTTCCTTCAATTCGACAATTTCCGTAACGGTAACCCTATTGGGAGAGTCAAAGCTACCGTTTGCTAACCCAGCCCACGCATATTATAGTTTACCCGGAAACCATCTGCCGAAATGATCATGGCTTTACTTCAAGGGATGTTTTTCTTCCCCCCACCGAGAACGGGAAACAAATCAGCCACACCGAAAGTTCGTTTGACCGCGTCGGGTGGTTGTTTACTGGCTTCACAGACAAAGCGGTACATGTATGTGAGCTGAATCAGGAACAGAAAGATGCACATAGTGCTAACGAAATGATAGAACAGCAAAGCTCCCGACGGGTCCTCCTCTCTGAAGACGATCAGGGACACGGGTAATAATGAGGTAGCCTGGATGATCATCAGGATTGCAAGGCAGACCCCCGACAAACGGGGAAAGAAGGAATCAAAATGTATCTTCCGATGCCCCCAGTAACTCGCCACATATTTCCACAGCGAGCCATAAGTCACGAAAATGCAGTACAGATAGACAATGGGGATAAACTGTGAGCCAACGGCCCAACCTGCCGTAGGAATAAACATGAATTTCCTATCTTCCTTCCTCAGTATCTGCACATAAGACCACGCACGATACAGAAGAATCATCCCGAACACAAAACCACCCATCTGCATCAGTGAAATAAGACTAAATAAAATGACATTTACCGGAGAGCCCAGGATGTCTCGGATAAATTGCACATAAGTCTCAGGAAAAAAAAGGCAGAGGAGCGTACACAACAGATTGGATGGCAGTATCAGGATCAGAGCTGCCAGATAAAGAGTGCGATCTTTCATGACTATCGTAATTGATACACCGAAATCCCAACAAAATCAATAAGCATCCACGTATTTATTCATCATTTTACGAGAACACACCCTTGAATTCCTGCACGACATCCTCTATTCTCCCGCGCCCATGGTACTCTCCGTCCAAAACCTGAAAGTCCAATTTGCCGCCCGAGTCCTCTTCAAGGATCTCTCGTTCACCGTCGATGCCGGGGAAAGAATCGCCCTGGCTGGCCACAATGGCGCCGGTAAATCGACCTTGATGAAGTGCATTGCTGGCATTCAGGAACACGACGAAGGAAGCATTGTTCTGCCGAAGCACTTCCAGGTTGGCTATCTGCCTCAGGAGGGCATCCACATTTCTGGAATCTCCCTGATTGATGAAGCGCAATCCGCCTTCTCCGACCTCTGGGACTTGCAACGCGAAATTGATGAGATGACGGAGGCTCTTCACGGGCTGGATCCCCGCTCGTCAACCTACTCCGACCTGCTGGACAAGATCGGCTCCCGCGAACTCGTCCTCCACAACCACGATCTCGCACGCCTGAAACCCCGAACGGAATCCATCCTGCGCGGTCTCGGCTTCAAAGATTCCGACTTTACCCGCGACTGCGGTGAGTTCTCCGGAGGGTGGCAGATGCGCATCGCCCTTGCCAAGCTTCTGTTGCGCGAGCCGGAAATCCTGATGCTGGACGAACCAACCAACCACCTGGATATTCAATCCCAGCGCTGGATGGAACAATACCTGCACAATTACAAGGGAGCCATCATCATTATCTCCCACGATATTTCCCTGCTCGACTCCCTCGTAACGCGTACGATTGCCTTCTACCATGGGCGCGCCGAAGAATACTCCGGCAAATTCTCGTTCTTCCTGAAGGAAAGCGCCGCCCGCAAGGAGATACTTCGCCGCCAGAAGAAGAACCAGGAACGCGAAATTGCCAAGACGAAGCAATTCATCGACCGCTTCCGCTCGAAGTCCAGCAAGGCTTCGCTCGTTCAG
The DNA here is from genome assembly GCA_964448375.1 of uncultured Akkermansia sp. Taxonomy (GTDB): domain Bacteria; phylum Verrucomicrobiota; class Verrucomicrobiia; order Verrucomicrobiales; family Akkermansiaceae; genus Akkermansia. Next base: position 6,369 of record CAYVAI010000012.1, read on the forward strand.
TCCCGCGTCAAGATGCTGGAAAAAGTGGAGATCATCGAAATCGAAGATGACGATGCGATCATGAATTTCCACTTCCCGGAACCGCCCCAGGGAGGGCATTCGGTCGTCAGGCTGGAAAACGTGAGCAAAAACTACGGTCCCATTTCCATTCTCGACCGCTATAATATGGAAATCACCAAGGGGGATCGCATCGCCATCGTCGGCATCAACGGGGCTGGTAAATCGACCTTTTCCCGTCTCATTTCCGGCACGGAGGAGCCTTCCGACGGCAAGGTGGTGATGGGGCACCATACGCACATCGCCTTTTTCTCTCAAACGCATGCCGATGATCTGGATCCCGATCAGACGGTACTGGAAAGCGTGGAAGCAGTCGCTTCCCGCGAAACCGCTCCCATTGTCCGCAGTTTGCTAGGCTGTTTCCTGTTTCGCGGGGACGACGTGTTCAAGAAGGTGGGCATTCTCTCCGGCGGAGAACGCTCCCGCGTGGCTCTCGTGCGCATGCTGTTGCACCCGGCCAACTTCCTGATTCTCGACGAACCGACCAACCACCTTGATTTCCAGTCTCAGCAGGTACTGCAGCAAGCCTTGCTGGAATACCCCGGCTCGTACTGCATCGTCTCCCACAACAGGAGCTTCCTGGACCCCATCGTGACGAAGGTTCTCGAATTTCGCCCGGGGTACCCACCAAGAACATTCATCGGCAATGTCTCGGAATACATCGCCAAGGCAGAGGAAGAAAGCAACAGCTCTTCCCGCCTGACCACCCTGCCCGATTATCCCTCCGCAACTGGGCAAGGCAACGCCTCCCAGGGTATTGACCGCAAGACGCAGAAGCGCATGGAGGCCGAATTACGCCAGTTGAAGTCTCGCCATCTCCGGCCTCTTCAACAGAAACTGGAGGAACTGGAAGCCGCCATCGCCAAACATGAACAGAGCAAGGAGGATATATCTGCCTCGCTAGCTGACCCGGGCATTGTTTCGGACTCCGAGAAGGTGATGGAACTGACCCGCCAATTCCAGAATGCCGACCGTGCTCTGGAAAATGCCTACACCCAGTGGGCGGAAGTCTCCGAACAAATCGAACGCAAGGAACGAGAACTCGAAGCATCCGTCCAAGGGTGAACCATGCGTGGCCTTTGCCGCCCCCTTACACCAGCACCAGAGCCATCACCAACATGCCGAGGATGATGCCGTAGATGGATAGGTGGTGGTGCCCCCACTTCTCCGCCATCGGCAGAAGTTCATCGAAGGAGATGTACACCATGATGCCAGCCACGCTGGCAAAGAGTACTGCCAAAAGCGTCGGAGACAGAAAGGGAAAGATCACCAGCATCGCCAGAATGGCTCCTATCGGCTCCGCCAGCCCTGACAGGAAGGAGTAGAATACCGCTTTCTTGCGACTTCCCGTCCCGTAATAAAGCGGAACAGCCACGATCATACCTTCCGGGATGTTATGCACGGCGACGGCAAGGGCAATGGAGGCCCCCATGGAAATCGAGTTCATCCCGGCAGCGAAGGTCGCGATGCCTTCCGGGAAGTTATGGATACCGATGGCCAGCGCGAAGAGGAAGCCGGAGCGCTTGATGCTGTTAGGTGCAGGAGATGCTGGCACCGGGGCATTCAGTTGCGACAGTTCGGGAAACTCGTGCGGGTTTTCATCCGCTGGTACACATTTGTCAATCAAGGCCGCAATACCGATGCCGCCGAAGAATGCGACCAAGGCCCACACGGCCCCCATGCGATCACCATAAAGCCCCATCAGGTCATGCCTGGCAATCCCCAGTAACTCAACAAGCGAAATGTAAACCATCACCCCACCGGAAAACCCCAGAGCAAATGTCAGAAGCTTCGTATCCGTCCGCTTCATGAAAAAGGTTACAAAACCGCCAATCCCGGTTGCCAGACCGGCGAGAGTTGTCATCAGGAGAACATGGAAAATATAGGCTGAGTTGTAATCCATTTGATAATTATTCTTAAACACACAGGAAAACCCATGTCGATGCAAATATGCGGCTGGTGCCTGTCATGTCGGACTCCATCGGAAACAAATATGGGAATTCCATTGACTTGCCACCCCGTTCGGGTGTTCTTGAAGAGCGAAATGACGATCACGATCCCTACTCTCGACATGGACGCCGCAGAACGTACCCGGGCACGCCTCGACAGCTTGGCCAAAGTCCCCGGAAGCCTCGGTAAACTGGAAACGCTGGCCATCCGACTGGCAGCCATGACGGGAAATTCTACCCCGGTTTTCCCCCGCAAGGAAGTCGTCGTCTTTGCTGGTGACCATGATATCGCCCTGCAAGGAGTCAGTGCCACTGGACAGGAAATCACTACCGGTCAAGTACGCAACTTCGTCAGAGGAGGGGGCACCATCAACGCTTTTTCTCGCAATGCCGGAGCCTCCGTCACCGTCGTCGATGTTGCCGTCAAGGATGACATCAACGACTTACAGGGACTCGTCAATCGCAAGATCATGAACGCCGTACATGATTTTACCCAAGGTTCCGCCATGACGAGAGAACAGGCGGAAGCCTCCATCCAGGTCGGCATCGACATGGCGCACGATGCAGCCTCACGCGGGATCACCCTGCTGGCGGCCGGAGAAATGGGCATCGGCAACACCTCCCCCTCATCCGCCATCGCAGCCGTCCTGCTCGGCATCCCGGTGGCTACGGTCACGGGGATCGGCTCAGGGATCAACGCCGAAACCGTCCAAAAGAAAATTGCGCTGATCGAACAGGGAATCGAACTAAATAAGCCCAACCCCCAAGACACTCTTGATGTGCTCGCCAAAGTAGGCGGTGCAGAAATCGGAGCCATGGCTGGCCTCATGCTGGGGGGAGCTTCTCTGCGCATTCCCGTCGTCGTCGATGGCTTCATCGCCGGTGCTGCCGCCGCCATCGCTCGCGGCATCAATCCCGATGTCTCGAATTACCTCGTCGGTTCCCATGTCTCCGTGGAGCCCGGACACCAGATGCTGATGGACTACATCGGTGTCGAGCCCTTCTACGACTTCGGTTTGCGACTGGGAGAAGGCACGGGGGCCGCCCTGCTCTTCCCGATCATCGACGCCTCAGTCAGAATTCTGACGGAAATGATTCTCTTCCGCGAGATGGAATTCTAAGATACTCTCCGCCTCCCCCGGCATTCCGCCCCTCGCCCCATTTTCCATTCACAGCCATGCAAACCATCCGTGCCGCCTTCGGATTCTTCACCCGCCTCCCTGTGGGCCCCTGGCCCTTGCCGGACAACTTCCGGGGAGTCCTCGCCTGGATTCCCCTCGTGGGCCTCGTCGTCGGCGGGCTGACCGGGGTCATTGTCTGGGGGGCATCAATGATCTTGCCTCCCCTCGTGTGCGGCGTCATCGGCTGCATTGCCTGGGAAGCCATCACTGGTGGTCTGCACCTCGACGGCGTTGCCGACTGCGGGGACGGGCTCATCGTCGAAGTTCCCGCTGAACGCAGGCTGGAGATCATGAAGGATTCCCGCCTCGGCACCTTCGGCGGGGCAGCTCTCTTCCTGACGCTGATGATGAAAATCGCCGCCATCACCTGCATCGTCCAAACACACAACCTCTTCCTTCTCATCACCGCCTGCTCCATGGCTGGTCTTCTTGCCCGAAGCAGCATGTTCCTGACCCTGCGCTACCGCACCGCCAGACCTGGGGGACTAGGCGAAGCCATCCGCGCCGGCCTCAAGCCCGTTCACGCCCTACCCGCCATCTTCCTCGTCACAGTCGGGTGCACCATCACCGGGCTCCATGGCATCGCCGCCGTTATCTCTGCCATCCTCGGGGCGGAATGCCTGCTGAATATCGCCGCCAAGCGCCTGGGGGGCGTCACGGGCGACGTTTTTGGCTGCATGATCGAGAGCGTTGAATGGATCGTTCTTCTTACCTTTTGCCTGAAATTCCAATTCTAAGCACTCCTGACCTTTCATGACGGACACCTCTCCAACGCCCGCCTACACCCTGCCCGGATTGACGCTCGGCTGCACCTCCTTCCTTGTGTACGAGCCCTACATCCCCGCCTTCCGGCATTCCGCCTCGGTCTGCCGCGACGTTTCCCTCCTCCTCAATGAACCGGGGCAGAACAACGAATACCTCATCGCTCCGGAAGAAGTCCTCGAAATCGCCCGTATCGCCGCAGGAGAAGGCACAAGCATCAACGTTCACCTCCCCTCCGACGGCAACTTCGACACACAGGAAAACGCCCTCGCTTTCACCTCTCGCATCCGGCAGGCAATAGAACGTGCTCTGCCTCTATCCCCTCACTCCTGGGTGCTTCACATCCCCATCATGGCATGTTCTGGCAATGGACAAATGCCCTCGCCCGATTGCATCGTCTGGACGCGCGACTGCCTGGCAGACATAGCGGCCCTCCTGCCCTCGCCGGATATGCTCTGCCTGGAAAATCTGGAAACCTTCCGCCCCGACATTTTGGATCCCCTCCTTGATGGTACCCCCTACTCCCGCTGCATGGACATCGGCCATGTCTGGAAGGATGACCTCGCCGCAGCACCGCTTCTGCAAGCGTGGTACGAACGAATCCGCATCTTCCATCTCCACGGCATCGTGGGGAGAGATCACAAGTCCCTCAAGCTCATGCCGGACGAAACGATTGACTCCGTCATACACCCCCTCTGGGAACGCCAGTTCAGCGGAGCAATCACACTTGAAGTCTTCACCATGGACGACATGGCCACCTCACACGCTACCCTGCTACAATCCCATGAACGCTACCTCGCCAGAGCTTCCCAACCTGACCCTCGTCCTCGGGGGTACTAAAAGCGGTAAAAGCGCTTTTGCCGAACAACTCGTCGCCAGCAAAGGAGGCCGCGTCCTCTACATTGCCACCGCCGATGCCAGCCTGAACGACTCCTCGATGGAGCGCCGCATCCGACTGCACCGAGAACGCCGCCCCGCCTCATGGAGCACTCTGGAAACGCCCATGCACGTAGCCAGAGAAGCCGCCGATCTGCTCCGTTTTCAGCCCGTGGACACCATCCTGCTGGACTGCGCCACGCTTTGGGTCACCAACATGCTTTTCTCCCGAGGAGAACAAGAACTCACTCAGGACGAATTCGAGCAACTCATCCGGCAGGAAATTGGCGCACTTCTGCTACTCATCGCGCAAAGCCCCGCCCAATGGATCATTGTTTCAGGAGAAACCGGACTGGGCGGCACGCATTCCACCCCGCTGGAACGCCAATTCTGCGATGGCCTGGGGCTGACCAACCAGCTCATCTCCCTTGCTGCCGGACAAGCCTACCTTGTCGTTGCTGCTCGCCCCATCCTCCTGCCACCGCCCATGCGAAGCAAAGCGGGAGAATAAATCCTTCCTCACCTATCCCTGAAATCAGAAAGAGGCGCCCAAATCACATCGGACGCCTCTTTCTGTAAAAAATGTTTGTCCCCTTTCATGCAGGGAACCGGGGCAAAGGCAGTTTACTTCTTCTTTTTGCCGAAAATGCTGCCGAGTCCTCCCATTCCTGGGAAGCCCCCCATGCCACCGCCCATACCGGGAAAACCACCGGGAAGCCCCTTGGGCATCTGCGGCATCTTCATACCGCCCTTGCCTCCGCCACCCATGCCTCCCATCTGCTTCATGAGTGCCCCCATCTTGCCCTTGCCGGACATCATCTTGCGCATGTCCATGAAGTTCTTGATCAATTTGTTAACCTCCAGCAACGGACGCCCGGCACCAGCTGCCACGCGACGGCGGCGAGACGGATTCATCAAGTCGGGATTGCTGCGTTCCTTGGCCGTCATCGACAGAATGATAGCCTCCATGTGCTTCATGCGATCGGGGTTCAGCGCGTCGGACGGAATCTGCTTCTTGATCTTGTTGAAACCGGGGAGCATCCCCAGCAAGCCTTCCAGCGGCCCAAGGTTGCGGATCATATTCATCTGATCCAGGAAGTCATTGAAGTCAAACTTGCCGGACATCATGCGCTCGGCAGACTTCATCGCCTGCTGCTCGTCGATCTTCGCGGCGGCATGTTCCACCAAGCCGACGATGTCGCCCATGCCCAGAATACGGTCAGCCATGCGATCCGGCACAAAGGGACCGAATTGATCCAGCTTTTCACCTTCACCGGAGAACTTGATCGGCTTGCCCGTCACCGTGCGCATCGACAGGGCGGCACCACCACGGGCATCGCCGTCCAGCTTCGTCAGCACAATGCCGCTCAGTCCGACGGCGGTATCAAATGTTTCAGCCACCTTCACGGCCTGCTGGCCGGTAGCGGCATCCACCACAAGGAGGGTTTCACGGGGAGAGACGCAAGCGTGGAGGCGCTTCAATTCATCAATCAAAGCCTCATCCACTTCCTGACGACCAGCGGTGTCGAAAATCGTCACCGTCGCCATCATGTCGCGAGCCCATTGCATGCCTCGGCGAGCCACATCCACCACATCGCGTTCACCGGGTTCCGGGCAGAACACAGGCACATCGATCTGCTTGCCCAGCGTTGCCAATTGCTCCACAGCGGCAGGACGAATCAAGTCGCAGGCTATCAGAACCGGGCGGCGCCCTTCGTTCTTCAGACGCAGAGCCAGCTTCGCGCTCGACGTCGTCTTGCCTGCGCCATTGAGTCCCACCATCATAATGCGGGCGGGATCAGTCAAATCCAGAGAACTGGCATCACCACCCAGCAATTGGGCAATTTCATCGTGGAAAATTTTAACGATCTGTTCCCCTGGCTTAACGGATTTGAGCACTTCCTGCCCCATCGCGCGTTCCTTGACGCGGGCAATGAAATCGCGCGCCACTCCGAACTCGACGTCAGCCTCCAGCAGAGAGAGGCGAATATCGCGCATTGCGTCGGCAATGTTCTTTTCGGAAATTTTGCCCAATCCGCGCAATTTGCGGAACGTATCATCCAGTTTGTCGGCTAGTAAGGAAAACATAATCGTCTACTTGCGCAAGAGAGTGCCACAAACATCCCCTCACGTCAATCATCCGCCACCCCATCCCAGCCGCTTACCTGTTTTATATATCTGCGTATGAGCCATGACTTCCTGCCTGCACACTGTTTCAGGAATGGAGACATAATACACGCCCCCTGCCCCCAAAAAGAACCCGCCGTCATCAAACTCCGGGAAGTTGATAACGGCGGGCGACATATCCAGCAGAGTCCTTTGTAAAAAAGGACTCCCCAGACCAGGTTATTTGAAAATCACTTCATGAATGGACTCTCCCGGCTGAGCCGTCGTCGAAATCAAGCGCACAGCCTTGATCGGGGTCTTGTTCCTAAAGATGGAAGCAGCCTGCCCCGGTGTGCTGTTGACAGTCTTGCTCCAGGTACCGCCATCCGACTGCACCTGGAACTTGTAGGAAGCTGTGCCAACAATCACCACCTGATTGGCCGTGGGGTAGTCGGTATTCTTCACCGTCAGATCGAAAGGTTGGTCCGCACGATAAACAGTCATCAAATTGCCGTCGATGATGGAAGACAGACTGTGAGACATATTGCGCGGGGGAACATCAAGCTTGAACATATTCAGCTTGATATCCTGCGTCTGGGTACCCTTATTCGTCAGTTTGAGGGATTTGATACCCTTCGGCAATCCCGGTTCCTTGGTTACAAATCCCTTCTCCTGATAGCCTTCCAGCTTGAGGACGACAGGAGCCGATGAGGAAGCAGTCTCCACGCTGACTTCCGCCCACTGGGGAAGACTGGCGTTATCCAGATTCACTTCCATCCATGTGGCATCGACTGGTTCCGGTAAAGTCAACGTAATGGTGTCTCCCTTTTTCATGGGATGAACTTCCATCACCTTGTTAATGCCGACCATTTTGTCCCCCTCCTGGACGGAAAGCGAGGCAAGACCCGGCACTGTGGAATCAGCCATGGCAGGAAGCGGGCTATTCACGGCAAACTCGCGGATAGCCGTCCAGACCGTATTGCCAGTCTTGTCCGGGTTCACATGGTTGGGCTCAATCACGCGATAGCGCAATGCCCTGACCTGGAAGGGGGTCTGACTCTGCCAAACCACCTGACGACCAGAGCTTTCCTTACCAAGAGGCACCCATTTTTGCATGTCCCGGCTGGCTTCAAGCTGTCCCTTGGCGACAAAGTCTGAGTCATTATTGTTTCTGCCCATAGACAAAAGAACGCTCTTGACCGGAACACTACGGCCAAAGTCCAGACAGTACCAGTCACCAACCTTTTGGTAAGAACCGGAGTGCCAAAACGTGTCGGGCTTGCCGTCCGTGATCTTGTCTGCATTATCAAGGGAACCGCCTTGGACAGAGAAAGAACCATGGAGAGGTTCCCTGCCCGTCAGCGCTGTAAATTGTGCATCTGAAGCCTTTTGAGTCAGCTCCCTAGCCAGCGGAGTCATCACCAGAGCGCCAGTAGATACCCCTTTGCGCAGGAACTTGCCTTCGGCCACCTGCTTGTAATCATCCGGGATTCTGGAAATTTCATCCAGGGAGGAAACCGCCTTCGCCAAATCATTGATAGAGTTGTCCTGCAAAGCCTTCATGGCTTCCGAACCAGCAATACCCAGTTGTTTGAACGCTCTCACCCAGGGTTTGATTTCATCCAGCAACTCCTTGCTTTCTCCGGCTTCAAGAAGAATATCGGCTGCCTTGGAGATTTTTTCATACTCACTGTAAACCGGGCTATGTGCTATGTTCACCTTATTCCCTGCCTTCAAATCTTCCCGCAGTTTTTCAACAGCCGGCGCAATATCAACAGATTCCTCGCGACGCATTCCGTGCCCGGACGGTCCGATGTCGGAGTTGTGATTTGCAAACACCTGCATCGCCTCATGCGTCTGGGGGTAGAGACGCTTGATGCTGTCCTTCCACGTCTGGTTTGAATCGTAGCCCTTGATATTCCAGGCATAATTGCCAATACCAAAAATACCGATTTTGGAAGCTTCCGGGCGATCCATGGGGTTGGAAACCAAGCCACTCATCGTCTTCTCGACTCCCTCGTCCTGGCTCAGTCCATAAACGCGCCCCATGAGGAGCTTGTCATGACAGTAATCCGTCACAGGGAAATTCCACCAAATATAAACGGGGCGGCCCAGATTGTTCGTCACCCACTCCTGCCCTTCCGTCGTAATATCATGAACCACGGAATTGCCCGTCCACATGATCTGGGTGGAAGGTTCCATCTTGCCCAGTTCCTTGACGTTATTAGCATTCGTCCACGACCTGTTATAACCCGACGGGCAGAAAATCAGAGGCGTAATATCGCCCTTCTTGTTGATAAACTCCTTATAGACAAGATCCACAAGTTCCACCTGCTTGTCGATACGGGCAGCTTCCCCGCCAACATCATCAAAGAAAAGACCGAAGGAACGGACACCCAGATCATACATCCATTCCAACTTCTGAAGCACATTCTTTCTGTCCTCATCCGTCCATTTGATACTGAAGCCAGGGTGCAGAGCCCACACAAAATTCACATGGTTGCGCTTGGCCGCTTCTGCCAGTTCCCTAATCTCCTTTCCTTCCTTTTCTGGATAGGGTTCGCGCCAGTGGTGGGAGTGGTACTTGTCATCCTTGGGGGCATAGATGTAGGTATTCATCTTGTTACGCCCGTAAAATTCCAGTTGCTTCTTTCTGGCCTCATGCGTCCAGTACATGCCGTAGAAGCCTTCCACCGTGCCACGGTTAAGGACATCTGGCCAGTCGATAATCTCGCATTCAGCCAATTCTCCCAGCGGAGCAATATCCTTGATCTCCTTATCGGCGAAAAGATCCTTTTGGGCATACAATCCCTTTTCCGTTCCCTTCAGCAATTGAGACAAAGTCTGCTTGGCATAGAAAATACCCAAATCATCATGCGCGGCGACCGTCACCTGACCAGGCTTGACCGACAACCTGTAAGCCCCATGAATCTTGGGGACATCCTTCAATTCGAGAGCATCCAGAGTCTTCTTGCCATGGATAATCCGAACCTTCGGTGCCTTCACAAACTGCCCACTAAACTCAGCCTTCTGCGGAGTCGGATACACCTCGGGCCCCGAAGCAGAAATCGCCGGGAGAGTCATGGACAAAGCCATTAAACACACAGGAACAGGAAGTCTAAACATACGTGTACTCTACCCGAAGCCCTCCACAGGTATCAAGCCGAAATCAAAGAGCAGCACTGCTACTCTAAAAAAAATTTTAAAAAAAACACTAAATAAACAAGAATCAGTTATAGAGGGGAAAAGGAGAATTTAGAAAAGTCCGCCCGTTTTGAGGAAGAGATGACCCGGAAAAGGGATGATTGAGCCATCCCCATAGAAATTGTCGGTAAGCAGTTCAATCGTGTTCTTATGCTTTGGCTTCGTATCTCGTGACTACACGCTCCCGGACGAGTGTACATTCATTTGAACTTTATAAAAAAATTCTTTATTTATAGATCAACCACGCGGTAGCTCTCGTATCCTTGTTGCCAGAAAGACGAATCCATCGGGCATCAAAGTCTGCCGGGAACTCGTGTTCCCAAACTTCTCCGGGCTTGACCGTTACAGTCATGTAGTTCATCCAAGGGCCATGGCCGATGGGATTGGCTTCGATAACGAAAGTGACCGAGGAGTCAGACTTGTGGCTCAGCTTCATGTTGCGCTTGTCATAGAAACCGATCAGGTACGGATCGGAGGCTTCACCTGCCTTGATCTCGGAATCCTTCCAGGGGCCACCTTCACCAGTAGGTTTGCCAAGCTTCCAGAGGTCATCGATCACGCCAGCCCAAACCATTGCTTTACCATCTTCTGAGGTGATCACATGGGGATTGTCCTTGGCGGATTCGGGATTGAGGCCACTCAAAATCAACATGCCACGGTATGAAGAATAGTCGTGAATACGGAACGGATGAGTGGAAATAGGACGGATTTTTGCAAAACCATCAGCATTCTCCGCGGGCAATTCATAGAATGTACCCATCGCGTGGAACAAGTCTCTTTCCGTAGCTACTTCACGGCATACTCGCATGGCTCCCGACTTTTCAAGAGCTGCAAAAGCCTCATTGCCCCTGGGAAGTCGCCATCTGCGGCCAGCATCGTCTTTGATCAGAACCGAGGCATCATCCATTTCCAGCTTCCCGGGGGCAATGGCATAGGATTGCCGCGTGTATTGAGCAGCCGGGCCAGAAGCATTTTCCCGAGAGACAAGATTCATGTCCGCATCGAGTTCATAGAAACCGGTTTCTGTGAATTTTCCATCAGCAAATTGCCCTGCCAGCACCCCCATTGTGCGGAGATCACCGCCACGAGAATACAAAAGACCACCGAGAGATGTTCCGTCAGCAACATCTGAAAGTCCCTTGAACATGTCATCGGGTTCCGTAGAACGAGTGTCGTTGGCACGATACACAAATTCAGCGCTCATGGACGTATCGCGATCTGTCACTGTGCGAATCCATTCCGCTGGCTTAACATTGTTGAGCGACACAAAGCGGGATGCCCCTGCCGGAAGTGAAACCTTACAGGCGGACTTCCATGTATCCAAACCCGAAGCATCCGTTTGGAAATCTACGGTGACAGATTGATCCCCCGTGTTTTTGAGCCAGGCCCCCTTTTGATCCCATCCTGCGAAAAGGAAGGGTTCTGAAGGATTGTTGGCCTTAACTTGTTCCTCCATCCAAACAGCACCACAAGCCGTCCTGGGGCCAAGCTTTCCGGGCAAGTCGGGAGACGTGAACCAGAGATTTGAATTGGATTGTCCCGGGCCCTTAATTTTGCCTTTGATCGAGCGAGAATTGAGGAATTCCTTTTCAGCAGAATCATCACAACCGAAAACGAGACGGTCATTCCAGCGAGTAAAATCGCCAATAACCTTCAAATATGCAGACAGAGGACGGATACCAGCAGTTTTGCCGGAAGAAAACGTTGCCGGGAAATCCCAAAACATGCCGTGCATCGTCATCATATAACGCGGCTTATCTGGCGTACCGACATCGCAGATGCGGGGCCACTCCGTATTCCAGCCGTGGGCTCCATCATAGGTATTACTGGTTTTGGGGAGGCGGAAGAACTTCCAAGGTTCACCCTTGTTGGCCTTATCGCGCAGACCGAGCAAAAGTGAACGATGATCCCAACCTACCGCCCAGATCGGGTCGGAATCCGGCTTGAGGTTGCCGGTAATCCCTCCTGGCCCGGTAATTTCGGTAAACTGGTTTCTACGAATCACTTGCCATTTCTTGCCGTCCCATTCTGCCAGAACACCCGATTCGAGGTCATATTGAGTTAGAGCCTTGCCACCCGTTTCACCATTGTTGGAAAACACAAGCACGCCCTGGCCGGAATAAAGCCCCTTACCGTGCCATCCGGGAAGAGATGCCTTGGTAATTCCCTTTTTCTTGTGTTCCTCGCTCAATGCCTTGTTGTCATCGGCGAAAAGTGTTTGGACTTCCAGCGTGTTGACATCAATGTCGTAAAACCCTTCCTCCATGGTCGCTATATACAGTCTGGATTCCGGTTTTTTCAAATGGCGGGCACTGCCAGTCAGACGCCCCGGCATGATGCTATAAGGAATCACGCGAACATTCCCCTGCTTGTCAATTGCATACGGCCCCATGAACAATTGACCACTTTCCTGGTGAATCAGACGATTAGCTGGTGTTCCGCCAATACTTTCCTCCCTGACAGTCATCAGAAGATCCGGGGAAATCTGGTAAAGCTTATCTGACGATCCATTAGGAAGATGGGGGCCATAGGTCATCGCCCAAAGGCTGCCCCCCCATGGGACAACAGCTCCGGTGCCGCACTCGCCTTCCTTATTGTAAAATGCGAGGTGAGGATAGACACCACTATAGGATTTCGGGGTATCTGCCGAGTATCCACTCATGGAAGCCAACAACAGAAGAGAAAACGTTGTATGAAATGCTTTTTTCATAATCGATATCAATTTGACCTTCCACTAAAACGTATATTTGAAAGCTAATCTTTCACTATAGATGTTCAAAAAATCGTAATACGATTTTTGAAACAAACACCCACAACTCTGTTTACCTTAAATTCAAAATAACCAAAAAACAAAAAATTATAAACTAAAACGGTTATATTCATACTTACCATTGAATATCGATAATTTGCAATATTTTCAATTCACGTTAAATAAACTCAATTCAGATCATTGGTTGTTGCAAAAAAAACGAGAGTATATCATGCCGATGGAATAAAACGATACAATCGATAAAATATTCTATCAGCACAATATAAATACGGTGAAAATCTTACAGAATGAAAAAACTCTAGATTTCTGCTTTGACCGCCCTACCTTCCCTCACTTCCTTTCCGTCAACTTTGATGATCAGATGGTTACCGTAGAAGCAGAATTTCCAGGTAAACGAATTCTTTCCTTTCACATAAGTGAATTCGGTCTTGGAGTAATTCGTATGAGTAATGTCAAACGAGGAGCATCTGGCTTAATCCCCATCATTCCCTCGACAATACTGCTCACAAGAGTGAATGAAATCTCCGGATAGTTGCCGTTCTTTTCTACTTCTCCGAGGATATGGAGGATTTCCGGGATGTTGTGGTGCTTTTCATGGTTGAGTTTACTTCCTCTCTCTCATTTTGGCTGGCTTTTTTTTGGGAGAGATAATCCACGTTTTTCATAACAACGAATAGAATTTTTCTGCTAACAACAAGCCCCAGAAATATCATATAAACAATACTTATTAACAATCAACTAAATACAACTAAATACAAGATTTCATACATCGCCTCCTACCTAAGAGTTCATAACAAAAACACCGTCTGGCGTACGTGTACCAACGATACGAGAAAAAAAAACTCCTTGAACGTGCTACCAGATCAACTCAATATATCAACTCATACAGCGCTCCGGGATATCGTTTTCAAATAATTTAACGTCTTTGAGTTCGAATGTGTTCAATCTGTTGAATCCGGTGCTTGTTTGCGAAATGAAGCATTGTATCCATCCAAACCCAAATCAATCATCATTGACATGAGCTCCAACCAATCTACGCGAAGATCCTTTTTAAACAGCTTGGGACTGATCGCTGGCAGTGTAGCAGCCTTATCCATTGTCCCCACGGAAACCACAGCACAAAGTATCCCTCCGAAGGACAGGAAAGGGAACCCCCTAGCCAAGCGGGTGATCATGATATCGCTGGACGGGATCTGCGTCGATGGCTTCAAGAAGGCCAAAACGCCGAATCTGGACAAATTGATGAAGCAGGGTGCCTTCTCTCTGGATACCCGCGTCGTCATGCCTTCCGTCACACTGCCCAACTGGACGAGTCACCTGACCGGGAGCGGCCCGGAGCAACACGGTGTGTTCAATAACTCCTGGGAGTTGAAAAAAGCCACCTACCCAGTCGTAGCTAAGGATAAGGATGGCTATTTTCCCTCGATCTTCCAACTCATGAAAGAACACTTCCCATCCAGCAAGACGGCATTCTATTACAATTGGGCCCCTCTCGTTTTCCCTTACAACAAAAAGTATCTGGATGAAGTCGAGTTTCTCAAGGAGGATGCCTACATTCCCAATTACGAGAAGGCACTCAAGTTCCTCAAAAAGAATAGAGACAACCCGACCGTCGTCTTCCTCTACTCTGTCCACACAGACCATGCCGGACACAAGTACAAATGGATGTCCGAGGAATACATCCGCTCCATCGAAGAGGCTGATGAACAGATTGGACTTTTCCTCAAGGAATTATCAAAAGAAGGACTGTATAGGGACGCACACATCATGTTCCTCACAGATCATGGTGGCATCGGCACTGGTCACGGCGGGACAAGCGCCGCGGAAATGATTGTTCCATGGGGAATTGCAGGCCCCGGAATCAAAAATGATTTTGCGATTACCGAACCTAATAACACAGTCAATACCGCACCCATCATCCTCCATTTATTCGGCAAAGAAGCACCGCTCGAATGGACGGGAGAGGTGATAGAAAGCATCTTTGAATGATGATACTTGGATGATTATTTTGTTCGGGGAGGATATCGGATTGACTCCCAATATTGTAATCCGATGCCCCCTCCGAACTGGGAGAGAGAATGGTTAATATACAGCCGGCAATGCCGAGGATATTTGCTTGCGCTTCATTCTCTCCCGAAATGCTGTAGGAGATTCCCCCACCCATTTAGCAAATGAAACTGCAAAATACTGGGATGATGAAAACCCGCTTTGCAAAGCAATTCCCTTAATTGATAAATCGCTGTATATAAGTAATTTTTGCGCCTTATCAAGTTTCAGTTTGGAAAAAAACTCACTGGGGGTATACCCCGTCGTTGTTTTGACTTTGCGCTCGAATGTCGATTGGCACATGCCGAACGAGTAGGCCATTTTATCCATCGTAACGCGTTGATCGACAAGCCAACTCTCCATTTTTTCCTGAAGAGCTTTCATCCATTCATCATCGTGCGAAACTTCTGATTGAGGGCGTTCAAGAAGACGAGCTACCTCCAGCAAGATAGAGTCGAGCATAAGGTTAATCCGTTCCTCATACCCCGTTTGCTTCAAGACAAGTTCATCGTCGAGCGATTTGAAGAAGGGCTGTAATACTTCGGCCTTGTGGATCAAGGCAGACTTGTTGTCTGCAAAGAGTTGCCCGATGTGATCCTGGGTCTTTTTCATCAGACGGGACCAATCACCGAGTTTCAAAGAACCTTGGGAATCGAACAGTTCTGGACGAATTACTATCCAGGCGACCACACCACGCTCATGCCTCACACACGAGCTTCCACTCCTCTGCCAAGGGCTGATGATAAAACCATCTCCAGGGTATAGCTGGTAGATTTTATCTTCCACCCGCCAAGTATGAGAGCCCTTGATAATGTAACAGATTTCAATTCCCTCATGGCAAAGCGTATCCATGGAACAAGAATGCAACCCAGAAAACTTGATCTGACATAATTCGACTAAATAGCTCAGAAAGGGAGCTATATCCGGAGAACCGCGCCAATGCGTAAAATAGGGAGAATTGCTCATGATTTTGGGCAGGAATTGTGGAAAATTTACTCTATTACATACATGGCAATGATCAAAATGGAACAAAGATGGAATCCATAATTAACGTACATTTAACGAAATTCCCTTGTTTTTGCGATCACAAGGAGTCCCGGAAAACGTGAAATCAGATTTCCAGCCGTCATGCCCTCTGATAAGAAGCTTGAAGCGATACTCCTTACCGGATTCGAAGGAGAAGCCTGACTCAAGTGTCAGCTCCTTGATACCGTATGGGGCCAATTCTCCCTCAATAGTCCCATGGGCAAGAGGAGCAGTGTTCTCACCATCCGCAAAAACCAGTTCGAACTCGGCACCTTGCGATGGAATTTGTCCAAAATTCTCGATATCAACTCGTAATACCACCTTCCCATCCCGGTGAGTAAAGGTGGGACTCGCAGGGGAAAGAATGGCAGGATTATAGTTCATCCACGGCAACCGGGAATAACCGTAGAGCAACTTCCCGGCATTCGTGCGTCCCAAAAGTTTGGGGGCAAACTCTTCATCAGGAAGACCGGTACCTTCCGTTTGGAAAACGACAACCAAATCCTTTCCGCATGGCTCTGATCGCAGAGGTTTCCAGCCACGCCCAAAATTGACTTCAGAGGATGAACCAAAGCGAAGGGATGCAAGCTCAATGTCACGTTGGGGATCAAAGCCCTTTTCTGCCTGAATCAACAGGCGAACCTCGCTCGTGGAGGCAGTAATCTTCTCCGTATTGAGGAGTTGAAGGAGGAGCCCGGGGTTCAGTGGAATGGAGATGTTCTTGGAGCTGTGATTGTCGCTAGCTTTGTCTTGATCCTTCAAAACGTCAACCACGGCAAAGTTGGCCTGAATCGCCCGGCCGTATTCGTCCTGATACATCTTGATACGTTCGTATTTGAACCAATCCTCCTTCTTTCCGTCTTCATGGATGGCTACACCGGGCATGTAGGCTTCCCCGGGATCCGTCACCCAGTGAATGCCATCGGGAGACCTGAGGTAGTAGGCAATTCTCCCAAGCCAGTCGTTGACGATCACATGATATTGAATGTGATCCTTCCAGACAACGGGATCTTCGAACTCACCAGCAACAGAGGGGTAAATTCTCTTGTCAGTAAGCTGCCTGTAAGGAGATATCCCCGTCTTGCTGATCCACACGCCCCCTCCACGACACACCATGAGAAAGGATTTGTCCTCGCGCTTCGCGAAGGTCAGGTTAGATAACCCTTCAATAATTTTTCTTCCGCGAGTATCAAAGGCAAATTGCGTGCGAGTCCAGGGGCCATTCAAAGACTCGGAAATATAATACGCTCCAATCACATAGATCACGTAGCGGCCATTAGCGATGCGGAAAGCTTCGGGGTTATGCCCTTTCCCTATCGTATCGACTATGGTAAAGGGACCAATCGAATTATTGGAGATGGCATGGTACACCACCGAGTTAGGCCATTCAAAGTGACCTTGCGAAGAATTTTCCGGCCACCCACAGACAAACATGTGGTACTTGCCATCGTCACCATGAAGAATGTTGCCTCCCCAATAGGAAGTCTTGGCATCTTCCACGCCGTTGTCCACGTACCGGGGTACAACGCCCGGAGCCCCCCATACATCGGAGCGCAAATTCCCTGTTGGCATGGGAAGAAATCTGTCCATAAACCTGCCTCCAGACACAAGTTGTTTCCATTCCTCCGGACGTGGACGCTCTGTGATCTGGGCTTCAAGGGGGAGGGGGAGGCTCGCGCATATCAACACGGATAAAAAGCACAATAATCGCATGTTCATGATAGTTGTAAATACGACTGCCATGGATGCGTTTTTCAAAGAAACAGTTCTATAACTATTTAACGCACATTTAACTGCATTCTTGAAAGAAATCAGAAAATATACGCACATCATCAACGTAATATAGGATACTACCAGCATGAAAAAACGTTCCATCACTCTCCATGACATCGCGCAAAAAGCAGGCGTCTCCATCATGACGGTATCACGCGTTCTGCGTGGAGCAAAAGGGGCCAGTCCGGAGGTCAGAACCAATATTCTCACTCTGGCACAACGCATGGGCTATACGCCCTACCGCAGTCTGTACGAGATGGAACGATGCAAATCATCCATGCTTGTAGGCGTTGTCATCCCCCACCTCGCCAACACCATTTTTCCCCAGGTCATCCAGGAACTGGAAATGATACTCTCTGCCAATGGTTTCAGAATTCTCCTCTGCTGCAACAATAACGATCCAGAAGTCGAATTACAGAACATCACAGCCATTCTGGAAAGCGAACCCATGGGGATCATCTAGGCTCCTCTCCATGTTGAAAAGAGTCTTCCTGCTGCCCAATTGATTAAAAACCAGCATTGCCCTCTCGTGTTTATGGATCGCAAAATCCCGCACATGGAAGAAGATGCTGTTCTAGCTGATGACTACCAAGGGGCCTTACAAGCCGTCCGCCATTTGATCTCCCAAGGTCGAAAAAAGATCACCTTCATGCGGCCGCATCAGGAATCCTATGTCGCACAGGAACGCGAGCGCGGGTACAGGGATGCCCTGAAGAAAGCAGGCCCTCACGTCCGGGAGAGCCACATCCTCCATGTCGGCTCCACGCTGGAATCGGGACGCAAAGAAGCCCGGAGGCTTCTTCAGTCACAGAATATGCCTGATGCTATCTTCTGCTTTAATGATCCCATTGCAATTGGAGTGGAATGGGAATTGCTTCAGAACAGCGTCTCTATTCCCGACGACATCGCCCTGGTCGGTTTCTCAGACGTCATCGAATGCGAATTTTCAAGGGTTCCGATTTCTACAGTCCGTCAAGATGCTGCGAGCTTGGGTCAAATAACCGCAGAAGTTCTACTCAACAAGATGATCAATCCGAACATCATAATGAAGCCGGTCGAACACCTCCAGGAAACCAGGTTAATCATCCGGGAATCATCAAACTGCAAGGGCATCAGAAACAGCATCCCGCTGTCTTAAACGATACGCGCCAATCCCCTACCGATTCAGAGAGTAAGAACTCGTGGGTGAGGCCTGTTAAATATGCAAGGCCCACTTCAGCAGATTCTCGGACTCCTGCCAAATCAGGCTGGGACTGCACCCCAGAACTACCACGATGGCATGGCGCCCATTCACACCACCGGAGGAAACCAGGCAGCGGCCTGCGGCATTTGTGTAACCCGTTTTCATACCGGTAACCCAGGGATATTTATCCAGCAATTTGTTCGTGTTACGCAGCAGAGTGTCGCGTCCGCTGGAAAGCGTAAAGTTGAAGGTGGGCGTGCAGACCATGTTCCTGAGGGAAGGATTGCGATAGGCATAGTAGGCACAACGCGCCATGTCAATGGCCGTGGAATACTGGTCGGCAGGAAGCCCATTCGGGTTGGCAAAGCGGGAGTTGTTCATCCCCATGCTTCTGGCCTTGGCATTCATCATATTGATGAAGCGCGGAACGGTTCCTCCCGTGTCGCGGGCAAGGGCAAGGGCCACGTCGTTGTAGCTCCTGACCATCAGGGCGTGGAGGAGTTCTCCCCGGTTGTAGGTCTGCCCGGCACGCAAGCCCAGTTTGGTCGGGTCAGCATGCGTATCAGAGGGCTCAATGACCACATCGCGGTTCAACGAACCGTGGTCCAGAACAACGAGAGCCGTCACCAACTTCTGAGTACTGGCTACCTGGCGGCGCTGGTTCCCATTGTGCGAGAAGAGCACGCGCCCCGTCAGGGCATCCATGACGCAAGCGCTGGCACAGCGGGGAGTCCGTGGGGGGACTGAAGGCAAAGCCAAAGGACGAGTCGGAAAATTGGCAGGGAGATTGGAAACCCGGGGCATTTCGGGAACCGGGGCGGCGACAGGGATAGGCGTAGCGGTCGGAATATATGATACGGCAGGTTCCCGGCCTCCGACGGACTCACACCCGAACAATCCCATGGATGTAGTCAAACAGGCAACAAAGGCAAACAAACGCATGACCGCCATTACACCATATCCGGCTTTTGATCAAGCCCCAATCATCATTTTCGTTTCATGAAAGTTCTTGCCAAACGCGGAAACATAAAACAATTCGGGCAACCCGCCTCAATCCGACGGACTGCCCGAATTCTATAAATCAAAGCCTTCTGTCCGGCAGGGATTAGTCCCGACGGTTGATTTCGTCGAGATGGAAGGCCTGATGGACAACCTGTGCAGCGCGATCGAGATCAGATTCATCCACGGTGACAGTAATTTTGATTTCCGAGGTAGAGATCATACCGATCTTGATGTCGGCATCCGCCAACGCGCTGAACATCGTCGCGGCAACACCCGTGTGGGAACGCATCCCGATACCGACGACAGAAATTTTGCCGAGGCCAGCTTCGGTTTCAATCTTGGCATGCGGGCCCAGTTCGGGGAGAACAGGCTTCAGGGCTGCCTGAGCGCGCCCCAGATCGTTCATGTGCATGGTGAAGGACTGGCGAACCAGGCCGTCATGAGCCACGTTGGAGACGATCATGTCCAGGTTGATTTCCGTTTCGCCAAGAGCTGTCAGTATCTTGGCCGCATAACCATTCTGGACGGGGATGTTGGCCACAGTCACGCGAGCCTGGTTGCGTTCGATTGAGACGCCGCGAACGGCGATAGCTTCCATGGAGGGGATTTCTTCGTGCACGATAGTACCGGGGTTGTTGTTCAGAGAACTGCGAACTTCAAAAACGACGCCGAATTTTTTCGCAAATTCAACGGAGCGGGATTGCATGACCTTGGAACCGCTGGAGGCCATTTCCAGCATCTCGTCGTAGGAGATTTCATCAAGTTTGACGGCATCTTTCACCACGCGAGGGTCGCAGGTGTAAACGCCATCGACATCGGTCAAAATCTGGCAAATGTCAGCCTTGATCGCCGAGGCAATCGCAATGGCGGACAAGTCGGAACCACCACGGCCGAGAGTGTGAACCATGCCGTCTTCCGTGACGCCTTGGAAACCGGCGCAAATCAGCGCATAACCATCGTCGAGGTATCTCTTCATCAAAGCCGGTTCGATGGACTTGATGCGGCCGCGCGTGTGGCTGCCAAAGGTGCAGATGCCAGCCTGGGAGCCAGTGATGGAAACCGCCTTGATCCCCAGTTCATGCAAGGCCATCGAGAGGAGGGCAATGGACTGCTGTTCTCCCGTTGCCATCAGAACATCCAGTTCCCGCTCGCTGGGAGCCTCAGAAATGCTTTTAGCCAGAGTGATCAATCCATCGGTCACGCCGCTCATGGCGGAAACCACGGCAACAACCTGGTTGCCTTCCTGGATCAAATCATGAATGCGCTTGGCAACATTGCGGATGCGGTCAATACTGCCGACGGATGTGCCTCCGTACTTTTGGACGATCAGTGACATAGGTTTTTTATAATGAGAAATCAGGATTCAGAAACAAGGTGTTCGATGCGCAGTACGCTGGGCGAAGCTCCTACGTTAGGGAGATACACGATTCCGGCCATGGCGTTCTGCAACTGCCCCCAGGGGCAGGAATGAAGCATGAAGACGAGGTCGTTCCACACGTTGCCCTCAGCGTCCACATGGCTGAAAGAAGAGGACGTCGCCGAAATGCCTATGCCATGGCGAGCCAGAATGCCGGCCATTTCTGCAATGACTCCAGCGCGGTCAGCCACTTGAAAACGCACGTAGTAAGGTGTCACCGTATCATCCACATCCATCACCTTGCGAGCAGTGGAATAGGGGTTGAAACCCGTGTGGTACTTCGGGTGGCGGCTTTCGCGCATAGCGGTGATAGCGTCGCTGATCACAGCCGAAGAGGTCGGATTCTTGCCGGCACCACGACCGTAGAACAGGGTTTCACCCACGATGTCGCCTGTGACGGCAATGGCATTGAATACGCCGGACACAGAAGCAAGAATGTGCCATTTGGGGACGAAGCTGGGCTGCACGCGCAGTTCCAGCTCATTGTTTTCATGGCTGCGTATAACAACCAGAAGCTTGATTGTGTACCCCAGTTTGTCAGCAAACATGAAGTCGCAGGGCGAAAGGTTTTCGATGCCGCTGACGAATATCCTCGTCGGGCTAATCGTCGTCCCATAGGCCAGCATCGCCAAAATCAATGCCTTGTGGCCTGCATCCCATCCATTAACATCGAAGGTCGGGTCCGCCTCGGCGTAGCCAAGTTCCTGAGCCTTGGCCAAGGCATCGGGGAATGATGCTCCGTGCTCGTTCATGGCAGAGAGAATGTAATTAGACGTCCCGTTGATGATGCCTACAATCGATGTAATATGGTTACAAATCAGTGAATTGCGTAAGCTTGCAATAATGGGAATTCCACCGCCGGCTGACGCTTCAAAATAAATGGGAACGCCGAGCTGGGCTGAAAGTTGGAAGATTTCCGTGCCGCGTTCTGCAAGCAAGGCCTTGTTGCCAGTGACGACAGGCTTGCCAGCCTTCAGAGAAGACACGATCAATTCGTAGGCATCCGTCGTTCCACCAATCAGCTCAATCATGATATCGATATCGGGATCCTGCACCAGATCGCGCCAGTCGTCCGTCAGGCGATCCGCCGGTATCTCTACTTCACGAGGCTTGTTCAGATTCCTGACTGCCACCTTCTTGACGAAAAAAGGGATTTTGGCACGCGCTTCAAGAATATCGTGATTGCGTTGCAGGGTTTCGTACACGCCGGTCCCGACTGTACCTAATCCGGCCAGTCCCAATTGCAACGGTCTTTCTTTCAGTTCTGCCTGATCCATGAGTAACGTTAACGGGGCGGCAATTATACGAACTACATCCCCAAAGACAAGCCATATATTGACATATCAGCATCTTTTGATTCGAAAAATGCGCTAGATTTTCAGGAGACAAAGTTCGCAAGAAAACGAGAGGGATATCGTCAAAAATACATTTTTAGGTTGATCTCCACTGTGTGATGAAAGTAAATAGACAAGCAATGAGAACTATCGCCTCCCTGATATTGGTTGTGCTCATCTCCCTGGTTCCTGCCTTCTCTCGAGAAAAGGTAGCCTTCTTGGGCGACAGCATTCCGTATGCCGGCCAATGGCCAGCTTTGGTAGAAAACTCGCTCCGTCAGACCCCCCGGTTCGCGGATGCGGAAATTGTCAACTTCTGCTTGCCCAGCGAAACGGTTTCCGGCCTTTCGGAACCAGGTCACGCAGGAGGAGCCTTCCCCCGCCCCTGCCTGCACGACCGCCTCGACAACATCCTGAAGCTCTACAAGCCTACGACGATCATTGCCTGCTACGGAATGAACGACGGCATCTACATGGCACTCGACTCAAAGCGACTCAAAGCCTACCAAAAGGGCATCGAGCTTCTGAAGAAAAAAGCCGATGCGATCAAGGCTGAAATCGTTTTCGTCACCCCACCCCTCTTCAATGCCGACAAGCCCGAAACAGATAGTGCTTCCTACGACAAGGTACTGGATGCCTTTGGTGCCTGGCTCGAAGGCCAAAAAAAGTCCGGCTGGAAGGTCATCGATATCCGCCCAGCCCTCCGACAGGACATTGACAAGGAAAAACAAACCAACCCAGCGTTTGTGTATGCCGGAGACGGTGTTCACCCCGCCGAACGCGGCCATGAAATGATCGCCCATGCCGTTATCGACGGATTGTCCAAGGTCTGGAAAACACCCCTCTCTCAAGACTTCCCGACTGGCTCTGACCTTGCCAAACTGTACAACACAGCCTCCATCTACAAGTTCGCATGGCTGACAGCAGCCGGCCACAAACGCCCCGGCATCCCCCAGGGAATCCCTGTTGAGAACCTGCCGCCCGCCGAGATCGGCAAAGTCAGCATTTCCAACTGGGGCGGCGATGATTACACTCGCCACGACTTCACAGTCGCAGGCAAGGCCGCCCTCATCGTCCTGCCAGCCAAATGGGCCGAAGGCAAGCCCTGGATATGGAGAACGGAATTTTTCGGTCACGAACCCCAGGGAGACCAAGCATTGCTGAAAGAAGGCTTTGCCGTAGGTTACATCGACGTGAGCAACATGTATGGTTCCCCCAAGGCACTCGACATCATGGATGAATACTTCAAGACAGTCACAAAGGCCTATGGACTCTCCACTCGCCCCGTGTTGGAAGGCTTCAGCCGAGGCGGACTCTTTGCCTATAACTGGGCCGCCAAACGCCCCAAACAAGTCATGGCTCTCTATGTGGACGCCCCCGTCTGCGACTTCAAGAGTTGGCCCGGAGGCAAAGGCAAGGGAGAAGGTTCCCCCGGAGATTGGCAAAACCTCCTCAAGGTCTATGGCATGACAGAAGCCGAAGCTCTTGCCAGCAAAGCCAACCCGATCGACAACCTTGCCCCTCTCGCCAAAGCTCGCATACCGATTCTGGCTATCGTGGGTGATGCCGACACCGTCGTCCCCGTCGAAGAAAATACGGCCATTGTCGAAAAACGCTACAAGAACATGGGCGGCCACATCGAAGTCATTCACAAACCCGGAGTTGGGCACCACCCGCACAGTTTGCAGGACCCCACCCCCATCGTGGATTTCGTTCTTAAGTGCTATT
Source organism: uncultured Akkermansia sp. (assembly GCA_964448375.1). GTDB lineage: Bacteria > Verrucomicrobiota > Verrucomicrobiia > Verrucomicrobiales > Akkermansiaceae > Akkermansia. The sequence continues at coordinate 30,783 of CAYVAI010000012.1, forward strand.
CAAAAAAACATTGATCTCCCAAAGGCTTTCTGTCATGCTAATAGACGTTCCTAAACGCCTATTAGCATGACGTATTATCTCAATCGCCCTCGCCACTTTGTCCTGCACGCCAGCCTTCTTGGGCTTGGCCTTCTTACAATCAACCCAGGGGCAGCCAATGATATGGCAGGCCTCAAAGCTCACTGGAACTTCGACGAAGCCAGGGACTGGCACAACATGCCGTCCCCCTTCGCCGAAGAAGTGACACGAGCCAATGATTCCGTCGGCAATAATACTCTGACGTTGAATCAAAAACTGGATCCCGTCAAATCCTGGGTATCTGGTCGCCAATTCTCCGGCATCCGTTTTGATTCTCCTGGACAACTTCTCCAGGCCAGCCTGCCACTCAACACACTGAAGGGCACGACGACACTCTCGTTCTGGATCAAGACGGATGCTACAGGCTCCGCCAATTCCCCCGACGGCATCATTGGCGATGTGGACGGCATGCAATGGGGAACCATCACTCCCGATGGCAAACTGGCTGTCATCCAAAACGGTAAAACCGTCGCCACCACATCGACCCCCGTCAACGACAACCGATGGCACCATGTCGTCATCCTCAGGAAGGCAAACGATGGACAAGTCGCCATCTTCCTTGACAACAAAGCCAGCGGCAAAGGTACCGGGACTCCGGGAGAACTCGCCGGAGAATATAACGGGTTCGGCGCCATCAAGGGCGGTGGTAGCTATCGAGGAACGCTGGATCAAATCCACCTTTTCGACAAGGCGATCGATACGGAAGACATCAAAAACCTCTACGATAACCATGCTCCGAAAGCCTACGTACAGGATGCCCTCATTTCTCGCGGCAAGCCCTCCCTGACAGGCAGCATCCTGCACCTCTACAGCTTCGACCCCGATCAGGACAAACTAACCGTTTCGCGCTACGGACAAGGTCAATTCGGTACCGTCAAATACAACGGAGACGGCACTTTTACCTACACCTCGGGCGCGGGATTCAAGGGACGCGACAGTATCCCCGTCACCTTGACCGACGGCAAGGGAGGATTCTCCTCCACCTCAATCAGCATAGGAGATGAATCGACAGTCCCCAAGGCACCGGTCGCCAAATTCACCAACTTCCGCGATCTGCCCCCCATCGGAGAAAATGGCGGAAAAACCACCTCCCGCATCCCCGTCGCATTCGACTGGGATGGCAACGGCAAGCCGGACATCCTCGTCTGTGGCAACAAGCGAGTCTGGGCCTACAAGAACCAGAAAGGCAACTTTGCCACTCCCGTCCTCGTCAACGACTCCACTAGCCTGCCCATGGAAGCCACATCCATTGCCTCCCTGCCCCAGCCGCACAAAAAGCAAGCTCTTCTCGTCGTCCGGAACAATGACGAAACCCTCGACACCTACGAACTCCAATCCTCATCCGGCAACGCCCCCGTCTTCAAAAAGACGGGCACCATCGCCAACGATGCGGGAGAAAATTTCAAATGTCCGTCCATCGCCATCACCTTTGGCGACTACGACAACGACGGCCTTCCCGACCTGCTAATCGGCAACAGCAACTCCGGCGCCTATTTCTACAAGAATGTCGGAACGCCCTCACAAATCAAACTGAAAGCTGAAGGCGAACACATTATCAGCAACTCATACAACGTTGCCCCCTATTTCGCCGATCTTAACGGAGATGGCAAAATCGACCTCCTCCATGGCATCAACTGGGGCTCCATCCATTACTGGGTCAACAAAGGCGGTAAAAACATCCTGGAGACCGACGCCACTGGCGACCTCATGCTGACGGACAGCAAAGGCAACACCCCGAAAAAAGGCGACAACACCGTCCTGCGCGCCATGAACGGCACCTACGGAGCCCTGGATGACTTCGATGGCGACGGTACCATCGACATAGTCGTCGGTGCCTACAACGACGGCATGCTCTGCATGGCCAATGGCGTCAACGTCAACGCAGCGGCACGCAACCTCGCCGAAATCGAAAAAATCTACCGCGGGCACGAAAAAGACCTCGGTAAATACCTCGAAGCCAACGGCCAGGAAATGCTCAACAAATACCGCAACCTGAGTCGCGAATGGATTGCCTGGGCAGCCAACCTCCCTTCCGTCGAATACCGGGAAAAGGCCTACCAGATGCTCAAGAACCACATCGCCAAATTCCCCTTCCTCAAGCGCGGAAAGCTCGACGCATGGGTCAAAAAAGACAAGGACGGCACAGCCACCTTCGGCCCCATGCACCACGTTCCCGGCATATTCACCCTCAACTGGGTCACTCTCAATTGCCTGAAGCCTGACAGCGCGGCCCATCGCCTGGATGTCGCCAACACTCTGGGACTTCAGGGATTGGATCGCGAACGCTACCTGGCGACCGGAGTTCCCATTGCTGACAACAACAAGTGTACCGATGGCCAGCTACTCTCCATCAAGGACTTCCTGACATACCACCCCCGCATCCTCTTCCCGGACGACCACATCTCCATCGACCAGCACATGGGCGACGGACGTGAAGCCATGTCCTACGTCTTCAAATCCAACAAAAACACCTTCGGCAACGATGTCGGCGGCTCCGCTTGCGAAAGCGCAGGAGACATCCGCGAAGCTGCCGAAAAATACCTTGGCAAAGGCGCCGCCAACGGAGACTACTTCACTTTCGTCATGGGACACGAAATCTGTCACTCCCTCGACGCCTACGTCAATGGTCGCGCCAATAAGGATCTTGCCAAGCGCTGGTGCGAAATGCTCATCTACGCTGCCAACAACGGCGGCGAAATGGATATCGTCGTCCCCAATGAAAACGGCTGGATCGATCAGGAAAAAACCCAGCAGAGATTCAAGGAAAAGAACCTCTGGGACGGCATCTCCCCCTGGAATGAAACCTGGGACAGCTACTGGAAGGCATGCCAGTACAACGATCTCACCTTCATGCGTGGCAACATGGGATGGTTCCTTGGCGCCAAGCAGGAAACCCTCGCTACCCAGGCCAACCACCACTGGGCAGGTTCCGAAGCCCGCCTCGTAGCCGCCATCGACCGCTACAACAGAGGATACAAAGCCAACATCAACGAAGTCGTCCTCTTCCTGGACTTCCTCTCCGCCGGTCTCAACAAACTACCGATGTATTCATTCACGATGACCCAAGACCCCAACAGAGTCAAATTCAACGTCCAGCACGCCTGGCTGGAACGCAACGACCAAGGATACATCACCAAAATCACCCTCGGCGACCACGTCTATGATTTCGACGTGGACGAACGCGGAAAAGTTGTCGCCATCAAAAACCATCCATTCGTGAAGGAAATGGCACAAGCCACGGAATAAGAACAGCCCCCTGATTTAAACTCTCTCCAACTCTACTTTCTTACTCACCCTCCCGCTAACACCGGGAGGGTTTTTTCTTGCCTCAAAATTCGGCGTTCAAACAAACCGATCATGTATTTTTTGGAACCATTACAATAATATTTAAAATATAATTTTCCTCATCTTTTCCCTTGCCAGAGCACTTTTCCATGTTATCTTGGAAATGATGGATGAGAACACGGTTCTCTCGTTTTTTTATTTTCGTCTCGCCCCTCTTTGATCCCATGGAACACAATGTCGATTCAGGTGTTACGAGTAGCTCCAATTCTTCGTCTTCGAGTGCGCCTCCAGAGGAAGAATGCCCCTGTTCGGGCGATTGTGAGGACGAGTCATCCGGGTACAATGGCGGCGGTGCCAATTCGACTGACGATATTCCATTTGGCAGTGACCCGGATAACGCTGTACTTTCGCAGCTTGAAAAGGAATGTCAATGTTGTGTTGATTCCCAAAATGTTAGTGAATGTAGAAAAGAAGCAAAAATGGTTGTGGAAGCCATGGCAAAATCATGGGAAAAGAACTGGGGTAAGGGACCAGGGGATGATAGTCAGGTAGGATCAGATACTGTAGGAGGTTATTTTTGTTGGGATTGGGCAAACGGATTTGCAAATGCAGCTGAAAGTGTAAAATCAACTATATGGGGAAATGCTTTCGAAAGATATGTATCTACACCACCCCCCCAAGGGGTACCTGTACATTATGCTGTAAGGATCGCAATTAGGAATCCCAAACCAAGAGGAACGGGTACTACCTGTGATGGGTTTGTTTATGATGACGGATTTATGGATGGACGGCGTATGGTTCACGGTTCCTGCTGTAAACCCAACCCTGCTTTTCCTGATCCCAAGAGTAGGTATAAAGTTGCCGCAGGAAGTTGTAATCCTGCTGATTTTGAACATTATCCTATATTTTAGACATGATATTCCATTTATTAATAATTTTATTTTATTCTTGGAATACGCTTATTCAAAAAGATATGAGAACAATAATGTTGAATGATCATTTCGAAGTAGCGCAACAAGTTTTTTCGAACGCGGGAACACCAATTAATAAAAGTTTGTTTTCTATAGAATCACCTGAGGGATACTCTTTGTACGATTGTGTTCTTGATCAGGAAAAAGTCTTGTGTTTATTAGTGAAAGATGAAACAGGAATAATTGAAAAAATGTCCATCTGTTTCATTAAGAAAAATCGAAGATCCAAGGCAGAAAAATATTTCATGACCATTGATGAAATATCGGTTAACAAAAAAAACGTGTTTTCTCGTAGTCAAGAAAAACAAGGAATAAAATTCAATAATGAAGTGTGAATAGTTAAGTAATCTACACTAAAAAGAAATAAACATTTAACAGAAAGTAATATATGTAAAAATTAAAGAAGTATTTTTACCACTTTCTGGGCTCTCGCATCAGGATCTTTTTCAAACCTAGCTGGACCGTATCATCAACCAAGTTCATCCACTCGTCAAACTTTCGGAACAAATGGACGGGAAAAGCCTCGAAGAGCAATTTCATAAGCACATATTATCCATGCGTGTTGTAACAAGATTTATAATACTATCACTTGCCTTGACTAGTTGTAATTCTCCATGCGGAAGCGTGATTTGGCCTGAGGGAGATTCATATGCTAACCTATCCTGGGCACCTGGACTCAATAATGGTTATAGTAAAGAAAGAAAAAAAGACATCATAAAAGAATTAACACATAAATCAAAAACAATAAATACATGCTTCTATGCTTATTCAGAAGATAATTATATCGTAGCCCCAGATAAAATAAAAGTAATAATACAAAACTCAGTAAAGAAAAACCCGCAAGAACCACCGCGAATTCTTTCAATTTGGTCACCATTAGGTTATTTTATTTTGAATGGAAAATCCTATTGTTGGCATGGTTGGGGATGGATTTCTACCGATAACAATGAATACTATATGATCCCTCGATTTTCATTGGGCTTTCCATCTGAGATGAAAAACAGGAAAAAATTTTCCACGTTTTGTTTTAATCACCCTGTATTTATTGATATTTTTTTAAAAACACAACGCCCTCAATGCGCTAGAGACAAATATTTCCCAGATCTATTAAATGTAAAAAAATCAGAGTCAGATAAAATGTTTATTGATTTATTTAATATTTTATCAAATAACGAATAACTATATCCACAAAAAAACCACCACACGCAATAATTTATTCAAAAAAATAAATTAATATGAGCTTAGAGTGCACTATATTATCTGCAATAGTAATAACATTTATATTAAGTTTGGCTGGGTTAGCAAACGGTAACTTTGACTCTCCCAATAGGGTTACCCTTACGGAAATTGTCGAATTGAAGAAACTCCATAGCGGCCAGTTTTGAGGAAATCCGCCCGAATAATCCATCCAGTGACTTGGCATAGTTCCTCTCCATCATGAATTATCCTTGAGCTGAGAAAACATCGTTTCAATCCTCTTCCTGCTCTTGGCGTAAAATGGGGGTAGCTCTTCGTGCTGCATCTGATTCTTGCGACAAGACAGGTTCGGGGCAAACAACATTGCCCCGTTTATTGACGAGTCTGTAACTGAAAAGCTTGCTGAATCTGAGAATTTTGCTAAAAAGCCGAAAGAAATTTCGCATGCATTGCTGTTTGTTTTATTTCAATGTCAATAATATAAACAAATTAAAAGATTTTCTCAATTTTTTAGATGGGAATTAAATTTTTCTATTTAATTTTACACGACATTATTACCACAAAGAAGAAATAAAAATGAAATTTATATGTTTTTTAATTTTAATATTGTCGTTACATTATAACAATGCAATGGAAAAACCATTGAAAATGGAGACTAATAATGAATTTAAATTTTATTACTCCGAAATAAAACATAATAAATATTTAGTTATTGAACCAACAGAGATAGGATATGGCACTGAAAAATCATTTATTAGGATATATTATGGAGAAATAGCAGAAAATAACAAAAACAGTTTAAAATCAGGATTATATTTAAGTAATTTTAAAGAGATATTCAGTTTTTCTGATGATATATACATAGAAAAATAGAAATAGAAAAACAATCAATAATAATATATGGGAAAAATCTTGGAAAAAAGTACAATATAGAACTAAATTTTAAATTTGACGAAACAGGCGTCGAGATAGAAAAATGTGGTGCCCAGGAAATGAGCGAGGCACTCCATTAGGAATGGAAGCCATTAAAAAATATAAATCTTCTAAAATAAGAATTTACTATACTTGAAAGAAGAATACAAAACATGAACAAAACAGTTTTCTTCTCGGGATGCGTTCCTTTTTGCTCGCCCTTACAGAAGCTGTGACAAAGGTAGCATCGAGCAATGCATCGGACTGGTCACGCGATTTTTCCCCAAGAAAACAGACTTTGCCTTGATCTCGCAGAAAAAAAATGGATATTATTGCTTCACTCCTTAATTCCAGACTGAGGAAATGCCTGGACTTCAAAACTCCTTTTGGGGCTCTTGCTCTTCATTTCTATGTTGCACTTGCTCATTGAATTCGGGAATCTGTATGAACTCATTTTAACAAACCTACGCAATTCTCCGCTCAGCTAGTCATGAGCCTTAAACTGTGTAATCAAACTTGAAAAGTTCGGATCAGAGCATTCCTGACTTGATCCGGGACAGGGTATCGGGAGGGCGTTATGCCCTCCCTTTGAGTTCTTCGGCGATGTAGGAGGCTGTGGGAGAAGTACCTTTGGCGACTCGTTCGGGAGAGCCTGAAGCAACGATGGTGCCGCCTTCTTCACCGGGGCCTGGGCCCATGTCGATGATGTAGTCGGCTTCCGCCATGATTTCTGTGTTGTGTTCGATGACAATGACAGTGTTGCCTTGATCCACGAGGCGGTGCAGGACGTCGATGAGGCGGCGCACGTCGTGAGGGTGGAGCCCGATGGAGGGTTCTTCGATGAGGTAGAGGTCTTTGGGGAGTTCCCTGCCCTTCAAGGTGGCACGCCGCGAAACGAGCAGTCCCTTGATGAGTTCCGAGACGAGCTTCAGACGCTGGGATTCACCGCCGGACAAGGTATTGGAGGCCTGTCCCAGCGTCAGGTAGCCGAGCCCGGTATCGACGAGCAATTGCAGGGGGGCTCCAATACGGGGTTGGGATTCAAAGAATTCCGCCGCTTCCTCGAAGTTCATTTCCAGAACGTCGGACATGGTTTTGCCTTTGTAACGGACGGCGAGTGTGGGATCGTTGTAGCGTTTGCCGTTGCAGGACGTGCACTTCACATAACAGGGCGGCAGGAAGTCCATTTCCAGCTTTTGCATGCCCGTTCCTTTGCAGGATTCGCAGGCGCCGCGCGAGGTGTTGAAGGAGAAGCGGCCTTTGTCGAAGCCAAGTCGGCGCGCATCCTCCGTTTGGGCAAAGAGGGTGCGAATGTCGTCCATGAAGCCAACGTAGGTCGCAGGCGTCGAGCGCGGCGTTTTGCCGATGGGCGACTGATCGACCTGGTACACGGCGCGGAAACGGTCAAATCCCGTAGCGGCGTCCCAGTGCGAACGGCGTTCGCGGTCGGGCTTTTCCCCCAGGGCGTAGCGAGCGGCCCAGTACATGGTGTCGTTCATCAGCGAGGTCTTGCCCGCACCAGATACCCCGGTGATGACGGTGAGGAGTCCGGCGGGCACCCGCGCGTGAATGTTCTTGAGGTTGTGTATGCGGCAACCTTCAATGGAGAGCCAGGCATCCCGTGCGTTTGCGGCAGGCACTTTGCGGCGGCTCCCGCGGTAGGGATGCCCGGGCCGGTGACGGAAGGCCAGGCCGGTGACGGATTCCGGCATGGCGGCGATTTCCGCAAAATTGCCCTGAGCCATGATCTGGCCGCCATGGATGCCGGCACCGGGGCCCAGGTCGATGATATGGTCGGCGCGGCGCATGGTTTCTTCGTCGTGCTCGACAATCAGGAGGGTGTTGCCGCGCTGCTTCAATTCATCCAGCGTTCCCAACAGACGATCGTTGTCGCGCGGGTGCAGACCAATCGTCGGTTCATCCAGTACGTAAAGAATGCCGCGCAGGTGGGAACCGAGCTGCGCGGCGAGGCGAATGCGCTGTGTTTCGCCGCCGGAAAGCGTCGTCGCACTGCGATCCAGCGAGAGATAGCCGAGCCCGACGCGATCAAGGAAGTGGAGCCTCTGGATGATTTCCGCCATGGAGTCCCGCGCAATGACGGCTTCGCGTCCCTCGAATTGCCATTGCGCCACAAGCAGGGCGGCGTCGATGGCCGACAAAGCGGACAATTCACCGGGGCGCATCCCCTGCAGCCGCACGTTGCGGGCAAAGGGCGTCAGGCGTTCCCCTGCACAGTCCGGACACACGCGAAGGGAGGATTCATCGTCGCCGAGACTGCGTTCGACATCGCGGTCGTAGCGCAACTCGGCTTCAGCAAGAGACTCCGCCCCGTCATCGCGCAAGCGTACTCCGGAGACGAAGCCATGGCCGCGACAGGTCGGACACCAACCGCGCGGGGAGTTGAAGGAAAAAGTCGAGGGTTCCGGCTCCGGAAAGGACTCGCCACACTGCGGGCAGGCGAGCCTGATGCCGAGCAAGAGCGGAGGATTCTTGCGTGAGGAGGCATCCGTCACCACGTGCAGAAAGCCCTCGCCGAGTTCCAGTGCTACATGCACCATTTCCGCCAGTTCATGCGGTGGAGTGGCGCGTTCGGGCTGGCCCGTGATGATGTCCACATCGTGATTCGAGTAGCGATCCAGTGGGGAGAAGTCATCCATGTCCACCCATGCTCCATCGATCCAGAAGGCTTGATATCCCTTGCTTCCAGCCCATTTAGCCAGGTCGTTGTAGTGCCCCTTGCGCCCCCGGACGACGGGAGCCCCCAGGGCAATCTTGCGGTGTTCCCGGAGGAGGCGCGAGACGAGTTCCACCACTTCCCCTTCGGAACGCCGCCCTACTTCCACCTGGCACTTCGGGCAGTAGCACACGCCCAGTTTGGCGTAAAGGAGGCGCAGGAACTGCCAGATCTCTGTCACCGTTCCCACCGTGGATTTTGTGCCGCCACGCGAGACGTTCTGCTCGATGGCGACGGTCGGAGGCAAGCCTGTCAGGCGGTCAATGTCCGGGCTCTCCATCTGGTCTGTAAACTGGCGTGCGTAGGGCGACATGACGTCCATGAATCGCCGCTGCCCTTCGGCAAAGAAGATATCGAAGGCCAGCGAGCTTTTGCCGGAGCCAGACAAACCGGTCAACACGGTCATATCGCCGCGGACGACGTCAAGATCGACATTCTTGAGGTTGTGGTGACGGGCTCCACGCAGGGCGAGCACACCTTCCGGAATATCATCCAGCTCGCGGGAATCGCAAGATTCCGGGAACTCGGCCGCCCTGCCCTCCAGCGCATCGCCGAGGAATTTCCAGGTGAATCCCTGCCGAGCCGCCACGACTTCCTCCGGAGTCCCTGAAGCGACGATTCGGCCACCGCCAACACCACCTTCCGGTCCGAGATCGATGATGTAATCCGCGGCCTTGACCAATTCCATGTTGTGCTCAATCACCAGCACCGAATGGCCGGCTTCAGTCAGACGTCGGAACAGCTTCAACAATACATCCAGATCGGAAAAATGCAGCCCTGTCCCCGGTTCATCAAGAATCAGGAGCTTGCCCTTCGCCCTGCCCTTGTCCTTGCCTTCATCCAGCAGGATTTTTGCCAGTTTCAAACGCTGGTTTTCACCGCCGGACAAAGTATTGAGCGGCTGGCCAAGGACGATGTGCCCCAAGCCGACATGAACCAGCAGATCAAGTTTCGCCATGATGCGGCGCCCCTGGGCGGATTTCTCGGCGACGAAGAATTCCATGCCCTCGCGCACAGTCATTTGCAGGACGTCGGAAACGTTTTTCCCGTGGAGATAGATCGAAAGCGCCTCCTGCCCGTACCGCGTGCCGTTGCACAGGGGACAGGGGACGAAGATATCCGACAAAAACTGCATTTCCACCTTCTCGCTGCCCATGCCGGAACACCGGGGGCATCTGCCGTCCCCATGGTTGAAGGAGAAAAAGCCGTTGGCAAGTCCGCGAGCCTTGGCGACTTCCGTTTTGGCAAACAGGGCGCGGACGTCCTCGAAAATTCCCGCGTACACGGCGGGCGTCGAACGCGGAGTGCGAATCAGCGGACTCTGATCCACCATCACTGCCTGGGCAATGTGCTGCCAGCCTTCGATATCGCGCACCTCTCCCGGATGTTCTTCCGTGGCTTCGCCCAGATGGCGGCAGTTGTTGAGGTAGATGATATCGTGCGCCAGCGTACTTTTGCCGGAACCGCTGACGCCCGTCAGGCAGGCGTAAACACCCAGCGGAATATCGACGTCCAGCTCCTTGATGTTGTTGCAGGTAGCGCCCTTGATGCGGAGCCAGTGACTGGGCTTCAGACGATTCTTCGGGATGGGGATACTCTGCCGACCGCTCAGGTAGGCACCAGTCACGGAGTCGCTCACTCCGGCAATGCCTTCGGGCACCCCGGAATACACGAGCCTTCCGCCCGCGGCGCCGGAGCCGGGGCCCATATCAACCAAATGGTCGGCGGCACGCATGACAGATTCCTCGTGTTCCACCACCACCAGCGTATTGCCACGGTGGCGGAGGCGACGCATAGCGTCCACCAGTCGCCCAGTATCGCGCGGGTGCAAGCCAACAGTCGGTTCATCAAGCACGAACAAGGTATCCGTCAGCGATGCACCCAGGCAGGTCGTCAGACTCACGCGCTCGATTTCCCCGCCGGACAAGGTACGCGTCGTGCGGTCGGAAGTAATGTAGCCCAGCCCGACCTCATTCATATAGGCAATGCGCGAATGCAACTCCGCAACGGCATTTTTCAGCGAAGAATCCTTACCGACATGCGGCACGATGTGTTCCTCCACCCAGACGAGCAATTCATCCATCGGCATGGCGTGGAGCGCGGGCAGCGTTTTGCCGTCGATGGTGAAGCACATGGACTCCTTGCGCAGCCGTCTTCCCTCGCACTCCGGGCAAGTCGAATATTCGCGGAACTTGCTCAGCCACACGCGGATCATCATCTTGTGCGTCTGTGCCTCCAGAGCCTTGAAGAAGCCAATCAGCCCGTACCACTTATCCTCCTCCCAGGCAGCCTTCCAGTCGGGCGTTTCGCCCTCCATGATCCAGTTGCGCTCGGCGTCCGAAAGCTTGTTCCAGGGGACATCCAGTCGGACGTTACCGAGGCGTTTGATAGCGCGCATCAAATCCTTCTTGCACTCCGCGACGCGTCCCGATTCAAAAATATGCAGGGCACCATCCTTCAAACTGCGCGTCGGGTCGATCGCCCGGGAATAATCGATGGAGATAATGCGCCCATAGCCCTTGCAAGCCGGGCACGCCCCCAGCGGAGAATTGGAAGAAAACAAGCCCGGTGCCGGTTCGACCAGAGGAAACCAGTCGCCACGGTACGCAAGAGCCTCACCCCAGATGGTGCCATCCGCCGATGGAACGAGCCAGACGACGTTGCCGCCAAGGTTCATCGCGGCATCCACGGCTTCCATCATGCGCTTGCGCGATGCTTCCGCCAAACGGATGCGATCCTGGATCACCACTACGCCGCCCTCGGCATCCACCGCCGCAATGCCACTCGTCAAACTTGCCGGGGAATCTTCCTCCAGTCGCTCCGGACTGCCCTGCACCAGCACGCGGATATAGCCCTGGGCGGACAAATCGCGTCGCATGGCCGCATCGTCCATCCCCTCCGGCCTCCGAATACTGAACGCCACAAGCAAAGCCGTTCCCTCCTGCCATTCCGCAAATGCCTTGTCGCAGATTTCGGCAGGAGTCAAGGGATGCACCTCACGCCCGCTCACCGGATCGTGCCCCACGGCGAGGCGTGAGAAAATAAACTTCCAGTATTCGTGCAAGCCCGTCATCGTGCCCACCGTCGAACGCGATGTGCGAATTGAATTGCGTTGCTGGAGAGCGATGGCAGGCAGGATATTGCCGACAGAATCCACATCCGGCTTCTTCATGCGATCCATGAACTGGCGGACATAGGGAGAAAAGGTTTCCATATACCGCCGTTGCCCTTCGGCATACAAAGTGTGCATTGCCAGACTCGTCTTCCCGGAGCCGGAGGGACCCGTCACCACCGTCAAGGATCCCAGGGGAATATCCACATCGACATCCTTCAAATTATGCTCTCGGGCTCCACGAATCGAAATGGACCTACGGTCACTGCTCATGTTCCATGGTGTAGTCGATTCTCTGGAATCATTCCAGTTCACAGGAAGTCATGATGAACATTGCGTGTTACCTCATGAGGCAACACGTATCTCTAAATTCCCTTGTCATCCCTCTTGAAAACTTGTCACGTTTTCTGTACAAGTAATCCATGACAACAAAAACAGTAACCTACAGCGAAGCCCGCAATACCCTTGCCGAATGCCTACGCGAAGTCGTAGACGACATGGTGCCTATCGTTATCAAACAGCGCGGCAGGAAGAAAAATGCCGTCCTTCTCAGTGAAGATGAATACAACTCCCTGCTGGAAACAGCCTACCTGCTGGACAACCCGGTCAATGCGGAACGTCTCGCATCTGCCAGAAAACACGCTCAGGAGAAAAAAACATCCGGCTTTTCCACGGATGATTTTCGGGAATTGTGCAAATAACTGTGATGAAGAAAAAATTCATCACAAACTATGTCCCGGAAGCGGAAGAAGACCTTCGTTACTGGCATCGTCAGGATAAGAAAATCTTGAAGAGAATCTTGAAACTGATCGAAAACATGGAAGAGACGCCCTACTCCGGACTGGGCAAACCCGAACCATTGAAACACGGTCTCTCCGGCTGCTGGTCACGCCGCATTGATACCACCAACAGGCTTGTTTATGAAGTAAACGAAGACTCCATGGAAATCTGGATACTTCAAGCGCGGCACCATTACATACCCTGAAAAACAACATCCCAACCGGCAAAGCCACCTTGCCCCCAGCGTCCTCATATTTTGAGGCAAGCAACAGTTTTTCTTCTTTCGGCCTTTTCCTCCGGTGTCCAGACTCATGAGGCAACACACTTCCACGAGTTCACCGCCGATTCTCCATCCATTCTTCAAGCCAGCCGTCCATTTCCAACTACCCCGAAACGAATAAACGCCCGCATGCAACGAGGCATACAGGCATTTATTCGTTTACTACTACCTATGAAACCAACACTTGCTCTATCGAGGGTTCCCATCCGCTCTCTCCTTCAGATGCGAACCGTGTTGCTTATAGGGGTGAGACAGCAGAGGTAATTGCTGTGTTCATTTTTTTGACGAAGGTTTTGTCATACAGATTTTTCTCAATTATCTCTAGCCTTTCTCCAGCTAGTACGACCTCCTTCCTTCGAGTTTATCGACTCGATTAGCCAAATCCCTGATGCTTAGTGCCATTTCAGAGATGGAAACCGAGGCTTCGCGGAGGACTTCTGCATGTTTTTCAGCCAGCGTTCTGTAGTCGTGATACACGACTCCGAAGGCGACGGCGAACACGGCTCCAACGCCCATTTTAGCGAGTTGCCCGGCAGACAGGCTTTTCAAATAATCGCACATGGTTTCGTCAGGCTTCCTCCTGGGCCGGTTGTTGAGTTTGCTGGATGAGTTCTTCCAGATGCGGTCTGCCGGCATCATCCGCCGGGAGCTCCCAGCATAATGTACCATTGCAACCTGCCAGCCATCCCAGGGCACCGGCAAGCAATGCCGCCACCAGCCAGGAAAGGATTTTGGCCCAGACGGGGTTCATCCCACTGGCTGCCAGTTTTCGTTCCGCCTCTTGGCGACACTTCCGCACTTCTTCCTTTTGTTGTGGTGTCAGTTTAGACATGGCGGCATCCTAGGGCGAAGTTCCCCCCTCGTCATCCAGTCTAAAATGTGATCCTCACGCTTCAATCGTGACACAGGCGTCTGGAAAATTGATTTGACCCGGCAGGGGCTTCGGTTTATACAGAAATCCTAACCAAACCGGAGGCTCGTATAACGACCGTGGAGGACGATATTATTTGTACTGAAAAAATCATAGCTGACCGCAAGACATTCTTTTTGGATCTCAAGCAAAATTCCAGAGGACAGGTAGTCCGTATAACAGAAAAAGTCAGCTCCAACAGGGATCGCATCATGGTTCCCGCAGAAATCCTGGACGACTTTATCGCCGCCCTGCAGGATATCCGCAAATCTGTAACCGTTTCTTCCTCATCACAGGATGATGAAGAAGAATAAAGGAAGCGTTCCAAACATTTTCCGGGGAGACTGATTCAGTCTCCCCTTTTTTGGAGCCGGGAGTCATGCTCAGGCCATGTTTTGTTGCGGAATATCCCCTATTCCGTTCTTGCCTCTTTACCCGGTTTCCGTACATTTCCACCAACCAGACGATATGGACATCAATCTCAACACCTACCTGCGCAACTTTCCAGACGAAAACGGCTACTTCGGCGAATACGGCGGCATGCACCTGCCCGCCGAACTTCTGCCCGCCTTCGAGGAAATTGCGGAAGCCTACCAAGCCATTTGCCACTCTGCCCAATTCATCAACGAACTGCGCCGCATCCGCCGCCAGTTCCAGGGGCGCCCGACCCCGGTTTACCATTGCGAACGCCTCTCTCGCCTGCTGGGTTCCTGCCAGCTCTACCTCAAGCGCGAAGACCTCAACCACACTGGCGCGCACAAGCTCAACCACTGCATGGGTGAAGGCCTCCTTACCAAATACATGGGCAAGAAAAAACTCATCGCCGAAACGGGCGCCGGCCAGCACGGCGTCGCCCTCGCCACCGCAGCCGCCTTCTTCGGGCTGGAATGCGAAGTACACATGGGAGCCGTTGACATTGCCAAGCAAGCCCCCAACGTCACCCGCATGAAGATTCTTGGCGCCAAGGTCGTTCCCGTGACGGAAGGCAATGCTACGCTGAAGGAAGCCGTAGACTCGGCATTCCGTTCCTATTTGCAGAGCTACAAGGACTCGATCTACTGCATCGGCTCCGTCGTAGGCCCCCATCCCTTCCCGCTGATGGTGCGTGACTTCCAGATGTGCGTCGGCGTCGAAGCCCGCGAACAATTCCTGGAAATGACCGGCCTCCTCCCGGATGCCATCTGCGCCTGCGTTGGCGGCGGCAGCAATTCCATGGGCTTCTTCACACCCTTCCTCGGCGACCCGGTTGACATCTACGGCGTTGAGCCTCTCGGCAAGGGAACAAAGCTCGGCGAGCACTCCGCCTCGATCACCTACGGAAAGAAAGGCATTCTGCACGGATTTGAAAGCATCATGCTTCAGGACGAAGAGGGCAATCCTGCCCCCGTTCACTCCGTTGCCAGCGGTCTGGACTATCCGTCCGTCGGCCCGGAACACGCCTACCTCCACAGCATCGGCCGCGTCACCTACGACACCATCATGGACGACGAGGCCATCGACGCCTTCTTCAAGCTCTCCCGCTACGAAGGCATCATCCCCGCCCTGGAAAGCTCGCACGCCGTAGCATACGGCATGAAGCTCGCCAGCAAGATGAAGTCCGGCGCCATCCTGATCAACTGCTCGGGACGCGGAGACAAGGATGTCGATTACGTCGCTGAACACTACGGCTACGGAGACGACCGCTAAAGTCCCTCCTGCCTCCCCTTTGATAACATCCCGAACGCCGGATGGTTTTGTTGAACACCAACTGCCATCCGGCGTTTCCTCTCTCCAACACCACTCCTCCATCACACCACCATGAACGTCATCGCCATTGCCAACCAAAAAGGCGGGGTCGGTAAAACGACGACTGCCATCAATCTGGCAGCCGCCCTTGCCCAGTTGAAGAAAAAGGTTCTGCTCATCGATCTCGACCCGCAGGCCAATGCCACCAGCGGACTCGGTATCGAAGCCCCGGAAGGCTCCAGCCTGTACCCTGCCCTGATCGGCTCCCGCCCGGTTGAGGAGTGCATCCTCGACTCCGGACGCAAAAACCTTTCCATCATCCCCGCCAATATGGATCTGGCCGGTGTGGAAATCGAACTCGCCCAATCCGGCAATCACCTCGTGCGTCTGCGCGAAACCCTCCAGCCGCTTCGCGATGCCGACAAGTACGAGTTCTGCATTCTCGACACCCCGCCCTCGCTCGGCGTCCTGATGACATCCTCGCTCGCTGCCTGCGACGAAGTGCTCACCCCCTTGCAGTGCGAATGGTTCGGGCTGGAAGGCCTTGCCAAAATCCTGCACGTCATCTCGCAAATCTGCCTCTCAGGAGTCAACCCGACACTCCGTCACGAAGGTGTGCTGATGACCATGTACGATGGTCGCACCAACCTCTCGCGCCAAGTCGTCGAACAAGTCCAGCAGTACCTGCCGGATACGCTCTACTCGACCGTTATCCCGCGCTCAATCCGCCTCGGTGAGGCACCCAGCTTCGGCAGAACGATCTTTGAGCACGACCCCTCGGGCATCGCTGCACAAGCCTATCTCGCAGCCGCCAAGCTCTTCATCAAGCGCCACAAAAAGGCCTGATGTTTAGCAATTCAAGCTCCCCATACATAAAAATACGCTAGTTGAATTACATAGTTCAACTAGCGTATTTTACTTATTCCGTACTTGTTACTTCTTTCCGAAAAGGATTTTATCGTAGGTTTCGTTCGCGAACTTGTGGTTGGGGTGGTTGACGTTCATGTAGGCGTCGTGGAGGGGGTGGGATGGATCGGACTCGATGCGCCGCGCTTCATTGGCGGCAACGGGAGCCTGCTCGCTTTCCCCTCTGAGTGGAGCCTCTCCGATCATGAGCGAGACCTCGCGCATCAACCTGATGAAGTCGGCATTGCCACCGAAGGACGGGTTATCCATCAGCTCGGAAGCATTGATCCCGGCACGTTCGGACAATCGTTCCACCATCGTGGCAGCCTGCCGCATATTACGCTCGTAAGAGCCCCCCCATTCCTCCTGTAGGGATTGCTCCTCGGCATTCATCTGTTCCTCCAGTCGAGCCTGCGCATCAGTAGCCGCCTTCTGGTATTCCACCGCGTACCTTTGGCTTAGTGCAGCCATAGCCTGGGGCGGAACGCCGTATTCGTAGGCGATACCAGCCATGTCGCGCGACATCTCGGTGTTCCATTCTTCCGCGCTCATTCCTTCCGGGCATTCGAGGGCGAACTCCTCGCGTGAGTCGGGTAGTCCCACCATGCGGCGGAACGTCACCATCCTGTCCTTCTGTTCCAGTCCGGGGTAATGGCGCATCTTTTCCATCTCGGCATAGCTCTTGGCCAGAGCAGCCGGAGAATGGAATTTGACCAGCGATTTTTCAATATCACGCAAGTCCTCGAATTGCTTGTACCACTCCGGGGCAAAGTTTCCTTCGCTCGTCACGATTCCATCCAGCACGGGCAGGGGGATATCATTCACCGCAGAATCGAGAGCAACCTCATCCTGAGACTCCATCCCTTGTACGGAAGTGGAAGGTTCGGCATCGACTTGTTCCGCAACGGGTTCGGTGGCGGGAGCGGTTTCGCTAGCATTGTGCAGGAGGGTTTTCCTGATTTGATCCTTGTCTTGATTTTGTTCTGTATTCATTATCTGATAATTATAGTTGATTGTTGTTGATTATGGGAACACTGGGCATTCCCGGGGTTGCTTCTTCCTCCATCGGTTCCGGGAATAATTCCCTCTCCCTCCGGGCAAGATTCAGTTGATACCGCAGGTAGAGAAAAACCTCGCGGTACGCATCGCGGCGCATGGCGTCCAGGGGATCGAACGAGCCGGACTTTCCTTGAAAGACGGGTAGATCGACCTCGAAATGGCGTTCCAGTTCTTCCAGGACTTCGCGCCCTTCATCGGAATCCAGCACGCGCAAGAGCTGTCGACGGTGGCTTTTTTGCAAGAACAGGCATTCTTCCAGAATCCCCTCCTGCCGTCTTTCCACTGCGCGGGGAGATACGGGCGGGATCATTGTTCCGCCCTCCCTTCCCGATTGCCGGGTTCGGGGGCGGCACCCATCCCCTGCCCGGTCAGTTCAGCCATCAGGGCGGCAAGAGCCTCATTGCTGTCTCTGCTCTCCGGAGACTCCGAAGCAGGAGCCGTACCGCCGGACTGAGCCTCGGCAGCAGCCTTGGCTTCCTCCTCGCGCTCGCGGCGGATTTTCCGCACCTCTTTCATACTCTTGAGCATCTTTTCCGGCGCACCATCAAAGCGGCAAGCCATGCGGAAGCAGGAGTCCCAGTCCACATGGTCCAGCAAGTCGGGAGAAAAGGGACTCATCATCCCGAGACGCTGAAGACTCTTGTCCATGCCCTCGCTTTGGATGCGGCGCAAGACCAGAGCAATGCGCGATTGGTACACAACGCGCGGCTCCCCGATGCCCAGCTGGCCATCAGAGCCTTTTTTCAGCACGGATTCGGGCGGGCGCGGGAACTTCCCCTGCCGAAACAGCAAGGCGAATATCCTGCACATCATCGGATACAAATCACTGACAAACAGAGTGAAAGACGGAGAAAACATCAACACCCGCTCGTTCTCCCTCGCCATCACCTCTGTGGCTGTCATCGCTCCAGCGCGATTACCCCAAAGCTCCAGCATCGGCAGGTAGAAGGCGCGGCGGATGGCCTCCTGCTTTTTATCCAGCCTGTCCATTCCAATGTCGTAGCGCCCCTGGGTGGCCCACTCCCTTGGCAAATGCAGGGAAGCAGCTTCCGGCGTGATGACGGTGCGTCCGCCAGCCCGCATATCGACCTCGCCAATCTGGTTGGCAAGTTCGAGGATACGCGGGAAGGCAGCAATCTCACCCAGAGTGTCCAGAATCCGATTCAGGAACTGCGCCTGCCTGATCTCCGGGAAGACGAGGCGGCCAGGAGCAAGCCCGTACGGAGTTTCCCCCCATTTGAGGAAGCGGCTTACGAGGTAGGGAAACTCCCGGTAGCCGCTCTCTTCCACAAGCGTACGATCATCAAGGGAGATATAGAGACTCTCGTAAGGCATGTTGAGGGAGTCCTCCTTCCGCCTGTTCCTTCCTTGACGGGGGCGAACGACGTGCAGGAAGCGCAGGGAAACCGTGTGGGGCTCCTTTCCTTCCTCGATGATCTTGCAAGCTCGCGGTCCCAGATTGCGACGACCAAACATGCGTTCCGCCTGGTACGCACTCAGAGAGAATTCCCGGAAGTAGGTATCCACCTTGCCTTCCTCATTCTCCGCGCAGCAGAAGCGGCCGCAGGGAATGTGGGTGAACATCAGATTACCCGATGCACTCACGCCCGAGTACAGGCTTCCGGTGCCAAATGCCACGCGGTCGAGGAAGCACTCGTGGATCTCCGTGTAGAAATTCGACACGGACAACTCCTTGAGCGCAATCTCCG
Organism: uncultured Akkermansia sp.; assembly: GCA_964448375.1. Lineage (GTDB taxonomy): Bacteria > Verrucomicrobiota > Verrucomicrobiia > Verrucomicrobiales > Akkermansiaceae > Akkermansia. The sequence continues at coordinate 50,441 of CAYVAI010000012.1, forward strand.
AACACTCATTGTACCAGCCCTCGGCCTCATCTCCGCCAGCACCATCCGGCGCCGCCCATTTGAACCACACTTCATGGCTGGGTGTGATGTAGCTCATGTGCCCGCTGGCGAGCTTTTGGCAAGCTTCGACGGCGGTTGTATCGTACAGGTGTTCTCCTGCGCTCCCTCCCGGGATGGAGGCCTCTTCGTCCTCCGAGACTCGCCGTGGCAGCACATACTCGCGCAAGGCATCCCACCAGGGATCCCAGGGGGCTCGCGCCGCCTTGAGCGAGGAAAACGCCGCCAGGGCGGAATCCAGTTGTTTGTGTTCCATCATGATGGTTCTTTCAAATTGAGAGTAAGTACATCTTCATCCGAGGGTTTTCCTCAGAGCACCGGGTACAGGAACATCCGGCGTAGTATTGACGCCCGGATTTTTGGCCTGCACCTGCCCGGAGGCAGGGGAATCCTGATCGTGCAACACGGTGGATAGGAGCGTCTTGCGTTTCCTGACCCGCGCGTTGTAGTCGTCGATGGTTTCCTGCATGACTTCCTCCTTCTGCACCGGGGGCGCAGGTGTGGGAGCCGAGGGAATGGATGGTGTTTTCATGAATCCCATGTTGTCTTGTTCTTTCTATTGTTGGTGGTTGAATGTTTTGGCGGAGCAAATGAGACGCAAGGCTCGCTCCACCGGATAAAAAACTGGACGGTTCCGCAAGCGACCGCCACGAATAAAACCAGCCAAAGGGTAGCTGGCGTAGTGCGGCACGTAGCGGGGAATCTGCCTCGGGTCACCCGCCATGAAGTGGATAAACCAGGCATCGCAGCCCTCCTCGTCGTAAGCGTACTCGGGGCTGATCAAATGCTCACGGTAGTCACACGAGAATACGGGGCGCGCCATCAGCACAAGCTCTCGCTCATTCACCAGAACGCCACGCTCCAGATGTAGGAGGAAATCCCGCTCTGCGGAACGCTCGGCCCAATCGTAGTAACGCCGAGTCATCTCGCGGGCATCTTCGCGATCCCTCGGCTGTGGGTGGAAGTACTCCAGTTTCATTTCAGGAATGGGTTCTCCAGCATCACAACTTCCTTCCTGCCGGGCGTCCTGCCTTGCCACTCCAGAAGCAATACGGGAGACACGGCGCGGAAAACGACACTTGTGTTCCCAACTACCATCCCGTAGCACAATATCGGCTTTTTCCCCGACTTCACCTCCAGGCATTCGCCCGATAGAACCGTCACGCAATAGGTTTCCCCGACGCGCACTTTCTCCTGAATCAAGCGGTCACGCATTCGGGAGCCTGTCTTTTGTTTTGGCAATTTCTCGCTCATGGAATGAAGTGATAAACCTATTTTTGGATGAATGCATCATCTTTACAATCACCGCAATACGTGCCCGTTGCCAACATTGAGTGGCACGTATTCCCCCACTCGCATAACGGAAGCCAAATGGAATTTTTTCCCGTAAAACTGTCCGGATTCCAGAACGCGGAGGGATGTGGCCGTCGCCTTTCCCCCACCCGACGTCTCTGGACAAGGAAGAGAGAGAACCCAAATTATGAAATACGAAGAATCGCCTTACAGCGCACTCGGCATCTGCAACGCCGCCCTCAGCCGGATTGGCGAAGCCCCGCTGGTATCGCTGGAACCCAACCAATCATCGGCAGCTCGATACTGCCACCTCCACTATCACCCAGCACGCCGGGAAACACTGACGATGGCCCGGTGGACATTTGCCACCCGCAATGCCGCCTTGTACCCCGAAGCAGAAATGGGAGAAACATCGCCCCACCCGGCGCGTTTCAGCCTGCCTGCAGACTGCTTGCGCGTCCTTGATGTCGATTGTGACGACTGGAGTCTTCAGGGGCGCCGCATCCTGGCACACGCCTCGCGCCTCCACATCAACTACATCGCCGACCTCGAAGACGGTGAGTTATTCGACCCGCTTTTCACCGAAGCCCTGGTCACCCACCTCGCGGAAAAACTCGCCGTCCCGCTGACCACCAGCCAAAGCCTCCGGCAAAGTCTGGCGCAGGAATTCCACAAAGTCATTCTGCCTTTGGCGGCTACAACCAATGCCGTCCAATCGCATTCCAACGACTCCCACCCACTTCATCAACTTTTGAAGCGCAGTGTGAATAATCGCAGACGGCTGTGTGAATAATCGAAGCACGAACGATAAAAAATATTCATAACAAACTTATAATAAGTAATATATAGAATATCACAAGATTGTGAATAACCTGTGAATAACTCGGGCATAAGCTGCGAACAAGCTCGCGATTTATCCGTCTCACCAGATTACTTATTCACAATTCAAGCTGATGAGAGACCTCAACACCATACAGTCATGAAAGCAATCGAATGTATTCAGAACTTTGCCACCAACGTTCGACTGGCGAATTTCCGACTCAGCAGCGCCCAGGTTATCCTGTCCATCGTGGCGGGCAACCACCGGCACAGCACAATCGTTGAACACACCGGACTCCATCCCAACACGGTCACCAACATCCTGAGGGATATGATCTTCCAGGGATTCATCAAAAAATTTGGAGATGAACGTCCCTACATTTACCGCACGACGGAAAAAGGCAGCAATATGTGTTTCCGCTTGCTCCAGCTCAAGAATTTGCGGGAACACCAATAACAAATGGACATGGACGAAGAACTTCTCAGTATCCGGGAAAAACGGCTCTGGCTCGCAGAAATTTTCCGCAATAACTCGGGAGAATACTCCCAGGCGGATCAGTTCAAAGCCTTGGTAGAAGACACCAAGCTTGCCGCCATCCAGGAGGAAGAAGAGCACCACGAGGAGAAACACCGTACGGACAGGGATAGCCTGCTCCATCTGCTCTCCACACTGCCACCCCCCAACCCTGTTTACCAACAGGAGGAGAAGCAGAAAGCAGGCCAGACCTCACCTGCTTCTCATCCCGACTAATCATTTGGACTCGGTAATAATGATCCGCTTCTTGGCATGAGCCTCTTTGCGAAGTTCATCGGCATAGAGCGAGGCTGCGCGATCGCGACGTACGCTTTCGATCGCGCTTTTCAGCGAGTCCCGGGCTTCCTCAAAGCTCGGGATTCGTTCTTCCACCACAGGGCCAGCCTGGAAAATGTGCCAGCCCAGCGGGCTTTCCATCAAAACAGGTTTGTTGTCCGGCAACGAGAAAAGGTCCACCCCCTGAAGTAAAGTCCTCTCGGCAGTCACCACCCCCAGATCTCCGCCCTTGTTAGCTGTCGCGGAATCCTCGCTATGTTTCGCTGCCAGCTCGGCAAAGGACGCCCCCGTATTCAATTCGGAGGCAACGGCTTCCATTTGCTGTTTCACCTCACGGGATTCGCGGTGCAGATTGGCTTTGAAAATGTGCTTGAGTGAGCGGTGGCGCGGCACCTTGATCTTGTCGCGAACGCGGTCGTAGTACGATTTGAGGTCGGTATCCGTTACTGGCACGGATTCATCAATGCCACGGGCGATCATGGCTTGTTGCTTCAGGCGTGCCGCAATCTTGTCCGCCAGTTCCTTATCCGTCAATTCCTGCATGTGAAGCGCCTCCTTGAATGCCAGATCCCCTTCGGGAAAACGCGCCCTCATTTCCATGAAATACTTGTTGGCAAGATCCTTCTGTTCGGGCAGGCGCATGTCATTCGTCCGCGTTTTCAGGCGCAGAAGAGCCGCCTCGACCAAATCGTACATCGCCTGAATGCGCAGAGTCTCCTTCTGCTGTGCAGTCAATTCTTCCGTTGACGTGGGGTCCCACCCCCGACGCCATCCGCGCGTGTAAGCAATCTCCGCCTTGCGGCGTTCCAGCTGATTGCGAGTAATCGGCTCTCCATAAACGAGCGCTACAGCTTCAGAATGGTCGTTAAAAGGATTGTCCATCGGCTTGAAATGCGACCGAAATCTCCCTGCAAGATAGCCATCCCACACATAGAGGTCTCCCACAACATACAGGAGGAATAGAGAATAAAATGCGAGTTTGAAGGCAAACTTCCGAAGTGGATTCATAATCGTAAAACGCTAGTACTGGAACAGGCTTGAGGGAATCAAGCCATGAGTAGACTGCCTTGGCAAGCACGATTCTCCTTCTTTTTCGCCCGCATCATGCCACTGGCGGGCATTCCACCTTGAATTGTCACCGGATTCGACTACAATGGATTGAGACCGATTTTCCCCCCATATTTGTACCATGCCATTGACAGGACAACATAATCTGACAGGACAGGGAGATTTCCTGATCCTCAACAAAATTTCACTCAAGGCACTGCTCGCACTTGAGAAACAAGTCGGAACCGCCAACGCCTTTTATTTGATGGAGGAAACGTGCCCTCTGGAGCCCTCCGTAGAACATTATCTGAACGCCAAATCCTCCTCCGGCATCTCGTTCCGCGTGGATATGAGCGACATGAAAAAACTGCGCGAGTTTCTGAAGGAGAAGCTCGACGAGCACAAGACCATCATTTATCTGCCTGGCATCGTTTCCGCAATCAAAGGTTCCATCTGCCACATCCCGGATTATATTCTGGAGGCTCTGGGAGACTTCAACATCCCGCCCATCCCGGTATTCGTCGCTCATTACGGTTCCACCATCCTGAAGGCTGAAGTGCCGACAGATGCAGAAGGCACCACCTACGTGACCATTCTGCCCAAACTGGAGGAAGGCCCCCAAGCCTCCGCACGCGTTGCGCAAGCCTGGATGGAAGCCTCGGCGGAGCAATTTGCCGCCCTGCCCCAGCTGCAAGGTTCGCTCGCTTCAGCAATCGTCACTGGGATGAAGCAACACATGGATGCCCGTATCATCGATGGAATTGATGACTCGACTTTAACCTTCGGCAAGCTTCTCGGCGTGGCCATTGCCTTCTCCAAGCGACTGGCACAGATCACCTCGGATCGCCGCATCGGCATCATTCTGCCCCCAGGCAAAGGTGGCACAATCGCCAACCTGGCCTGCCTTTTTGCAGGCAAAGTCCCCGTCAACATCAACTACGCCAATTCGGAATCCGCCTTTGCCAGTGCTGTCGATCAATCCGGCATCGAACGCTTTATCACGGCGGATACCTTCGTGCGTAAGCTTCAGTCCTTCCCCTGGCCGCCGCAACGCGACCTGATTTTCCTGGAACGAGAACTGCCGTCCATCAAGTCCAGCATCAGGAACTGGGTGATTGCCGCGCGTCTTCTCCCTGCTCATATCCTGATTAAAACCTTGAAGCTCAACAATTCATCAGGTGAAGACGAAGCCGTATTGCTTTTCACATCAGGCTCATCCAGCGAGCCCAAGGGAGTCCCGCTTTCACACCGCAATATCCTGGGCAATATCGCCCAAGCTTCCTCGCGAATCGTTCTGCAGCCCAAGAGCCGCTTCCTGAGTTCCCTGCCCGTCTTCCACGGCTTCGGCATCACCATCGGCCTCTTCTTCCCGTTGATCTCCGGGCACGACTACGTGACCTATCCCTCGCCAGCGGAATCCAAACGCCTCGGCGAATTGATCCGTTTATACAATACCGCCCTGGTTGTATCGACCCCCACTTTCCTGCGCGGCTTCCTCCGCCGTTGCAAGCCTGGCACCTTCGAGGGCGTGCAATACCTCATCGTTGGTGCAGAAAAACTTCCGCCGGATCTCGCAAAAACCTTTACGGACAAATTCGCGATCAACCCTCTGGAAGGCTACGGCCTCTCCGAGGCATCCCCCGTCTGCTCGGTCAACTTCGAGAACCCGAAGCCCGTCCCCGGTTCGCCCCACATCATCCCCGGGTTCAAGAAAGGCTCTGTCGGAGAATGCCTGCCAGGCATCGCCGTCCGCATCACCGATCCCTACAGCGACAAGCCCCTGCCCATGACCTACAAGGGCATGATCTGGCTCAAGGGAATCAATATCTTCAGCGGCTACCTCGGCAAGGAACCCCTCAACCGCCAGGTCTTCCAGAATGGCTGGTTCCGCACGGGCGACATCGGATCTTGCGACACGCAGGGCTTCCTCCGCATCGAAGGACGCCTGGCCAGATTCTCGAAAATTGCCGGTGAAATGGTTTCGCACGAAGCGGTGGAACTCGCCCTCATGCACGCCCTGAAGATCAATGCGGGCGACGATGAACGCCACCTCGCTGTTGTCTCCATCCCTGACGAGCAACGTGGAGAGGCCATCGCCATGCTTTCAACAACCATTCGGGAGTACATCCCTCAGCAGATCATGTCACTTCGCTATTCCCTCCTCGACCAGGGCAATCCCGCTATCTGGACGCCACGGGAAATCATCCCGGTGAACGAAATTCCGATTCTCCCAACCGGTAAACTGGACTTGGCCAAGTGCAAGCAAATCGCCTACGAAGCCCTGCGCCTGCCCCAACACGATCTCTAAGCATAGCTCCCCTCCCATGGCCTTCTCACTGCAACAGCCGGGTGCCTCTCCAGGCTCCTCCCGGAGCGCCCTGTCCGTCACCCAGCTTATGGATCGCATCGGCAATGCCGTGCGCGTCACCGTCGGCACCCAGTGGGTCGAGGGGGAAATCAGCAACCTCAGCATCCCTTCCAGCGGCCACATCTATTTCACGCTGAAGGACGCCGGAGCTCAAATCTCCTGCGTCTTCTTCCGCTTTCGCGCCACCGGATGCCAGGTCAAGTTCCGCGACGGACTCAAGGTACGCGTCTTAGGCGAAGCCTCGGTCTATGAAAAACGGGGCCAAGTACAGCTCAACCTGATGAAGGTGGAAGAATCCGGAGTTGGAGAACTCCAAATGCGTTTTTTGGAGCTGAAGCAAAGACTGGAAGCCGAAGGACTCTTTGCCCAGGAACGCAAGAAGCCCATCCCCGCCTTCCCGAAAGCCATCGGCCTGGTCACCTCCGCCACCGGGGCGGCTCTCCAGGACATGAGGCACATCTTCGAAGAACGTGCCCCGTGGATACGCGTGTACCTGATTCCAGTACCCGTTCAGGGGGAAGGCGCGGAAGTCCAGATCGCCTCTGCCATCCGGGCCTGGGGCAAAGCTCCAGCAAATGGACTGCCAGCCATCGACACCCTGATCATCGCCCGCGGGGGGGGATCAATCGAAGACCTTTGGAACTTCAACGAGGAGATCGTAGCTCGCGCCATCGTCGCCTGCCCCCTCCCCGTCATCAGCGGCGTTGGCCATGAAATCGACTTCACCATTGCGGACTTCGCCGCTGACCTCCGTGCCCCCACCCCCACCGCCGCCGCCGTCCTCTCGACGCCCGATGGCCCCGCCCTCATCCAAAAACTCGCCATCAGCCAGCGTTCCCTCCAGGCACGAGTGTCACACACCCTGTCGCGCGCACGTCTGAATCTGGAATTTTACGAACGTAGCCGCCTCACGCGTGCCGCCGACCTGATGGCACCCTTTGCTCAGGAACTTGATTCGCTTGAATCCGAACTCTCGGACGCCATCCAGAACCGCCTCGCCAACCAGGCGCGGCAACTGGACACCCTTGAAGTCAAAATCAAGGCTCGGCATCCGAAAGTCCTCAACGAGCACCGCAAGGAACAACTCGTAGCCCTGCGGCAAAAACTCCAGACCGCCATTCGGAACAAACTCCAGAAGCTCCAATCCTCCGTCGATCTCCAGGAATCCCGCATCCGTGCCACCAGCCCGGAGAAAACGCTGAGTCGCGGTTACGCCCTCGTCCAGACGGAATCCGGCAAACTTCTGAGGAACCCCGACGATGCCGCCAGCGGTGACATCCTCCACATTACGGTGGATCAGGGAGCCCTTGACGCCCGGAAAGTTTAAGGCATCATGTGGGGCATGGTTTCACGCCCCCAAGCTTCGCTCTTCAGAAATTGCCTGCTTGGCTTGTGCGCTGGCATCTTGTTGGCTATTCCTGCAATGGCTCAAAAAGCCGAGGATACAGCAAGCCAGCAGCTCTATCCCTACGGTGGACCGTCGCCGGAAGAAATCATGGCGCTCGGCAACCCCTACGGCAGTAAAAAGGAACTCGTCAATATTCTCAACCTCGTCTTCTGCGATCCGGCAGAATGCCGTGCGTGGCTCGCTCCCAAATCTGGAGGCATCGCCCTCTTCGACGGCTTCATCCCCTGGAACACACCGACTTCCGGCATGGGCAAAACATGGCGAACCCCATCGGAACTCCCGCCGATGAAGACCTCTCGCAAACCCCTCGACGGCGTCCGCATCGCGATCGACCCCGGTCACATCGGCGGCAAATGGGCCTACCGCGAACAACGCGAAAATTACATCGAAGGCAAATACCCCGTCCGCGAAGGCACCAGCACCCTCATCGTCTCCGAACTCCTCGCACGCTACCTCAAAGGCATGGGGGCAGACGTCCTCCTGCTGCGGGACTCCGCCACCCCCGTCAGCCCCCTCACACCGGAAATCATCGCCAGCCGCCTGGCCAAGCTCCGCAACACCAAAGTCACCCCCACCCTTCAACGGGAGGCCGACATGTTCTTCGTGCGCCGCGCAGAAATCAACGCCCGCGCAGCCAAACTCCGCCAATTCAAACCCGACCTCACCGTCTGCATCCACTTCGATGCTGGCTCCGGCGCCAAGCCAAAGAACAAACTGCATTTGATCCTCAATGGATCCTACTCCCGCGACGAACTAGACGATCCAGAACTGCGCATGGGGATGCTCTCCAAACTCCTCGGCAAAGTCCATCCCGTCGAGGCGGAACTCTCCGCCTATGTAGCGGCCTCCATGGCACAAAGCCTTGAGTTGCCCCCATTCGTGTACGCCGTGCCCAGCAAAAAAGTCAAGGAAGTGCCCGGCAACAATTATCTCTGGTGCCGCAACCTCCTGGCCAACTGCCTCTACCCCGGCCCCGTCATCTACACCGAGCCCTACGCCATGCTCAACCCCATCACCGCACGCCGCATGGTGCTGGGCGACTACCCCGGCTACCAATACTTCTCCGGCAAGCGCCTCCCCTCCATCTACCGGGATTACGCTCGCTCCGTTGCCAATGGCATCAGAAGCTACTTCCTCGCCAAACGTCCTATCCCCGGCGACTCCTCCATTCAAGCAACCTCGAAATAGCCAGGGATAGCACCAAGCTCTCCTCCCTCCTGGAAAATGACATCCCGCATGCCTGTCAAAAAGCCAGTTTATGCTTTACCACGGTACGGGGAGCGAGTATCAACAGTGCGCCGGCCAGGTTCGGGCGACCGCTGTGCCTTCCTTCGGGAGGGTGTAGAGGAAAGTCTGGACATCATAAGGCAGCGCGTCCCGTGAAAGCGGGAGACGGAAGGTCCAAAGACCTTCTGGACGGAAAGTGCCACAGAAAACAAACCGCCCAGGTTCGCCTGGGTAAGGGTGAAAAGGCGAGGTAAGAGCTCACCGCTCCAAGGGCGACCAAGGAGGCATGGTAAACCCCACGCGATGCAAGACAAACAGGGGAAGAGTAGCCTGCTCGCTGAATCTCCGGGTATTAGTCGCATCCACCCCCTGGAAAGGGTGGGCATTGGGAACCTCGGTTCCCGGTGAGAAAAATGGTCGCACAACGCCCGCAGGGGTGTGGACAGAATCTGGCTTACAGAGCCTGGCCGGCACAATCGGTTTCCTTTTTTTATTCCTCCTCGAATGATACGTTTCCAAGTATTCGCCCTGCCACGCTACAGATTCAAGGTTTGGTTAACTTTGGCAGTCATTACTCTTATTTTTATCTGGGGATGGATCAGCTCCTTGAGTATCAGGCTTGAAACCGTTCGCTGGGACATCCCGGAATGGCAAGGGACGGATAAATCCATGAGCCTGCTTTTGCTCTCCGATTTCCATCTTGCCCAAGGTGATGAAAGCAAGCTTCAGGAAATCGTTACCATGTGTAATGAGCAGAAAGTTGATGCCGTCCTCCTGCTCGGAGACTATCCCTACGGTTCCGATGAATCCGACCATGCGATGGAGCCATCAGTCTATGCCCCGTTGCTGTCAAAGCTCAATGCCCCCGTCTATGCCGTCCTTGGCAACCACGATACTTACTATGACTATCACACGATTCAGGATGCCCTGCAACAATCTGGCATCCACGTTCTCAACCCCGGCACAGAGATGGTTCAAGGGAAAAACGGTGCCCTCATCCAGCTTTCAGGCGTCGGGGATATTGTCTCGCGCCGCGTGATGGTCATTCGCAAGGGAGTTCCCAAGCGTAAACAGAAGGATGTGCCCTACATCCTCATGTCCCATTCCCATAACATCGCCCCCGTCATCCCCGAAGGTGTGAATCTCACCGTCTCCGGCCATACGCACGGGGGACAAGTCTGCCTCCCCTGGGGTCGGCCCCTGGGGGATCTAATCAGCAGAATCCCTCATAACGATGTCATATCAGGCCTGCTCCAGATCGAAGGGCATCCCATCCTCATCTCCCGGGGAATCGGCTACAGCCTTCTCCCCATCCGCATCTATTGCCCGCCGCAAATCATTAGGCTGGAATTGACGGCTCCCGCCGCCAGTAAACCATAGTATCTGCCGGGCTGGGCTACTTGTGCCACATTCAATACTCAGGAGCGAGGGGCTTCCCGGTCGGCAGGCTTTTCATCCTCAAGAATTTCAGGATCATCTTCATGCTCGATTTCTTCGACATCATCTTCCTCATGGCGCTTTTTCGGCCAGAACATCCAGCCGATCAAAACAGCCAGAAAAAAATATCCAAAAATTTTCCGCACCAGCTGCATGCGTTCCTCTTTGGCCTGGCGCTCTGCATCTTCAGGGGAAATAGCCTGGGGGGCTGCTGGCGTTACAGCAGGCTGTGCTACAGTATCCTGGGGCTTTGTCTGATCCGGGGCTGCTTCCTGAGCAGCGAGCGTCCCAGTTGTCAGACCGACGAGAATGGAACACAATAATAACTTCCTTTTCATGGTGCGTGGATCCATTGTACTCAAATATAGAACATGGGCAACCGGGAATCGTGAACAAGACTCTCCAAACTAATACTGGCAGCCTCGCGCTCGGCGGCGGCGTTGAGCTTTTCCCATGCCGCACTGACAGAACGGGAAGACTCCCCGGGTTGCGTTGTGTCATGCGCCAGCAGGGTGCCATCCATCACATGCACCACATCCAGCAAAGAAATCGAAGCCGGGGGACGAGACAACACGTAGCCCCCGTTTTTACCCCGGCGGCTTTCCACCAGCCCACCCTTGCGCAACTCATTCAATATCTGTGCAAGAAATGGAACCGATATCGCCTCGCATTCCCCCAATCCATCCATCTGAGACAGCTCGGATTGCTCGTATCGGCGAGCCAACTGCACCATCACACGAACGGCGTAATCAAGCTTTTGCGGTATCTTCATAACCACGGTTTACACTTTTTAATGGTTATTCTGAAGAAAAAAAGTCGATTTACTCGATTTTTACTTGCCAGTCACACCTTTTTCAGGCAAAACAAGCGCGTTCTCCAGTTTATCAATCGAAATAATCAACTTTAAGTCATGGCAAACAACATACTCTATCAATCGGTTCTCGACACCGTCGGGAAAACGCCCCTTGTCAGGCTTAACCACCTGGCGCAAGGACTTGGTGCCTCGGTTTACCTCAAAGCCGAATTCCGCAACCCTCTGTTCAGCGTCAAAGACAGGGTCGCCAAGGCAATGCTCGAAGCAGCAGAAGCCCAAGGCATCCTGACGCCGGGTAGCATCATCATCGAACCCACTTCCGGCAACACGGGCATCGCCCTTGCAGCCATCGCCGCCGCCAAAGGCTACCGCCTGATCCTGACCATGCCGGAAACCATGTCGCTGGAACGCCGGGCACTTCTGATCCACCTCGGAGCAGAAATCTACCTCACCCCCGGTGCCCTCGGCATGAAGGGAGCCATCGCCGTCGCCCGCAAGCTGAAGCTCCAGTATGGTGACGCTGCCTTCATCCCCAGCCAGTTCGACAACCCAGCCAACCCCGGAGCCCACTATCGCACCACCGGGCCGGAAATCCTCGAAGCAACCGGAGGCGACATCGCCGCTTTCATTGCCGGAGTTGGCACCGGAGGCACCATCAGCGGCACAGGGAAGTTCCTGAAGGAACATACCTCCGCTCACATCATCGCCGTAGAACCCGCCGGCAGCCCGGTCATATCCGGCGGCCAGCCGGGATCTCACAAAATCCAGGGTATCGGCGCCGGTTTCATCCCCGGCAACCTCGACACCACCATCATTGACGAAGTCCTGACCATTACCGACGACGAAGCTCTTGATACAGCCCGCGACCTTGCCTCCATCGAAGGCATCCCTGCCGGGATCTCAACCGGAGCCACCGTCGCCGCCGCGCTCAAACTGGCAGCCCTGCCGGAATATGCCGGAAAGAACATCGTCGCCATCGGAGCATCCGCCACGGAACGCTACCTCTCAACGCCGCTCGGAGAAGCCTCACGCACGGCCGCAGAGCACCTTGTCGTCACCCCCATCACACCGGAGGAAACTGCCGCACTGCTCGCCTGACCTGCTTCAAAACCAATCAGCTACAATACCACAAACACCCTACCCCACCATCCAGACACATTTATGAGTTACAGACCTGAAACACTTGCCATCCATGCCGGACAGCCCATCGAAAGCGACACCCTGTCCCGCGCCGTCCCCGTGTACCGCACGGCCTCCTACGTCTTCAAAAGTGCCGAACACGGCGCCAACCTCTTCGCCTTGAAGGAACTCGGGAACATCTACTCCCGCCTGATGAACCCCACCAATGACGTCCTGGAACAGCGCATCGCCGCTCTCGAAGGCGGCGTAGGAGCACTTGCCCTCGCCTCCGGTACGGCAGCCATCCAGTACACGATCATGAACATCCTCAAGGCTGGTGACGAACTCGTAGCCGCTGCTAACCTCTACGGTGGCACCTACACGATGTTCGATGCCATCCTGCCTAACTACGGCATTACGACGAAGTTCATCAAAGTCAACGACTTTGCCGCAGTGGAAGCCGCCATCAACGAACGCACCCGCGCCCTCTACATCGAAGCCATCGGCAACCCCGCCCTTGATGCCGCAGACATCGAACGCTATTCGGAAATCGCCAAAAAGCACCACCTGCCCCTCATCGTCGATTCCACCTTCACGCCCCCCACCCTCCTGCGTCCGATTGACCATGGAGCGGACGTCGTCATCCATTCCCTTACCAAGTGGATTGGCGGACACGGCACGGGCATCGGCGGCATCGTCGTTGACGCTGGCAAGTTCGACTGGACCGACCCCAAATTCGCCCTCTACAACGAGCCGGATGGCGGCTACCACGGCCTACGCTTCGCCCACGACCTGGGAGCCCTTCAGCCCCTGGCCTTCATCCTCCGCATGAGGACAGTACTCCTGCGCAACCTCGGTGCCACACTGTCACCGGATTCCGCATGGCAGTTCCTGCAAGGAGTGGAAAGCCTTCCCCTCCGCATCCGCAAGCACTCGGAAAACGCTCTGGCCGTCGCGCGCTACCTGGAAAAACACCCCAAAGTAGCCTGGGTACGCTACCCCGGTCTGGAAAACGACCCAGCCCATACCACAGCGTCCAAATACCTCAAGGACGGCTTCGGAGGCATGGTTGTCTTCGGCCCCAAGGGCGGCTACGACGATGCCGTGCGGATCATCGACAACATCCAGCTCTTCTCCCACCTCGCCAACGTTGGCGATGCCAAGAGCCTGATCGCCCACCCGGCCAGCACCACACACTCCCAGCTCTCGGAAGAAGCCCTGGCCAACTGTGGAATCTCGCCCGACCTCCTTCGACTTTCCATCGGACTGGAACATATCGACGACATCATCGCATCCTTGGACGAGGTGCTCTGAGACGCAGCAGCCCCGTCCACAACAAATCCCTCCTTCTGCCCCCACATGGCAGGAGGGGGGATTTTATTTGACTCGCAACAGCTTTAAGCATTACATTAAATTCAATTTTATAATAAAAAAATAACAGCCATTATGAATGAAAAAAGCAGATGTCCATGGGCAGGAAATCTTCCTATCTACATTGACTATCATGACAATGAGTGGGGACGCCCCGAACACGACGACACCAGATTATTTGAAATGTTGATTCTGGAAGGAATGCAAGCCGGACTCAACTGGATCACCATCCTCAAAAAAAGAGAGACCTTCCGCGAAGCATTTGATGGATTCGATCCCCGCAAGGTAGCACGTTATGATGAAGCCAAAATACAAGAGTTGCTGTCAAACGCAGGAATCATCAGAAACCGCCTCAAAGTGAATGCCGCTGTGATCAACGCCCAAGCCTTTTTGGAAGTACAGAAAAAGTACGGAAGCTTTGACCAACTGATATGGTCCTATGTGGACCATACTCCAATTCAAAACCATTGGAAAACCATGGAGGAGATACCAGCCAAAACACTGCTCTCCGACCAAATCAGCAAGGATCTCAAAAAGATGGGCTTCAAATTCGTCGGTTCCACGATCATCTATGCATTCATGCAAGCCACCGGGATCGTCAACGACCATCTGACAAGCTGCTTCGCTTATCAGAATATCAAGGAACAATGATTTATACCATTGTATAGTTAATCTTCTTTGCGTATAGTTCGTTGTTCTTTTTGAATCCTTTAATTGTTTCTATGGGGCACCTTCCCATGTTACAATAACCTTGGTGAGTTCCTGTTAAAACATCCGGCAAATCCATTTGTCCTGGGGGGCAATGCGAGTTTTACGATGCTCTATGCTGTTGAGCTCAAGGTAGATTTCATAGTGATGCTGGGTGACTCTCCCGCAGTATTCCCGACCATTATCCATCAGGATGGTCTCTATTTGTAGGCCATTTTGCTGGTAAAATAGTAGAACATCATGACGCAGGATAAGAGCTGCATGATCGGGCAGTTGAAGGAGCGGGAGATTGATTTTGTGCGATAATCAGGAGGGGATCCGCCACATGAAATTGGAAAAATTCTTTTGAATGAATTATAGATACACACACCAACTGCCCCAATCTGTGTACAAAGCGTGTACACCTTGAGAACGTTTTAACTTTATTTCATGTATTTTTGAATTTCGGGCAGGAGGGCATCGGCCCAGATTTGATAGCCTTTTTCCGTAAAGTGTATCAAATCATTTGTTACTCCTGGCAGGAAGGTTCCATCTTCGGCAAGGAATCTGTCGCCAATATCAACGATGTGAACCCTAGGCATATCAATCTTATTCAACTCCTTGTTCACCAAATCATTATGAACCCTCGAACTATCTTCTTTCGTGGCACCTCTGGGGAAAATATTCAGCACAATGATCTCCGTTGAGGGATGTAGCGCCCGTATCCGTGAAACGATCGCATGAATCCCCGAGGCGATATCCTGGGGAGAATCGGCAGTCTTGATATTCTTTCCCGTATTGTTCGTGCCAATATGAAGGATACACACTTGCGGTGAGTGAGGCATTTTGAGTCCCGAATCGTTGATGCGCCACAGGACATGCTGGGTCTTGTCTCCGCCAATACCGAAATTGGCGGGAGAATAGGCGGAAAACATTTTGTTCCACACATTTTTCCCAGTGCTTTCCCATTGATGGGTGATGGAATCCCCGATGAAGAGCAGATTGCAGGGGTTTTCCATCAGGTTCTTCGTCAGTGCAGCATGCCGAGCGCTCCACCAGTCGCTTTTGCTTTGCGGTGTTGCTGCCGCGTTCTGATTGGCTGGTGAGAGCGTATCTTGAGAAAAGACAGGAGAAACCAGAGCCAGGCCCATGAAACAGAAAGTTGCAAGAAGGTTGTTCATAATAGAATAATTCTGTCAGATTCGCATAATAATACGGAGATAAAAACTCATTCTTTCAAATTTTTATTGAGAGCGTGTACTCACGAGATCCGAAGGCAGAGCATAAGACATCTGATTTGAGCAATAGATCCCATACGTGATCGAATATAGCATCAATGTCATAGATATAATCTTATGCTGCTTTCACCTACAAGTAAAGCTTACCTCATGTTTACACATTCTAATCCGTCATCAGATATTTTATGATAAACGCTTGTTCCTTTTCTCGTACTTAAAAAAGGATTTCACATTTTTGTTCAATCCCAAGCATTTTCCAAGTATGAACAAGCACTATCTACTTTCAAGCCTTCTATCCATTGGCCTATTGACGGGTATTTCCGAGGGATTTGAGTACCACGTCTCCCCACAGGGAAGTGACAATCAAGCAGGAACAGCGACGGCTCCTCTGAAAACCATTACTGCAGCAGCCCAAAAAGCAGGTCCGGGTGATGTTGTCACCGTCCACAAGGGCACTTACCGGGAAACGGTGTCTCCACCACGGGGAGGACTCTCGCCAGAACAGAGAGTTACCTTCCGGGGAGCACCGGGAGAGAGGCCCGTCATCAAGGGGTCGGAAGTCGTCAAGGGATGGGTACAAACGGATACACCAAATGTTTGGAAGGTCAAAATTCCACATTCATTCTTTGGAAAATATATGCACCCGTTTCGGGAATTGATTGAAGGCGACTGGTTTTCCAACCATGGGCGACCCCACCATACGGGGGCTGTTTTTGTGAATGGCAAGGCACTGTTCGAAATGGATACCCTCGAGAAAGTTTTGAATCCTAAGCCCTTCCCGTCCGCCATTTATCAACAGGATTCGTTGAGAACATGGTTTGTCGAATCGGATGACGAAGGGATTACACTCTGGATCAACACTCAGGGAGAGAACCCCAATGAGTCCCTTACGGAGATCACGACGCGTTCCACCTGTTTTTATCCGGAGAACGAAGGTATCAACTACATCACACTCAAGGGATTTGAAATCTGCCAGGCAGCCTCACAGTGGGCAGCTCCTACCGCCCACCAGGTCGGTATGGTCTCCACCAACTGGAACAAGGGATGGATTATCGAGGATAACATCATCCACGATGCACGATGCAACGGAATCACTCTCGGCAAGGAAGCTTCTTCCGGTCATAACCTTGAGTGTACTCAAAAGGAAAAAAACGGAACCATCCACTACATTGAGGTCATCTTCCGGGTGCTGGGCAAAAACTGGAACAAGGAAAACATCGGCTCCCACATCGTCCGCAACAACACGATTTACAACTGCGAACAAACCGGCATCTGCGGCAGCATGGGGTGCGCCTTCAGCGTGATCGAAGGGAACCACATCTATGACATCTGGGTCCAGAGGCAATTTTCCGGAGCAGAAATCGCCGGGATCAAATTCCATGGAGCTATCGACGTAACACTGGCTGGCAACCACATCCACCAGACAGGCCGCGGTATATGGCTGGACTGGATGGCCCAGGGAGTCCGTGTAACCCGTAATCTTCTGTACAAAAACGACCAGCAGGATCTCTTCCTGGAAGTGGACCACGGACCCGGCATGATTGACAACAATATCATGCTTTCCCCCCAGAACCTCCTCTGCGACTCGGAAGGGTATGCCTTCGTCCACAATTTTTTCGGTGGCTTTCTGCGCATCTTTCCAGACCATTCCCGGTTCACCCCCTACCACCTCAACCACTCGACGGACATCAAGGGCTTTGAAATCATCCGGGCTGGAGATGACCGCTATTACTACAATATCTTCGCCCCTCTGCATGGTCAAAAAACGACGGGACTGGAAGCACTTGAGAAATACCCCTATCCTTCCCGGATCTGTGGCAACCTCTATTTTGCCGATCTCAAACCGGCTCCCGGAGAAACGGATGCCATCGAAACATCGCTCCCCGCAAAGGACATCAAACTCGAATTCGGTGAAAACAATACTCTAAACGCTATCTCCATCCCATGGAATCAGAACATTGTACTGAAGCAACTCCCCCGCATCACGACTGAACTTCTGGGAAGATCACACATCACACAATATCTGTACGAAATGCCAGATGGATCTCCTATGACTATTGATTACGATTTCCGGGGGGCTCCCAGAAATGCTTCTTCATTCACACCCGGCCCATGGAGCAATCTTCCCATGGAGGCAGGAAAAGTTATCCGTAGTACCCCATCTCAACCGACCAAATAGCCATGCATTCAACCCCAGCTATCCTGGCAGCAGTCCTCCTGATCGGCATCACCGCCCAGGCGAAAGTCACGCCGCTTGTACATTACAACTTCGGAAAATCGGGTAACGTCACCTACGCCGTTGCACCGGAATCGTTGTCTTCCACCTCGGGAGACGATGCCATCAGCTCCGTCGGCAAACCTCTGTTTTATGCCGATGCACCGGCGGACAAAGCCTTGCGTGGTGAGGGCTGTATTCTGTTCAAAGAGGGAGCCGGCTATGTCGCCAAGAAGGCTCTGGGAACTTCCTCCGAGAACCAGAACCAACTCATGGAAGTCTGGGTCAAAGCAACAGGGATTCCGCAAAATGATACCTTTCACCCCGTTCTTAGCAATGGCAAGTCCGGGATGGGGTGCGCCATCGGCCTTCAAAACGGACAATGGGCGATTGAATCAAATGGGGTAGTCTGCCTCGGCAAGACAGAACAGGATCACTGGGTTCATCTCGCCCTCGTCGTGGAAGACGGCAAGGGAACAGCCTACAGAAATGGAAAACAAGTAGCTACGTTCACACCTCCTGCGGAGTATGCCCCTCAGTTTTCCATTGCAGCCAGTCCCGGAGGTGTTCAGGAAAGCTTCCAGGGCATGGTTTATGAAGTGCGTGCCAGCACATTCGCGAAGGGCAAGTTCGCCGCAGAGACCGACCTGTTGTTCTCCAGGAAGTCCATCAGCGAGGAAAACGTCCAGCGCGTGGATGAACGGAAAGCGCTCATCCACGCGCTGGAATGCCAAGGCATCGGAAAAGAAATCGTGCAGGAGTTCCCTGACAGGAAACCGTCTCAAGACTGGTTGCTATCCCCCGATGCGAGCCCCTGCAAACTTCTCGTCCGTCAAGCAAAAGAAGGAGCCACAACGTGCTTCCAATTGACCAACGGGTTAGTTAGCCGAACATTCTACCTCGGAGGCAATATCGCCTGTATCAGTTACAAAAATCTTTCCAACGGAGCCGAATTCATCCGTGCCGTCAAACCGGAAGCCCGTCTCAAAATTGATGAATTCTGGTATGATGTCGGCGGCCTGAAAAACCAGCCAGAATATTCCTATCTGCTGGAAGAATGGCTGCCCGACATGAAATCCGACAACCAGGCTTTTCAACTCGTTTCCATCGAAACCGACACTCCCGCCAAACGGTATGATTGGAACAAAAAATACAACGCCCAGCCCACCGAATGGCCGCCCAAGGGTCTTCAGCTCATCATGACCTACAAGCCCACGGAGGAAATGGACAAGGTCAAGGAACTGGAAGTGAAAGTTCATTACGAAATCTACGAAGGGCTCCCCGTCATGGCCAAGTGGGTGGAAGTAGCAAGTACTTCCGATAAGGAGATGATTTTGAATGAAACAGAATGCGAAGTTCTGGCCGTCAACCAGGACCAGAGGGACCGCCTCCATGTCGAAAGCGATTTCTCATTCGCACTGGTCAACGGCAATATCAAGGGCAGTGCCCTCATGCACTTCAAGGGTACCCCTCAACCCTGCCAGGCTGGAGAAAGCACCACCTTGTGGACCGTCGATCCAGAATACAACACTTGGGCATCGCAGAACCAGGCCGAAGACGGCTTCCTCGGCTTCCCTCACCGCAACATGCTCGTCAGTCGCCTGCCTGTCGGCCCGGATACCTCGGTTTCAAAAGTCCGCCCCTTCAAATCGTTTGTCACCTTCGAATTGTTGCAAGACGACGATAACCGGGAGCGCAAATCGCTCGCCCACCGCCGCCTGTACCGTATTCTGGCACCACAGGTAACCGAATCTCTGCTCACCGGGGGCATTACCTCCAATGATCCGGCAAAGCTCAAAGCCTTCATCGACCAAATGGCTGAACTCGGCATGGAACGCCTCGATATCATGGCCTGGGTCGGCATTCAACACGACAATCTGGAGCCCAACTACGTGAACTTCTGGAAGGACATCGCCATCTATGCCAAAGAACGCGGCATCATCATAGGAGGGTACGAACTTCAGATAGCTTCCCGGGGACGGGGAGAACAAGTCAACTGCGTCAACCCGGAGACCGGAAAGCCCGGTTCACTGTTCGGGCAAAGCGTTTGTGTCGCCAGTGCGTGGAGAGACTCCTACTTCCCCAAAATGTGGGAGTTCTTCGACAAAACGGGATTAAAAAGCTACAACATGGATGGCCCTTACCATGGCGACATCTGCGCTGCCACCGATCACCCACACCATCGCGGCATGAACGATTCCCAATGGGAACAATGGAAATCATACGTTGCCGTCCTCCACGAATTGCAAAAACGAGATATTTTTATCCCCATCCCCGATTGGTATTTCCTCAACGGTCAATGCACAACCGGTATGGGCTACAGAGAAGCAAGCGCCAACCTCACTCCCCAGCAGCAGCTTCTGCTCGGACGCCAGTACATCTACGATGGAACATGGCACAAACTCCCCACCATGGGGTGGATGACGCTCCAGCTTGTTGGCTTCTACACTAACGACCCCCGCGTTGGGCTGGAGCCCCTCAAGGACAATCTGTCACGTTACGAACAACAGCTCATCCAGTACCTCGCCAGCGGGTGCATGCTCACCATACGCGGCAATCGACTCTACGATACGCCGGAAACCAAGGCTATGGTCAAAAAATGGATCGATTGGTACAAAGCCCATCGCGATATTCTAACGTCGGAGGTCATCCATGTCAGTCGCCCGACCGGACGCGATCTGGACTGCATCATGCACGCCAATCCCTTCCTTGAGGAAAAAGGGATGGTAGTCGTCTTCAACCCGACCAACAGGGAAATAACCAAAACACTGACCCTTCCGCTCTACTACACCGGATTGAAGGGCCAGGCCTCCGTCACGGATGAAAACGGCACCAGCCGTCAATTCGATATGAATGACGCCAGCGAAATCCAGATCCCCGTCACCCTCAAACCTCAGGGAACAGCATGGTTCGTCATCAAGAAATAATATCCGGCATCCTCCTTGCCATTTGCGTATCTCACGGCATGGCAGGAGAACGGATTCCGTGGATTCCCCCCGATGGCAATTCTACCAAGGACATGTACCACATGGAGCCCCATCTGTCTCCTGTGCTGGCTCCATTTCAAGGCGGGTTTCGCCTTCTGGAATGCCGGTACGAGGAAGCCTTGCTGAAACAACTCCATTTATTCCCCGGAAGGTTGAAAGGGAAAGGCTGGGTATATGCGGTCATTGCCACCGAAATTTCACATGGAAAAGGAATAACGCAAAAAGCCATGGCTGAGGGAACCATAGCGGCAGAACTCACCTTCAGCGTGCGACGGAGCGGCCCTTCACAGGATTCGACAGGGTTCGCCCTGGCCTTTGATTTCCACAATTGGGATACGGAGAACTACCTCATGATCCCCTCCTCTGTTTACGACAGCAACAGGAATCGCCTTGTCAACCGCCCCTACGCTCAAGGTCTTGATCGAAACGATCTTTACAAAAAGGATCTGCCTCAAACGACGACGCCCGTCCCCCAGCTCTCTCCCAATCAAGGAGATGTATCCCGTCTGGAAGTACTCACAGGGAACGCTGCCACGCCAGCCATCTGCATCCTCGACAAGAAAAACAACCATGGCTTCATCCTGCTGGCGGAACAGGGAATCAGTAAAAACGGGGAGATACTCGACAACGGACTTATCTTCGAAGAATCCCCCGATCGGACACAGGCTTCACTGGTTGTTTCATTTCCTGGAGTCCGTGAAAAGAAACCGGAATTCATTGGATTCAGTACCAGCCCCGACCGCGGCACAACCTGGAATACCGGGGATACCTGCACCGTCCGCGTCCAGATTTACTCCTTCCCGGCTCGCAATATCCCTGCCCTGCTTGATCAATTCATGAACATCAGGAAAAATCTCACTGGCCCCAATAGCCCCCGCAACCTGATCCCCCAGTCCGAAGTTCTCCGCATCATGACCGGGCTCATCGACAGCCGTTTCTACAAAGGACAGCAATATCAGTTTTATTGCCCGGAAAACGCAGAATGGATTTCATTCGGCTGGATCGGAGGATTGATGAACACATTCCCCATGTTGGCCCTCGGAGACCAGGAACACAGAAACAAGGTCAAATCCACCTTCGCGTTTGGGCTCGGACTTGGGCAAGGAAAATCCGGATATTTTTACGGCGCCTTGAACAAGGACGGCAAGCCTTTCGGGCGAGAAGGGTATGATGAAAAGCCTGAAATTGTCCTGACCCGCAAGAATGCCGATGTCCTGTACTGGATAGTCAAACAGTTCATGCTCCTCAAGCAACAGGGACACGCCGGAGAAATCAATCCGGAATGGGAACGAAGAATTCGCAACCTCGCTGATGCCTTTGTCAAAACGTGGAAGCAGGAACACCAATGGGGAAATTTCCTGAACAATTCCACCGGAGACATTGCCGTGTACAACACCTCCAGTGGCGTCATGGCAATCGCCGGACTTACCTTGGCAGCCAGGTATTTCAACGAACCAACCTATCTGACCACCGCCAAAGAAGCTGCTGAATATTACAATGGCCTGTTTGAGAACACAGGCATGACGACGGGGGCCTGTGCCGACATCCTGCAAAATGCGGATTCTGAAACGGCCATTGCTCTGGCAACTGCATTCATGACGCTCCATGAAGCAAGCGGAGATGCCATATGGCTCGAACGTTGCCGAAATGCCGCCCATCTGGCAGCGACATGGACGGTCTCCTACGACTACGTCCTGCCCCCACAAACACCCTTGGCTCGACACGGAGCCAAATTGGCCGGAGCCGTTTGGGCCAGCACCCAAAACAAACATAGCGCACCGGGATTCTGTACCCAATCCGCGGATGCCCTGTTCAGACTCTATCGTCATAGTGGAGATGAACGCTACGCGGAACTGCTTCGTGACGTTCTTCATGCCCATGCCGAAGGAATCCAGCCCAATGGGCGCATTTCCGAACGCCTGACTTATTGCGATGCTGACAGCCGAGGTTCCTGGGAAGGATATACCGGGTGGAATGAAACCAATGGAGCCATGATGGCACTGGAAATTCCGGGGATTTACGTCAGTACGGATTCGGAACGCTTTTACTGTTTCGACCACATTCAGGCTTCCGTAAAAAGTCGCTCCGGAGACAAAGCCGTTCTTGAAATATCCAACCCGACTGCCTTCGATGCCAATGTGTCGATCTTCGCAGAATCCGAAGCAGAAGCGGGCAAGTCTCTCCCGCCTATCGCATTCCCGCAATGGCAACATGTCCCCATCAAAGCAGGACAAACAATCACCGTCAACTGCCCGTCGCAGGCATTGACAACAATAAACCACTGAGATCCTCACCACACACCATCATCATGAACAAGCTATGTGCTATCGGTGCCTTGTGCCTCTTTTTTCCCTCCATCGTGCATGCCTGGACTCCCGACAACGGCAACGGTACATTCACAAATCCCCTCCTGTGGGGAGACTGGCCGGACCCCGATGTCATCCGAGTCGGGGACAATTTCTACATGGTTTCCACCAGTATGCACTACGTTCCCGGCTCGCCCATCATCACATCCAAAGACTTGGTCAACTGGAAGATGGTCGGCTATGCCGTTGACCGCTACGACGAAGATCCGCGATACGATTTGAAAGGTGGCAACCTTTACCTCAATGGCTCCTGGGCCAACTCCATCCGGTACAACAAGGGTAAATTCTACGTAGCCTTCTGCACCCCTTATGGACGCGGCATTGAAAAAGGGCATTTTTCCGTATGTGAAGCCGACAAACCCGAAGGACCCTGGAAGAGAACGATCTTCCCGGAATACCTATACGATCCCGGCTTGTTCTTCGATGACAACGGCAAAGTTTATGTCGTTCACGGACAACATGATTTGTACATCACTGAACTGAATTCCGACGTCAAATCCGTCAAGGGCGAAAACGTCAAAATTTGGGATAAGGGCTTCAAGGACAGCAAGACACTCGGCGGAGGATTCGGCATGGAAGGGGCGCACATGTACAAAATCAACGGAAAATACTACATTACATGCCCAGCTGGCGGCACCGGAGGATGGCAAATATGCCTCCGTTCCGACAACATTTATGGGCCTTATGAGCATAAGTTGATTATGGACGACGACAGTTCTTATCCCGGCAACGGACTGCACCAAGGGGGCATGGTGCAATTACAAAACGGTGACTGGTGGTTCATCATCATGCAGGACCGCGGAGCCATCGGACGCGTTCCCTGCCTGCTTCCTGTCACATGGGTGGATGGATGGCCCATGCTGGGGGCCAACGGCAAAGATGCCATCACATACCCCAAACCCCATATCGGCAAAATGTTCCCCGTGAGTAACCCGGCTACAACCGACGAATTCAATGATTCAAAACTGGGCCTGCAATGGCAGTGGAACCACAATCCCGACAATTCCAAGTGGTCGTTGACGGAAAAAACAGGTTTTATGCGTCTGAAAGCACTCCCTGCCAAAGACCTGAAAGAAGCCCGTAATACTCTGACCCAGCGCGTTCAAGGCCCCAATTCGGAAGGAACCGTAGAAATGGATGTCTCCGGCCTGAAAGACGGCAATATCGCGGGATTCGCCATTTTCCAATTCCCGTACGCCTATGTAGCCGTCACTCAGGACGGAAACACCAGAAAAATCGTCATGTGCAACGACGGCACAATCGTGGAAACGCCTGTGGAGCATTTCACGGGCAATAAGCTCTGGCTCAGGGCTCGTGTCATGGATAAGGATTTTACGGCCCGTTTCTATTACAGCACCGATGGGCAACATTTTATACCCATTGGCAACACCTTGAAAATGGGGCTCGGCCTGTCCTGGACGGCCAACCGTTTTTCCTTGTTCAACTTCACAACCAAGGATGAAGGCAAGGATGGGTACGCCGACTTCAATTGGTTCCGTTTTACAGACAAATAAGGCTCATTTGTCAACCAGGATGGATGAGCATCTCGTAAAAATCATCGATCACAAATCTTTAATTCCTCTCTTCAATTGTTCCATATGAACAGATCATATATCGCCACGCTAACGACAGCAATCGGCCTCGTCTGCATATCGCATGCCCAGACTATCCAGACATTCACCGTAAAATCACCTGATGGTCAACTCGTCAGCACCATCACCCAATCACCTGAGGGAAAAGTCACGTACACCTTGTCGTATCAAGGCTCCCCTCTCATTACGGAATCTCCCATGGGATTCGAAACAAACAACGATACGCAAATCCCCGGCCCAGGCTGGCACAGTTCCTCCCCACGGCGTACATCCTGTCGGGAATTCTGGAAACCAGTCTGGGGAAAACGGGCTCTTGTTCCGGAACGTTATGAAGAATTTGTTCTACCGCTGAAATTTACGGAAACCGATACCCAGCAAACATCCCCATCGGACATCGACATTATCGTCAGGCTCTATGACGATGGACTGGCTTTCCGTTACAACATTCACCATGAGGGAGACAATACTCGCCCATTCAAAAAAGAATTGACCGAATTCCGTTTTGCCGGCGATTACACAGCTTGGTTCTACAATGGTGAAAACGCCAATATCGGCCCGGAAAAACTCTCCGCAAGTCATGCCGTACGACTCCCCGTCATGACCATCGATACGGGAACCGGCCATTTCATGGCCGTCCACGAAGCCGACCTGAGAACCGGGGATCCCATGAAATTGCAATCGAAGGAAGGCTCCTGCAGTTTCTCCATTCCTTCCCATCCCGGCACGTTGAACAGAGACACGCCATCACCCTGGCGCGTGGTATTTTGCGGGAAAACCCCTGGCGCGGCAGTCGATTCCCATCTGCTGGAGTTGCTGAATCCACCGCCTGATCCATCCCTCGACTTCTCATGGGTACGCCCCGGAGTCTGCGTCTGGGACTGGAGAATCGATGGGGCGGAAACCCCTGGCTTCACATACCGCATGGATTATCCATCGTGGGTGCGCATGATCGACTTCGCCGCCGCCCACAACATCAAACACCTGGTTCTGGATGCCAATTGGTATGGTCCTGAATTCCAGAAACAATCAGATCCCCTTCAAGGAGGCAAGACGGGGGACGTCCAAAAAATCATCCAGTACGGTCAACAAAAAAATGTGGGAGTCTGGCTGTACCTGAACGACGTCGGTGGCCGGCAATACCCACTTGACAAAACGCTGGAACAATATGCCCGCTGGGGCGCGTCTGGGGTCAAATACGGGTTCATGAACGGATCTCCAGAAGAAAAAAATGCCCGTACCCGCCATATCACCGAACTGTGTGCCCGCAACCATCTGCACATCGACTTCCACGACGGCCCCGTACACCCCTTCGGACAAATGAGGACATGGCCCAACGCCATCACCCGGGAATACTGTCATGCTCAATTGGATGCCCACAGAGTATTTACTCCATCCACATTCCTCACCTCCGTATTCGTCAATATGGTTGCTGGCCCTCTGGACATGAACAACGGCATGTTTGACCTGCGGCAGGGCCCAACAACGCGAACCGATGAAAACAAGCCGGTACCCTCTACCCTCGTCTCGGAAGCAGCACGCACCTTGATTGTCTTTTCCGGCGCTACCGTCCTGCCTGACATCCCGGAATATTACACCCGATACCCGGCTCTTCTGGAATTCATCTCCGCCCAGCAAATGCCATGGGTTGAGAGCAAAACCCTGGATGGAAAGATCGGCGAATACATCGTCATGGCCCGCAAAACGCCTCGGGCCACATTGATCGCGGCTGCTGGCAACGAATCGCCCAAAGACCTGCTCATCAATCTCTCCTTCCTGAAGCCGGGGAGCTATCAGGCCACCATCACTCAGGATGGACCGGATGCCCATTACCTGCACAATAGAGAAACGCTGACCACTGAAACAAGAACCGTCACCCCGCAAGACTCCATTCCCATCCACCTGGCTCCCGGCGGAGGATCCTGCATCCTGCTCAAAGCTTTGGAAAAGTAATCATTATCGTGAGCTACTTCGTTACCGGGAACACGGCCAAAAGGGCGGATCAGCCAAAATCGTTTCCATGTATTCCCCATGGAAACTTCGGAATAACCATACTATATAAATACATATAATATTACTAATTTCATCAAATTCATCATTAAACAAAATATAATTCATGATTCAAAAATATTCAATTTTTATATAATTTAACTTTCACCGATACTTATTCCATTTGATCCATTAAACTATAATAGAAAACTTTCTATCTGAAAAAGTGTTCAATCTGCATGAGAGTTCACTTTTTCCTTCACCTACTTTCCTTACTACTTCTTGGGGGAATAAACCCTACTCCTCTTCACGCCCAGGATACAGTAGGAAGAATACCAATTACTACCGATGGCAACAATACATCGCTCACCCAACAGCGTCGCGCCCCAAACCGTATCGGTAAAAAGGAGAAAAATGGCTTAGGCGGTAATGCTCAAAATCGCAATCGCCCTTTTCCCGTCCCACCAAAGGCTGACTTCAATGTGCTCGTCGGCGTACAAACCCAAGATTCGGCTCAGCTGAGCATCTACTCTCAAAAGGCACGCCCGGTTATCATTCGCTTACAGGGACAGCCCCCACTTCATGTCGACCTCAAAGCTGATACACCTTGCCTTGTCCCCATCAAGAATCTCGCGCCGGATAGCACATACACCTACACGATCTCCAGTAACGAGGAGAAAGTACCAGAGGTACTGGCACAAGGAATAATCCAGACTCAAAAAAAAACCGGCCGTTCCTTTACTTTCTGCGTACAAGGAGACTCCCATCCCGAGCGTACAGGTAAAATGTACCATCCCGACCTCTACACTCAGACACTCAAGCTAGTTGCTCGGAATAAGCCGGATTTTTACTTCCTCCTCGGTGACGACTTCAGCATGGACAGAGCCATTGAACGTGATGAAGTAAGCCCCTCTGTCGTCAATGACATTTACAAATACCAACGAGGATTCCTCGGCCTCATCGGTGAAAATACCCAGATGTGCCTCGTCAATGGCAATCACGAATTTGGTGCAAAGTTTCTGATCAATATCGGGAAACCTCAATGGGCACAAACCATCGCAAAAGCACGTACCACATGGTTTCCTCTGCCGGCAACAGGGAAAATTTACTCCGTTGACCCCCAATCCATTCCTGAAGCCGGACTCCTCAAAGACTATGCTGCCTGGGAATGGGGCGATTGCCTCTTCGTCATCATCGACCCCTACTGGCACTCGGAATCGCCCGTTGATCACGGACGCATCGGTGGCATTAACAAGCCCGAAGGCAAACGCGATCTTTGGCAAAGTACACTCGGTGACGAACAATACAAGTGGCTCACCAATGTCCTTACTTCGAGTCAAGCCAAATGGAAATTTGTCTTTGCTCACCACGTCCTCGGCACGGGGCGCGGAGGTATAGAAATGGCTCACCTTTATGAATGGGGCGGCTACGATCCCAAAGGCAATTACCTTTTCAAAGAGAAGAGGCCTCTATGGAAACATCCCATACACGAGCTCTTCAAGCAAACAAATGTTTCCGCCTTTTTCCAAGGGCATGACCATCTCTATGTCCAGCAAGAACTTGATGGCATCATCTATCAAACCTGCCCCTGCCCCGCCGACGATACGCACACAGCCTTCAACGCCGATCAATACAAAGGAACTATTAAACCCAATTCGGGCTTTATCAAAGTTTCCGTATCGCCCGAGCAGGTTCTCGTTGAATACATCTCCTCATCACTCAATGATCCTCAATCCGGCCAAGTTAGCCATTCTTACACAATCACAACACAAAAAAATAAATCCCTAAAATAAAATATAAACATCAATCCTGTATAAAATTTATGAAAACAAACACTTACATTTCCTCAACTCTTCTCGCCATGGCACTCATGCTCGTGCCTGTACCAACTTCCATTGCAGCTGAAGATACAGCTCCTCCCCAAAATGATCGTGAAAGCCGAGCAAAGGACAATAGCAAGCGCAAGAAGCCACGCAACAACCGCAAATATTCACTGGAGCAAGCCATCTCAGACAAAGCCCAGCTCAATACCATCGCATTCAGCGGACTCGCCTTTATCACTGGTGGCTTTGCCGAATCTACCTTCATCCCGCCGGGGAAAGTCTGTGACTTCTTCGGCTTCCAATACATGCGTGACATCGACTTGGCTCAAAAAGGGCACAATCCGATGTTCCTCAACCGCGTTGCAGGCAATGTTCTTTCCATTCTCACGGAAAAACAGCGGGCTCTTCTTGTCGAGCATGCACATCAGGAAGCCCCCCTCCTCGAAAAAATGGCCCTCATGCGCCTGCCTCTCATTGAAGCCTTTTGGCGCAACCTCAACGGCGACACTCCAAAAGATAAGCCTGCTCTCAATCAATCTGCCGTCATCAACTACACTGGCAAAATATTTAAACTTGATGCCCAGCTCAGTTACGAACGCGCTATTCTCTTCACCAAGCTCGCCTACTCGCTCAGCAGCGAACAAAAGGAATACCTTGGGAAGATGAAATTCGGCGATTTCAATTCATGGCCAGACGTCTCCTCCCAATCCTTCCGCCTCCCCAAAGGAACAGCCAAACTCATCAACATCGCCTACATGACCTACGCGAGCGAATTCTTCAGCTGGTATGCGGGGAATACTGATGCTGACATCTATTTCTGCCCAGAGCGCCACGGTACCTACTTTGGAGGATTTTACCTCAAAGACATGCCAGCCATGGGACAAAGAGACTACGATATCAACCAGGCTCTCACCGGTGACAGTGGTGCGACTTTCATCGAGCTCCTCACCCCTGAGCAACGCAAGTATATGACCGATATCCTTCCCCTTCAAAAACAACCGATGCTGGACATCGTCAAAGTACGTCGAAGTATCTCCCAGGAACTGAGAAAAGCACTTGCTGACACTAAGGGGCAAAAGAGCGACAGACTTCCTGATCAAGAAAAAATCCTCGCCTGGGGACAACAATATGGCGAACTCGATGGCAGAATATCCTACTACTACGACGAAGCATTTAAAGCCATTTTCAAAACACTCACGGCCGAACAAAAAGATGCTCTCATGAAGCTCCGAAACCTCGATGGATTCACCCCTCCAAAGGCGTTTCTCTACTCGGCTCCCCTCGACAAGCTCCCTTCCAACATAAACTCCGACGTTTTCTTTTCAAAATGATCCATCATTCATCCCGTCACTGCACCCTGCGTCATCTATCGTTTCTTGCTCTATCGCTCGTCATATCATCCTCGCTTCTTCAGGCTTCCTCTGAGGAACCTTCACAGAATAAGCTAATCAAAGGCCAGAAAGACAAATCAAAAAACACCTTTATCACCGAAATCCCGGATACTGAGCATACCCTCATGCTCTCCCGACCAACCGACACATCAATCACACTTACCATCCGTTGCCGAGAAGAACAAAAAATCCTTGTTCGTTACAAACCTACAAACTCACCAGCCAAGGAAGAGTTGCTTCGCAGCACCCTCAAACCCGGTATTCTCAACATCATCGAACTTAACAAACTCCTTCCCAACAGCACATACTCTTACGAAATTTTTGGAGCCACACCCGACAAAACACCACAAAAGATCAACTCGGGAACATTCTCCACAGCAAAATCCGCGGGAACCCCCTTCACCTTCACTCTTGATGCCGACACCCACCTTGACGAAGGAAGCTCTCCCGATGTTCTCCGTACCTGCCTCAGCAATATCGCCGCCGATCATCCTGACTTTCACATCAATCTCGGCGATACCTTCATGACGGGTAAACATCCCGGTCGAGACTCGGCTCTCAAACAGTATGAAGCAATCCGATATTACTATTCCCTTATCGGAAATAGTACTCCCACCTTCTTCGCCCTCGGCAACCACGATGGCGAAGAAGTCAAAAAAACAAGTGAATGGATGCAGGACTCCCTCGCTACATGGGCTGCCCAAAAACGCACCCAATACTGGCTCAATCCCACTCTCAACCACTTCTACGCCGCTAACCCCAAAACAGACATCCCCCCCTATCAAAACTACTATGCCTGGACCTGGGGCGACGCCCTCTTCATCATTCTTGATCCCTACTCTTACTCGTCTTCCACACGGCTAGGGGAATTCCCCTGGAATATGACCCTGGGACCGGAACAATATCAGTGGCTTCACAAAACACTCGCTTCATCCAAATCCCTCTACACATTCGTTTTCATTCACCAGCTCGTCAGCTATGGCGCAGCCTCGGGGCGTGGTGGAGCTGAGGCCTCTTTCTTCCACGAATGGGGAGGACATGAATCCTCTGGGGAGAATAGCTTTAGACAGAACAGAAAGGATTGGCTCAAACCCATTCACGATCTCCTTGTTCAATACCATGTCACAGCCGTCTTCCACGGTCATGACCACTTCTACGCCCGCCAAATACGAGACGGAGTCACCTATCAACTTGCCCCTCAACCTTCACACCGTAATTCCTCGCGTGAATTCGCCCAAGAATACGGTTATGAGCAGGGTACATTCATCCCAAACTCCGGGCACCTTCGCGTCCATGTAACCCCTGTAGCAGGAGTCACAATTGAGTATATTGCGGCAGTTGCACCCAGATCCTCTGGAAAAACTGCACGTACCAATAAAGAAGTACTGAGTGTCTATGCCATCCCTCCGCCTGACCCTAAAAAAGGGGCTTCGTCAAAATGAGGGGCAATGAAACCAAATAGCCGACACAGAAAACTAAAACCACCTTGGAACTCGTTCATTCCAAGGGGTTTTTGTTGATTGTAAAATGGTAGCAGGAGCGAGAGTTGAACTCGCGACCAAAGGCTTATGAGTCCTCTGCTCTACCACTGAGCTATCCTGCCATTGAAAGGTTTTTTGCTCTGAAGGCGGGGAAATATATACACGAGGAGAGGGTGATTGTCCAGAACTTTTTATAATTCCCGGGAAGAAATGATTTTTTCATGTCGTATCTTCAGAGAGCAGGAATACAGAAGGGCTGCCACACCTGCGTTATTAATCACAGAGTAGCAGCCCTTTGGAAAGCTTAACGCCAGAATTCTCCTCTCAGCGATGGAGCATGAAAAATCTTGTCAATACTTAGACGTTGAAACGGAATTCGATGACATCACCGTCCTGAACGACGTATTCCTTGCCTTCGATGCGGAGTTTCCCCTGCTCTTTGGCATGGACTTTGGAGCCACAGGCAATGAGGTCGTTGAAGGCGACAATTTCTGCAGCGATGAAACCACGTTCAAAGTCGGTATGAATCACGCCAGCAGCCTGGGGTGCTTTGGCGCCAGACGGAATCGTCCAGGCGCGGGTTTCCTTGACGCCGGTAGTGATGTAGGTTCGCAGTCCCAGAAGGTGGTACACGGCACGGATGAGGTCGGACACGCCAGAGTCCTGTACGCCGAGGTCAAGGAGGTATTCCCTGGCTTCTTCCGGAGCGATGTCGATCAATTCTTCTTCAATGCAGGCAGAAATGACGATTGCTTCCGCATTGTGGT
Organism: uncultured Akkermansia sp.; assembly: GCA_964448375.1. GTDB lineage: Bacteria > Verrucomicrobiota > Verrucomicrobiia > Verrucomicrobiales > Akkermansiaceae > Akkermansia. Next base: position 82,745 of record CAYVAI010000012.1, read on the forward strand.
GTTCCGCTGCGTATTGTCGCACACGGGAGACGTAGGGGTGAGCATCGGGGTCATTGATGGCTTGTGCCAGTTCATCTTCGTTGACGTTGCAGGCAAAGATACTCTTTTTGCCGGAGAGGAGGCAGAAGGCCTTCATGAGCTTCACTTCGTCATCCGACAGGGAATCCTCCATCATAATGGCGGGGTTGCCATCGTAGAGGTAGGGAAGCAATTTGTCGATCAATGCAATTTCGTCCTTGGATTCCTTGTCGCCACCACGGGCTTTGCGTTCGCGGGTGGAACGACGCTTTTCCATGGTCGTAATGTCGGCCAGAATCAATTCCGAGTTGATGATTTCGATATCGCGCAGGGGATCGACAGAGCCGAGTTCATGGATAATGTCGTCGTTGTCGAAGCAACGGACAACCTGAACGATGGCGTCCACTTCGCGGATGTTGGCCAGGAACTGGTTACCAAGTCCAGCACCTTCGGATGCTCCCTTGACAAGACCGGCGATATCCACGAATTCAATCACGGTCGGAACGATTTTTTCCGACTTGGACATTTCCGAGAGCACATTGAGCCTGTTATCGGGCACGGTAACCATGCCGACGTTGGGATCAATGGTACAAAAGGGGTAATTGGCCGCCTGGGCCTTGCGCGTTCTGGTTACGGCATTGAATAGAGTGGATTTGCCGACATTGGGGAGACCTACGATACCTGCTTGCAACATAGCCGCAATTGGATAGCCTCCCCCCGCTTAAATGTCAATTTCCAAATCTTTCCGAACAGGAAAAGTATACTAGTATCTCTCTCCTTACCAATTTTTCATCCCAATTTCCAGTCACGAAACCTTGCCTCATCCACCCCTGCCGGAATCACTTCCGACAGGAGCAGAAGACGCAATATTGTCAACACCAGAGAGGCTTCCCTCCATTGTTGGCAAGGAACTCTCCAATACCTGAAACAGGAATTGAAGAGTTATATATTTTTCCCACAAGTGGGAGGGGTATGTCAATACTACAATCCTGATTTCATGTATAAAAACCCATTATTGGCAAGGATTCCGAATCGGGTTTCACCTTTTCTTCATTGCTCCCTACATCCCATTCCACCCCATCTCACCAAAGCACAAAAAAGCCGCCTCTTTCCACGGAAGGATTGAGGCGGCGTATTTTTTAGAACAGGTGGTGGCGAAGCGGACGGGGCTCGAACCCGCGACCTCCAGCGTGACAGGCTGGCGCTCTAACCGAACTGAGCTACCACTCCATAACACCTGTTTTGTTGCTCACCATCTCTGGCGAGGACGGGAGATAAATTACACAAAAGACTCCCTTTTGGCAAGATTTTTTTAACTTGAATGAAATAATTTTATGCAACTTTATCGGCATCCATCTGCGCGAACTCGCGGCGGCACGTCTTGATCACTCTCCATATCAAGAGGATAGATGCCGTGGCAAGACCGAAGATGAATCCGATCCACACTCCGTTTGCCCCCATGATTTCAGAACTCACCCAAGTTGTCCTCGCAAGAATGAATCCAACCGGAAACCCGATGATCCAGTAGGAGATGAAGGTGATAATGCTGATGACCCCGGTATCGCGAAAGCCGCGCAGTACGCCGGCAGTAACGACCTGGAGGCAATCCGGGAGCTGATAGAGCACGCCCAGCAGCAGCAATGTCGAGGCAGCACCAACAATGGACGCATCGTCATTGAAGAGCATAACGACCTGTTTATTGAAGAGGATGATAAAAAGAGAACTCAATACCAGAATACCCATCACGAGGATGTAGGAGGAGCGGATGGCGGATTTGGTGCCTTCCTTGTCCCTGGCCCCATTATGGTATGCAACGCGAATGGAAGCCGCCAAGCCAATGGAAAGAGGAATCATAAACAGCATGGCCGCCACATTACAGGCCACCTGATGACTCCCCACCTGAATGTACCCCAATGGAGCCAGTACAAGAGAGGCTCCACAAAACAGGAGCACTTCGCAAAACATGGATACCCCGACAGGGAAGCCGATTTTCAGGACGCGTGCCATCATATCGCCAGCCGGACGCCTCAAGGCAATAATGTGCTTGCGGTACACTCTGTGTTCCGGGTGCAGATACACGATTCCGAACATAGCCATAGCCTGGAACCAGTAGATAATGGCTGTTGCCGCACCACACCCTGCCCCACCCATGGCGGGCATGCCGAACCATCCGAAGACGAATACATAGTTAAGGGGGATATTGAGCAGAAGGGAGGCAATACCCACAAACATGGCAGGGCGCGTCATGCTGGAGCCCTCATTCAAACTTCGCAAGGCAACGAAGATCAAGTTGGCCGGCGCTCCCCACAAAATGGCATGCAGGTAGCCTGTCGCGATACGCCTCATATCGGGCTCCGGAGATATCCAGTCAAAAATCGGGCTGGCAAACGACTCTATACCAATCACGCAAGCTCCCAGCAGCAAAGCCAGCCACAGCCCATTGTGCATGACGTAGCCGCTGCGTCGCCCGACGTCCCTGCCCCGGTAATTGGCGACAATGGGCCCCAGCACCATCAGTATGCCACATGCAAATAATTGAACGGGGATGAAGACGGAAGCCCCGAGTGATACGGAAGCCATATCGATAGCCGAAGCACTACCTGCCACAATCGTATCCACACACCCCATCCCCATGTTTGTCAGGTTGGCAATCAGTACCGGGATGGCCAGGTAGATGATTGTTTTCATTTCCGAGCGTTTGTCCCGGATCTTCATCGTTGTCGTGTTCATATCGTTCATCAGGTAAGGGGTAGCGCATCATTCGCCTTTTTGGGAAAAAGCCAAGGAATTCATGCGAAAAATTCCGTCAAAAAACCCTGCGGGGCTTTTAAGGCCTGCAGGGTTTTGGATAAACCATCGGGTTCCAGAGAGGGAAAACTCCCCCTCTGGAACCCTGAAGGAATCATATGTTAATTAAGCTTCCTGTTCGAGAGCAGCCTGAGCGGCAGCAAGGCGAGCCGTCGGCACGCGGTACGGAGAGCAGCTCACGTAGTTCAAGCCCAGCTTGTTGCAGAACTTGACGGAGGAGGGGTCGCCACCGTGCTCACCGCAGATGCCCAACTTGATGTCGGGGCGGGTCTGGCGGCCAAGTTCACAGGCGATTTCCATCAGCTTGCCAACGCCTTCCTGGTCGATGGAAGCGAAGACGTTGGTCTTGATGATTTCAAGGTCGCCATACTTGCCGAGGAAGGAACCAGAGTCGTCACGGCTCATGCCCAGGCCAGTCTGCGTCAGGTCATTCGTCCCGAAGGAGAAGAATTCGGCAGTCTTGGCGATTTCGTTGGCAGTCACAGCGGCGCGGGGGATTTCGATCATCGTACCGACGCTGTAGTTCACACCCTTGCCCTTTTCGGAGAAGACCTTCTTGGCGACGTCGTCGATGATGGCCTTCTGGATGTCGAGTTCCTTCTTGAAGCCAACGAGGGGCACCATGATTTCGGGAACGACGTCGTAACCTTCTTCTTCAGAAACTTCAACGGCGGCTTCGAGGATAGCGCGAGCCTGCATCTTCGTCACTTCCGGGTAGGAGATGCCGAGGCGGCAACCACGGTGGCCAAGCATGGGGTTGAATTCATGGAGTTCCTGGACGCGGCGGATAATGACTTCCACGGGCATGCCGATCTTGTCGGACAGATCACGCTGCTGTTCCTTCGTCTGGGGAAGGAATTCGTGCAGGGGCGGGTCGAGCAAACGGATGGTAGCGGGCAATCCCTTAAGAGCCTTGAAGATTCCCTTGAAGTCGGTCTTCTGGAAGGGAAGCAGCTTGTTGACGGCAGCTTCACGAGCAGCAGGCGAGGTGGAGAGAATCATTTCGCGCATGAAGTCGATGCGGTCGCCTTCGAAGAACATGTGTTCCGTACGGCAGAGACCGATACCAACGGCGCCGAAAGCGATGGCCGTCTGAGCCTGCTTCGGGGAGTCGGCATTCGTGCGCACTTTCATCTTGGTGCAAGCATTGCACCATTCCATGAGCTTGGCGAAGTTCTGGTACACGCGGCTTTCTTCCGGCTTCAGGGTCTTGCGGATAAGGACCTGAATGATTTCGGAGGGGGAGGTAGCCACTTCACCAGCGAACACGGAACCCGTGTTACCATCGATGGAGAGGAAGTCTCCTTCGTTGTAAACGGCTTCACCAACATGCAACGTGCGGGTAGCATAGTCGATGTGGAGGGCTTCAGCACCGCAGACGCAAACCTTGCCCATCTGACGGGCAACGAGGGCGGCGTGGGAGGAAACACCACCGCGAGCTGTCAGGATACCTTCAGCAGCGATCATGCCGCGAAGATCTTCCGGGGAGGTTTCCGTGCGGACGAGGAGCACCTTTTCACCGCGTTCGGAAGCTTCAACGGCACGATCAGCGTTGAGGTAGATCTTGCCGGTGGCAGCGCCGGGACCTGCAGGCAGACCGGAAGCGATCACCTGAGTCTTCTTGAGAGCTTCACGGTCGAATACGGGAGTCAGGAGCTGGTCAACCTGATCGGCAGGAATGCGGCGAACAGCCGTCTTCCAATCGATGAGACCTTCTTCCACAAGTTCGCAAGCGATGCGGAAGGCGGCAACGCCAGTGCGCTTGCCGTTACGGGTCTGGAGCATGTAAACCGTTTTGTCCTGAATGGTGAATTCGAAGTCCTGCATATCCTTGAAGTGTTCTTCGAGGACGGCACGGATGCGCATCAGTTCAGCGTGTGCGTCGGGCATCACATTGGCCAGTTCAGCCACGGGAGCAGGTGTGCGAACACCGGCAACCACGTCTTCACCCTGGGCGTTCATGAGGAATTCACCGTAGAATTCCTTCACGCCGGAGGCAGGATTACGCGTGAAAGCAACGCCGGAACCGGATTCTTCACCCGTGTTGCCGAACACCATAGCCTGCACGTTGACGGCAGTACCCCATTCGGAAGGAATGTTGTACTTGCGGCGATAAACGATAGCGCGGTCATTCTGCCAGGAACCGAACACGGCGCTGATAGCGCCCTGAAGCTGCTCCCAGGGGCATTCCGGGAATTCCTTGCCAACATTCTTCTTCACGAGAGCCTTGAAATTGGCAACGAGTTCCTTCAGGTCGTCGGCCGTAAGTTGAGTATCTTCTACCTTGGCAGAACCGTGGTTCTTGAGCTTGATGGCAGAAATAGCGGATTCAAAGGGATCGTGGTCTTCACCGGGAGCCTTCTGCACACCGAGGACGACGTCGCCGTACATCTGGACAAAGCGGCGGTAGCAGTCCCATGCGAAACGGGGGTTACCAGTAGCCTTGGACAGGGATTCGACACTCTTGTCGTTCAAACCGAGGTTAAGAATCGTGTCCATCATGCCAGGCATGGATTCGCGGGCTCCGGAGCGGACGGCCACGAGAAGAGGCATATTTTCCGTATCGCCAAACTTGGTGCCCATGATGGCTTCCATATTGGCAACACCAGCCTTGATTTCGGATTCCATGCTGGCGGGATAAGTGCACCCGTTATCGTAGTAATACGTACAAACTTCCGTCGTAATGGTAAATCCGGGAGGCACAGGCAAACCGATACCGGCCATTTCAGCCAGGTTGGCACCTTTGCCACCGAGCAGGTTCTTCATACTGGAATTGCCTTCGGCAGTCCCTCCACCAAAGGTATATACAATCTTGTCAGGGGAAGCGCTGGATGCGCAAGAATTGGTTGACATGTCGCTAATATTGTCGAATTGAGTTACAGACCTCGAACGCTTCGTCATTCTTCGGAATGAAAAATTCCTTTCGCGAACGGGTCAGAAGAGATTGCTATGTGTTCACAAAATGTCAACCTGTAAATGAAAGTTTGTATAGGAATTTCCTTTGTCGCGCGCGTAAGTGTTCAATTTTTCCCCTTCTTGTCCACCCAACGTGACACAAAAAAGGATTATCTGACATTAAACGAGATTTAAGGCTTGAGAGATGCGTCCATGTCGTTAAGCTCAACCCAAGCAGTATTATCTATCCTATGGGCTCACAAGATACCACCACCTCGCAGGAAACCGGATGTCTGGATTCAAATGCCGATGGCAATTTCGTATTCACCACTATTGATGCCGCCATGAACTGGTTGCATAAGAACTCTTTGTGGCCCATGCCCATGGGGCTTTCCTGCTGTGCCATTGAGCTGATGGCTACGGCTGCATCTCGATTCGACATCTCGCGATTCGGTTCCGAAGTGCTTCGTTTCTCCCCCCGTCAGGCCGACGTCATGGTCGTTGCCGGCACGGTTACCTACAAGATGGCTTTGGCTGTCCGCCGCATCTGGGACCAGATGCCGGAGCCCAAGTGGTGCATCGCCATGGGCGCCTGCGCTTCTACGGGAGGCATGTTCCGTTCATACTCAGTGCTTCAGGGAATCGACAAACTTCTTCCGGTGGATGTGTACATCTCCGGTTGCCCTCCCCGTCCGGAGTCCCTGCTTGAAGCCCTGATTACCTTGCAGAAGAAGATCACCACGGAAAAACCTGCCAAGGAACTTTTCGTCAAATCGGAGCCCAAGCCCGCTAATGCTCCCGAGCCGGCCATGCCTTCCTTCCCGCTCCAATAAGGCTTCTTCCCTCCAATTACTCCTATAAGCCCTTCATCCCCTTCATCTTTACTTCGCGTTCCCCCATGTCCATGCAACAGATTCATGCAGCACAGGCAAAAGCCGCCGACCAGATTGTCGCCCACTTTGGCAAGGCCATCCTTGGCCGTGTTTCCTTCCGTGGCGATGAAACCCTGACCATCGGTGCTGCCGACATTCACGAAGCCATCCGCTGGTGCCGTGAAGCTTTGGGATTCGACATTATCGTCAACCTTTGCTCTGTTGACAACTTCGGTTCCGACCCGCGTTTCGAAGTGATCTACACCATTTCCCAGGCGGAACAAGGTGTCAATGTCACCTTCAAGGTATGCGTCAATGAGGGAGAAGCCATCCCGACCGTTTCCGACCTGCATGGCGGAGCCAACTGGCAGGAACGCGAAATCATGGATCTCATGGGGATTCCCTTTGAAGGCCATCCCGATACGCGCCGCATCCTCATGTGGGACGGCTACCCCTACCATCCCCTTCGCAAGGATTTCCCCGTCCAGGGAATTCCCATTGAAACCCCCGGCGTTGCATTCGCGGAAGAAGCCCCGCTCGCTGGCGGCCCCTTTGCCACTACCCCCGGAACAGGCACAGCTCAAGACAGAGAAGCCCGCTCCCGGCACATGGATATCTGAGGCCGACAGGTCACAATGAGGGAACGCCGGAAATTGCACACATGCCCGAAAGCCAGTTCTTCTCCCCAGCATCGATTCATGTCCACCATCCAGACAGTTGCCGCTTGTCTCCTCATAGGACTGAGCCAGTCCGGTTGCCAGTTGCCCATGTATGGTGACGAAGTCTGGCAGGCTCAGCTCGCGGACAATCTTGCCTTGATGGGAGCACGCAACTGGATTGTCATTGCTGAATCATCCTACCCGTCCTACACAGGCAATGGTGTCGTCACCTTGCTGGCAACTCAGCCCTCCGATGTTGTTTTTGGGCAGGTGCTCGACACAATTGAAGCAGAAGGCCACGTCCAGCCGCGCATCATGGTTTGCTCCGAGCTTCGCAACATTGAAGAAGACTACGCCCCCGGTATCAAAAAGTACCGCAATCAGGTGTACAAGATGCTTCCCGGGCGCATGCACTTCGAGTTACCTAGCCGTATCATCAACGGCCAGATTGAAGACGCCACAAAGCAATTCAATGTCCTGGTCATCAAAACTACGACCTCGCTGCCCTACTCCAACATCTATATAGAACTGGACTCAGGCTACTGGAATTCGGAATCGGAGGCCGCACTGAGAGCCAAGATCGAGCCCCGCAATACGCCGAACAAGCAGTCTATCATCCCCGGCTTCACCCCCACACCGTCCACTCCCGATCCCAGCACCCTGCCGACGCTGCCCACCAGTCCATCCCCCCAGGGGGCACCTGCGCAACAACCGGCATCCGTCCCCGACAGCCTTCCCCAACCCAAATTCACAGGGACGCAGGCAGGCTCACTTGCCTGATTTTTAAGACTGCCAATCATCCGTCAGAACTTCCACGGATGATTGGTTTATTCCTTTTCGCTTATGACAGAAGACAACTCCCTCTACCACCGCATTGACAAAGCCACCGAGGAACGCCTGAGAGTCGAAGCATGGGTTGGCGATGCCATCCTTGCACTCTACGTCAGGGAATGGATTTTGGCAGAAGAACACAAGATCAACGGAAAGCTCTTCACTGAGTTCACCAGCAATGACTTCCTGCGCCGTACCGGCAATGCCACCGGAGTAGAAGCCCAGATTGGCCGCATCTTCAAGTCCGACGGACTCGAAGCCGCCTATGCATGGATTGAGCAAACGTTGCGTCCCAGAATGGAAGAACGCTGGAGTTCACTCCGAAAATCGAGCAGGGGGCACTGATTCGCCCCCTCCTCCTCCCACCTCAACCATGCTTTCGCAGGATCGCAGCTTTCCATGGCCCCTTCCGGACGCAGATACACCTCGCCCCTTTTTTGCTGCGGCTCCTCACCTGCGCCCCTGGGCTGAACAAGTTGCCGACTTTCTAAGTGGAGAAATCCCCCCCGGTTGTGTTGCCTTCGCCACCTCCGGCTCCTCAGGAGGATCCCCCAAAGCCATCCTGTTCACCCGCCATGCGCTCGCATGTAATGCACTCGGAGCCATCCAGCACATGGGAGCCGACCATGGAGACTGGTGTTGCCCACTCCCCGCCTGGCATGTCGGCGGAGCCATGACCTACATCCGCGCTGCTCTGGCAGGGACCATGGTCCACTCCTACCCCGGCAAATGGGCCCCTCACACATACGCCGCCTTTCTCCACCAATGCGGGGCTGTATGGAGTTCTCTCGTTCCCACTCAGGTTGTGGACATCGTTCATGCAGGCATCATTGCGCCAAACCATCTAAAATGTATCCTCGTAGGTGGCGGCGGGCTCTCTCTCGACATAGGACTCCGTGCCCGGAAATTAGGATGGCCCGTCGTTCAGAGCTACGGCATGACGGAAGCCGGTTCTCAGATAGCCACCGCTTCTCCAACAGATCCCTTCCACACGGATCGCCTCGCGATCCTCCCTCACTGGGAAGCCCGCGAATCGGAAGACGGACGCCTGTCGCTACGTGGCGAAGGCCGCTTTTTCGGCGTCGTTTCAGAGACTCACGAAGGAGGGTTCTCACTGAAAACCCTTTCGCCGCGCGACTGGTGGACCAACAACGACATTGTAGAAATCCACAGCAACACACTCACCTTCATCCGCCGGGCAGACCGCCTCGTCAAAGTTCTTGGCGAACTCGTCGATCCCGATGCACTGGAACTCTCCATGTCTGGAATATGCCCGGGCGTCGTCGTCGAATCCCTCCCCTGCTCGCGCCGGGGAGCCATGCTCGTGGCCTGCCACCCTGATGCGGCCGCCCTGCGCAAGGCTGCCGACCAATGGAATACCTTTGCCCCCGGCTTCCAGCGTCTCTCGCGATTAGCCGTCATGGACGTCCCGCGCAACACCATGGGCAAAATTGATCGCAACGCCCTGCGATCACTCCTGGCATCCTCCGATGCACCCTTGGAAAATATTGACTGCTAAGAGTCAAAGAAAACCTGAATATCCTCACTCTTGCGCCTTTTCCCCGGAAGACTTGCGTCCCGACATCACCAACCCCGCCAAAGCGAGTACAGTTCCCGTAATCGAGGCCCAGGTCAGTGGTTCACCAAGAATCAAAGCAGAGGACATCACCGTAATCACCGGCACCAGATAGATATAAACGCTCACCTTCACGGCACCGAGAATGCGCAGCGTCCAGTTCCAGGAGACAAAGCAGATTGCCGAGGCGCCGAGCCCCAGATACAGAATGTTGATCCAATTGACAGGTTTCGCCAGTGCCGCCCACTCCCAAGGAGTATCTAGCACCCACAAGGCCGGCAGCATCAGCACAATCCCGTAAAAGAAAATCCGCCGCGTCGCCGCCACCATATCGCTCTGAAAGCGGGAAATCACCTTCATCAAAATCGAATACACGGACCATACCAGAGCAGCCAACACGGCGAGTAAATCCCCCAAAGGATTCACCTCCACCAGAGAACTCCCCCAAAAACTCATGATGCTAATGCCGGAGATCGCTACAACAAAGCCCAAATAAAACATCCATCCCTGCTTTTCCCCCTTCAAAAAGATGGATGCCAGAATAGCCGTCAAAAATGGAGACACACAGACCACCACGCCCACATTCGACGCCAGCGTGTACGTCAGGGCAATGTTCTCCAGCAGAAAGTACAAAGTCACACCGCACAACCCGGCCAACACATAAAAAACCTCCTTCGATGGCTTCTCCCGGGCAATCTTCTTCCTGTAAATCAACTGAAGGAAAACATAGCCGATCACAAAGCGAACCAGCAAAATTTCCAATGGTGAAAAATCCCGCAGCAATACCTTGGTCGATACAAAAGTCGTCCCCCAAATCAGGACAATCAGAAATGCCGTCAAATGCGCGCGAACATTTTTTGAATCTTCCATAATAGATTGAATAAGTGAGAAATAATCGGCAGAACGGGCAGACTTGGAAAAGGTGTTTCAGCCCTGTGACGGCGAAGCTGGCGAACTCTATCACATGTTCCTTCCGAATGCCTGCCTGATCTTGTCTCCAAGGAAAAAATGACATAAGTTTCCTCTATTTCATCCAATTCTTCCCATCCCACCGCCCGATTATCTTGCACTTTAAGACAATCTGGCTCAATATGATCCCATCACCACTGGAACATCATGAGGTTTATTCTATTTCTGATTCTCTCTGCAGGAGCCACCATCGGCCTCTACTATGCTGGCTTGGCTTATGAAGAACAAAGTGAAGAATTCATCTCCTTCCAACAAGACTGTGCTCCGAAACGAGTTATTCAGGACAAATTGAAATCGGAAATCACGAGTATCCAGAAGCGCCAAGCCGAAATCGATGGAGAATACGCATCGAAACTTACCCAGGTTGCCCAGCAATTGGAGAAAACGTCCTCGCTCAATCCCGAAGATGCCTTTGCCCTCTCCCTGCTGAAGAAGGACGATCTCGACAGCCGTACCACGGCGATCAAGCAACGTACTGAAGCCATCGATGCTCACATCAATTTGTCGCGTCAACAATGCAATAAAACTATTCAAAAGAACGAGGATGCCATCAACAACAACAACCAAAGGCTCGATTCCTCACTCATCGCAGAGCGCAACAGGATCGGCAAGTACTACTCCGAAAATCCCAACCTGGGCCGCGAATTAGCTGCCCGCAATGCCATGGAAGCCAAAATGAGCCAGCTCAAGAAAAATGTCGATGAAAAGAACGAGCAGATTCTGAAGGCCAACCTGAACATCAAAAAGAAGTTCGAAGAAGCAGAACAGAAGGGGATCAATGAAAAAGCCTCTCTCGACCAGCTCCTCACTGAGATTTCCGAAGCCGAGTTCAAACAAAACGGCCTCTTCTCGTCGAAATTCTATCGCAAGCTCCTCGCCAAAAACCCCGCCTTTGCCCAACTCAACCAGAACTACGACCAGGCAGTCAAAAAACTGGAGGACGCGCGCGACAAGAAGCATGACGAGTACCAGTCCATCGTCACCGAAATTGAAAGCCACCCCTACACCGTTCTTCAAAAAAACTCCATCCACGGCATCAGGTCGCTCGTCATCATGATCCTGGTCGGGCTGGATGCCATCCTGATCACCATCCTCTACTTTGCCTTGCTCAGAAGAAACAGCGTTTCAACCATGTGAGGCAACTCCTCCTGCGAGTATGCTTATCGATACCATCTTCACTTTCCTGGTGGAATTCAGCACGCGCTATTTATTCCCAACTTGCCTCCGCGATGATGAATCCGTGTTACTCAGGTGGTCACCCCTCTTGTGTTTCGCCTTGGCTGCTGCCTGCCTCATCCCGGGTGTAGAAGAGCACCTTGAATCAATAAGCCACTTATTATCATTTTCTTATTTTTATCTAATCGCCCTGGGCGTCATCATGATCCTCATTCGTTTCTGTCTGGCGAAAGAGGAATAATTTAGAATAATTCTTGTTTCCATCTTACACTGTGATAATTCTATCCCATCACCTCACTACAATAATACCATCATGAAAGAACTCAAAGGAACTGAAACAGAAAAGAACCTCCTGAAGGCATTTGCCGGAGAATCCCAGGCTCGCATGCGCTACAACTACTTTGCCAGCGTCGCCAAGAAGGAAGGTTACGAGCAAATTTCCGCGATTTTCACGGAAACGGCTGACAATGAAAAGGAACATGCCAAGGTATTCTTCAAGTACCTCAAGAATTCCTGTGCTGAAATCACGACAACTGCCTGCTCCATTGAGCTGAAAGACACCGTGACCTGCCTGCTCGCCGCCGCTGAAGGTGAACACGAAGAATGGTCTGATCTCTACCCCGCCATGGCCGACGTTGCCGAGCAGGAAGGCTTCCCGGCCATTGCCGAATCATTCCGCCGCATCGCCACCGTAGAAAAACACCACGAAGAACGCTACCTCAAGCTCGCTCAGAACATCAAGGACGGCACCGTTTTCCTGAAAGACGGCGAAGTCTGGTGGAAGTGCCGCAACTGCGGGTACATCGAAAAAGCCTCCGAAGCCCCCAAGCTTTGCCCGGCATGCAAGCATCCCCAGTCCTTCTTCGAACTTCTGGACGATAACTTCTAAAGATTATCTCATCGTTTTTTGAATGAAAACCCGTAGCGTCGATTGTCGTTACGGGTTTCTCATTCCTGCACATTGATCTTTTGCCGTAAGCCATCAGAGGGGTAAAATCCCGTCCTGTCGCCTTCCTTCCTTGCCCTGCCCCAGCCAAGCGTGTACCCTTCCCCCATGTCTGCACAAGAAGCGCCCTCCACGGATTCACTTCCCAAGAGAATATTCACCTTTCTTCTTCGTCTTTCCGGCTCGCTGTTGACCGCCATCGTTCTGATGACCATCCTGCTTGTCCTGACATTCTACGGCACAATCTACCAGTCCACCTACGCCGGAGGCACCATGCCTGAGCTGGCGGCGGATTCATTCTTCAGCTCTCTCTTCGTCGTTATCCCGTTGGGTTCCAGCGATGTCTTGGGAATTCCGCTTCCCGGCATGCTCATCACCTGCCTCCTCCTGCTCATCAACCTTATTATTGGAGGCATCATCAAGCTGCGCAAGAACTTTTCACGCTGGGGCATCATGCTCGCCCACGCCGGTATCGCCATCCTGCTGGCAAGCGTCGCCATCGGCAACTGGCAAACCCAGGTTATCGAGCAAATCCCCCTCAGTCCGGGCCAGTGCAAGTACTACCCGGAGATGGGGTTCGGCATCATGCTCCATCGCTTCACGCCAGAATTCTACCCCGGCACCCAGAAGCCCAAATCCTACGAATCCATCATCAGCATCACCGATGAAGGATGTCGCATCACCGATGCCGACCACATCAACATCCGCATGAATGAACCCTTCCGCATTCATGGCTGGACACTTTACCAAATGAGCTGGGGCGAAAACGGAGGAGAAATGACTTCGATCCTCCGGGCATCCCACAACCCGCTGGAGCACGGCCCCAAGTGGGCCTCCTACATCATCACCATCGGCCTCTTCCTGTATTACGGGATGCTGTTTGCCAAATACCTGAAAACAAGACATCAGCGGCCAGAGCCCTCCCCCGGACCCACCCCTGCCAATCAAGCAGGCTCCCATACGCCCTCCGTCCCTGCCCCGGGCCGTCGTAAGAAAAAACTCCTCTTTACCTGTATCATCCTGGTCATTCTCGCCATCTTTGGGCTTGGCATGATGGCTGCCCGTCCCGCCGTCCGTACCGTGGACATCGATCATTATATCCCCTGGTCGCCAGAAATGAAGGGAGCTGCCGCAAGCATCGCCGTCGAAGATGGTGGGCGCATCAAGCCCTTCTCCACCTACGCCGGCTTCAACCTCCTGCGTGCACATGGCAAAAAGAGTGTTGCCTTCCGCTCGGAGGGTAAAAAAATCACTCTTTCGCCGGAAGAATGGGCCCTCGACTGCATGTTCCGCCCGGAATTTGCTTCCCAAATGCCCGTCTTCCTCGTCAATCGGGAAGAAACGGTCACCCGCCTGGGGCTCCCCCCCATGCCCGACAAACGCAAGCAATACACCTTCCAGCAACTGGAGCCTCTGCGAGAAACAATCTATGCCCATGCCAATCGCATCTCCTCCCAGCAAATATCGGACGCCACTGGTCGCGAAATTTCAGGTCTGGCACAAAACCTCCGTCAAATGGAGCTGTGGATGTTCATGCCCATCATGGCTCAGCAGGATCGTTCCGTCATGGACGGCCCCGGTTTCCCCCGCTGGTACCGCTCCCACCAGGGAGAATGGACCGCCCACCCGAACAAGCAGCAGGCAGACAACCTCACCCAAGCTGCCGTTCTGGCACGGAAGGGAGCCATCAACAACGATCTGGAATCCACACGGAAGGCCGAGCAAAGCCTCATCTCCACACTGGTTGCCAACAACACCGCTTCTTCCGTAAGCTTACGCAACAGGCTGGATCGCGAACTGATCTACTACAATATCGACCCCCTCTACACCGGACTAGCCTTCTTCGTGGCCGGTTTCGTCCTGCTGATCATCAGCAGCCTTCTTCCCACGCCCAATCCCATGAACAAGGGGCTGGGGACCCGCCTGTACACGCTGGTGTGTGGCAATGGCATCCACGGAGCCTGGATACTGGGGGCAGCCGGTTCCCTCGTCCTGCTCGTCTCCATGGTCATCCGCAGCATGATCACCATGCGTTCCCCCGTGGGCAACACCTACGAAACCATCGCCTTTATCGCCTGCGCCGGTGTCATCGTTGCCCTCGTCATGGAAGCCTACAGCAAGCGTGGCATCATCCTGGCCACAGGGCTCATCCTCGGCGGGCTCGCATGCCAGATGGGTATCCTCTATGAATCTGGCCAGGCTACCGACCATATGGACCCGCTCGTCGCCGTCTTGCGCTCGAACTTCCTGCTCTCCACCCACGTCATCACCATCGTTCTCGGTTATGCCGCCGGCCTCCTGGCATCAATCATTTCCCATGTAGCAGTATTCTCGAAACCTATGGGGTTGCTGACCGACAACACCTCAAAAATGCTGGCTCGCATGGCTTACGGAGCCCTGGCCTTCTCCCTGCTCTTCAACCTGATCGGCACTGTCTTCGGCGGCATCTGGGGCAATGAGGCCTGGGGACGTTTCTGGGGGTGGGACCCGAAGGAAAATGGGGCTCTCATGATTGTCCTCTGGCAGTTGATCATCCTGCACGCACGCTCCGGCGGCTACATCAAAGCCTTCGGCCTCCATGTGGGCAACATGGTTGGCGGCATCATCATCGCCTTCGCCTGGTGGGGAGTCAACACCATGGGCGTCGGCCTCCACTCCTATGGATTCTCCGATGCCAAGTCAGCACTCAGCCTCTTCTACTATGCGGAATCAGCAATCGTCGTCATCGCCATCGTCCTGTATATTCTGGACAAGAGAAAAATCCGCTGAAACTGAACGAAAATTCGAGCCAGACAGTCCAACATGAAACAGGATGAACAAAATGTTCTCCGTTGCATGCCTATCCCATGAACACAGCTTCCATTCCCACCAACAAGACCGCACTTTCACGCTTCGGCCTCGCCCCCGGTCTGGTCGTCCTCATCCTGCTAGTAGATACCCTCCTCTTCGGGGGAGAAGCCAGCACTGGCGGTTTCTTCGTGGTCATCTCCATCTTCGTGTCGATGCTGCTGGGCGGCATCGCTTTCCTTTGGCAATGGCTAAGTGGACGTGACCGCTTTCTGCCGGCCCTCTGCAAAGGCACGGCTATCGGTGTCCTCACCGCCATCCCCTCTCCCCTGGCAACGATGCTTCCGCTCCTGCTAGGTCTGCTCACCTTCGTGCCTGCATCCACCGAAAACAAGAATGAAACAACCGATAACCAAGAGGAAAAAATACCAACTCCCGGCATGAGAACCGCCAGGGGACGAGTCGTCTCCACGGGCGAATAATCCTGCCACCCCTTGACAATCCTTCCCATGTTCACCGAATATTTCAGCCCGCTGGGCCGCCTCCTGATTGAGGAAGCCCATGGAGCCATTACCCGGGTGTTGCTGCCCAATGACGAAGACGTCGATACAGCCGCTCCCATCGTTCCGGCCTCTACCACGCCAATTCTGGAAGCCGCCTGCCAACAACTTGGAGAATACTTTGCAGGCACCCGCACGCAATTCGACCTCCCCCTTGCGCCGCATGGCACCCCCTTTATGCTCAGCGTCTGGGATGCTCTCCTGGAAATCCCCTACGGCACCACCGTTTCCTACAAACATATTGCTACAGCCTTGGGGAATCCCCGCGCTGTCCGTGCCGTCGGCATGGCCAATGGGCGCAACCCCATCCCCATCATCATCCCCTGCCACCGGGTCATTGGAGCCAATGGAGCCCCCGTCGGCTACACGGGAGGCCTTCACATCAAGCAACAGCTACTCTCTCTCGAATCACATGAGCTATTTTGAATACGGCCAAAAGGAACTGGATCATCTTGCATCCAGAGACCCTCGCATGGCCGGTGCCATCGCCACGCTCGGAATCATTCAACGAGAAACCACTCCAGACCCTCTGGCTGCCCTCGCCTTTTCCATCATCGCCCAGCAAATCTCCGGTAAAGCAGCCGAAACCATCACGCGCCGTTTTCAGACTCTCATCGGAGGCACCGTCACAGAAGATGCCATCCTGGCTTGTTCTCCGGAGGAGATCAAATCTTGTGGCATGTCTCTCCGCAAAGCCACTTTCATCCACCGCATCGCCTCCGTATTCAAAGAAGAACAGTTCTCACGAGAATCCCTTCTGAGCATGGACGATGCCGAACTCCTGCGAACCCTCACGGCTATGCCGGGCGTCGGCCCGTGGACTGCGGAAATGCTCATGATCTTCTCTCTCCAACGTCCCGATGTCCTGAGCTGGGGTGACTTTGGCATCCGTAAAGGCCTAATGCTTCTGCACGGATTGGAATCCATCGACAAAAAGCAATTTGCCGCCTTTCAGAAGCTCTATTCCCCTCACTGCTCCATCGCCTCTTTCTACCTGTGGGCTATCACAGGCGGGGAGTATCAGCCAGCCCTATGACACCCCACATTTCACCGTCAAAAACAACATGGTGCGATGCGGCCAAGCGTTTGAGAAATGCCTACCACAAAATAGATCTCTGCTGGGAGCAAGGGAATCGACAACGTACCCCTGCTACACAAATCCGGCAGCAGGCAGGAGAACTTTAT
This sequence comes from uncultured Akkermansia sp., assembly GCA_964448375.1. Classification (GTDB taxonomy): domain Bacteria; phylum Verrucomicrobiota; class Verrucomicrobiia; order Verrucomicrobiales; family Akkermansiaceae; genus Akkermansia. The sequence goes on from CAYVAI010000012.1 coordinate 100,027, forward strand.
CTCCAATTCAGATGCCTTTGCAATGAGCTAGTCGGTGATCCCTATGCCATGCGACAAGCCTTGCGGAATGACGATACACAGGCAAGGGAACACATCTTGACTTATCTGGAAGCCAGACCCTACTTCTTCCGGTCACAGTACATCTACAAAATCTGGAAGCGCGCCATGAATCAAATTCAGCTGCCAGTTTCCCAAAAAACAAGATTTGATGCCATCCTCGAACGAGATACCAGATTGAAGACCGACGGCGGTCGGCAAAATAAATCCTGGTGGTAGGAGAAAAGCTGCCCTCAATTCCCAGTCATATCATTGACAATCAGAATGAGGAAATGTATCACCGCCGCAGCAGAAAAAATTCTTCCCTATTCTCGCATGCCCCAGCACCATCTTCAGGATCCGCCCCCCGCCAAGCCAAGCCTGTGGGCACTTAGCCCGCTCATTGTCTTCACCGGGTTTTACCTCGCCGTGGCGCTAATCACTCAGGATTTTTACAAGGTGCCGATTGCCGTTGCCTTCCTTGTAGCCAGTGCCTGGAGCATCATCATCACCAGGGGCATGTCCCTGTCACGGAAGATCGACTACTTCTCCGCCGGCACAGCCAACAGAAACATCCTCATGATGATCTGGATATTCATCCTTGCCGGTGCATTCGCCCAGTCCGCCAAGGCCATGGGGTCCATCGATGCCACAGTCAATCTGGCCATCGGCATCCTGCCGGACAACCTCCTCATGGCAGGCATTTTCATCGCATCCTGTTTTATATCCCTCTCCGTTGGCACCTCCGTCGGCACCATCGTTGCTCTAACCCCGGTTGCTATCGGCATTGCTGAAAAATCCGGTATAGGTCTCCCCTTCGTCGTCGGCATCGTCGTGGGCGGCGCCTTCTTTGGCGACAACCTCTCCTTCATTTCTGACACCACCATTGCAGCCACGCGCACGCAGGGCTGCGCTATGAGCGATAAGTTCAAGGCCAACAGCATGATCGTCATCCCGGCTGCCATCCTCGTCACCCTCTTCTACATCTACGAAGGCATGGGAGCCGTACACCCGGTTCCCCCAGCTCCCATCGAATGGTTCAAAGTATTGCCCTACCTGATTGTGTTGGGAACAGCTATCGCCGGAGTCAACGTCTTCGCCGTCCTGTCCATCGGCATAGCCGCCACCGGCATCATCGGCCTTGCCTCACAATCCTGCATGCCGATGGAATGGATATCCGCCATGGGTAAGGGCATCGCGGACATGGGAGAACTCATCATCGTCACACTCATGGCCGGTGGCATGCTGGAAATGATACGCCTCAATGGCGGCATTGCCTACATCATCGAGAAACTCACGCGCCGTATCCGCGGACGCCGTGGAGCGGAAGCCTGCATCGCCGCCATCGTCTGCCTCTGCAACCTCTGCACCGCCAACAACACAATAGCCATTATCACCGTCGGGACAATTGCCAAGGATATCTCGACCAAATATAAGGTCAATCCCAGCAAAAGCGCGAGCATTCTGGACACCTTCTCCTGCCTCACCCAATCGCTCATCCCCTACGGGGCACAGCTCCTCATGGCAACTGGCCTCTCCGGCATTTCCCCCGTCGGCATCATGCGCTACCTGTACTATCCCTTCGTCATGGGAGCCTTCGCCATCCTGGCAATCCTCCTTCGCTATCCGAGAAAATACTCGGAGCCCCCCACGCCCACTCCCACCCCGACAGCAGGGACATAACTTGAGGCACGTCTTCCCCATAGCCAAACTCTTGTTTCATTCACCAGGGATATTTGTTATTTACGTGTGAAAGGAAATCTCCCGAATCCTCCATGATTCGGCATTCCCCCATCACCACTCCATACAATATACCCATGAACTGGCGTACCATACAACGACAACTCGGCCTCAATGCCGATGGCATTCCCGGTGCAAAAACAGCCGAAGCCATCGCCAATATCCTCGGCCTCACCAAAAAAGGCTGGAATGACATCCAGGCTCATCTCGGACTCGATGCCGACGGCATCCCCGGTGACAAGACGCTCCGCGCTATCGCCAGGGAACTCAACATCGAATCCAGCTCGAAAACCTGGCCCTCTCAGACGGAAGTCCGCTCCGGGAAATCCATCTTCGGCAAACCGGGCGACCACCTCGTCACCATCCAGGTGCCCTTCCCCCTGAAGCTCTCCTGGGAGCCCAAAACAAGCGTCAACAAAATCACATGCCACGAACAAGTGGCCGATGCCATCACCGCCATCTTCCAGAAAACAAAGGATACCTACGGACTGGAAAAAATCGCCACCCTCGGTCTCGATTTATACGGCGGCTGTTATTCCAACCGCACGATCATCGGCGGAAGCTCCCTCTCCATGCATGCCTTTGGCATAGCCATTGATCTGGACCCCGAGCACAACGGACTCAACACTCACGCCCCCAAGGCCAGGTTCTCCGCACAGGACTACGATGTCTTTTGGAACATCGTAGAAAGCGAAGGAGGCGTCTCACTCGGACGGGAACGAGACTACGACTGGATGCACTTCCAGTTCGCCACCTTGTAGTGGTTGCAGAATCACCCGGCCATTTTTGTTTTTATTTTCATTTTGTAATGAGGAAAGCCAGCCCCGTTGTGAAACGCGGCTGGCTTTCGCTTATCATCCACTGCTGTTATTTCCAAGGAAGATGTATCAATACACAAACACTGCGTAGAGAGCCCGGTGATCCGTCGGCCACTTCTTGAGGTTACCTGGTTTTTCGATTGGATCCTTCGTGTCGGCAGGAATCCTCTTATTGCGGCACACCATACCTTCTGGCCCAATGATATGAATGTCCTTCAAGGAGATGCTCTGCTCGGGAAGGTAGAAAATGTAGTCAATGCGTTCCCGGTCATCCGCGCTAGGCGACCACGCCAGCTTCTGAAGCGGCACGCCCTGGCAATCCGTGGGAAAAGTGAAGCCGGGGTGCGTCACCGGATTGGGGAACTTCTTGCGGTAGGCATCCATAAACCCTGCCTTTTCCAGAGCAACCGTCACATCCCAGGGAATGACCAACCCATTGTGGTCGAACATGTCCGCCGTGGCCTTCGTCCAATCCAGATGCGACGGTTCATTGAAATCGCCCCCCAGCAGGACGATACGACCAGAGGCCTTATCCTTGGCCGCTTCTTCCAGAAATCGATTGATTGCCACGATACGCTTGGATTCGCGATTGTTCGCCAACACGGCATCTACATCCCTGACAGGCTCAGGCAGACGATGCCAATCAGAACCGGAATATCCACGTGGCAAATAGGATGCACAATTCCGATAGTCCAAATGAGCCGTGTAAATGGCAAACTCCTGCTTGCAAATTTTGACAATAGCCTTGTGAATCGTCCCCTGGTCATTCTGTAAAGGATAAACCGTCGAAGACTCTTCAATCGGATACTTACTCAAAATCCCGGAATCATCGGTATAAAAGGAATAGTACGTTTTTCCCTTCTTGCGCAATTGCTCCAAAATACGGTCGCAAAATCGAGTTCCCTTGTAATTGCGAACCTCGCTCAAGGTCACAAAATCGGGTTCCACGCGGGCAATTTCATCCGCCACCGAATCAAACCCGCCGGCAACAGTCGTTCCCTCCTGCCAAATGTTGAACTGCAAGATGGAAACCTCATTCCTCGGCTTGAACGAAACAAATAAAGCCATCAGAAGGCAGAGGCATGGAATCCACAATAATTTCTTCATTTAGCCAATAATACGAACAAAAAATCCTCAATCTTTCACCTCACCTCATAAAAACAGGATACGCATATCTTCCCTCTGCTTCCGCTCAATCACCCCATGCGTATCCGGAGCAAATACAGAACAGCCCATCCGTAAGCTATTCATTTCTAGATATTAATCATGATAAATCATGGAGACGCTTCCTTGGATTCTTCCGTAGTGACGGGAATTGGCGCGGGAAGATTGAGTTGGTGAAACTCATCCAAAACGTCCCGCATGATCTTCACTCTATAGGCTCGTGGCATGCCCGCTACGCCCGTATTACCCACTGTCAGTATATGTGCATGGCGGGCGCAATAG
>CAYVAI010000013.1:0-90489 GCA_964448375.1 uncultured Akkermansia sp.
GCTATTCGAGCGAAGTAATGGATAGAGAATTAGGCCTGGTGTATTACAACTACCGTCACCTCAATCCGCTGGATGGCAGGTGGATTAGCAGGGACTTAATTGAGGAAATGGATTCCTTTAATACATACTGTTTTGTAATGAATAGATGTTTTTTATACTGTGACAATATGGGATTGCAAGGTAAAGTAATAGACTGGTCTCCTTACAGGCAGCCACATTGGAAGGAAAATTTTATACCGAAAATACGCTTCATTGCCAGTAATCTTGGAGCAGACATACGTAAAATTTTTGCACGAGAATTTGGAATTACAGACATTCAATTTAATCTTATTATGTCACAAGGGGAAAATTTTGTTATAGCTCAACTTCTTTATTTACATATATTCGGATTAGGAAACCCCGTTAACTACGATCCAATAATTCTTGATTCCGAAGAAAAATCAAACTACAATTATAAAAGAAAACATCTAAAGAAAATGGGCAAGAATTATTAATGAGCAATAATATTTACAACAAGGATTATTATTCCTCATGGATAGAAGTAACTGGGTATACAAATTTTGAAAAATCGACATTAGGGACATATTCGGCGTCAGCGCGAGTAAGAATAGACAAACAGCATAATGGCAAATGTTATGTTGATTATACGATGTATATATTTGATATATTTGATCCAAATCTGTTACCATGGGAAAATATAGAGACTTCTGTCAGAAATATTTATGCAATCATTCTTGGGTTGGTACAAATTGCTGGAGGTGGTTCCGATTTCAAAATAACAGGCCAAAAACATTATCGTGAAGAAATCAATTAAAAAAATAATAGAATATATTGTTTTAATAAATATATTTTTATCACTATTTATCATTTTTGTTGATATTTATATTTTTTATTCATATGAAACAGTATCAAATAAATACAGAATAATAGAAAATGTGAGTCTTGATTCTTTCCTCTCCTCGTATCCCGTAAAAAATGGTATGTCTTACATATTTTCATCATCAGAATTGGACATGGATATCATTTCAAAAGAATATAATATAAACATAGATAAAAAAAGAATTATAATTCCAACAAGTTGTATTATTAAAATATTAAAAAAATACGATCTTTCAAAAATAATAAACCAATTTAGCCTCAAAAATGATACAGGAATATTCCATATCACCATTTTTGAGAATGGTATGCTTATTATTAATGTTTTTTTAACTTGTGATAACACTTTATTCGATGAATAAATATATAGCCATAATACTATTTTTCATTATTTACGCAATCCTATTTCCCCTACTTGCAGATATAATAAATTTCGAAGAAAAATTAGTTATATATATATTGACTTTTGAGGTAATCACAATGCTAATTTCTCAGATTTATATCATCATGGATTACAAGAATATCAGTAAAAAAAATAATATTCTTGCACTATTTGTTACATCCTTAATACTTATTATTTTTTCCAAATTATTTCTCCCTTATAACATGGTATTAACAGAATTTATTATTACGGTCGCATCCCTACTTTCATCGCTTCCAATTATATTTAAACAAATATGCAGGTGTGATAATAAACAAATAGAGTAATTTATCTTTGCTTGCTATTATAATATTTCGGAACAATTTAAAAATGACTCATGACTAGCTGAATGACTTCAAGTGCATTCTAACGTATTCTTGATGTGTGCGTAATAAATATATTTCCCGATCACGGATTTCAGAGTATCAATTCAGACGTCTCATTCGCATGTTTACCATCGATATGGAAGCAACTAAAATTACTGCTCTAGCAGGTCTAAATTGCAATACAGTCAATAGAATCTTTATACTGTTACGTACACGTTTGGCAAAACTTTGCGAACAGAAAATTCTTGCCGTAATAGGGGCTTTGAATTGGAAGAATGTTACCTGTGTGCGAGAAGGGTACGAGGCAAACGAGGAAGAGGAGCCAAGGGGAAACAATCCTTTTCGAAATCTATGAGCGCGCATCTCGTCATGTTCATGTCAGAATTTGTAGATAACGTTAAAAGAAAACGATTATGAGCATAATTGAGGATAGAATTGACCATAATTCGGCGATCTATACAGATGGCTTTCGAGCCTATGATTCATTGATGAAGGATGGATTTAAGTGCCATTTCAAAGTCCTTCATGGAAACAATGAGTTCGTTCGTGGAGCAGTTCATGTTAACGGCATTGAGGGATTCTGGTCTGTACTTAAAACTCGTCTAAGCAAGTTTCGAGGTTTAAGTAGTAAGGCTAATATATTCCTCCATGTAAAAGAATGTGAATTCCGGTTTAATCATCGAGCATATAATCTATATGAACTCATATTGCGATGAAGAACCCGCCCCAGATGATTGCAACAACAATGGTGGTGGTAACTCCACGGGCAGTTTCCCCTTCGGCTCCAACCCCGACGATCCCGACGCATGCGAAGGGGAGCTGGGCGTCAATGGGGAAGAAACTCAAACGGGCGGAAACAGAAATGACTTTGCCACCTACAGCTTTCAAACACGGATGGAATTGACCCCTCAAGGTATTCTGACAACGCGCCTCACGGGCAATGTCATCCTCGCCCGGCAATTGTCCAACGGATTCGGAGAAACCCTGCGAGAAGATACGCCCAATTCTTACGACCAATTTATCTCGACCCATTACTCCTACAATATCAAAGGTCAGCTCATTCATATACAAACGGAAGAAATGGCACCTACTCTGTTCGAGTACGATGCCATGGGCCATAAAATCAAACAAACCCTGGCCTTGGGGAATCCGCCTACTCCACACAACTCCCGGGTAACAGAAATGTCCTACATGTATGCTGCCCGGGAAGACGGAATCTATCACATTCAAACAACGGTCACTTATAATCAAAATGGTTCTCCCCTGACGGAAAAAGAAGAAGAACTGGTCTCAACCCTGAGCCCTCTGCTGGAAAGCAAGAACCGAAGCCAGGACATGTACGGCAACATCTCGGAATACTGGTCGGAATACGCAGCGCCAGGCAGGAGGATGCAGTACGGCAAAGTCCCGACATCAACTCTGGTTGCCACCTCAACCATCATCGATAGCTGGGAACAGGAAGCAACGGATCATGCAGGAATCACCACTACCAGGGCTCGAAGCTACACGGCAGAGGGAACCATCCTTTCCTTCACGGACGGACGAGGCAACACAACCCGTATGACAACCGATCTTGCCGGACGGACAATCCAGGCAACGGATGCATCGGGTGCCACAACGACGACTGCCTACGATCCCTGTTTTGACCTGCCCTCCTGCATGACCAATGCTCTGGGGCATACGACATGCTACACCTACGACATCAGAGGAAGGAAAACAGCCGAATACGGCACAGCTATTCAGCCCGCCTGCTTCGGGTATGACGAAGCAGACCGCATGGTTTCCCTGACGACATTCAGAAATCCGGGCGAGAAAATCACCTCCGATCCCAGAGGACGTACTGACGGAGACACCACCAGATGGACGTACGATGAAAAAACGGGACTCCAACGCGAAAAAATCTACTCAGATGGATCAAAAGTAATTGATGGCTATGGCAATATGAACCGTCTGACGTCGAGGACCCTGGCTCGAGGAATCATCATTTCCTACACCTACGACCACTTGACCGGAGATCTGACCTATATCTATTACCTTGGCGCCTCCCCCAGTTTAACCTACTATTACAACCACTTGGGACAGCTCACGGCCATTGAAACCGAGGGAGAAGAGGATCATCCGATTCGCCTGTATTACGATGAATATGGAAAACTCGGAACAACCAACTATTGGTTGGGGGATGCGGATAGCAACATCATGCGTGTCAACGATTCCCTGGGGCGCCCCAGATACTTCAGCCTTGATTTGCCAAACCAGCCATTCCCTCAATATTGGGAAAATGCCTATGATGAATACGGAAGGATTGACTCATGCACGCTACTCTCCAATGAATCGACGGGAACGGCAGAAAAATCATTCCAGTTCCATTATTTGCCGGGAAGTCATCTCGTCTCTTCCATTGGATGGTCGAACGGACTCAGCCTCGAATACACGTACGAGCAGAAGCGCAATCTTCTGACCGGAATCACTTGCTCGGCTCCGGAAAACGCCTCGTCAGTCTGTGAAAAGACGCGTATTCTGGATAGCATCGGCCGCCCGGAAAGTGGAACCAACAGACGACAGAATGAAACAACCAGAGACGATTCTTTCCGTTACAATACCCGGAATGAACTGGTTCATGCCGCATTGGGCGAAACCTTATTCCAATATGAATACGACAACATTGGCAACAGAGAGCAGGCACTCGAAGAACTCACACAGACGGACTATGTAAGCAACAGTCTCAACCAGTACACCAGTATCGAGCCATCCGATGAGACCTCCTTCATACCTGCCTACGATGCAGACGGCAACCAAACGCGTATCCGGACAACGACAGGCATCTGGAACATCGCTTACGACGCCAACAACCGCCCCGTACAGCTGAACAGCGAAGATGGAAAAACAGTCATCGAATGCCGCTACGATTACATGGGACGCCGTTTGACCAAGAAAGTGACAGTCCAGGGAACAGTCACCCTGCATGAAGGCTACCACTACCTGGATTACCTCCAAATCGCAGCAGTCAACCTCCTCGCTGACCATGAAATCCTCCATATCACCCTCTGGAATCCTGTCGCCCCCGTCGCTACACGCCCCCTAGTCATGATTCGAGGCAATGATGCCTATTACACTGTCCACGATTTCGTCAAGAATGTGACGGAATGGATTGATGAACAAGGCAACATCGCCGCAAGCTTCGACTACACCCCCACAGGACATGTATTCCAGAAGTCGGGAGATACAAGTCTGAATACAATCGGCTACTCAAGCGAAATCATGGATCATGAGCTGGGGCTTGTGTACTATAATTACCGACACCTTAATCCTCTTGATGGAAGGTGGATCAGTCGAGATCCTCTACAAGAAACAGATTCCCTAAATATCTATGTCCTACTTAAAAACAAGTTAATAGTAGCAACCGATTATTTAGGAGCAATGACAGAAGAAGAATGTCTAAAAGGCGTTAAAGAAATATTAAAAAATACATCAGGATATTTAAAAGCTTCTATAACTGAAATACGTAATGATAAAAAATGCTCACTGCCTCCTATCTATTGCGTTTGCAGATCTGAGCAGAATCCAAAAATAAGAGGTGCTCATTTTAGAGATAAAAACAAAATAGAAATTTATTACAAAAGCATAGACAGTCAAGAATCATTAATAACCGTCATCACGCACGAATATATTCACGCATACCAGAATTGCAAAAATAAGAAAAGCGAATTATCTTGCTCTGAATCTATAAAAAGAGAACTTGCGGCATACGCGCAAGATGGTGGATGTTCAAAATATAAAAATTTGCCTGCTTTATTTGATGAATGCGTCAAAGTTAAAGCAACCGGATCTTCTAAGAAATTTTGCCGCGATGATGAAAATTATACAAGGCAAATGGTAGATATAATTTACCCGAAAATTAAAAAACAAATCAATAAATAATAAATTATGAAAAAAATATCATTTAGCTTTTATGCTTTATTTTTTATATCGGCTTCATTTGCAATTGACGATATTGAATTGGAGGATGAATCTCCCCCTGGATTAAAATTCTATGAAAACACAATGTCGATTATAAACGAATGCTCCGAAATGAGACTTAAAACTGAATTAGATTTTATGCATGGATGTAAAATATTTGAAGAAAAAATATCAAAAGAAGATACTCAGAAAATATGTAAAATTTTCAAACGGTCATGTTATAGAAAACCAGCAACATCTGATGTAATGGGAGACCCTTTATATTCAACAGGTCTTGTTATTTGCAGTAAAAAAAATATAATAATTCTAATTATTGATGACGATGGTGACATGCCCGTTGAATCTCCTTTCGGAATAACATGTGACGACAGCGATCAATTGAAAAAAATTACCATTCCATATCTACGAAATTTAATTAAAAAAACTGAAAAAGAACTCGATTCGCAAATGAGCCTGAATAAAGATAAGGAAGACAAACAAGATTAACCCGTTCATTACATATCAATGCATAGGAAAGATATACTAACAAAAATATTCTTATGCCCTGCTATATTGATACCAGGAATATCTGTTATTTTTATTATATTCGTCGCTATATTATATCTATGGTTAGTCATGCTACCTGGTTCGGTGAATGTTTCCATCCAGATTTTAGATGAACATGGGAATCCTGTTGATGATGCCAATATTATTTACATGGAAAATACGACATTTAATGCCTTTTTTGATGAGAAATCAAGAATCGTATCTAATAAAGTAGATAAACATGGCATCTTTACCGGGAAAATTCGGACATTTGGAATAGGTAGCCATACAGAAAACATCTATGCCTATAAAAAAGGTTATCATTTGACAAAATTGACGAGCCTGCATGGACGATCCATTCTATTCAGTGGGAAAAATATAATCGAGGAAGATGTTATAGAACACGACGGAAGATCTTTTTCCCTGCCAAAATTGTATTACAAGGATCAGAATGGTGACAAAGTATCCATATTCTCCGTTGAGAAAGTCTATATACTGAATGAGGACAAAGCAGTCTATTGCTGGGCTGACAATCTGTTCCAAGACATTAATGCCAGGACATGCAATATCCTTCCAATCCCTGTACTCATTGAACAGATATCAGCCAAGCCTGTTCCATCCACTTCAATCAACTAGTCTAGTGCGATTAAAAACTATATACTTCTTGTTTTTCATCTTCTCTCCGATAGCCTTTTCGGAAAATGAGATATCTCCTTCTTTCGATTGGGAAGGTGTATCAGTCACATTGGATAGTAGCGGAACTATATCCATTCACGGAGATATCAGCGATGAGAATCCCATCAGCGCTTCCATTTATAAAACGCCTATCAACGAAGGTTTCATTTCGTTAATCAATTTATTCAAAGGGTTTGATCAATTGACACCCGAGATCTGCGAAAGATTGAAACCCAAGGTACCACCGAAGGAATTGTCTTTGCTTGTTGACAACCAGCATGACTATGCTTCCTACCTGTCGAATCACAATTTACAAGTTCTCATCTCAAAAAAAATCAGTGTTCCAACAGAATAAAATCTCTAACTGGTTGCTCAGTAAAAACCTATAAAGGAAAAGTTTTCACCCGAACTTTAGATGAAACCTTTTCAGCAATTCAAAAAATATTCAAATAATACAATTTTCCGGAATTATTAAAAAATGAAATCAAAAACAATAATTACATTCACATTGCTCATATTTTTGTTTTTATGTATAACCAAACCAATTAGCATTGCGCGCACCAACCATACAGCAGACTATTACTTCAATAAATTATCAAATGAAATCAACTTCAATGAAATAAGGGAAAATAATCCAGAATTTGAACTTATTAAATCAAATGAAAGAGAAATACTGATATTGGAATTTGAAAATTCATATAATCCATTTAAAATAAACAATTTAGTTATACTTATAGAAAGAAATATGCACATTTCAATATACGATTCTTCCGAAAAAAAATGGCACAAAAAAGCAAAAGACTTATTATCAGTTTTTTATACTAATAAAAACAACGAAAGACACAAAGATGTTTCTATTGAATTTTTAATGTCTTTAGGAGGATATATCAAAATAAAAGACAGCAACATTAATAAGCCACTCGAAAATAATTTTTAAAACAAATTATGATTATCCTTTTATGCGCGCAAGATATATATGATATATTGTGCAGAAAAATGGATTCATATTTTTCTGAAAAAAAGCATGAAATACTTTGAAAAAATTATCCGAAATTAAATATATACAAGTATGGAGGAAAATAATTATAGGACAATCCTTTTCCGGTTCTCTTTTTCACATTATTCCCATTAAGAGATAAAATATAACAATCGCAAAAGATGATGACAACAACATATATGCATATAAATATTTTTCCGCCAAATCAAGTACATCTTTGCTTTTTGTACTGCGTATGACAGAAGGCCATAAGAAAGGCACTTGCTTCATGAAAGAAGCAATAGCATATGTAAGCAGATAGAAAAGCATACAGACCATTAATATTCAAAATGACAATATGGTCTCCATGAACCAGAATCCCACCATCTATCACCAGCCAGGCAGGCTCGTAACAAATTTGGAAAATTAATATGAAAATAGCTCTCTGTACAATCGCGACGGGAAAAGACCCCATTTATTTTGAATCTGTAAAACGCTATCTTCCTTATAACAGGGAGTATTTTATGAATGGGCGTGATGTGGATTTTCTACTATTTACCGATCAAGCTGAGGCTATTGATGGCGTTCAGCGCTATCCTTACCAGGGCATCCTGTGGCCCTACGGCCCGATGTTGAAAAACAACGTCATCGGTGAGCATTTTGATCAATTCAATAGGTGGGATCAATATGATTACATTTATTTTATCGACGCTGATTTTGCCATAGGTGATTACTACGATTTCTTTCAGCATGAGTTTGTCATGGTCAACGTCGACTGGGGAGAAGGCCTTGCTGGAGGAGGATTTTATGGAGGGAAAAGTAGTATTTTCAGAGAACTCTACGAAACTTATCGAGAAGAACTTGCTACTATATGCCATCATAAACTATCGGTTCCGCTCTATTTGGATGAATTCTATCTGGGGCTTTTTCGGAAAAGCCATTCCGAACACATCCACATGCTCAACATGGATGGTGAGCATACCTTGTTATTTTATGATTCGGAAGATCTTGATACAAGAATCAGGGCAGAAGGAAGGCGAAAGCTCTTCATGTTTCCTCAAAAGGCAAAAGGCCGAGCCAACACTGTGACAATCACACATCCCAATTGGAAGCAGGAATCAGTCATCAACCTGGAGGAAGGGTATATCTTTATAGTCTATCACCATGACATAGGACATCTTCTCAAGATCAATGACAGGTACTACCGAATTCTGTGGCTCAAATATCCATCTTCTCGTGAAATCCTGGATGTAGAAACAAATACAATTATCTATGGGTAGGCATGAGTAGGAAACAGGAACCCCAATGCTCCATTCCCCGCACCCGTAAAATGAATCAACACAGGACGCCCCAAGCTGCCTCGATATCACCTGAATAGGCAGGCGTATTCGGACAGTCCCAAAAATGATTGTACCAATTCGTACTCGCACACGACGTGAAGCCATTTCTTCCTCAATGAAATGAGGTGGAAATTTAGTCTGGAGCTTATATCCAGCCTTGAATTGGAAGGGGTGGGGCTATACTGTTCCGGAAGATTTTTCATGATTTCCATCTACCAGATCAAGCCTCAATTTCAACGACTGCTGATACCCGTGCTTGAGGGCTTGCATCGGTGTCATGTGACAGCCAACCAGATCACAATCAGCGCCTGCGTGTTGTCGTTGGGGATCGGGGTTGCCTTCTGGTTTGCCGACTGCTACCGGGCTTTGTTCCTGGCGTTGCCTGTCGGCTTGCTGGTGCGGATGGCCTTGAATGCACTGGATGGGATGATGGCTCGCCAGTACCATCAGATTTCCGCCAAGGGGGAGGTTCTCAATGAGCTCGGCGATGTCATCTCCGACCTGTTTGTGCTGCTCCCCTTGCTGAAGTTCCACCCCGGAAGCCTTTTCCCTATCGTCGCGTTCATCTCCCTGAGCATCGTCAACGAGTATGCGGGCGTCATGGGCAAGGTCATTTCTGGGCAACGCCGCTACGAGGGACCAATAGGCAAGAGCGACAGGGCTTTCCTGATGGGCGTGTATGGATTGCTCGGCTTTTTCGGCGTCAGCATGGCATCCTGTGCCACGCCTATTTTCATCGTGCTGGATATTCTGCTCTGCCTTGGCACGTTCAACCGCGTTCGGCAGGCACTGATCAAGCTTTCCTCCACCCAGATCGACGATGGCAAGTAATCCCCAAACGCCGGGGACAAAAGTACCAGGCAAGTTCAGTGACGTCCCGCTTCGCGTCCGTAGCTGGCTGGTCATCATTGCCCTGTTTGCCATTGCCCTTCTCCACCCGGTTCTGAATTGCCTCTTCTTCTCGGTTCTCTCCCTGATCGGGATGAAAGAATACGTCGCCATGAAGCGCGCATACACCCCGGCCTTGCTTGCGTGGATGCTGCCGCTGGCTGCCTTCCAGTTCTGGACTTCGCACCAGAACCAGTATATTGCCTTCCTTATCGGCACACTCGGCTATGCACTCTTGACCAAAATATTCGCAAGGAAGTCGTGTTCAGGTTCACCCCCATGCTCACCTCCCCCCCCTCTTGCTTCAGCGATCATCATCAACGTGTTCCTCCTAGGGCAACTGCCCTTCATCGCCCGCCTCGGCGATGCCCCCGCCCACCTCGACGGCATCAAGGCTCTTATCTTTCTCGTCGTGCTGACCGAGCTGAACGACGTCTTCCAGTACCTGTCGGGCAAATGCTTCGGCAAGCGGAGAATCGCCCCGCGCATCAGCCCGAACAAAACGCTGGAGGGTTTCCTCGGTGGTCTCTTCATGACGATGTTGCTTTCCCTGGCGCTGGCCCCTCTTCTGCTCCCGGGGCATAACTGGCTATTCCATGCCTGCCTGGGTTTACTCATTGGCGGCATCGGTTTCTGCGGAGACTTGTTCATCTCATCCCGCAAAAGGAAGGCCGGAGTCAAGGACACCGGCACGCTCATCCCCGGGCACGGAGGCTTGCTGGACCGCATGGATAGCCTGATTTTCATCACCCCTGTGTTCTACTGCCTCCTCCGTTTCACACCCATCCACTGACACCGCATCCATGGCCCCCACTCACCAGGCATTTGGCTCCGCCATCCTCTTTTCCGGAGGCGGCACCCGCTTTGCCGTTTATGGCGGGATGTTCGCCGCCTGCGAAGATGCGGGGCAAAAGCCGGAGCTCATCATCGCCGCCTGCGGTGGAGCCATGGCTGCCGCCATCATTCGTACATTCCCGACTGCCGACGAGCGGAAAGCCTACTTCAAGTCGGAGGAATTCTACTCCTTCATGCGCATGCAGAGTCTGACCTCGCAACGCTACCTGCACCGCCTCCCGGGGTATTGCCTGAAGAAGAGCCTGTGCCGCCACAATGCCCCCACGATCGAGGATGTCTTCACGAGTTGCCTGATCGACCTCACGCCGGATCTGTCCTCCCTCCTGCCCTCGCTGGCGCCCAATTTTGACTCTGCTCTGCCGACCATCATTGTCGGATCGGAACTCCTCTTCGACGAGTCGATGACGGGCGAGAGCCGCCGGGGACGCAAACTTTACCGCAAGGTGTTGATGACGGATGCCGCCACCTCTGCCCACATCCCGCTGGAATACCTGCCGCCCTTGTACGGCCAAGACAGCGCCGTTGCCTCGGACACCACGATGATGACCGGGGTTTCGCTGCCGACAGCCGTCCGCATCTCAATCTCGGACATGTTCTACGTCCGCCCCGTCGAGTTCCGGGAGAAGCACTACGCCGGTGGCGCCATCGACCTCATTCCGCTGGAACTCGCCCACGCCATCGCCGGGCAATGCCTCCTCGAACGCAAACCGTCCTACCGCCGGATGGAAGAAGCACTCGTCCGCGCCGTGCTCGGCTTCAGCGGCAACGCGAGGCTCCAGTCCCTCACCCCGTCCCCCCGGGACATCTCGATCGACACCCGCGACATCCTCTCCACTCTCGACGGGCACTATGTGCAGAAACGCATTTCCCCCGCCAGCATGCAAATCAAACTACACGTCCCGCCGACGCTGTCCGAGTGGGGCGAATCCATCGAACTCCAATGGCAATACGGGTATGCCAAAACCCGGGAAGCGCTCCGGAACCATCAGGCACCATGAACATTTTTATCACAGGTGGCACGTCCGGCATCGGGCAGGAACTCGCCAAAAGGTATTTGACGATGGGGCATCGCGTCGGCATCTGCGGTCGCCGCGCGGAGAAGTCCCTGCTCTCACCTTCGCCCGCCTTGCACAGCTATTCCCTCGACGTCCGGGACAAGGGTGCCCTGATGTCCGCCGTCCGGGACTTCTCGCAAGGCGAGCTGGACCTGATGATCATCGCCGCCGGAACGTACACCGAGAGTATCCTCCACCACCTCAGCCCGGAGGAAAGCGCCGCCATGCTGCAAACCAACATCGGGGGTACCCTCAACGCGCTGGAAGTGGCACGCGAACTCATGCTTCCGCGCCAACGGGGGCACATTGCCGCCATCGCCTCCGTCTCCGCCCTGCTGGATTTCCCCCAAAGCAGCCTGTACAGCAAGACCAAAAAGAGCGTCCTCAACCTCTGCGAAGCCTACCGCGCCGCAATGGCTCCGAACGGCATCACCGTCACAGCCATTGCTCCCGGTTACGTGGACACGCCCAAACTGCGCGAGCTCAACCACGGCAATCTCTCCGCCAAGCCCTGCCTCATCACCTGCGAACAGGCAGCTACACATATCATAGCCGGCATCGAGCAAGGGAAGGAGCTCCTCATCTTCCCGCCCGGGATGAAACGCCTCATCACTCTGCTCTCCCTCCTCCCCGGAAGCCTCCAGGCATGGATCATGAAAACGCGGGCACGCCGGGAGTACCGCTGCCGATGACACCGCCGATGAATCCCCCTGCCACATGGAAAGAGCGGGCGATTGCCTTCGTCCTCAGCTCCCTTTGCTTCCAGCTCGTGTACGGCTTCACGGGTTGGTACGCCGGGTACATCGGCACCACTGCCTGCGTCGCCTTCAGGTGGGAGCAAGGGATTCCCTTTCTGCCTTGGATGATGCTTCCGTACATGAGCAGCGGCATCTTTTTTGCGCTCGCCTTCGCCCTCTGCACACGGCACGCCGAGCTCCGTAACCTCACCCGGCGCATCAACTTCATCACCATCGCCACCGGAGCCGCGTTCCTCATCTTTCCCCTGCGATACAGTTTCCCGAAAGCCCAGTTGGAAGAAGCATGGCTCCGCCCCCTCTTCCAACTGCTGGAACAATGGGATACCCCTTACAACCAGGCCCCCTCCCTGCACGTCAGCTACGCATGCGTCTATTGGAGCCTCATCCGCGGAAAAACGCGGGGAATATTCAAGAGCGCGGTTGCCATCTGGCTACTGCTCATGGGCATCTCCACCCTCTTCGTGTACCAGCACCACCTCGTCGATGTCCTCTCGGCTCTGCCTCTGGCGGCACTTGCCTTCCTCATCTTCCCGGCGACACCAGCCGGAATCGGCAAGCATCGCAACACCACGATCGGCGGCACCTACCTCAGTCTGTCCCTGATCACCTTTTTGCCCGCCTTGTGGCTGGTTCTCTACCAGTCAGCCCTTGCGCTGCTTCTCCTGTGGGTTCCGCTCGTCCTCCTCCTGGTCGGCCTGGCGTATGCGCGGAACAATCCCCGCTTTCTCAAATCTCCGGATGGAAGCATTCCCCTCCTGAAGCAAATCCTCTACCTGCCCTACATGAGCGTGTACCGCTTTCTGTGGTGTTTCTTCAGAAACAGGCAGACCGTCGAACTCCTTCCCGGGGTCTTCATCGGGGCACGATTGACGCGTCATGAGGCCAGGCAATGGCTTCGTCAATCTCCTCTATGCGTCATTGACCTCTCCGCCGAACTGGCAGATCCCATTGCCTTGAGGCACAACGCCGCCACCATCTCCTGCCCCCTGCTCGATATAGGCGAAGCCAACGCTACAACCCTCCAGGAAATACTCCGCCAATTGCCGCCGCCCAGTATGACAGGAGACCGCAAGACAACCCTATACATCCACTGCCTGATGGGGTATTCCAGAAGTTGCCTGCTGGCCGCACTCTACCTGTGCCAGCACTGCGGGCTAAGCTATGCCCAGGCCTGCACGCTCATCCGGGAAAAATCCCCACGCGCCATCCTGCCAAACGACTTCACCCCACCCGAACTCAACTAATACCACCATGGACACAGGATTTTTCACCAGCTACGACGGAGCCAAACTCTTCTTCCGCGCCTGGAACGTCTCCCCCGTCCAAAAAAGCATCATCATCCTCCACCGTGGGCACGAACACTCCGGAAGGCTGGAAGAATTCGCCACAGATCCCCGCTTCAAACACTTCAATATCTTCAGCTACGACCAACGCGGGAATGGAAACACCCTCCAGGCGGTCTCCCCCGTCCTGATTGACTCCGTCCGCGATCTGGAGGCTTTTTCCTCCTTCCTCGCCACCCAATACGACGTCCATCAACAGGACACCTTCGTCATTGCCAACAGCATTGCCGGAGTCATCGTCTCGGCATGGGTGCACGACTTCGCCCCGGACATCGCCGGGATGGTGTTGCTCGCGCCCGCCTTCCAGATCAAGCTCTACGTCCCCTTTGCCGAAAGCTTCATCGCCTGGGGTACCCGCCTCAATCCGAAGCTCACAGTGACCAGCTACGTCAAATCCAAAGTCCTCACCCACAGCCCTGCCCAACAGGAAGCATACAATGCGGACCCGCTCATCACCAAAAACATCAACGGACGCCTCCTCATCGACCTTTTGAAAGCCGGACGTCGCCTCATCGATGATGCCGCCGCCATCACCACGCCGACATTGATCCTTGCCGCCGGAAAAGACTATGTCGTCAAGCAAGGAGGGCAACAGGAATTTTTCTGCCGCCTCGAATCCCCCGTCAAGGAATTCATCACCCTGCCGGGCTTCTTCCACGGGCTTCTCTTCGAGCAGGAACGCTCCCTGGTCTATGACCACATCCTCCGCTTCGCCGAACAATGCTTTGCCCTGCCTCACCCGGAGCCCGACCTTGCGCCGGATCGCTTCACCGTCGAAGAACACCATCGGCTCACCCTGAACATGATCCCACGTGCTGAGCGTCTCGGCTTCGCCTTCCAGAAATGGGTCCTCGGCAAAATCGGCTTCCTCAGTTGCGGCATGAGCATCGGGCAAAAGCACGGTTTCGACTCCGGCCTCTCGCTCGACTACGTGTACAAAAATACCCCGCAAGGCTTCCCCCTCATCGGCACCTTCATGGATCGCGCCTACCTGAACGCCATCGGCTGGCGCAATATTCGCATCCGGCGCCAGCACCTGTTGCAGCTCGTCCAGCAACAAATCAACCAATTGAAAGCGGCAGGGCAACCCGTCAAAATACTCGACATCGCCGGAGGCACCGGCAACTACCTCTTTGAGATCAAAAGGCAAAATCCTGACGTCACCATCCTCATCAACGAGTTCAAGCAAGCCAATATCGATGAGGGAGAAGCCTGCATCGCCGCCAACAAACTCACCGGCATCCGATTCTGCAAACACGACTGCTTCTCGCTGGACACCTACGCCCAGCTCGACTTTCAGCCCAATATCGTCATCATCTCCGGAATCTTCGAACTATTCGACGACAACCAGCTCGTCAATCAAGCCCTCCGCGGCATCACCTCGATCTCCCAGGCAGGTTGCCGCATCATCTACACCGGCCAACCCTGGCATCCGCAACTCAAGATGATCGCCTACGTCCTCAACAGCCACCAGGGCAAAGCATGGGTCATGCGGAGGAGAGCCCAGAAGGAACTCGACAAACTTTTCGCCATCAACGGCATCCGCAAGAGCCACATGCTCATTGATAACGAAGGCATCTTCACCGTCTCCTGCGGAGTCATGCCTTCGTAGAGGTTTCGTCCTGCGGGGCGGTGGGAGATGGTTGAGGCTGCGAGCTGGTCTTCAGGTATTGTTTGAACTCGTAGTAGAATATGACGAGGGAGATCAAGCCGGAGATATTGAATACGAGAACGAATCGAAGCCCTTCCCCTGACTCGAATAACTGTTGCATGCTCCAGGACGACGAAATCCCCAGCAAGTTCCGCATGACGACTGTCGCGACCTCTGGTAACAACAAATTGACAATCACGGGAAGGATGAGTGCCTTCTTCATATCGGACAGGGATCGCTTCCCATACTTACAGGCCAGTACTAGCCATGGCAACATCTGAACGGTGGCAACCAGAACCATGGAAATGAATACGACGAAGGCCCCACTCATCGCCGTTAAAGGAATACCCTTGAACAGCAGGCATCCCAGAAAAAATGCCAGTACGGGGAAAACCAAAAAGGAGATTCTGAGGATGATACCTGTCATGATGATTTTTTATCGGTGCGGATGGATTTCTTAATTGTGACGAATATGTGGTAGCACAAAATGAGGAGCAGGATGGCGACATTAGTCAGCCAAGGAAAGGTGAGGAGGTAGTGAACATCGCTCAGGGCGTCGCGCTGGAGGCAGAAATAATAGGCGAAGAATACGATGTAGCCCAAAGCGTAAAAAACAAGAGTTGCCGTCATGTAACCTATGTCGGAAGCGAGGATTTCCTTCTCGGACTTGAGTTTCTTCCGGGTGATTCGAAAGATGATCAAGGGGAACAAAATATAGGTGATACAGGAGTACAGAAGCATGACCAACAAAGCGAGGACTTCGTCTCCGATATCCATCAGGGCAATCAGAATCAAAGCCCATGCGACAAATGAGCAAACGCACAGGTATTGCAACAATTGCAGACGGCTTCTTTTTTGGGCTTCAGTCATTGCGGAGTGAGGGGGAAACAGGGAACCAGCATCAGCCCGATTCTCCCTTTTAGGACTCTGAGGAGGGGGACTCCCGTGATTTCTTCCAAGAAGATAGTGATTGATATCATGGCCTCGGGCAAGCCTCAGGAAAAGCAAATGGGGCTAAGCATACAATGCCTAACCCCAAGGAAAATGTCATGCTGGGAAGAACTGAATGCTCTCCCCGGAGGACTTATTGGATTTAGCGACGTCCACCGCGTCCGCCACGGCCATAGCCGTTGTCGTCACGTCTGCCACCGCGGAAACCGCCACCACCGCCATTGCTGCGACGGGGACCACCGCCACCACCATTGTTGGTCTGCGGCTTTGCTTCATTAACAACCAGAGCGCGACCCATGAATTCCTGACCATCGAGAGCTTCGATAGCGGCGTTCATAGCTTCGGCTGCTTCCATCGTGATGAAAGCGAAACCTCTGGGGCGACCGGAATCGCGATCCATCGGCATGAAGACTTCCGTTACTTCACCATGGGCGGCAAACAAGTCTCTCAAGTCCTCTTCAGTAGCATCAAAGGACAAATTACCTACGTACATTTTTGTGTTCATATCTTATCTTAATTGGACGGGTATACTGATTTTTCTTAAATGTGCACCCCCGAAGGCCCGGGATGAGAATTACCCAATTACGAATAAAACAGACACCGTAGTCTGGACTTATAGTACACGTTCTCTTGCAAAACACCAAGAGTATTCTGCACCAACACAAAGATTTTGTCCCATTCTGGCATAAAATCCCCTGAAAATGACACACAAGACAATCAAAAGCGCCCTTCTCCATACAGAAAAGAGCGCTTTTTGAGGGGTGTAGTTCCTCGCGTACGAGGTTGAAGCCGCACGGGCTTCAAGTGTCAGGTTAGAACGAGTAGTTGGTCGATACCGTCGCCGTCTGGTTCACCTTGCGGCTGGCGGCTTCCACCTGATAATTGAGGTTGACGAGCCAGTCACGGTTGATTTGCCAGGTGGCACCCGTGTAGGCACGGATGGCGTGGCGCCCCACATGTGTATCTTCTACAGTACGGTTCAGCATACCGTTCACAACTGTTGCCTTCGGATTGCTGCGCAGGAGGTCGGGCACATAACTTGCGCCAATATAATTGGTCAGCGAGGCTTCACCCTTCGTCAGGCTCTTCCATTCCACCGTAGCACCAATCGGCATGCGCAGGGAATGAGTGCGGGAACGGCCAACTTCAAAATTGCCAGCGCCACCGCGAATCGAGTGAGCATCGTGCTGAGCAAAGACGAATTCGCCACCCACATACGGATTCAACGATACGGTTTCGCTCACCTTGCGGTACCATGTCGAGCGGACGGAACCGTAGTACACGTCACTGTTCCAGTTACCCGTCGAACATTCACCGTTTCTGTAGAAGCGGCCACGGTTATCACCCCAGCCGTACCCGAACATGTAGTCCAGCGTCGTAGCTCCCTTCGGGCAGCTTTCCAGAATCGTGCGGCCATAAACCATGCCCATCATGATGTTCTGGCGATCCTTGCCCATCCCACGGTTGGTCATTTCCGTGCCGAGCATTTGACCAAAGCCAATACCAAGAATGCTGTCGCGACCGATATTTCTATCGCTGCCGACGGCATATCCCCAGGTGTCCTTGCGGTAGCCGGGAAGGGCATTGCCAATGTTTTCATTCATGTACAAGGCCTTGGCCCACAGGTTACGGCGCGGGGTTTGGCGATAGACGTCGAAGTTCAACTGTCCGTAGATGGCAGAGGCCATCGCGTCCATGGCATCCACCATGGTCCAGAGCGAGTTAATCGTCAGATCGTTCACATCATCCACAACCGGGTTGATGAAGACGAAGTTTTTGATGGCGTCCTTGTTATTGTACGTGCCAGTCGCTTCGCCGTAGTCGATATTGGATTCCTCGCAATGCAGGGTGATATTGTCGCTATACACCTGGATGTCGCCGAAATAACTCTCCGTCAGCTTGCTGGTATCCAACGCGATATGGGACAGGTCATTCCCGTTTTGAGCGGCGATCTTGGACAACGCGTTGCCTTCATTCTGGTTGTTCAACATATCATCGGTCAACACGAATACCCAGGTATCCCGCCCCTGATTGTTGTAGCCTTCCATGTTATTGAATCCACGATGGGAGAAGGTTGCCGCTGCAGTCGAGCTGTCCAGCGTTCCGACATGGTTTTCACCAGCAAAGCTGACGTAAACATTGGCGGGAAGATCAGCACCTTTCGCCGTTGTCAATTGAATGCTGCCCGTCTGGCTGACGCCGGATGCATAAGCCAGAGCTTCATGCACATTCACCGTGCCGCCCTGCTTGACATCCAGGAAAGAACCCTGATCCGCGAGAAGCGTTTTGGCATCCACGGTTGTTTCGGCATTGACCGTCGTATGTTCATTGCCCGTTGCAACGTGAAGCTGATTGGCTTCCACATTGTTGGCCTTGTTTTCGTCGAGGCGCACCTTCGCGGCTGTGTCAGCGCTGCTGGCGGAGTAGGAACCCAGCGTGATTCCCTTCCAGGAACTGCGGACAAGGTTCAGATTGCCTTCGTTCATGTTCACCCAGCCGAAGCGGTCCTTGTCGCCTGCGATGTAGGTAGCTGTTTCCTTTAGCGTCACTTCTTCTTCAACAAGCAAAGCACCGCCGCGATTGTCGAGGCTGGTTTCTGCGCCAGCAATGATGAAATTGCGGGCATCCACTTCGGATGTGCTACCGATAACGGTCTTTTCTCCCGTCTGGGCTTGCACCGTATCCACCTTGACGATCGACTGGTTGCCAGCATTTTCATTGATCCTGATAGGAGCAGTTGTTTCCTTGGTGCTTTCCGTGCCAAACGAGCCCAGGAAAAGCGGATTGATTCTATCCCGTGTAGCATTGACAAGATTGGTTCTGCCACCCGAGGCAGTTACCGATCCCGTGGAAATGGTGATATGGTCCACGTTCAAGCCACCACCGAGGTTAACGACGGCACCGGCTGTCGAGCCGACCTGAGCCGTAGCCCCTGCATCGACATGGAGCCCTTCATTGGATTGGATTTCCCGGGTACCCGTGTTGAAGTTAATACCCTGTTTGAGCACATACAGATAGTTTCGGGAATCCACAGTCCCTTCAACATAGGAATCGGCAAAAGCGCGTTTCATGGAATCCACAATACCATCGTGCGTGACATTACCGTCCCCATCTCCCTTCACAACGAAGGTACCAATCGTTGCCAAATCTTCGATTCTGAGCTGGACATTATGGAAACCCGTAATGGTTTCGTACTGCCACTTATGGTCAGTATCCGTGTTATCCTCCCATGCATGCTTGATCGTGTTGCCGGCCCAGAAAGTTGCGCCCTTTTCAATCGTCAGGACAGGAAGGTGAACATCAGGATTATTGACATCCTCATCTTTGATCAACTCGCCAGTTGCATAAGTACCATAGACGACATTTTCAGCGTAAAAGTAACCGTTTTCCTTGATTCGAGAATCGGAACCAATAGTTAGGAATCCCGTTCGAGCATCAATGTAATAGACTTCGAATCCGCCGTTGGCGTTCCAGGTACATTCATTGTTGATGACAACCCCACCGGAAGAGAGCGCTTCATCGCGATTATCCGACGTAAGCATGCCCATCGTTTTGAGGACGGAACCGTTCTGCATTTCAATCATGCCACCAGACTGAACGTGAGACGTTGCACTCACATTCAAAGCGCCGATCACATAAAGAGTCGCATTCTTCTTCACGTCCAGGCTGTTTGCCCAGAGGAAGTCCTTACTAGCGTCAGAATGAGTAGGAGTCACACCAACCGTGGCAAATACCTTGTCAGAGGCAGTATTGCCGACAGTAACCGTACCGATTCTCACATTAGCACCCGCGATGAGTGTGCCACCCAGCAAGTTCACAGCTCCACTGAATGTACGAGGTGAGGAAAGTGTCATCTTGCCGCCAATCATCGTCAACGTACCCGTGAACTCATCAATGCCATGGTCAAACGCGTCCAAGGCAACGTGATCGCCGCCGATCACATTGATTTTACCGTTGCCGCAAATTGACCCAGAAAACAGGGATGTGCCACCGTTACCTTCTACGAAATTGACCGCAGAATCATCTCCCTTCAATTCGATATGTCCGGCAAAATTATTCCCGGCCTGCACATTCACCGTTCCCTTGTCTTCGACAAGAACGGGGCGAAGTGACAGATCAGATTCAATCTTGGCGCCAAGGTAGTATGTTCCGCCCAAGAAGTTGAGCGTTGCATCCGTCTTCACCAGTACGTTGCCTTCCGCAATACCGGCCAATGCGCCATTGCCGACAACGACTACATTGTTCGTCGCCCCCTGGTCGCCCAAGTCAAGCAAACCGCCATGAATCGTAACATCACCAGTGCCCAAACCAGTCAGGGAACCATCCAGGCGAATCGTACCATTGCGCAAAATCGTGCCACCCGAGAAAGTGTTTTCATTTTTGATGACCAAGGTGCCTGTACCGAATTTTTCAATGTAGGATTTTCCGACGACCGAGCCAGAGCCATGCCAGACCAATTCGCCATTGCCATTGCCAAAAGCAACTTCAATACGTCCAAAAGGATTAACATTGCCACCGAATTCAATCAGCCCCTGAATCGTCACGTCACCGGAACGTGTGAAGTGCACCACATCGTAATCTTCGAATGCCCAGTCTTCACCATCGGGGGCATCCTTATTCCACACCTTGTTGGTGGAAGTCTGGTTCCAGACACCGATGCCATTGCCGCTGCCCGTACCATTGCCGTCCCACCAAAGTTCGGCACGCTCTACCTTTGATACCGTCCAATGGGCAACGAGGTCATTTCCAACCCACTCGTAGCTCCATGTGCCATTATAGGCATATTGAGCACCTTCGACAACATTCGTATATTGATTACCAAGAAGAAGACCAATCTTCGAAAAGTCCTGTCCACTGCGAGTTCCGCTGACATCCGTCAGCAACACATAGTCCTGATTGGTTGCCCAGCGATCATCATCTCCGGAGATGCCAGCCATCAGATTGTTGTCCAAAAGAATATTTCCGCCAAGAGTCCAAGAGCCAGTTGTGATACTCAGCCCGGATTTTTCAATTGAGCTATCCACAAAAGGCAAGAGGTCGAAGCCTACTCCATATTGCATGTTCACGGAATCTGCCGTCAGATTCGCACCGCTGCCAGTACGCAGAGTCGTTCTGGGGCCACCGATACTAACAGCGCCAGCAAACATCGCACCATTCTTTCTCATTTCCAGAACGCTGCCGTTATCCGCCTTAAAAGCATATTTTGTATCACGCGCAATGGTATGGCCTTTACCAGTTCCAGTCGAAGTGACGTCCACGAGAGAAAGCTGCGCGTTCTCTTTGATTTGTAGTGTGCCAGCATTAAGAGATACATTACCGGAAACTAGGGATTCGAGAACCTTTCCTTCATTTTTCTCGCCAGATATCAAAATCTCGCCAGAATTTCCATAATTATTTATAGCCAATGAAATAGCAGTAGATGATGCTCCGGAACCAACGAGTTTGGTTACATAGAAGGCATCGTAGAAATTGATGGAATGACCTTGATCGGCGCGAAAATCAACCTCGGAAGTCTGACCTGCCATACCTGAGGCAACAAATCCAAGACGAGAGGAAGTAAGCCCCTCCCCTGTATTCTGTAAGTTGCCATCAAAGGTGATATCTCCCTTGTCAGCACTCAGCAAAGCAGAGAAACTTTGGCCTTGTACAGCCTGAAGAGTCACATACAAAGCGGCCCCTTCACCCAGAGTTTTGTTATTCAGGAATGATACATTCCCATTACCCGACAAAATCAATACATAGCCGGAACCAAGTGCACTTACCTGTTCTCTGGCCGTATTATTCTGGACCAGTATTTCTTTATTATCACGGATAATGAAACCACCAAAAGAATAAGCACCACCTGCTAAGCCATTTGTTATATTACCATCAAAGGTGATATTGCCATTATTCTCGAACCTCAAATACTTCCTTGTAAAGATCGCCCCACCAGCTGATGAGTCTGCATCACCTAAGGTCTTATTCCCTACAAAACTAAGAGAATTATTGTTTGAGAAAATCGTATTCGATACGTAGTTATCAGAAAAAATTGCTCCTCCCTGCGCATCTGCTTCATTACCAGTAAAGGAAATATCCTGATTATTGTCGAATATCACGGACGAGGCATTTGCTCCTCCGACAATGAACAAAGCCCCCCCGCTGGATTTAGCTCCAGTCGCTTTATTATCAACAAACTTTACATCCTGATTATACTGAAACAGAACACTTCCTCCGTCACCGCCAAGAGCACCACCGCCCTTAACAGCACTAGTCCCGGTTGCAATATTGCCAGAAAAAAGAATGTCTCCATTCGAGGTAAAAGAAAAATCATTATTTCGCGAATAATTATAATCAAGCCATGCAACACCACCGTATTGGGCAGAATTATTCGAGAAAGTAAGCCCTGCATAGCTGGAATATCCCCAACTCACGCTTGAGGAAGAGAAAACCCCCCCATTCCCGTTTCCCTTCACGTGATCTGATTCAGTCAGAGCCGGATTGTCATATCCCAAAGCGAGTGAGGGAACAAGGGCGCAAGCACTCAGTACAGCGGCCTGCAAAATAAGAGGTAACCTCAGTTTCATAATCTAAAAATGGTAAAGTTTGATCTAGTAACTGAGCCCCCAGTATCGGATTTAGAAACCGTTGTCAATCACTTTTATTATCGGATATTTTCTGGAAAATGACCTGCAATCTAATGGGAAAAAATAGTTAATACGGTTGTATAATAAATTCACCAACACATGACAGCACAACTATAATTCATTCAATGTAATCGATTTATGCGCAATTAAAGCGGTTTCTAAATCCGCTATTTTATAAAAAACAGTGCTTTTTTAATTTTAGCTAATATCCTAAATTAAATAAAAAACGTACAAATCGTAATTTTATCACGATTTAGTGATTATTTTCCCTTGAATCTCGATGGAATTTTTGAAAACACTTCGAAAACAACCAAACAATAGTTGTATCTCCGCCCCTCCGGGACACTGGAAAATCAAAAAAGAAAAGGGACGGGACAATCAATCCCGCCCCTGCGCATCACCGAAGGAGAGCCCAGTCCTACCCTGGATTTATTCCAATTCCAGTCCCTGTGCTTTCTTAATAAAGGGGAGCAAGTCTTCGTAGGTATCCTTGCCAAGATAGCGTTTGATGGAGCGCTCCGGGGTTTTGTAAATATCGACGAGAATGAGGCAGTCCAGCACATCACCGAAAGCCTTGTCCACGCTAAAAGAAAGAATTTTACCATTGAGGCGCAGGTACTGGCGCAGGAGCACCGGGATACCCTTGCCATCCTCCTCAATATCAGCCACAAGCTGGGAAAGCCCCTGAGGATCGGCCAGTCCCGTAGGAAGAATGCGAAGTTCCGGCCCCATCAGACGGAGGCGATGGGGTGGGTGAAAGGCCTTGACGCCCGTACTCAGTTCTGCATCCATCTCGCGTGCTTCCAGATAAGAGACGATGAGGGAGCGGGACAGGTTCGTGTAATCCCTGGAGATACTCACCGTCCCATACAAATAGCGGTACTGGGGATTGCGCGCCATGAATTGACCAATACCCACCCAGATGAGCCCGAGAGCCAGGGGTTTTCTCTGGTATTCGGGCGTGATGAATGCCCTGCCCATTTCCAGCCCTTGCCTCAAGGTCTGCTGGATACCAGGGGAGAAATGGAAGAAGCCGCCATTATAGAGCCCCTTCGCTCCGAAGCGGTCAAAGATTTTATCCGTCAATCCCATGCGGTAGGCACCGGCGACCTTGCCATTCGTTTTATCCCACAAAAAGAGGTGCAGGTAGTGTTCGTCAAACTCATCCAGGTCGCAGGAAAGACCGGAGCCCTCGCCAGCCTCGCGGAAGGTCCATTCGCGCAAGCGTCCGATTTCTCTCAGAACATTGGGGATCCGGGAGGCTTCCGCCACATAGACAGACCAGTCGCCATCTTCCTGATGGACGAGGCGACATTCATCGGGCAACGAAGCCACTTCGCACTCGAGATCTTCCCGGGATACCGCAGGAATCAGAGGAGCCAGACGTCTCTTGTGTGAAGTGTGCCGTAGCACATAGGGTTTGCGGGACTTTTCGTAGCTCTTCCCCATGAGATAAGTCCTCAGGCGCAGGTGCGACATGAGAGATTCATCCGATTCATACTGATTAAGAGCATTGCCAGACAAGGGCTTGCCGATCATGATCTTGTGAACGCGCCTGCCATCACGCCCAACTTCACGCGCAAGGAAAGGCACGCGAGCACCCTTGTTGATCAGAGAAATACCCTGGAAAAACAAGCTTGTTCGCCCGGGGATGTAGAGAGGCACCACGGTAGCATTGGTACGGCGGATGATGGAGGCGATGTTGCGATTCCATTCATCGTCGGTCACTCGCTTGTCCGGGATCGAATAACTGGAGGCCGTTCCCGCAGGAAAGAGAGCCAGCAAACCACCCTGCCCCAGCCATGAAAGCATCTTCTTAATGCCCGCCATATTCCTGCGGCGAGCATCGGCGCCATCATACACATCCACAGTAATCATCCAGGGTTCCAGATGCTTGCAAAGTGTCAACTGTTCATTGGCAACGAGACGGACATCGTCTCGGACACGCGTCAGGAGCTGGCCGATCATCAAGCCGTCCGACAATCCATGGGGATGGTTGGCAACGACAACGACCGGCCCTTTCTTCGGGATGTAATCCAGCTCTCCCGGCCTGAGCTGGTACTTCAAGTTCAGGTATTTTGTAGCTAGATCAAAGAAATTTTCGGACATTCCCTCTTTGGCAAGATCCCGGGATATTTTATCGTACGCGACATTCAGCCGTTCCAGACCCAGCAACTTTTCAGCGGAAGAAAGAACCAGGGACGGAACACGCAAATTGTCCCCAAGAAGATCTTTCAAATCCACCATTTTTTGATTCTCAGCCTCAGGCATAAGGCACTATTTACCTTATCGGCGGGAGAAAGGAAACTCCTTTTTATCCCAGAGGACAGAACGGTCGCTTGCTTTTCCAGTCAATCAATTCATAGTGTGTAGGACAATCGGCACGTATTCCAACGCCATGAAAAAACTTTTCCTTTATCCCCTCCCGGGGTTGAGTCTCGCTCTTCCAGCAGCATTTGCACAAGCCCCACAAGAAGCAGAAGCTCTCGTTTACCGGGCAGAACCAGCAGCCCAGGCACAATAAATTTCATTCACCTTCATCATTTACATCACACGAGCCATGTTCCCCGCCATCGCCATTGACGGCCCCGCCGCATCAGGCAAATCCACCGTCGCCCGCATCGTCGCAGAAAAACTGGGATATACCTTCATCAACACCGGAGCCATGTACCGAGCCATCACATGGTACGCCTTGTCTCGCGGCATCAACCCGTCCGATACCCGCGCCGTGGTAAGCTTACTACCGGATGTCCCGCTGGAATTTGGCAAGAAAGGTTCCAGCTCCACTGTGCTTTGCGAAGGGAAGGAACTGACGGATGAGCTGACCGGCACGGACGTCAACGCCAATGTCTCCGCCATCGCCGCCATTCCGGAAGTCCGAGAACTTCTCGTCGATCGCCAGAGGGAATACAACACCCGCGAAGCCGTCGTCATGGAAGGGCGAGACATCGGCACTGTCGTCTTCCCTGAAACCCCCTTCAAATACTTCGTCACCGCGTCGGAAGAAGTTCGCCAGGCCCGCCGTAATGCAGAGGGGCAGATGGACTCCATCGCTGAGCGCGACCGCAAGGACTCCTCCCGCGAGACTTCCCCTCTCACCCAGGCGAGCGACGCCCTCCTGGTTGATACCTCTGACTTGACGATTGATGAAGTCGTTGCCATGATCGTCGGCGACATCCGCACCAAAACGTCCCACGCATGAACTCCTTCTACTGGTTCTTCTATACATTCTTCAAAACGGCAGCCCGCGCCCTCTTCTCCCACAAGGTCATCCACCGGGAAAAACTCATCGAAGAAGGTCCTGTTCTCATCGTCGCCAACCACGAGAGCTTTGTCGATCCCCCCATGCTGGGCATCTGCTATGAAGAGGGTATCTACTTCTTCGCACGCAAGACACTCTTCAAGGGCATCTTCAAATGGGGGCTTCCCCTGTGCCAGGCCATCCCCATCGACCAGGACAACCCCGATCCCAAAAGCCTCAAGCACATCATCGGCCTGCTAAAGGCTGGCAACCGCGTCCTCGTCTTCCCGGAAGGCGCACGCACGGAAGACGGAATCATCCATGACGGCATGGCTGGCGTTGGACTCATCCTCAGCAAGACAAAAGTACCCGTCCAGCCTCTGCGCATCCATGGAGCAAAAGAAATTCTGCCCGTGGGTTCCTCGCGCATAAAGTTCAGCCCCGTCACCGTGACAGTGGGCGACCCGATCGACTTCACCCCGGCGGAGCTCAACGCCAAGGGCAAACAGGCTTACAGCCACCTCGCCCAACGCATGATGGCCGCCATCCGCGCCCTCCCCGTGGAGGAATAATACCCGGTCATGATCCTGTCTCGGCTCCGCTTGCTTGACTTCCGTTGCTATGCGGATTTCCAATGGGATGTGCCATCTCAGGGAGCCATCATCATCGGCAACAATGCCGAAGGAAAAACCAGCTTGTTGGAGGCCGTCTGCTTTCTCTTCCGCCTCGACTCTCCGCGCACCGGGCGACCATCTGTCATGATGCGCCAGGGAGCAGAGCGTCTCGGTGTCCGTGGCACCATCGGCACCCAGACGCGCCGCATCGTCTGGACACGCAGTGAACACGACCTGCAGGTTGATGGCAATCGCCGCAGCGACCAGCGCAGTTATCTGGAGGACAGCTTCCCCGTTGTCTGGTTCGGCAACAGGGACATGGAACTCGTGCGTGCCAGTGCTGACGCTCGCAGGAAATATCTCGATGCCATCGGCACCCAGTGGCACCCAGCCTACCGGGAAGAACTCTTCCGCTACAACCGCGTCCTTAAAACGCGCAACCACCTTCTCAAACACAAGCCAGGAGACAGCGCCCAGCGCGAAGTGTACTCTGCCGCCCTCGTCAAACACGGCATCAGGCTCGGAGCCCTCCGCACAGAGCTGCTGGAACTCCTGCGCCCTCACGTCCTCCAAGCCTGCCACGGCATCACCCAGGCAGCGGAAAAGGTCGAGCTGACCTACACCCCCTCCATCCGCGAGGATTTTGCCGCCGATCTAGCCGCATCCCTGCGGACAGACCTCCGCACCGGGCAGACGCAGATCGGCCCCCACCGGGATGACATCCTTATTACACTCAACGGAATGCGCGCAGCGGAATTCGCATCGGAAGGCCAGCAACGCACGATCGCCATCGCCCTGAAAATGGCTCAGTCCTCCCTGCTGAAGGAAGAGACAGGCATGTCCCCCATTCATTTAATTGATGACGTTTTCGGCGAACTCGACACAACACGCCGCAACGCCCTCATGGCCTCACTTCCCGCCGACTCCCAGAGCATCATCACCACCACCACGCTCGGGTGGATGGACTCTGCCACTCCGGCAATGCCCGTACTGAAACTCTCCAGCCAGAGACTGGAAAATTTCCGGGCTTGAGTCCACTCCCTACCTGTCCTACCTTGTGGGCATGGATTACGCAGCACTGGAAGCAAAACTGGGATACACCTTCACCAATCCCCGGTTGCTCAACCAGGCACTCATCCACCCCAGTGCCTCGACAGACCCGAAAACGCGCATCACCTATGAACGTCTCGAATTCCTCGGAGACGCCGTCCTCGAACTTGCCGTCAGCCGGGAGCTCTATGACACCCTGCCCCAGGCGCCGGAAGGAGTCCTGACGCACATGCGCTCCCGCATCGTCAGTCGCCAGCACCTCTACCGCATGGCCATGGAACTCGGGATTGAGCAATTCATCATCCTGGGCAAAGGAGAAGAACGCACCGGAGGACGCACGCGCCTCTCCAACCTAGCCAACACCTTTGAAACCATCTTTGGAGCCATCGTGCTGGATTCCAACTACGATACGGCACGCGCCATAGCCCTGCGTATCCTTGCCGATGCCATCCGCACCGCTGCAACCGACCTCCGTGAAATCAACCCCAAGGGCGAATTGCAGAGCATCCTGCAAAGTTACTACCCCGAGTCACCCACTTACGAAACACTGGAACTCAACCAGAAAGACGGCGACCCGAAGCGGTTTACCTCAACGGCAAGCTGGCAAGGCAAAGCCATTGGCACCGGATTTGGAGCCAGCAAACGCAAAGCCGAGGTAGCGGCGGCAGCCGATGCGCTGGAACGCAAGCCATGGCTCCCGTAAAAAATCATCCACCTCAGAGAGAAGCTGGCATCAAATATCGCTGAAGTCCAGGCGCACAGGCTTGAAATAGACCTTGTCACGGTAGTTGGCATCCCAGAACAACAGCAGCATCACGCCCAGCAGCAACACCCGCCACGTCACCTCAAAGGGATAATTATCCACTTCACGCTGAACGCCCAGGCAACTGCACGACAGGGAAAGCCCGCGCACCCAGCCCTGCACAAACAGAGTGACGAAACTGGCTGTAAGAGCCACGCCAAGAGCCGTAGCTCCCGCATACATCCGCTTGAAGAAAAGACACCCCCCCACCACAAGCTCCACCGCGATACCCAGACAGGCCATCGGCCAGGCCCAATCGTGGGGGACAATGTCAAATCGATCAATATCCGCTTCCAGACGATCGAGATGCATCGCCTTCATGGCGCCAACGGTCAGGAAAAACGCGCCCGTCCCCGCCCGGAGGATCCAAAAAAATATATTGATGACTCTATCCCTGTACATAGCGTAAAAACGCCCTTGGCGCAGAAGTATTCCATGCCATGATGGCTGGTGGATTCAAGCTTATTTTCCGACTTGGCAAACAATTTCCTGCATGAAGGAATCTCCTTACCGCACAATGATTTGCCCCATACCGACAAAAAGCGTCCGATCATCCTGTCATTTGTCATCTTCGGCTTGACCTGAGAGGTTTCTCTTTTCATAGTTTCGTAGTCAGAAACGGCTTGATCGCCGTTCCCAGCAATACCCCGGTTTCCCGACAAGTCCCTTGAAACGGAATCACTCCGAAAACCGGATATTCCTGACTTAGCGAATTTTTTTATCTATCAACATTTTATGCCATCTTTTTTTCAAAAGCTCACCAACTTCTTTTCCTATGATATAGGGATCGATTTGGGGACGGCTAACACCCTGGTCAACGTCAAGGATCAGGGGATTGTGATGAGGGAGCCTTCCGTCGTAGCAGTCAAGGGAGACAAAGTGCTTGCCGTCGGTGATGACGCCAAGCGCATGCTCGGGCGAACGCC
This sequence comes from uncultured Akkermansia sp., assembly GCA_964448375.1. Lineage (GTDB taxonomy): Bacteria > Verrucomicrobiota > Verrucomicrobiia > Verrucomicrobiales > Akkermansiaceae > Akkermansia. The sequence continues at coordinate 29,854 of CAYVAI010000013.1, forward strand.
CGGGTCCGTCACCGCCATTCGTCCCCTGAAAGACGGCGTCATCGCCGACTTCTACATCACGGAGGAAATGCTCCGTTATTTCATCAAAAAAGCCGCCACGAGGCACAGCTTTCTTCGCCCCCGCGTCCTCATTGCCATCCCCTCCGGAATCACGGAAGTAGAACGCAGGGCCGTCATCGAATCAGCGATGGCAGCTGGCGCCGGCAAAGTACACCTCATTGAAGAGCCAATGGCAGCAGCTATTGGCGTAGGGCTTCCCGTGCAGGAAGCGGCTGGCAACATGATCGTTGACATCGGTGGCGGCACGACGGAAGTTGCCCTCATTTCCCTCTCCGGTATCGTTTATAGCCGTTCCGTACGTTGTGCGGGCGACGAACTCGACGATGCCATTATTTCCCACATGAAACGGCAGTACAACCTCATGATTGGGGAACGTACCTCCGAAGATATCAAAATCCGCATTGGGTCCGCCTACCCCCTGGCCAAGGAATTGACCATGGAAGTCAAAGGACGCGACCTCGTTGCAGGACTACCAAAGACCGTGACCATCACGTCCGAGGAAATCCGCGAAGCCCTTTCCGACCAACTGAATACAATTGTCAATGCCGTCCGTACGACACTGGAGCGCTGCCCCCCCGAACTGGCAGCAGACCTGGTTGACAGAGGTATCGTATTAGCTGGTGGTGGAGCTTTGCTTCGCGGCCTGGATGAACTTTTGCACGTTCAGACAGGACTCCCCATCCACATTGCTGAAGATCCCCTCAGTGCTGTCGCCGAAGGCACCGGCAAGGCTCTGCAGGAACTGGACTTCTTCACCAATGTGACGGAAACCCAATAGAATCCCACGACTCAATTTTATAGTTTCATCGCACACTCCCGTAAGGCGGTGGCGGCATAAGGCGGATTCACACTCCTCCATGCCCTGCGGTTTTCAATCTTCCATATCGGCTTTGATCAGCCATGGACGCCTGATGGGATTACTGCATACAACCAGCATACCCATACAACAGTGCTACTCAAAATGCTTAAAAAAATTAAACGCGCCTTTGGCTTTGGATCCTGTGATCCCAAAGAGGGGGTCACCATTGTCATCAATGCGGAAAAACTGGAACGCCGCGTCGCCCTTCTCGAAAACGGAATTCTTGAAGAATATACCTTGGAACGTGAAGGCGAAGACAACATCGTTGGCGGCATCTTCAAAGGCAAAGTCAAAAATATTGAACCCGGCCTGAAGGCCATGTTCGTTGATATCGGCCAGGATAAAAACGCATTCCTCCACTTCTGGGATGCCCTGCCCGCAGCCCTTGACTCCGGCCTCGAAGAAATCGAACGCGAAGGCCGCCCTAAAAAGCAACACAAAAAAATCACCTCCAAGGACATCCCGGACATCTACCCGATCGGCTCGGAAATCATGGTTCAGGTCACCAAAGGTCCCATCGGCACCAAGGGACCCCGCGTCACCACGAACATCTCCCTCGCCGGACGCTACCTCGTCCTCATGCCCTATACGGATCAGTTTGGTATCTCCCGTAAGATCGAAGATCCCAAGGAACGCATGCGCTTGCGACAGATCATGCAGAAGCTCAATGTCCCCGATGGCATGGGCATCATCATGCGTACCGTTGCCCAAGGCCAACGCTACCGCCACTTCGTCCGTGATTTGGCCATGCTCATGGAGCAATGGCATGAAGTGGAAGCCAGGCGCGACGCCAATCCGGCCCCCGTCAATGTCTATCGCGAGCCGGACTTGATCGAACGCACCGCCCGCGACTTCCTGACAGACGCCGTGGACAACATCGTTTGCGACGATCTGGAAACGACCGAACTCATGCGCTCCATCGCCGGGAAAATCTCTCGCCGTGCCAAACGCCACATCCAGCACTTCCCCGTCCGCCTGCCGATCTTTGAAGAACTCGGCATCCAGAAGCAGATCAACGAAGCCTTCCAGCGCCAGGTCCTCCTGCCCTGCGGCGGCTACCTCGTGATCGATGAAACGGAAGCCCTCATTGCCATCGACGTCAACACGGGCCGCAACAAGGGCTCCAAAGACCTCGACAAGACCATCCTGGAAACCAATCTCGAAGCCGCTGCCGAAATTGCACGCCAGCTCCGCCTGCGCAACATTGGCGGCCTCGTCGTCGTGGACTTCATCGACATGCGCCATCGCAAGGATCAAATGGCCGTGTACAAGATGATGAAGGATCGCATGAAGCGAGACAAGGCGAAGACCCAGGTCCTCCAGATGTCCCCCATCGGCCTGATGGAAATGACTCGCCAGCGTCTCAACGAGAGCTTGCGCGAATACGTGCACGACCCCTGCCCCTACTGCAATGGTCGCGGACGCATCCGCTCCGTGATGACAATGAGCGTGGAAATCCAGCGCCAAATCAATGCCGCCATCCAGAAGTACCGCGAAACTGTGGGCGATATGGTCATCGTCGTGAATTCCGAAGTGCTCTCACGCTTCAAGAACGAAGACTCCGAGCTCCTTATGGAGCTGGAACGCAAACACAGCGGCCGCCTCATCTTCCGTAGCGATCCCTCGCTGCATCGTGAGAAGTTTGCTATCTACGATGCCCGGTACGACAACAAGCCGCTCTACCAGGCGGGACAATAAATTTCTCAATCTCCAACCCAAAAACCCGGGCATTCTCACAATGTCCGGGTTTTTCATCATTCGATTCTTTCCTTTTCTCTGAACCATGAGATCATCCGACAATCTCCTCCCCCTCGAAGACACGTCCAGCGACGTACTTGCCAAGGCTCTGTCACATGCCGGAATTTCCAACTGCTGCCTCCCAGCCAGCGAGGAAGACTGGCCGACATTCCTCCGACTTCGCCTCCATCTCGACCCCGATTCATTCTTTGCCATGCCCGATGCAATCCCAGCCATTCGCCTGCCCTCTGGACTCAAAAGACACATCCTGCCCTTTGGCGACTGGTCGCTCAATATCTGGACGATCCAGACTCCAGAAGGCACCGTTGCCATCGATACAGGGCTCTCCCGGGATCAACTGAGGGAAGCAAGCCAAGGTATCCCCCCCGTGGCAACGCTCATCACACACTTCCACCGGGACCACGTCGGAGGCATTGAAGCCTACCCAAACAGCCTCGTTCTCGATCCCGCCAACACTCGTCCGGGAAACAAGGCGATTCGCGTTGCCGGGCTAAATTGGACAGTTCTCGACCTTGCCGGGCACACACCTGATGGCATCGGGTGGTTCACGACATGGCAGGGATGCCCGATTTTCTTCCCCGGGGACAGCATCTTCGCCTGCTCTATCGGCAAGTGCGAAGGCTCGGAACAACTAGCCATGACCAACATTCTGAATGCGATGAATGCCCTTCCTCCCAAAACAATCATCTGCCCGGGACACGGCCCGGCAACAACGGTTGCCCTCGAATGGAAACGCAATCCCTTCATCTCTCTGTTCCGACAATCCTGAGACAGAATGGCACATCTATCCAAAGTTCGAATTTGGAATTAGTCTAAAAAACCTTGACAAACTCTTCCTGCCAAGGAAGAGTATTTAGCCGTGAGTACCATCCCAGTCAGCCCCGAGGACCCTGTCAACATGGCACTGCTTTCCGTCGCAGAAGACAGAATCAGCGGTTTCCACCGCCATCCCTTCCACGACATCGCCGCACAAAGCGGCCTGGAATTGAGTGTCGTCCTGGAACGCCTCAAAGCCATGAAACAGGCCGGTGTTGTGCGACGCATCCGGCAGACTCTTCTGGCGACCAAGCTGGCACAGGGAGCACTCGTCGCCTGGGATATCCCGGATGGAAATCTGGAATCGGCTTTTGAGTGGCTCATGCAGAACGACCCCTTCACCGGGCATGTCGTCCTCCGCACGACAGATACTCAGACCCCAGGAGACCATTTCAGGCTTTGGACCACTCTTAAGGTACCCGTTGGCAGCAACACAATGGAAGGGCACTGCGCCATTCTGACGAAGCATATTGGAGCCCGGGAATTCGTCCTGTTGCCTGCACGCGGCATCTTTGCTCTAGGGGTAGGCCACATGCGCCGCCGCGGTCTCAAACCAGGAGACAAAACGTCCGAACCCGCCGTCATGGAAGAAACTCGCCAAGCCTCCCTCAGCCCAGAGGAATGGAAGGTACTTCTGGTATTAAAAGAAGAACTTACTGACGAGGAAATCACGGAAGAACCCTGGACATTACGAGCCTCCTCACTTGGGATGACAATGGATCAGTTCTGTGCCATCGCAGAAAAGCTGGATCACCAAAAAGTCATTGGTCGCTTCGCCACCTTCCTGGAGCACATGAAGCAGAAGGTCACAGATGGCCCCGTCACTCGTTACAATGGCCTCTTTCACTGGGCCGTCCCGGAAGGAATGGAAGCCCGTGCCGGTGCCGAATGCGGGCGACACATTTGCATGACTCATTGCTACTGGAGAAGCGGTGGAGCCCCCTTTGCCGGAGCCCAGATTATGGGCGTTGTACACGGGGTAGAAAAGGAAGGTGTCCTCGCCCACAAACGAGCTATTGATAAACACCTCGAAGCCTGCGGGATCCCCATCCTGCATACGGCCGTCTTCTGGAGCACGCGTTCGGAGATCAAACCCTCGGAGATTTCTCCCGACATCTATTCTGCCTGGCTGGAAAAAATGGTCTGACAAAAGCACCTTACCTCCATCCCCCCCTCCCTCTCAATCAAACAGGGCCGTTCCCCCATACTGGAGGAACGGCCCTGTGCCATTTGATCAATCGGTTGCTACCGAATAAATAGTTACTTCTTCGCAGGAGCCGGAGCCTTTTTGGCCGGGGCTGCCGTTGGCTTGGCGGGAGCAGCCTTGGCATCCTTGGCGGGGGCTGGGGCTGCCTTATCATCCTTGGGTGCTTCTTCAGCCTTGGGCCTGGCAGGCACACCTTCACGAGAAATGCGCTCAACGGGCGTTTCGTAGCCAGTCAGGAAGATATCATACTTCGGATCCAGCTTGATTTCGGGGAAGAGCACATTCTTGTGCAGATACACAAATGCAGCAGCATCACGGAAGGCCTGGGGAGCCTTGCCATAAGAAGCCTTCTGCACATCCTTTTTCATGTATTCTGCCGCCTTTGGATCAGCCGACAGAATATCCACAGACTTGAGGATAGCAGCAGAAGCCAGAGGAGAATAGGCGCCATGCTCAGCCACGAGCGTACGGGCAAACTGATCCAGAGCTTCCTGGGGCTTGCCTGTCTCGGCCAAGGCAACGCCTCTGGCGAAGGCGATGCGTGCCAAGTCTTCCATGCTCCACTTGTTCTTCTGCTTCAGCATTGCTTCAGTCGAGGAAAGAATGCCGTCCCAGCCTTTGGAATCCAGCTTGGACAGAGGCTCAATAGCTTCGAGGGAAACACCCATTTCCGTCGGAGGCGTAGCCTGGCGGGGAAACGCCGCAAACAGAGCGGCCACAGCGGGCCAATCCTGCATATCGACGGCGCAATCCAGTTCCAGGAAAGCAGCCTTCTGCGCGTAGTTATCCGGGATGGCAATGACACCCTTATACTTATCCTTGAAGGCGGCAAACTTCGCACGGGCTTCCTGAAGCTTGTGGTTCTGGTAGGATTCCTGAGCTGACAAATACTCACCCGGTTCCAGCATGTAGAAGCATTCAAACTTGCTGTAGGGAAGTTGCATTGGATCTACCTGAACAGTGTTGAGCTTGTAGAAGATGGTTGCACGATTGCCACCAGTCACGAAAATATCCGTTAAACCGCTGGAAGGAAGGTCCGGTGATTTGACGCGAGTTCTCAGAGCAGGCTGTTCAGCCGCCTGCCCGAATGCGAGTCCGGACAGGGAAAGTGCTCCAGCCAGCAGTAGAATGGGAAAACGATTCATATCTGTTATGCTTTCTTGTAAGTATTGAATGATTATTTACCCTGGGATGCCCTGATCGCCGCCTTGCGGTTTTCAAAGTCACGGTGTTCCTCCATGACGGAGGGATCTGCACCGTACTTCGTCACAAGGTCTTCGACCTTGCGCCACTTGTTACGTTCTTCCACCGACATCTTCATGAAGTTCGGTTTGGTCACGTTGATGTAGTTCGTACCGTTCTGCCATGAGATGTAACGGTCAGACTGTTTTTCGTAACCGTTGCGGGGATTATTGCGCTGCCAGAAGGCCTTCATGAGCTCTTCCTGAGCAGGGGCGGACCACTTGATCAAGCCCTTGTAATTGTTCACCAGGTTCAGGAAGGCAGCGATAGATTGATCCATCTTGCCCTGCTTGGCAAGGGAGGTTCCGAGATTGAACATGACTTCGGGCTTATACTTGGTGTAGGACTTGTCTTCCAGGTAACGGGCTGCTTCTTCAGCGGCCTTGGAGTAGTCTTCCTTGCCCAACTGGAAGCGTACCATGTACATCTGAGCTTCTTCCATGGACTTGCGGTCCGGCTGAGGCTTGGCGCGTTCGGCAACGAGCTCGTCATTCATCAGCTTGAGGGCTTCATCGATCTTGGCCTTGTCCGTGCTTCGTCCCATGGCAATAGCCTTGCCGAAGTTGGCATCTCGCTTGAAGCCCTTGTTACGCTTGAGGATTTCATCGTAGTACTCGATGGCTTCAAGCGGTTGATCACTCTGACCAATGTACGAACCGAGTTTGAGAAGAATGTAAGGCGTCAGGTCTGACGGCTTGTAGTCATTCTTGAGCTCCTTGAAGAAGGCGCTGATGTTCCCTTCGAGAACAGCCTTGCGTTCCGCTTCTTCGGGCTTGAGATGAGCCAGTTCATCCTGATACACGCCAATGACGGCCGTGCGGAGAATTGTTTTCAGGACAACATCGCCATCCTTAACCCCGGGGAAGTTATAGAAATGCTTCTTAACCTCATCGAGGGTGAGTTCCTTGCCCATGGCCTTGTGAGTATCCAGGAAGAACTTCGTGTAACTGCCAACGGCTTGTTCCACCTTCGGGTTCATGGAATCCAGCTGACCTTCGCGAACGATGATGTCAGCCAACTTCTTGCGAGCGGCTTCAAAAGCATCCGGAGTCTTGCCATCCTTGTAGAGCCCCATGCCAGCTACAGCAGTCTGGAGGGCAAAGGGATTCTTGTTTTCATCGCAATCCGCCCAGAAGAAGTCATAGTACTTCTTGGCCTGTTCGACATTGTGGTGCTCACCTTCGCCAGCGTAATTGGCAACCAGATTGTAAACAGCTTCAGACATGCAACGCTTGTTGTCCACCTTCTTGGCGGCTTCATAGCTCTTCAGATAGAGTTCGTTCGCTTCAGCAATCCTGCCAGTGTCGGACGAATAAATGTTAGCCATCAGCAAGAGAGCCAACGGATATACCTTGGACTCAGGCATATTTTCAACGATTACCTGGCAATCCTTGAGAGCGAGAGCGTCATTTTCATCAGACTGAAGCTGAAGATTATTGAACGCGCGATCGTAGTACATGTTGCCCAGGAAGGGATTGTCCTTGAAGTCAGGATACTTCTTAATATAGGCAGAATCCACTTCGATGGCATCCTTCCAACGCCCCAGAGAAGTCAAAGAAGAACCGAGGTAGAACATACACTGCTGGGTATAACTCGATTCTGGATTATTTTTGATGAATTCTTCAAAAAGCGGCACAGCTTCCTTGAATTTCTTCAGCTGGAAGTAAGCTACTGGCTGGCAGTAGCTGGCGAGAACATAGAACTTGCCATTCGGTTCGTCGGCATTGAGTTCCTTCACCTTGATGGCTTGTTCGATACATTCGTCGTATTTGCCTTCCTTAAGAAGTTTTTCCAGGGACATCGTATTGAGCACCTTGGCGTACTTGGAATTCGGGAATTCCTTGATGTGCTTATCCACCAGTTCGGAGGCAGTCTTCACATCACCAAGCGTCCAGGTTGTCATCGCAAGCTGGTAGAGGTTCGTTTCACGTTCCTTGAGCATGGGATACTGCTCTTCGAGAAGCTTGTAAATCGCATTGGCAGCGCGAACGGAACCATAGTTCAGATACATCGTAGCAAGTCCCATCAGAGAATAACCATCGAGAATCGTCTGCTTCTCGGTGAATTGGTCATAGGTTTTCTTGACGGCATCCAAAGTCTTCTGATTATAAATGGTCGAGGTATCCACCACTCCGCCCTTAAAGGGAGCGATGCGCTTGGAAATGGCATTTACATCCGTTTTCACGTCGCTCATGTTTGGCACGAAACCGTACAAGTCCATAGCCAGACGTGCATAGGCGAGTGCCAGATCGGCCTTGCCTTCGTCCTGAGCTGTTCCCATGCGCACAGCGGCGCTGGAAGCCAGCTTCAAAAGTTCGGGGCCATAGGGAGCCACGCGGGCAGGTCCCATGTTGATGATAGAAGGATACTCACTCAGGAAATCGACAACAGGCTGTGGGTTTTCCTGGTCGATTCCAGCACGCACCATGGTCACAAATGCATTGACGAGGTAGTCGTCGGAAATACCCTGTCCCTTGTAGCGATTAACCACGCACTTGGAAACGGCATCAATGCCTTTCGCAAAGTCGGGTTTGGAGCTAAGAAAGTAGCACTGAGCCATAATCGAGAAGATCTGACCTGCGTTCACCTTGCCATCCATACCGGAGTTACGACGCTCCTTCAGGAATTTTTCCAGCGTAACAATGGCTTCGTCATATTTCTTGGCCAGGAACTGACATTCACCCATGCGATACAGGGACACTCGAATAAACTCGTTCTTTTCACCCGGGAATTTGGTGTAGCAATCCGTGAAGGCCTGGATAGCCTTGTCATACTCCTTCATCTTCATTAGGCAGATGCCCCTCTGGAAGTAGAACCAGCCGAATTCATCGCCGAAGCCGAGTGATTTTGCACGGGGTGCATACGTTTCCAGACATTTGTCGATAGGTACAAGCGCAGCCTGCCACTGCCCCTTTTTCATGGCTTCAATGGCATCTTTCTGATAGGTGGGGGGGCCTCCGCCCTGCGCCATCGCAGACTCCGTCAGCGTCAATCCCATCAAGGCGAGGGTAACCGCTGAAAGCGTTGAAATGTATGTGGATCTCTTCATGATTTTTAATTCTTTAGCAGTATGAACCATGATGTGGAAGAAGGTCAAGCGCCATCTAGGGAATGATCTACCGCCATCATCAGCAGTCCATGGTTCCTGAAAATTACTCTTGCCCGGATTGTCCGCCCGGCGCGGAGCGAGAAAACAAGTCGCGGGCCTCTCGCACTACCCGCTTAAATGTGGAGGCGACCCCGGCTCGGTGTTCAGCACGCATTTGCATACATACTTTGTATCCGTAACCTGGGCCGCCAGCCTTGTTAAATAATTGTGTTGGAAACGTCTCCCTTATTTGTCCTCCGCCACGTTCGTCAGAGCAACAGACTTGATTCCTGCTCTGGAAAGAGCGTTCAAGACGTCAATCACACGCTGGTGCTTGGCCCCATTTTCCACAAACAACTGAACGACGGGCTTGGCGCCTACGGCTTCAGCTGCCTGCTTAAGGTTTGTCAAGGAATCGACAAGGGTCGGCAATTCGTGGTTGTCAGGGTCGGCATCAACCGTCACCTGTGAATCCGGTTTGCCCCAGAAAATGACACCGTTGTTGTCAACGCGTACCAAACCTGGTTCGACAGCGCTAGGCTGACTGGATGGTGGACCGTCCCCCGGCATGCTCATGTCGAGCTTGCGTTCCTGAACGATGGATGTTGCAACGATGAAATAAATCAGGAGAAGGAAGCAGCAGTCGATCAGGGACGAAATATCCATCTTGGGATCTTCATCCTCAGCAGGTTCCATTCTTTTATGTCTGGCCATGTGTGTATTAAAACTGGTTAATATGTTACCTGATAAACTTCATCAGCCACGAGATGGGAGAACACCAAATACGATATCAGAAATACCTTCGCCACCTGCTACGCGGATGATCGTTCTGGCATTTTTGAACAAAGACGCCTTATCTCCGCGAAGATAAATCTTCAGAGGGTAGTTCTCACGTTTGAACTGCTCGGCTTTGGCGTGGATGTACTCACGGATATCGCCTTCCGTTGGAAGGGCTTTTCCGGAATCATCCCCCCAAAGAACATCACTGGACATATTGTCGGGACGTTGTTCACCGTAAACATTCAGGACGATGCAACCATTGGCGGATTTCAGTTCTCCGGAATTGGATGCTGTCGGCACAGACACGGCTTTATCGCGTTTAACGGTAATGGCCGTGGCGTTTACGACGAAGAAAATGAGGAGAAGGAACACCATGTCAATCATGGGCGACATGTCGATTTCCGCATCCTCTTCGGGCGGATTCATCGATCCTTTCAGTTTACTCATATAAATCTTCTGGATTTGAGGTTCATGCAACTCTGCCTGTCAGAAGGCAGAGTTGCCCTTTGAAAACAAAGCCTTATGGCTTTAGGCCAAACCTTCCGGGATGCGGGCGAGCTGAGCTTCAGCATTCACCACATTGATGGAGGTATTCACCATTTCCTGGACGATCGTCACACATTCTGCAACGTGGCCATTGGCAAGGTTCTTCTGGAAGAAGAAGAAGGGCGTTGCAATAATGGCGTTGATCAGACCCCAGAAGGTCGTCAACAGAGCGACGGAGATAGAACCTGCCAGCTGGGTCGGGTCAGCCTGACCAGTGGAAGCCAACACACCGAAAGCGTCAACCATGCCCTGCACCGTACCGAACAGACCAAGCATCGGAGAGATCTGAGCGCAAAGAGAAAGCATGTTGATCCACTTGAAGAGGGAACGGCTTTCGTTTGCCGTGAAGTCGGCGATGGCATCTTCAACAGCGTCGCGACCAAGATCTTCGGGACGAGTGGCGTCTACGTTGGGGAGAGAGTAAGCAACGAGGCGTCCAAGGTAGGTTGGGCTGCCAGCTGCTACTTCAATAGCGGAGCGCACACGGCATTCTGCCATGAGCTGAAGAAGAGTCGTTTTCAGATCTTCCGGGCAGAATTTATCCTTACGCAAGGCGATCACATTGTACACAACCAGGAAAAGAATAATACCGAGAATCAGGATAATCGGAATCATGGTCCAGCCACCATCGATAATCCACTTTTCAAGCATGTTTTTGTCGGACGTACCGCCCGTAGCAGCTGCTTCAGCGGCATCCTGAGCAAAAGCGGACATTGAGAAAGACGCGAGAGCCACGGACGTAAGGGCGGCAACACGATAACCCGTCGTAAAGAGGTGCTTCATAGTATTAGAATCTTGTTAATTCGAAAGATAGGTATGTATTTAGACCTTCTACCCCCCTCTGGCAAGCTTCGAATTCACACACGGCAAGAATTCACAAAGAAAATTCTACTCCTTGACATCGAGGCGCAGACAGACAGGGCAGGAAGGACGACAACCGCGCGCCGGGCAAAAACGTCTGCCGTACAACACCATCCGTAAATGAAGCTTACCCCATTTCTCCGGGGGATAGAGCTTTTTGAGGTCGTCCTCCACTTTTTCCACAGTCTTGCCCTTGCTGAGTCCCCAGCGGCGGGCAAGCCGAAAAACGTGTGTATCCACGGGAAATGCGGGTACATGGAAAGCAATGTCCATGACGACCGAGGCCGTTTTATGCCCGACACCGGGCAGACTTTCCAGAGCTTCGAAACTTTCAGGAACCCTGCCCTCATATTGTTCGTCGAGTATCCTGCTGAGTTCGACGATGGATTGAGCCTTCCGCTCGGAAAGGCCACACGAGCGAATAATTTCGCGGATGTGTACCGGCGACTGCTTCGCCATATCGTGAGGATTGTCTGCCAACGCAAACAATTCGGGCGTTACCAGGTTCACTCGAGCGTCCGTACACTGGGAGGACAACAACACAGCTACGAGTAGCGTATAGGCATCTTTGTGGAATAGAGGTACCTGAGGATCCGGGATGGCACGATCCAGTTCCTCTTCGACAATGTGAGCACGGTCTTTCTTGAGCATGGGAAAATAAAATACGGGAGCGAGTCAACCCCACTCCCGTAAAAAAATGTGTTCTCCAATCGTTCGGAGGCGAGCACCTTATTCAGCCTTCGCATACAGACCGCGAGCACTTCTCTGCTGCAAGGCTGCGTACATGCTTCGGCAATGGCGATATCCCGTGCGCTTTACCAACACTTCCATACTGGATTCCGGGCTACCCCACTGAACAACGGTAATTTCGATGTAGCGGCGTCCCCACTGTTTCATCAGGGACTTGCTGGGCTGGTAGATGTCGATTGTGCCTGTACCAACAAGAGCACTGCCGTAGTCATCGACGACATAGAGATAAGGCTGACCCTTGACGCGGAATTTGGTGCCGAGAGGATAGACGGACCAGTCGGCAGCAGCACTGCGCACGCTTGAAGTGTACTTGAGAGAAGTACCGACGGCGTTGCGTGGGCCATAGGCAATGTGGTCTCTCTCAGAATGCGTGTAAGCAGTCGTTCTTACCACGCGAGTCCTTTGATCAGAGTGGTAGTAGGGCATTTTGTGCTTGTCAGCCCCCATTTTCGGATACTTCGAGGAAGGCTTGGCCGAAGGGCTGGGAGCAAGAGGTTCAACAAAGCCCTTATCAACACTACCAGCCTTGGCAAACAGCATGCCGGAATCGCGGGAACCAAACAAACCCAGACCGGAGGTGGAGGAACAACTCGTAAGGAGACAAGTAACAGAAACTGTCACACAGAAGATAATTTTTTCTATAAAACTCATGGGATCAAATGTTTCCCGGAGCGCCACACGGCAGTCGGCCTCCAGGGTGGATCGTCTAGTTTAGAAGCCGATCTCCGTCGGCAACATTGCGATACATCTACGCTATAGAGAGCCACTCGGCAATCTTTTTTTGGGATCACCATGCGATTTTAACCAGAAAATTCTTTCAATAGTCATTTTTTTTCGATAAAGTTGCAATCTTCATCCCTCATCGGTAAGATATCTTCATTTCCATGGCCGATTCCTTTCCAGACCTTGTTATCAGCTATCTGAAGTCCCTTGAAAGCAGAGGGATCACCCAAACACCCATCGACGACGAAGCCCGTTCCATCTTAATCGATTGGTTTAAGGCGGAACGTTCAGGGAAAAGCCGGAAGCAACCCTTGCCAGCACAAATTCCGGACGCATCTGCCCCTGCGCAAGAAACAGCGCCATCACAGCCACATGGAAACAACCAGGAGAAAGACGAGTCCCCCGTGACCTCAATCCGGGCCATGCTCGCTGACACTCCGCAAGAAATACCCGAAAAAGATAGTCAACCAAACTTAACTATCCCTGAATTGGCTGGCGATTCCCTGGAAGAAAAGTTGGCCGGGCTCAGGTTGATTGCCGAACGATGGCAACCCGCTAGAGACCTTGGATCACTCCGCAACAAGATGGTTTTTGCCACGGGCAATCCCAACACGGATCTCATGCTCATTGGAGAAGCCCCGGGATTCCAGGAAGAACGCCTCAGCGAACCCTTTGTCGGCCCGGCAGGCGAAAAGCTCAATGCCATCCTGAAAGCAATGGGACGCTCTCGCGACTCTATTTATATCAGTAATATCGTCAAATTTCGTCCATCACTGCCCAACCAGACCACCAACAACAGGGCACCCAACGAGAAGGAAATTGCCTACTGTCTCCCCATCATCACAAAAGAGGTGGAGCTGATCCGTCCCAAAGCCATCGTCGCCCTGGGGGCAACTGCTGCCAAGGCACTACTCGGGATCAATACCCCACTCTCTACACTCCGGGGACGCTTCCACGATTTCCACGGCGTGCCCGTCCGCGTCACCTATCACCCCAGCTACCTCCTGCGTAACGAGGAGCTTTCCGAGCGCCGTAAGGTGTGGGAAGATATGCTCACTGTCATGGAGTTACTTGGCATGAGCATTTCCGACAAACAACGCGCCTACTTCCTTCCCAGACAACACTGATTCACCAACCCCCCCGTCATGGATTATCTCGACACACTTTTGGAACAACACCAGATCCGCCTCAAAAAGTTGATTCCCCTGGAAGGCAAGCTCCGTGCCGCAGCCATCCTGCGCAATGAATATGCAGGATTCCGTACGGCTGCAGACTTGGGAGAAAACCGCCTGTCCGTCATCGCCCAGCTTGCCCGCACCTTGCCCGGCACCCATGTCGGGACGGGCAATGAATCCTTCCCGGCAGTTGCTGGAAGAATGTTTGAGGGCGGGATTCAGGGGATTTCCATCGTCACGGAAGACACACTTTTCGACGGCAGCCTCGCCGACCTTACAGCCATTTCCCGCATTAGCCCCGTCCCGGTGCTGGCGCGTGGCATCTGGACGCACCCGGCAGAAATTTGCCAAGCCATCGTCAGCGGAGCAGACGCAATCAATCTCGTCGCAGGAGCCCTGACCAAAAAACAGCTTCGAGAACTCTACTCGCTGGCGACCGGGCTTGGACTCGACGCCATGGTGGAAGTTCACACACTGGAAGATGTGGAGCGCGCCCTGGACATTGAAGCCGACCTCGTCTGCATCAATCACCGCAACCTCCGCTCCTGGGAAATCAATCACGAGGTTACGGAATCCCTGATTGACGAGCTCCCCGCCTCCACCGTCGTTCTAGCAACTGGAGGCATCAGCACAGCAGAAGAGGCCCATCATCTGCTGGAGGCAGGTTGCCATGGCGTGATCATTGGCGAGGCTCTCATGAGGGAAAACATCCCCCAGGAACTCATCGAGGCTATCCACAAAATTCGCCTTGATGAGAATGACGAGTAGTTGGCGACCGGAAACTAACGGCTTGACTTCATCGAAGACAATCCTAAAGTTTCGAGAATCAGACCAACTGTCTTATGTCTCTTTTTCAAAAATTCCTGCCTCTTTGTATTCTTGGAGTCACAGTGACGGCCATGCCGTCGATGGCTCGCCCGCCCCTGGATCAGCCGAATGTCATCATCGTTTACCTGGACGACTCCGGGTATGGGGATTTTGAATTCACAGGCAACAAAAATGTCAAAACCCCTCATCTCAACAAGATGAAGGATGAAGGACTCTGCATGAGTCATTTCTACAGCGGCTCCCCTGCCTGCACAGCCAGCCGCTATGCCTTGATGACGGGTAAGAGCCCGGCGCGGTCGGGATTCTCCGCCTGGGTTCTCAAACCCACGGATGCCGCCTATATCAAACCTGAAGAACAAACCCTGGCTGAGACCATGAAGCAGGCTGGCTACGTCACAGGCATGATCGGTAAATGGCATCTTGGCGTTACCAATAAAGCCAATAACATGGACACCAAGTCCCTGCCCTGCGCCCACGGATTCGACACCTACATCGGCATCCCCTATTCCAATGACATGATGCCAAGTCCGCTCATCCAGCAACCGGGCGACTCCAAAGCCTATCCCTCAGCCAAGGTTCTGGAAAACCCGGTCAAGCAGGACAAGCTCACCCAGTATTACTTCGACCTTGCCGGTGACTTCGTCAGAAAGAACAAGACCCGCCCCTTCTTCCTCTACCTCGCCACCTCCATGCCTCACTACCCCCTGCACCCCGGCAAGGAGTTTCGCGGCAAATCCGCGTCCGGTAGAATTTACGACGATGTGATTGAGGAAATTGACCACTGCATGGGGCAATTGCTCAAAGCAGTTGACAATGCTGGCATCGGGAAGAATACCCTCGTCATCTTTTCGTCTGATAACGGGCCATGGCTCATCAAGGGCGACCAGGGGGGCTGCGCCCTGCCTTACCGCGACGGCAAGGGTTCCAACTTTGAAGGAGGAGTTCGCGTTCCTGGCCTCTTCCGCTGGACGGGCGTCATTTCTCCCGGGCAGATCAATGATTCCGTTGCCAGTGTCCTGGACATTCACCCCACTCTCTGTACCCTGACCAAGCAGGAATTCAAACCACTTGGCAAGGCTGACGGACGAAGTATCGCCCATATGCTCAACCCCAAATTTGGAGGCAAAACGATTGAGGATGATGATTACGTCCTGATCCAAACAGGCAAGGGTAACAACAAGGTGATGGCCGCCCACTGGAAAAACTGGAAACTCCATATCGATACCTTTTCCCAGCTCTGGTCACAGAACAAGGTCACTGATCACAACTCCCCGCCCGTCAAGGCATCTATGGACAAGCCCTTGCTCTATGACCTCTCCTCGGATATCGCTGAAACAACCAATGTCGCCAGCAAGCACCCGGATGTCGTCAAGTTCCTGAAGAAGAAAATCCAGGAGTTCTCCGCAACTCTCGACAAGGAAGATAAGGAATAATCCGGATCGCCCATCAAGGTATCATACATTTCTGACCCGGGAGAGAGGCAACTTTCCCGGGTCTCTTCGTGCCGTAACACATCAAAATTGACCATCGCGTTCCCCGAATGCCGCCCGAGCCCATCGAATTTCCGGCTTTTCCTCTTCCGTCAAATATACTTCGATCACGTCGTAACGGTACGCAACCTCACGGTCATCCAGAAAACGAAGCCAAAGTCGCCCGCCCGAGCGAATCAACTCCCGCTTCCGTTTATCCACTGCGCGCATGGCATCCCAGTCTGTGTGGGAAGTACGCGTCTTGACTTCGACAAAGACCAGTGTGTCGCCATCGCGACATACGAGATCCAGTTCCCCTGCAGAGCCACTCTTCCAGTTTCTGCGCAGAATGGCACACTTGCCAGCACGGAGGAATGATTCGGCGACCATCTCACCATAAAGGCCGATGGAGGCAGGAGTCATCGCCTCTCCGGAAGGCTCAGATAAACGGCAATTCCAGTTGTGAAACCGGCCCAAACGTGCGGCGATGCAAGGGACAAGGCCCATGCTTGCGCAACGCTTCCAAATGCTGCTTCGTCCCATATCCCTTGTGTTTTGCGAATCCGTACAGGGGGAATTCCCTGTCCGCTTCTTCCATCATGTGATCGCGGGTCACTTTGGCAATAATGCTTGCCGCCGCAATCGATAAACTGATCGAATCTCCCTTCACAATAGCACGTTGCCTGTAAGGAAATCCGGGCACAGGCAAACCGTCAATCAGGCAAAAATCAACGGCAACCCCCAGAGACTCCACCGCCCGGGCCATAGCCAAGTGCGTGGCCTTCAGTATATTCAGACATTCTATTTCCTGCACTGAGCCAATTCCTACTCCGTGAATCACGCCTTCGCTAACAAGAAGTTCCTTCAAGAGAGCTTCCCTTCTCCCGGCAGTCAGTTTCTTGGAATCATCCAGGCCTTCGGGCACAGAACAACCAGGGGGTAAAATTACAGCGCCAGCCACCACCGGCCCTGCCAACGGGCCACGCCCCGCTTCATCGACACCAGCAATGCAGGTATAGCCCTCGGCTCTGGCATCCAGCTCAGGCTGAAGCGTCGGATAAATGTGTGTGCGTTTTTCCATGAAACGGATTCAAACCTCTTCCAAGCGCGAAAGCAATGCTTCAGATGTCGCCGTCTTCGTCTTCTTCGAAAATCTTCTTCAAGCGCACCTGGGTCACACGCCTGCCATCCGTCCCAGTCACGCGAGCCAGATAGTTCCCAATCTGCACTTCCTCACCCTCTTCCGGGATGTGTCCCTGTTCATGGGTAATGTAACCACCAAACGTCGTAATACCGGGGCATTCCAGATCCATGTCAGGCAGGTAATCAGCGAGTTCAAACAAGGTCACGGCCCCGCTCACCACGTAATCGTCCGGACCGGTCTGCATAAATTCGCGCATGTCATCCTGGTCAAATTCATCCTGAATGTCCTCTCCAACAATCTGTTCCAGCACATCATCCAGGAACACCAACCCCATGGCATCGCCAAATTCATCGACAACGAGAGCAAAGTGGGTTTTCTCACGCAGGAAAAAAGTCAGCAGCGTATCGAGTGGCATCGTGTCCGGCACCACCTTCAATTCACGGCGAATTCCCATCAAATCAGGATTGGCCTGCCCCACCTGCTTCAGGAGATCCTTCACATGCACCCAACCTTTGACGTCATCCAGATGGTTGCCACGCACCAGAGGAAAGCGCGAGTGACGAGACGAACGGGCTATCTCCCAGTTGGATTCATAGCTCTCATCCAGATCGAGCACATCTACCTCGCTTCGAGGCGTCAAGATATCCTTCACGCACATCTCATTGAGTTCCAGTGCGTTTTTTGAAATTTCAGCTTCGGTGGCCGTCACTTCCTGAGAACGTTCGCTCTCCGCCACCAGCAACGCCAGCTCATCGGAACTATGCACAGCGTACTTGACTTCATCAGGGTTGATGCTGAGAAAATGCCGGAGAATAAAATTAGCCGTGCCATTGAAGGCTGACACCACCCATTTAAGCCTCACAAAAAAGGCATGCAGAATCGGCGCAGTAAACAGGGCAGTCTTGTAGGTATAGCGAATTGCCACCGACTTGGGAACGAGTTCTCCAAGAACAACGTGGGCAAACGTAAACAGACCATACGCCGCCACCATCGAAATGATGCGGATAATCGTATCATTCATCAGCCCCGTCATCCTCAAGGCAGGAGCAAGAAGCTTCTCAACAAGCGGTTCCCCCAGGAAACCGAGAGCCAGGGACGCCAGAGTAATGCCCACCTGCGTTGCAGAAAGGTAGGAATCCAGATGACGCACGGCAGACAGAGCCATATCCAGCTTGTGCCGCTTCTGTTTAGACTCCGCATCGTCCGATTGCAACTGGCTTTCCCGAACCTTGACGATGGAAAATTCGCTCGCGACAAAAAATGCATTCAACATCAGGAAGAATACAATGCCGGCGAGAACCAGCAGGATTTCACCCAATCCCGGAAAAGAATCCGGGATTTCAGCGGCCCCAGCGGCCGCAAGAATACTCAGAGGGTCTATGTCAGTCATGTGTAGTGTTCTTGAATCGGAAAAAACGACCCTGCATCAGCAAGTTGACAAAAGAAACAAGGTACTCTGGGAAAGCGAACAGGGCTTTGCCCGTCACAGCTTTTCATAGACACCCTTGTCTCGTTTTTCCAAAACAGTGAATCCGGCCGCTTTCGCGTCGGAGACAGATAGTGGTTTAGTGATTGTAGGTACATTGACCTTGCTAATCACCTTGCGCACCGGATGCTTGCACATCGGGCACAGTTCGAGTGGAGCACGATCCACAGGTCGCCTCAGTTCAAAACCACGGCGACACACCGGGCAGGACATGTCCGGGTTATCGACGTTCTCGGATATATATTCGTAAATAGGCATAATAAGACGCGAGGCCAGTATACACCTGCCCCGCGTCATGAAAACATTTTTTGTACCAAGTAAGGCTGAAAAATTCAGCTTCTTACCAGGAAGACTTGGTCACACCAGGGATCATACCGGCGTTGGCCAGTTCGCGGAACGCGATACGGGACAGTTTGAAACGACGGATAAATGCACGACGACGACCGGAAACGAGGCAACGGTTGACAAGACGGGTAGGACTGGCGTTGCGAGGCAACATGGTCAAGCCAACATAATCCTTCTCGGCCTTCAACTGCGCACGCAATTCTGCATAACGCTTGACGGTCTCTTCCTTCTTCTTATTTCTTTCAATCCAGCTCTTCTTAGCCATAGTTCGGGGGGCTTAGATAGGCAGTTTCGGGAACAAATGCAAGCGATTTTTTCCTTTAGACGATAATTTTTTGTTTTTCACGGACTTGAGTCAGACGCCGCAAGACCCCCGACTCCCGTTTTTCCACTTGAGTTTTGGAACAATTTCTGCATATTCTTGATCACTGGATTCCCGTTTCACAGGGAGACCGCAACATTTCTATAAATCTCCTATTATCAAAGGCTTTCAAACCTTCATCATTCTATTTTTCGGCATAACCTCTCTGCTGCTTTCCACCGCTAATCTACACGTTTCCGAGATACGAAAATGACGAACCAACAGCCCAGAGAAAAAATTTACAGGGAGAGGGAAGAATATTCGTCCACCCTCGTCCAAGAGCAAACCGAGCGTTGCCGCCAACTCCTGATCTCCGAGAGTGACAAGGAAACGGATGAGCAAGCTCCCTTCTCGAAGATGCACGCCCCATGGAGCCAGCATCATCATGTAAAAATCTTGTACCATAATCGATTTTAATCAAAAATTTTACCTTCCGTGACGATATACCGTCAAAGCCTCTGAGGCTCGCCTGCCTCATCATTCATCTTTTTCAAGCATCCGCCATGTTCCACCGATACATCCTCCATCTCGTTGCCCTGCTGGCATTGTTTCTGGCATCCTGTAGCAGCCAATCACCCGATTCCCTGCGTCGGACAGCCATAGAGTTGCAATGCGACAGGCGGCATGATGAAGCAGCGCGACTTTACGTTCAACTGTTGGCAACCGTCGATGACGTCCAGAGCGGAGAAGACCTCCTGAATCTTTTCAGCATCATCAACTCTTTCCCGGAAGACATGGACGCCTCATTTCTTTGCCCAGGTCAGAGTGCCGCGCCGAAAAACGAGCTTCCCAACCAGGCTCTAACCCTCGAAGGCGGGGAAAGCTACGAAGGGAAGGCTCCCGAGATGATCGTCGAGGATATCACATTCGGCATGCTCGTCCAATCATGGCTTCCACAGCACGACAAAAACATTCACTTCAAAACGGCTCTGGCAAAGTGGCAATATATGGAAACAGGAAATAGACTCATTTCCAATGATGCCATGCATCGATTTGCCGAACTTCCTCACCCCGAGGATGATTGGCAGCAATATTACCAACTGGATGCCCTGCACCGCCTCCATCAGCTGAGCACCCTCGCCCTCAACGGAAAAATGCCACCAGAGGAACAGTTCCTGGTGTACAAAACGCTGATCGACTTGCTCCTCAACCGCATCAACATGGATTCCGGTGAACGCCTCAACCGCAAGCTCGTCAAAACTCCCTTCGACTCCGCCCCCGATGCCAAAGAACTCAGCAGAAAGTCTCTCGAATCAAAAGATCAGGATGAAGCCGAGGAAATCCGAACCTCACCCTCCTTGTTCTCGACTCCCAAAACCTGGACCGGAGCTCGCAATGACATGGAACGCGTCGCATTCCTCCTGCAGGAAGCCGCCAAGGTTCCGGGCAAGAGGAACGAAATCGCCCTGTTCAGGGCAAGATGCCTGATGAAGTGGTATGCCTTGCCGATGAACATGCCGATGGAGATAACCAAAAAGCTCCTTCCTCCTACCCCATCCAACATTGCAGCAACCCTGTTCTCACCATCGGGTGGAGTGGAAAAAGATGATTGGAGGCGCATCACCCTGCCCCAGGAATGCCAGTACCGTCCTATCCTCCTTTCCTTATGCGAACAAAAGGATTCCCCCCTGGTCGTCATGGAAGCAATGTCCCTCCTGTGCGCTGACTACATCTCTCGCTTGGAATTTGACGCAGCCGTCGAGCTGGCCCGTCGTGGGCTCATTTTCTCCAAGGAACAGAGGGGAAAATTCAAGGACGACATGGAAGGAGATCCCGCCAAAATGAGCGCGGAATACTTCCGCACCATCTGCGCGGAACTGGACATGCCCTACGCCACATTTGTCACACAAGACCACAGTAATGGAGAAGTAGCCCTTCGCGTACGAAACACGAAAGAAGTCACCCTCATCGTCCAACCCATCAACTTGAAAGGGCTGGCTGACATCACCCGGGATGATGCCGTCCTCAAAAATTTGTTTTATGAATCGTGGCTCTCCGGCATCCAGCACTTCCTCGCCCGCGAAGAAAACGAAAAGTACAAACGCTTCCGGGCATTCATCGGAAAAACCATCCTGAAGCAGACAATCCCCGTCAAGCTCAGTCGCGAAGAACAAGTTTGCACCATCCCGCTGAATATCCCTGACGGCACCTACATTGTCACATCCAGCGTCCCCGATGGTCAACAATACATGCAATTCATCAATAAAGGTTCCCTCAAACTCATCAGCCGCCAGCGTTCCGGCAACAAAATGATATGGTTCACCGTGGATGAATCTACTGGGAAGCCCATACCCGGCGTCCAATTGAGAGGAGATCTTTTATACAACATCAAGGATTCGTCCGAAAAAGTCACCATTCCCTTCACAGCGCAAACGGATGACAAAGGGCTTTGGATTCAACAACTGCCCACAGTGACCCGGGAAGGAAAAAAACTGGAGTTGAACAAGTATTTCTGCCTGGCTGAATTGAACGGAGCAATTGTTCCAAACAGGGACTATTTTTCTTCCTTCGATTTCCACAATCCGAACGCCCCTCCTCAGCTGCAACTCGTCCTGCTCACCTCCCAACCCATCTACAGGGCCGGACAGAAGGTACGACTCATTGCCCGTCCCATTCAGTCGTCCTTCACCGCCCCAGCCCTGATGTTCGGGTTACACACACCCTACCTTGTCACGGTACGCGGTCCGCGCAATACGCTGGACGACTGGAACAGAAAGGAAGTCAAGACGGATGTTACAAATGCCATTGAACTGGATATCCCCCTGCCCGACGATGCGGATTTGGGGAATTACACGGTCACCCTTGTTCCCAGGGATGCATCCTCCGGTGAGGGTGGCGATCAGAAAGCAAGTAAGGAAATCTCCGCATGCTTCCGAGTTGAAGAGTACAAAAAACCGGAGTTCAAGGTTAGCATCGTTCCTGAAACACCCTCGCTCCGCCTCGGAAAAGAGGCAGCCTGCATCATCCGGGCGGAATACTACAGCGGCGGCCCCGTCTCGAATGCCAAAGTCCAACTTGAAATCGATATCACATCCGGGGAAAAAACTCCCGCCGAACTCTGGGTTTGGGACTATCTGTTCAAGGACAACCCACGATACTGGCAGGATAGTCGTATCGGCTCTATTGAAAAATCCATCACTCTGAATGAAAAAGGAGAAGCTCGAGTCCTCCTCTCCGCCCTCAAGGAGAACAAAGTCGCCAAGTACAATAAGGTCAATTACGACATCACCGCCAAGGTAACGGATGCCTCCCTGCGAGAAGTCCAGGAAAACCGGATCCTGAGCGCCTCCAGGTCACCCTTCATACTAAGCCTTGTTCCCTCATCCCAATACATCGGCAAGGGAGAAGCCGTGGACATCAAGCTCACAGCCAAACAGGGCGATGGCAAGGTTGGCGCCAATGCTTCCGGCACCTGCACCGTCCATCCGCTCAAACGCAACAATGAGGGTAAAAAAGACGATGAAATGCTGACGATTTCCACCAAATCCCCCCTTCTGCAGTCCGACTTTACAACGGATGACGAGGGGAAAGCCACTATCGTTTTCCCGGCGGATGCCCTGGATACGCGAGGAATCCTCCGTTTCACCGTCACACTCACGGGCTCCGATGGAGAAACATCGGAAGCACATCTCGACCTTCCTTCCCGAAATGGCAAAAAGGGCAGCCATCCTGCCCCGGATAAACTGAATCTTCTGGCTCACGACAAGCAGTCCGCCACCGGAACCAAAGCCCGTTTCCTGATTGAAACCTCCGCCCCAACCGGCTACGTTTGGCTCTTTTCGCATGCTGGATGGACCAAGGAATCCTGCGACATGGTTACAACTAGCGGACATGTAGGAGAATCCTCCATCACCCTTCTCCCCGAGGACATGCCCAACACCACCGTCGAAGCCTTCACCGTTTGCCAGGGAAAACTTCAACAGGCGAAGGCACACATCCTTGTGCCGCCGAACGACAAGCGCCTCCAAGCGGAAGCTTCCGTCGGCAAACAAACGCTCAAGCCCGGCGAAGAAACCAGCATCAAAATCGCAGTCAGGGATGCAACAGGCAATCCACCACCCGCTGGTGCTCTCGTCACATTGGCAGTTTACGACCAGGCATTGGAATACTTTTCCGGCACCCCCGAGGCACTGGAGCGGATGATTTGGAGTCGCTCCAATACCACCCAAACACCCGGCTTCAACGCCAGCGAAAACCCACCAAGCAGTCTCGCATACCCTTGGAAATCGAGAAAAGCCCGTGCGCACTCCAATCTGTCGGACTTCGTCAAATCGTCAATCGAGGACGTCCTCGAATCCACCCTGATGGAGCGTTCCAGCAGTTTCAAGACACAGAGTATGGAATCCGATATTTCCTATTCCTACGCTCCCTCCTGCGCTCCATGCCCCGTTATTGTCGAGGAAGACGAAGCCTCCAACAAAAACAAGGACGCTTCCGTCAATACGAATGACATCGCCATCCGCAGCAACTTCACCGACAACATCCTCTGGCGCGGCATCCTGGCTCTGGCAAGCGACGGCACCGTCACCCTCCCCATCACCATGGCTGACAACCTCACCACATGGCAGCTTCGCGCATGGATCATCACCCCCGATCTCTCCTTCGGAGAAGCCTCTGCTACCATGATCTGCACGAAGGACATCCTCGCCTCGCTCCAGATGCCACGCTTCCTCACCGTGGGAGATACGGCCACACTCAGTACCATCATCCGCAACCAGACGGACAAAGCCGTCCAGGCGCATGTGGCGCTAAAACCGTCTCCATCCAGCCCGGCTCCGCTGGAAGGTGAAGACAATACCATCGTCGAAGTTCCGGCTCAAGGCACGGCTCGCGTCGATTGGAATGTGCGCGCAACACACGTCGGCACAGCGCAATATACCACAGAGGTGCGTAGCGAGGCAGGCAACGATGCCATGCAAATATCCCTGCCCGTCCTGCCGCACGGCATGCGTCAGACTCACGTATTCAGCGGGGCTCTTGCCACAGGAAGCAATGAAGCCACCGTCAAACTCAAGGTGCCGGAAGCCATCCGCCAGGATGATGCCCGCCTGACTCTCACCGTTTCGCCTTCAGTCATCCTGCCCGCCATCGATTCCCTGCCCTATCTGCAGGATTTCCCCCACGATTGCGCCGAACAAACGCTCAACCGATTCCTGGGAACCCTCATCGTCCGCCACACACTTGAGAAACTGAACATCGCCATCCCTGACAGATCGAAGGAAGCCAGTTGTCCGCTCCTTTTCGACAGGAAGAAAACCAACAAGTTCGTAAAGACCAACATTGACCGCCTCATCGCCATGCAGGGCGACGACGGAGGATGGAGCTGGTTCGGGCAAGCCATTGAAAGCGATCCTGTCATTTCCGCCATCGTGTACCGTGGTTTGTCCATCGCTTCCTCGTTCATGCAACACACCGTTCCGGAAACAAGCCTGGAAAAAGCAGCCGGGTTCCTTGGTTCAATCGAGGACCAACGCGTTGCTCGTCTCTCGTCCTCCATTCTCCCCTGGAAGAATAACAAATCCCGGGGCACCATCAATGAAGAGGACATACTGATCCGACGTGCGCTCAGCACGCCCAACCCCGTTCATCCCAAAGGCATCAGCAACGACCGCATGATGAAGCTCATCGCCCGAGATGCCCAAAAAATCGGACAGTACAGCCAAATCATGGCCGCCAGATTGCTTCTGAAGGAAAGCGACAAGGACTCCGAAGAAGTGAAGAAGCTGGTTTCCGCCCTCCAAAAACAGGTTGTTACAGATGCCATGCTTGGCACGGCACGGCTCAAGAACCCCGGTGAATCCTCCTCCTGGTGGTTCTGGCATGGCAACGATACTTCCATCCAGGCAGAATACCTGCAACTCCTCTGCGAACTGGGCAGCGACACTGCTGCTCCCATCGCCCGCGGAATCGTTCTCAAACGCCAGTACGCCAGTTATTGGGAATCCACGCTTTCCACAGCAAATGCTCTGGAAGCCCTCTGCCAGTATGCCCTCACGACGAAGGAAGGAGTCGATCCCATGCAAGTGGATGTCCTCTCAGGAGACCGCGTCATCGGCTCCATTGCCCTGACGCGTGACAACCTGCTGACCGCCCAGCGCTCCGTCACTCTGGAAGGCGATGCCATTTTCCCCTTGGCCGCCGCCAGTCAACAATCGCCTCTCACGTGGACCATCCGCCGCAAGGGCGGCAAGGGCCGACTGTACATCAACGGCCTGTTCAACGCATACACCACGCAAGATCCCCTTCCCGCCGCCGGGTTAAACCTCACCGTCAAGCGCAACTGCTACCGCGTCGTCCCCGCCAGCCAAATAACAGCTGACACTCCGCTGCAAGGCAAGCGAATCACCAAGGGCGGCAGGAATGAATTGCTCGTCCCTCTGGCGGATGGCGACACCGTAGACAGCGGCACGGAAATCGAGGTCGAACTCGTCTTTACCGCCCGTCACGACTGCGAATACATTTGTGCCACCGACCCTCGCCCCGCTGGCTGTGAATCCGCCAGCCTCCTCAGCGGGTACGGCTTCGGCGATCACGTTTCCTACTATCAGGAACCCCGGGATGAAGAATCGCGTTTCTACTTCAACAGGCTCCCGAAAGGCGAACACACCATCACGTACAGGCTCAGAGCCGAACGCCCTGGTTCCTTCCGCAATATGCCCACCATCGTCGAGGCCATGTACGCCCCGGAACTCCGCGGCAATGCCCGTGAATCATCGCTGAAAATCGACGAATCACCCCATGAGTAAATCCCCATCGCGGATAAGGAATCCCCCCGCGACGAGCCGGGGAAGAATGTCATTCTGCGAAAAACGTTCAGTTTTGTGCAGTTTGGGCTTTCCCCAGCCATGAAAATGATGCAGAGTCCCCACGGACTATTTCCGATCAATTATGAAAATCGTCGTTGCTTACTCTGGTGGTCTTGACACTTCCGTTTTGCTGAAGTGGCTCAAGGAAAAATATAACGCCGAAATCATCGCCTATTGCGCAGACGTAGGTCAGGAAGAAGAACTCGACGGCCTCGAAGAAAAGGCTCTCAAGACCGGCGCTTCCAAGTGCTACATCGACGACCTGAAGGAAGACTTCGCCAAGAACTACATCTTCCCGATGTTCCAGGCCAACGCCCTCTACGAAGGCCGCTACCTGCTTGGTACCTCGATCGCACGCCCCTGCATCACCCGCAATATGCTCGACATCGCCATCAAGGAAGGTGCCGACGCCATTGCACACGGTGCTACAGGCAAGGGCAATGACCAGGTTCGCTTTGAACTTGCAGCCAATGCTCTGGCTCCCAACATCAAGGTTATCGCTCCGTGGCGCGACGCTGAATTCCGCAAAGAATTCCCCGGCCGTACAGAAATGATTGCCTACGCCGAAGCGCACAACATCCCGATCCGCCAGTCCTTCAAGAAGCCCTACTCCATGGACCGCAACCTGCTTCATATTTCCTTTGAAGCCGGCATGCTCGAAGACACCTGGTACGACGGCACCACGGAAGTGGACAAAAACATGTACGTCCTTTCCGTCGCTCCGGAAGACGCCCCCGACAAGCCCGAATACATCCAGTGCCTCTTTGAAAAGGGTAACATCGTCGGTATCCAGTGCGATGGCATGACTGAAATCCTCGCCAAGCACAACGTGAAGCATTTGGGAGAACGTGACGGCTACACCCTCCTTTCCCCGCTTGGCGTCATGTACGTCCTTAACGAACTGGGCGGACGCAACGGCATCGGCCGCGTTGATATCGTCGAGAACCGCTTCGTCGGCATGAAGAGCCGCGGCATCTACGAAACCCCCGGTGGTACCATCATCCTGGCAGCCCACCGCGACATCGAAACCCTGACCATGGACCGCGAAGCCCAGAAGGTGCGCGACGGTTTGATTCCGGACTATGCCGCCGCCGTGTACAACGGTTTTTGGTTCTCTCCGGAACGCGAAGCCATCCAGGCTCTCGTCACCAAGACGCAGGAAACCGTCAACGGTGAAGTTCGCCTCAAACTCTACAAGGGTAACGTCATGTTCGCCGGACGCCGTTCTGCCAACACGCTGTACTCCGAAGACATCGCCACGATGGAAGGCGGACACGAAGAACTCTACAACCAGGACGACGCCACAGGCTTCATCTCCCTCAACGGGCTTCGTCTCAAGCAATTCAGCCGCGCCAACAAGCCCTACGGCAACTAAGCGCAACGCTGAACTGCAACAAGATTCCATTCCAAACCGTCCGGGTGCATATCCCGGGCGGTTTTGCTTTTCCAATGTCTCCATTTTCCCTATAGTCATTATGTTAAGTGGAAAGAATTCTTCTTCCTGTCCCGTACACACATTGATCATGAGACTCCCCTTCCTCCTCCTCTCGCTACTATTGTTCCTCTCCCTGTCTCAGCATCAATGCCAGGCAGAGTCCCCGGAAAAGCCCAATATTATCTTCATCTACGCAGATGACCTAGGGATGGGTATGCTCGGATGTTACGGTCAACAAATCGTCAAGACTCCGAACATCGATCGCCTCGCCCATCAGGGAGTCTCCTTCACTCGCACATACAGCAGCCAGTATTGCTGCCCAGCGAGAGCCAGCCTTCTGATGGGCGTCCACGACAGCCACTCCAATTCTTACACACAAACGCGCGGTGGGCTCGTCATGGAAATGGAGAAAAACAAGTGGACTACGGACGAATTCTCGCACAAGGCGGAAGCAGCCAGCACCATCAAGCCATCCGAACACGAAGTCTTCCTCCCCGAACTCCTCAAAAAGGCCGGATACGTCACCGGACAATTCGGCAAACTCGATTGGGGATTCACCACTTGGCCAGGCGAACTCGAACGCCACGGATGGGACCACTACGTCGGCTACATGGATCACGAACGCGCCCACGGATTCTACCCCAGTTTCCTGTGGAAGGATGGCAGGAAGCTCCCCCTGCCCGGCAATACCATGGCTAATGCCGGCAAAACTGCCGAGCAATACGCGGAAGGCTCGACGGACAGGCGACAGAGCAATCGCGAAGGCAAGACAACCTATGCGCCCGACGTCATGCTGAAAGAAGCCCTCAACTTCATGGAAGAGAACCGGGACAAGCCCATGTTCCTCTTCTTTTCCACCAACCTTCCACACGGGCCCGTCGATATCCCGCCCCACGAAAATATCTATCGCAACAACCCGGCAATCCGGGCTGCCTACGCCAAGGCGAGCGGCAACAACCGCGAATGTGCCTCGGCGGCAGAAGAATATGCGTCGATGGTCGCCAAGCTCGACTCCCAGGTTGGGGCACTCGTCACCAAAGCTCAAGAACTCGGCATCGCCAAGAACACCATCTTTGTCTTCTCCGCAGACAACGGCCACGAAATATACTACCGCACCGATAAAGGACGCGGGCGCGGACTCAACTACCACGGAGGAGTTCTCGATGACACGGGAGAAGTCCTCGACGTTTTCCGCGCCAACCGGGGCACCATCGGAAAAGACCGCCAAATGGTCGAACTCGCCGGGCTTAAATGGACCAACCATGAGGGAGGCATCCGCGTTCCCCTCATCATTTCCTGCCCCGGCACCATCCCCCAGGGCAAAGTATGCGACAATATGATCGCCAGCTACGACCACATGGCCACCTTCGCGGAAATCGCCGGAATCCCTTTGCCTGCTGGCAAAGATGCCGTCTCCTACCTCCCCGCACTCATGGGTAAGGCACCAGGCAATCAAACTCGCCATGTTGTCGTTGACCACAGCGTCATCGCCCACGATGGATGGAAACTGACTCGCAAGGGAAAAGACTGGCTCCTCTTCAACCTCGCCGCCGACCCCGGAGAACGTCACAACCTTATCTCTGCACAGCCCGACAAATTCAATTCCATGAAAGCTCTGTACGACAAAGAAGTCGGCAGCCCACGCAACGACAAGTCCTGAGCCAACACAGCTGTTCCACAACTGGAAACTGCCTAATTCCCTAACCAAGCCGGATTGGGCATTGTGCTTTCTCGCTCATTATGATACCCTCGCGCCAGTGGAAAAGAACCCAACACCCCGGCAAGTAGCCCTGCAATGTCTCCAAAAATGGGAGACAGGGAATGCCTTTGCGGAAACGATCATCGACCAGATGGCCGACAAGGCCAAGCTTGCAACCAGTGACCGCAACCTGATGCAGGCTATCGTCTTCGGCATCCTGCGCAACAAAACGTGGCTCGACTATGTGCTGGGGAACCTCCGCCAGGGCAGACTGGACCAACAAACGCGTATCATCCTGGAAATCGGACTCTGCCAGATCTTCCTCATGCGCCTCGCCAAGCATGCAGCCGTCTTTGAAACCGTCAACATTGCCCCCGAGAAAACGCGTGGGCTTGTCAACGCTATCCTCCGTACCGCCCTGCGCCGCGAAGAGGAACTCCTCGCCGAACGTGATACTCTCCCTCTTTCCATCCGTTTTTCGACCCCTGAATGGCTCGTTGAACGCTGGGTTGCAGCCTATGGTGAAGCCGACACCACAACCATGCTGGAACTCAACAACCAGCCCCCTGCCTTCTATGTTCGCCGCAACCCATTGATCGAGCTTGAAGGCGATACCCGCTCCCTCCTGCCTCTCGACGGCATCCCTGGCTGGTTCTCCGTCAATGGGCCTCTGCCTCTGGATGCCATTCGCTCTGGTGCTCTCTACGTTGCAGACCCCTCCACGCGTTACGCCGTAGAACTCCTCGCACCCAAGCCCGGAGAACGCATCCTCGACGCCTGCGCCGCACCCGGCGGCAAATCCGCCGCCATCATCGCCGCTACAAATGGCAAAGCCCAGCTCACGGCCACAGACATGCACGGCCACCGCCTGCCCACCCTGCTGGAAAACCTTCGTCGCCAGGGTTCCGACCTCGTCGAAACCGCCCAGGCCGACTGGACCAAGCCCTGCCCTCCCTGCTGGAAAGGATACTTCGACGCCGTCCTTCTCGATGTCCCCTGCTCCAACTCAGGCGTCATCCAACGCAGAGTCGATGTCCGCTGGCGACTCAGCCCCGGAGAAATCACCCGACTGGCCGATATCCAATTCCTCATCCTGGATCAAGCATCCCTGGCCGTGAAATCCGGTGGACGCCTCGTGTACTCCACCTGCTCCATCGACCAGGAAGAAGACCGCAACATCATTGACCGATTCCTGGAAGCCCACCCCGATTTTTCTCTCAAGGAAGAACGCCTTGCTCTACCCTTCCGAGAAATGTCCGACGGGGCATACGCTGCCCTGCTCATCCGTGCTTGACCTTCCGCCAATTTCGGCAACAATCCCACCCAACCCAATCATAACCATGTCCCGCAAACCCATCATTGCAGCCAACTGGAAAATGAATGTCGGTCCGGCCGAAGCCACCGCATTCATCGATCAATTCCTCAAGAACATCGACGGCAAGCAGCTCTCCTGCGACGTCGTGATCGCCCCCCCCTTCATCACCATCCCCACCGTCATTGCTGAACTCAAGGGCAACACGGTCGTCGGCGTCTCTGCCCAAAACGTTTCCGACAAGGACAACGGCGCCTTCACTGGTGAAATCTCCACCACCATGCTCAAGGAACTCGGCCTTGGCTACATCATCCTCGGCCACAGCGAACGCCGCCAGTACTACGGAGAAACCGACGCGATCATCAACTCCAAGATCAAAAAAACGATCACCGGTGGCTTCACCCCCATCTTCTGCATCGGTGAAACCAAGGACGAACGCCTTGGTAACAGACTCGAAGAAGTCCTCACCACCCAGCTCACCGACGGCCTCAAGGACATCCCCGCCGAACAGGTAGCCGACATCGTCATCGCCTATGAACCCGTCTGGGCTATCGGCACTGGCCTCACCGCAACCTCCAAGGAAGCTCAGGAAGCCCACGCCTTCATCCGCAAGGTACTTGCCGACCTCTACTGCCCCGTCACGGCTGACAAGGTTCGCATCCAATACGGTGGATCCGTCAAACCCGACAATGTCAAGGAACTCATGGCTCAGCCCGACATCGACGGAGCTCTCGTCGGTGGTGCTGCTCTGAACCCCGATTCCTTCACGGCTCTCGTCGAATTCGACAAATAAGCCTCTTCTGCTTCACTCCATTTATCCAAGGCCCGGACGGTTCACTCCGCCCGGGCTTTTTCGTTTCAGGAGACTGTGTGACTCATCAATATCTTTCATGTCGTAACACCAAAAGATATTCACAATACCATCATGGCTCCTTACCTTGCCGTACAAGGATTTCACTATTCTGCTGTGAATATCCTTCCGAAACTTCTTCACAATCGAGAGGCGGTTATTCACTTTAGACAACTTGAATATTCACGTTTGTGTACAATATTTGCTATACAAAATCATTCGACAACACTCCATGTTGTGTATAGAATCTTGTCATGCGATGCGTACAATGCGGATATCTTGAAGACAAGGTCATCGACTCGCGAATGTCGAAGGACGGCACGACGATTCGTCGCCGCCGCGTCTGTCTGAAGTGCGATTACCGTTATACAACTTACGAACAGATCGAACGAACCGAGCTTCGCGTTGTAAAGCGCGACAACTTGCGCGAGGCCCTGAACCGCGAAAAAATCCTCCGTGGCATGGTGAAGGCCTGCGAGAAGCGGCCAGTCAGTATGGATCAACTCGACCGCGCGGCTGACGAAATCGTCTCAGAACTCCACCGCGATCACCTCCGCGAAGTACCCTCAAATGAAA
The DNA here is from genome assembly GCA_964448375.1 of uncultured Akkermansia sp. Classification (GTDB taxonomy): domain Bacteria; phylum Verrucomicrobiota; class Verrucomicrobiia; order Verrucomicrobiales; family Akkermansiaceae; genus Akkermansia. The sequence goes on from CAYVAI010000013.1 coordinate 62,030, forward strand.
TCGGGAAGAAGGTCATCGAGAAACTCTACGCCATCGACCCGGTAGCCTACATCCGTTACGTCTCGGTGTACCGTCAGTTCCAGAACGTGGAAGAGTTCATCCAGGAAATCAGCCAGATGCAGCACCACAGCACCAATGATCCCCTGCAACGCAAACTGTTCTAACCCTGCTATACCAGCCGCTATTTCCCCCCCAGTCCGTTTCCCCTTTTCCTTCTACCCAGCCCTCCCATGATCTGCTTCAAAAGCAAACGCCCCGTCCTTCGTATTGGCGACTGCCTGATATCCGACTACAACTTCGGATGGCTGGCTGACGCCCTTGATGAAGCGGCTGACTCTCTGGAGATGGAACTTCCCTTCCGGGACGACCTCGTCGCCGCAGTTCTCACCTATCTGGAAGAAAGTTGCCCTTGGGAAGTTATGCCCATCTCCGAGCTCTACAAGAGAATACGTACCATGCTGAAAGAAGTGGGTATGGAAAAGTTGGCCGCGCATCTGCCGGAGACGGCCCCCCCCATCAGCATCAGCATCGACGAGATTGCACGCCGCAATCCCCTACTCCTCTTTTTCGTTCAGGATTTGAACTGTGAACTCACTTCCTTGCGCAGCAGGGGGCTCACCCGTTACCGCTTCACAGGAGAACGCGAATGTGTACTGGAAATCCAGGGCAGCCGCCACTGGAACAAACGTTCCGAAGCCCTGCTGGAAGAAATCCATTTCATCCTGTCCCGCTATCGAGCATAAGCGGCACACTGTCACGGAATTTATATATTTCCCGTGACAGAACTCCGGAAGCGTGCTCTACTCCGCGCCGTACCCGGTTTTATCCGAGGCGGAAGCATCGCATGCGGTGCCTTCCTCATGACCCGGTACGGGCGTTCACTTCACCAGGCGCATTCCCACAGGGAGAAGCCTGTTTTTGCTTTCCGGCGCATTTGCGCCACCGTTGAGCATTGCCTGTCGCAAACGCCGCTCATCATATCAACCATCTACATGGCATCCATTACATCATTCGAGGAGCTCGGCTTGCGCGCTCCCATTCTCGCCGCCCTGAACGGACTTGGCTATCAGACACCTACGCCCATCCAGGCAGCCTGTATCCCGCTGTTGCTGGAAGGCAAGGACATCATCGGGCTTGCCCAGACGGGCACTGGCAAAACAGCCGCATTCGCCCTGCCCCTGGTTCATCGTTTCTCCGCACAGCGGATACCGCTGCGCAAAGGCAAAATCCGCGCGCTCATCCTGAGCCCGACCCGCGAACTTGCCCAGCAGATCTACGACAATATCGCCTCGTACTCCCGCGGCCTTTCCATCGCATCTGCCGTCATGTTCGGCGGCGTTGGTTACAGCCCACAGACAAAGGCCCTTTCCCGTGGTCTCGACATCCTGGTTGCCACCCCTGGCCGCCTGATGGATCACATGGACCAAGGCAACGTCAACCTCTCGGAAGTCGAAGTCCTCGTGCTCGACGAAGCCGACCGCATGCTGGACATGGGCTTTGCCCCGGCCATCAAGAAGATTGCCTCCAAGTTGCCTTCCCAGCGCCACACCCAGCTTTTCTCCGCCACCATGCCTCCCAAAATTCGCATGCTGGCCGAACAAATGCTGCGCAATCCAGAAACAGTGGCTGTCACGCCTCCCACGATGACGGCGGACAAAATCGATCAGAGCATCTACCATGTCGAAGCTCAGGCCGACAAAAAGAACTTCATCCTCAGCATCCTTCAGGAAACCCACCAGGACGATGACCGCGTTTTGATCTTTACGCGGACGAAGCACGGTGCCGACCGTCTGGCCAAGTTCCTGTCAAAAAACGAGTTTCCCTCTTCCGCTATTCACGGCGACAAGACCCAGGGCGCACGCGAACGCATGCTGAAGGCCTTCAAAACTGGTTCTACACCCATCCTGATTGCCACGGACCTCGCCTCGCGCGGCATTGATGTCAAAGGTATTAACCTCGTCATCAACCACGACCTTCCCAACGAACCGGAAGTGTACATTCACCGCATCGGACGCACGGCTAGAGCTGGAGCCGAAGGTCAGGCTCTGTCCTTCTGCTCACCGGACGAAGCCCCCTACTTCCGCGACATTCAAAAGTTGATCGGTAAAAAACTGCCCATGCACAAAGACAGCGGCCCCGAACCTCGCTCCTTTGTCAAGGAAGCTACGCCTGCCAAATCCCGCAACCGTAGCAGACGCAGTTTCTCCCGCAGGAGAGGTTAATTCCAGACCTCACTCCATTTAAACAAATCAGCCGGCAAGGTTCATCCCTGCCGGCTGATTGATTGATGGGGTAAAACAAAATTGGCTCGATCAATCGAGATCCCGAATCTCAGGAAGAATGATGGAGGCCACGGCAAATGCCGCGATACCCTCACCACGCCCCAGACTACCTAGGCGTTCATTCGTCGTAGCCTTAATACCAACACGGGTTTCAGGCAGGACAAGGACGGGAGCAAGCTGCCGTTTCATCGCTTCCAGATGAGGAGCAATTTTCGGAGCCTCAGCAATGAGTGAAGAGTCAATATTGATGATGCGCCCGCCCTGTTTGCGAACTTCATCCACTGCTTTTGAAACGATCTCCAACGAACAAATATCCTTACATGAGGGGTCACCCGGAGGAAACCAAAAACCAATATCAGGCAAACCGGCAGCACCAAGAATAGCATCGGCTATGGCATGGCACAGCACGTCGGCATCGGAATGCCCATCGAGTCCCCGGCCTTCGGGAATGTGAATACCTCCCAGAATCAGGGGGCGGGGCTGCTCGGCGAAACGGTGGATGTCGTAACCAATTCCCGAGAGGTGAAGCATGTTGGGCAGATTGCTCATCGTATAAAGGGATTGAGAGGAAAATTGGATTATTCGTTGAGGGCTTCCACAATGGGAATATGCCCATTCCAGGCAATGATGCCGAATTGTTCCGGATTATTCGGATTCGGATCGAGAGTTACGGTACCTCCGGCAGCTTCCACGATGATTTTGCCAGCGGCGATGTCCCAAATGGAGATCACGCTTTCCACATAAGCATCAAAACGACCACAGGCAATGTACGCCATAGCAAGGGCCGCGGAACCGTTGTTGCGTACCTTGCGTACCTGCCAGGCTATCTTGGCAAAACGCTCAATGCCTTTTTCCTTGGAACCATCCGTTTTACCATGGCCGACAAACACGATAGCCTCCGCCATTTTATCCCGCTTGCTGCAGGAAATCTGCTTGCCATTCTTGCAGGCCGGGCCACCCAGCTCGGCATGCCAGCACTCGTCCATCATTGGGTCGTAGATCACCCCCAACACGATTTCTCCGCAACGGCGCAACGCGATGGAAACGCAGAACCACGGGATACCGTAGTAATAATTCACTGTTCCATCGATGGGATCGACAATCCATTCGCAGTCAGAGGAGGCATCTCCCGCACGGCCTTCTTCACCAAGAACGGAGTGGCAGGGGAAGGCTCCAAGAATGGTGTCCGTAATCAACTTCTGAGAGAGTTTATCCAGCTCGATTTTGATATCGTTCTGGCTCTCTTCATCAACTTTTTTGGTATCGTCAAAATGTTCCTTAAGGAAGGCACCTGCCGACTTGGCTGCCTGAATGGCAACGGCCATTTCCGGAGAATAGGTAATCATAATCGTTTAGAGTAATGGGAAGTTAAGACTGTTGAACGGTAGGTGCATTCTCTGCGGTCGGGGCATCGGAGGATTGAGAATCAGGTTCAGGTTGAGTAACAGAGGATTCATTGCCCTGTCCCTCATTCTCTTCCTTTTCCTCCTGCTCACGATGCGCTTGTTCGGCAGCCTTCTTTTTAGCTTCCGCCAGCTTGTAACGGTCAAGCGTTGCCGTGTACAGCTCCATTGACAAATCGGAGCAAAGTGCCGACATTGCCGTGGCGATGCCTTTTTTGGGTTCATGCACAGCACCGTCTCTATCGAAACCCACCCAGACAAAAACAGAGCGTCTGGCTCCCATGCGAGCCGTGAAAAACCCACCGTTATCAGGCAGGCGCCCCTGCAGAGTCACCAGCTTCGTGCGAATATTCAATAAGAAGGGAGGAAGGCTGGCGACGACGCGAGCGGCTTCTCGTGGAAGGATTTCACGGCGCTCCTCTTCCTGATTCTGCTCGGTGGAAAAGACGAGCGCCTTCCGGTTGGTCGCCACCTTCAGAAGGGCATTCAAGGGGACGTTACGCCCTTTCTGTTGGATAATCATCAGAGCGCGGACGGCATCCACCATCGTAATGTCGAATTGTCCGTCGTAGAGTTCGTCACTATCCGGCATCTCGGCTTTAATACCCGCCAATACGGCCAATTCCTTCATCCGGCGATATCCGACGGCGCGCCCAGTAGCAAGTGGTGAGTTGCGGATGATGTTTCGTCCGCGATCAGCAGCACCAAGGTTGACGAGAGGCTGGAAGAGAAAACCAGCTTTTCTCTTCATGTTCCAACGTTCCATGCCATCCAGAGGACAACGCCCTCCCACGACAGACAGGATGTGCCCCGAAGACGACTCCACGCACATGGCAGCCACCTGGACACACCCCTCGGCCTTGGCATCCACTCGCTTGGGGAGCTCCTTCCAGACGGGGTTCTTCTCCAATTCCTGCAGGGCTCTTTCACAGGTACGTTCAAGATCCCTCTGTTCTTCGAGATCGATTGTCGTGAGGACGAGTAAACCAGAAGTTTCTTCCTCACGGTCTTGCTGAAGTTCTTCCATCTCCCGGCTAATCCAAATGGCGGGATAGGACATCATGAATTCGTCGCCCGAACTGTACAGCACCATCTCCGCGCTCTTGGACTCCTCGCATTCCTCCGGCGAGATGAAACCGCAGGATTCCATGCGATCCAAGGTATCGTTGCGTTCGCGCGTCGCAGCAGCCTTATCCGTCACGGGATTGAAAATCGAAGGCCCGCGTACCAACCCGGCCAACGTCGCACACTCGGCCAGATTCAGATCAGACACTTTCTTGCCGAAATAGGTTCTCGCGGCCTGGGCTACTCCGTAGCAACGCTGGCCGAAGTAAATCCTGTTCAGGTAGGCCGTCAGAATTGTATCCTTGTCGTACCTGGATTCGATCCTCCGGGACAAGGCCATTTCCAGAATCTTGCGATCAATCGTCTTATCCTTGAGCTCGTAACAATTACGAGCCAGTTGCATGGTAATCGTCGAACCACCCTGGGCATAGGACATCGACGTCAGATTGCGCAACATGGAACGAATCATGGATGTATAAACAATGCCCCCATGATCGAAAAAGTCCTCATCCTCTCTCGCCACAAAGGCATGCACAAGGTAATCCGGCAACTCTGCGCGGGTGACGCTGATACGCGCTTCCGTAGAGAGCGGGCCAATCAACTTGCCATTGCAATCGTAGGCCAGGCAATTTGCCAACTGAGTCGTAATGTCATCCAGGTTGAAGCTGTTAGCACGATAGGCATAAATGCCCAGCACCACGGCAACCGTCAGAGGAATCAGGCCAAGGAGCAACAACAGGCGGACGATACGAGCCGGGAAAAAACCCAGCCAGTCGTACCAACGCTTCTTTCTGTTACCTTCCTCGAACATGGCAGATTACATCAACATCACAACGCAACCAGACTTAATCATCCAGGACGGGAAGTTGCTGATTTTCATTGGGTTTCCAGCCCGGGAATTCTTTTTCGAGAGTACTACGGAACTGACCTGCCTCCTGCTGGCGACCAGCTTTTTCCAGAGCAGCGGCAGCCTTGTAAAGAGCTTGAGGTTTAAGTTCCTTGTCGGAGACAAACAACTCGGCCGTCGTTCCATAGTACTTGGCAGCCTCATCATACTTCTTTTCAGCGTAGCAAATATCGCCCAGTACAATCTTGAGAGAGGCCATCAGGGGGCCCTCAATACCGAGGGCAAGGGCTTCTTCCGCAATCTTGCGTGCATCCTCATACTTCGCCATTCCCAAAAGGATGGAAGCCTTGTCCAACAGGGCATCCGCCTTGCGGTAGGGCATGGTTTCCTCTGCAATGTACATATCGACGGCCACAAGGGCGCGTTCATAGCGTTTGAGGGCAAGACGCGCCTTGGCAAGGTTCTTCCAGATCACGCGTTTGGCGTTTTTGAACTCGTCATTGCGAGTGGCGATTGTCAGGTATTTGTCGGCAATGCGATAGTCCTTGCTGCTGTACGCCTGCAATCCCAGCCATGCGGGAATAGCTTCCGGAATAGTCAGAAGCGACTTGGGATATTTGTCGCTGAGGTCTTCCAGTGCGGAACGCAACTGGGTAGCATTCTGAAGCTGGTAGTAGGTAAGGACAAGTAGAACGCCGACCTGTTCCCCGTATTTCTCGGGGTTGAGCGTCCGGGCTTCTTCCAAATTCGGAATAGCCTTTTCATAATCCTTCTTGTCGAAGTACCCACGACCCACCATGAAACGGGCTTCGGAAAGTGCCGCAGGCATAGCTTTCGGGAAATTCTTGAGCAAGCCTTCGTAATGTTCAATCATCTTCGCCATGTCCTGGCGGCGCATGTAGATCTGGGCGGCCTTCTGCCAGGAAGCAGCAGCGGCTTCGTGGCGAGGCCACTTCTTGATGACTTCCTCGAAGTCGGCCAGAGCCAGATTTTCATTGTTCAGGAGCATCTGCATGTCGCCACGGAAGGCCAATGCTGTCGGGATGCGGGGGTCTTTCGGATAGTCCGCAATGAACTTGTTGCACAAAGTCACGGCTTCGACACGCCGTGTAGCCTGACCAAGCGCCCAGGCACTCTTGTAAAAGATATCCGCGTGCATCTTGGCAGGCAGCTTTTCCACATGAATGGAGGCATAGAAATTGGCAGCCCCACCGGGGTCCTTGTCGAAGAGGCTTTCAGCCACCATCAGACGCACCATTTCAGGCCATACGCTCGTGGGAAATGCCACAGCATAGGCACTGAGGAAGGATTGCGCGGCGGCGGGAAGGGCAGCAGGATCCAGTTCATTGATGCAAAGAAGCTTCCGATACCCGGCCTCCATCGCCAGCTCCGTATTGGGATAAATGTGCTCAGCCCCGGCAAAAAGCATGCGGGCACGGTCGAAGTCCTTCTGATGGTAGTAGGCCAGCCCCACCAACATCTTGCGTTTCGCTTCCTGCGACTTGTCGTCGAAGTCGTGCGTTCCTAATTCGTGCATCGCTGTGATATCCTTGTACTTGCCGGCCTTGTACAAACCGGAGAGGATGCCGATCAAAGCGGAATTCGCCTGTCCCGCCAATTCGGGAGTCTGCAAAATAGTGTCGTAGTAAACCTTGGCTTCGTCGTTTTTACCCAGCTTGGAAGCCAAGGTCGCTGCCTGGACGAGCACCGTGCCACGCACTTTGGCATCAAGCCCCTGTGAAGCCAGCAGGCCTTTGTTCAACTCATAGGCCTCTGCAAACTTGCCGGCATCGCTCAAAAGCCCGGCGAGAGCTATAGAAGAAGATTGACGGAACTCCGCGCGAGCCTGCGCATCGTTGGCAACTGCGCGAAACTGGACTTCCGCCTCAGCATTTTTTCCCAGCTCCTGGAACACGCGCCCCAGGCGATACATGGCATCGACTTTCAATTCCGGTCGATCCGCATTCTTGATGACGGCCTCGTAGAAACGTTGGGCATTCGTCCAATCGGAGCTTTTATAGGCTTCCGTCGCCAGTCGGTAGGCAGCTGCGGCAGCAATCGTACCTTGGTAACGCTGGAGAATCGAAGCGAATGTCTGGAAGGCATCCGCACGACGACCTGCATCCATCAGGCAGTTGGCCAGACGATACATGGCCAGGGGAGCATCCTGGGCGTCGGGAAAACGCCGGACGTATTCGGAATAACGCTCGGCAGCCACAATCATGCAGCGTTTGTATTCGTCGGGGTTCCTGCGCATTTCCGGCGTCTGAGCCTGAGCGTACAGAATGTCGCCTAGTTTGAGAAGGTCCGCCTGTTCATCAACCTTCAGCGTGGCATTTTCGTCATCGACGGGCAAAGCGGAGGGGATAGCCTCCTGCGCCAAAAGAAGTGGCGCGGCCAGTACGGCGGAACAGGATGCAAAAAAGGATTGTGTCAGCGGGGAGAACTTCATGAACCTGTGGTTTTGGGATGTTCAGGACCCGTGTAGGATCCGGGTTTTCTGGTGGAGAACGACATGTTCCAGATACCAGCCTTCAGGCAAGTATCCATCACGTCAACAATATGCTGATAAGGGGCTTCGGCATCGCCTCGGATGCGCACGGGCTGGTTCTCTGCAAGTTTGGCAATCGTCACCAGCTTGGGATAGAGCTGCTCCAGCGAATAGACCTGTCGGTTGATCGTCACACTGCCGTCAGTGTGGACATTGAGAATGATTTCGTTAATCGCTCGTGAATCCTTTTTCTCGGCATGCTCTGCCGAGGGAACTTTCACCTTGAGATCCTGCTCCGTCAAGGAAATCGTCTGCGTAACCACGAAGAAAATCAACAGAAGGAACACGATGTCCAACATGGGGGCCAACTGGAACCCGACCGGGTCCGGCATGGTGTAGCGGAATTTCATGGGCAGTCAGTCTTCCTGGTTGTTGATACATTGATTATAAACCACGAACGTCGCGCAGGGAAGCGGCATCCACCTCCATGGAGGGAAGGTCCTGCTCCACGATGCCACGCCCCGTATCGTTCAACATTCTACGGCGCTGGTTCTGGATGGAAATCACCGTCAAATTGTGCGTCACAGCAGCTTCCATGTCGGCAATGCGCTTGTTGACGCGGCTGCGGAAGTACACATAGGCAGCCAGCGCGGGAATACCCAGCATCAGACCGCCCGCCGTCGTAATCAGAGCTTCGGCCACGCCGCCAGCCATCTCCATCTGCTTGACGCCTTCGAAGTTGCCATTGGAGATTTCAAAGAAGGTCCTCATCATCCCGACAACCGTACCAAGAAGCCCCAGCATCGGAGCCAGAGCCCCCACATCGGAGAGCCAGGAAATTTCGCGTGTCAACATCCCGGCCTGGCGCCCTCCCTCGGCGGAGGCCACTTCGCGGATTTCTTCGATCGAAGCATCGGGGTTGCGCTCCATAAATTCAGCCGTTGCCAGCATGATGCGAGAAAAGCACGAATCGCGCGAAGCGCACAAGGCAATCAAGCCTCTGATATCGCGCTTGCGAATGAGAGATTCCATCTTTTCCACGATGCCACCCGGAAGAACGGCCCGCGAACTCGTCGTCACAACACACAGAACGACAACAAGAACAGCAATAATGGAAAGAAGCAGAATGGGCCACATGAGAAAGCCGCCCATATTGAAAAGTTCAATAATGGAATAAGACTTGTCACCGGCGACGAAATCGGTGACGGATGTACCGGTTTGAGCTAGCAGAGAAAAATTCATATTGGTTGTGTGGGATTATACCTATTTCAATCGCAGTGGCAAGGGTCGCCCCTGAAATATTCATAGTAAGTTACGATGCAAGGTTCCCTTTTCTTGCCGATTGTGACACATTGATTGCACAACCATGACGGAAAGTTCGCCAAAAGACCTGTGGAGGAAGACTCCGCACTCCCCCGGAGTATACATCATGAAGGACTCCATGGGAGGCATCATTTACGTCGGCAAGGCCCGCGACCTTAAGCGACGTCTCGCCAACTACTTTTCCCCATCGTCAGCCACCCTCTCCAACCACAAGACACGGGCCCTCATCCACGCCATCTCCTCCTTCGACTATTACGAGACGCGCAATGAACAGGAAGCACTCCTGCTGGAAAGCAAACTCATCAAGGACTACCGCCCGCGCTACAACATCCAGATGAAGGATGACAAACGCTACCCTCTGATCCGCGTTCCCAAGGGAGAAGCCTTCCCCAGATTCCAGCTTACACGCCTCCGTCGGGACGACGGCGCGCGCTACTTCGGCCCCTTTGCTCACGCCAATGCCCTCACGGAAACAATCGAATGGCTCAACCGCAAATTCGGGCTCCGCATCTGCAAGGCACGCAATCCCGGTGAGAACGAATTCCGCCACTGCCATGCCGACATCATCCGCAATTGCTCCGCCCCGTGTGTCGGCCGCATCTCTCAGGAAGGTTACGAAGAGCGATTCCAAACCGCAGCTAGCCTCCTGGAAGGCACCGGACGCAAGGCTATCCTCGACGATCTGGAGCGAGAGATGATGGAAGCATCCGACGAGCTCCGCTTTGAAGAAGCCGCCACCCTGCGCGACATCCGCGACAACCTCGTCAAAATCCTGGAGCCAGCCCGACGCTTCATGAAGGGCTCCCCCGACCTCCCCGGTACAGTCAAACCCAAAGAGGATATGGAGGAACTCGGACGCCTGCTCGGCATGAAGCACCCACCGGAAATCATGGAATGCTTCGACATCTCGAACGTTTCCTCCAACCATATCGTTGCCTCCATGGTGCGCTTCACCAATGGCCGCCCAGACAACCAGGCCTACCGCCGATACCGCATCAAGGGAGTCGAAGGACAGAACGACTTCGCTTCCATGTCTGAAGTCATCCGGCGCCGTTACTCCCGCATCCTCGGTGAGAGCCAGGCCATCCACCAGTGCCCGGAGGGAGTATCGTTCTACGAATGGCTCAAACAACTCGGAGCCGAAGGTAAGGCTCCTATCAAGGTGCCGGATCTCGTCGTCGTTGACGGTGGCAAAGGGCAGCTTTCCAACGCCTTACGCGAACTGGAAGCAATCGGACTCCAAGACATGCCCGTCGTCGGCCTCGCCAAGCAACGCGAAGAAATATTCTTCCCTCACCAAAGCGAGCCTCTCCTCATCTCACACGACAGAGGCGCCTTGAAACTCATGCAGCGCATCCGAGATGAGTCTCACCGTTTCGCTAACAAATACAACGAGTTGCTTCTCCGCAAACGCATGCAGGAAAGCATCCTTGACGAATGCCCCGGCATGACTCCACGACGCAAACAGATGCTTCTAAAACACTTCAGCACCGTTGCCAAACTCAAAAAAGCAGACGCCAGAGAAATTTCCACCATCAAAGGTATCTCCAAAAACTGGGCGGAAACACTCCTCGACTGGCTCCACGACAACTAAATTTCGTCCTCCATGCAATTTCTCATCATCACCGCCGGCAAACCCGCCCTTACCTACGCCAAAGAAGGCGTCCAGCTTTACCAGGAACGCCTGCGCCCATTCGGAAGAACAGAGTTGAAAATCGTCAAGGATGGCAACTCGGAAGACGTCTCCGCACGCCTGTTGGCCGCTAGCGAAGGATGCCTGCGCATCGCCATGGACGAACGCGGAGAACTCTGGACCACCGCACAGTTCGTCGATAAAACACGAAAATGGCAACTCCACTCCGTCAAAAAAATTGCCTTCCTCATCGGAGCATCTGACGGACACACCGATGAACTACGCTCTCGTTGCGACCACATCCTCGCCCTCAGCAAGCTTACCCTTCAACACGAGCTCGCCCTTGTCGTCCTCATGGAGCAACTCTACCGCGTCCACACAGTCATCGCCGGAACACCCTACCATAGATAAGAGGACGTAGGGAGGAATCAGACACCCCCGCCTGCCACCCCTCGCAACAGTTTTCCGCCACGCTCACAGGCTCCAAGCAAATCCAGTTCCCTTCCACCAAGCCCATCTGAACAAACCCCATATAAACCAGAAAGAGCGCCTCGTGGGATACACGAGACGCTCTTTGTCTTGGAAGAAGAACTCCTTCTTGGAGACCAAGCTTTAGCGCTTGGAGAACTGATAACGCTTACGAGCGCCGGGACGACCAGCCTTCTTGCGTTCCTTCATGCGGGAATCGCGAGTAAGCAGTCCGTATTCACGGAGCTGAGCACGAAACGTTTCGTCAACCTGTACCAGGGAGCGGGAGATAGCGAGGCGGATTGCACCAACCTGGCCATGGATACCACCGCCTTTGGTTACAACCTTCACGTCGAACTTGTTCATCGTGTTGGTCACCTGGAACGGCTGGAGGGTGGAATTCTGAAGCTGTACAGTCGGAAGATATTCTTCAAATGTACGGCCATTGATCATAATGCGGCCGGAACCTTCCGTCAGCCAGGCGTGGGCGATGGCGGTCTTGCGGCGTCCCGTAGCGTTGTAGGGATTAGTCTGACTCATGGTAGCAATTAGGCAATGTTGTGAACGATGGGCTGCTGGGCATCATGCGGATGCGCTGCACCTGCATATACCTTCAGTTTGCCAGCCTGGGCGCGGCCCAGACGGGTATGGGGCACCATGCCCGTAATAGCGAGTTCCAAAAGAAGTTCCGGACGACGGGCGCGGAGTTTCTTCGGAGTTTCTACTTTCTGCCCACCGACATAACCCGAGAAACGGGTATAGATCTTGGCGTTTTCCTTATTGCCGGTCAGGACGACCTTATCGGCATTGATGACGATTACATAATCGCCACAGTCAACGTTAGGGGTAAAAATTGTTTTGTTCTTGCCACGCAGGATGTTAGCCGCTTCCACGGCTACGCGGCCGAGCACTTTGCCGGCTGCGTCAATGACATACCACTTGCGCTCTACTTCTTGCGGTTTGGCTGAGAAGGTCTTCATGGTTTCGTTATTCGTTCTCGTTTTCGGCGTTTTGCCGTTCTTCCAATCAGGGGTGGAGATACCTAATAGTATTCAAGACTTATGTCAATCGAATTTTCATCTTATCCCGATTTTTCTCTCATTTTCACCGCCTTCCTCGCGCGCATAAGCGCACATGAGCGAAATAAAATTACTACTTTGTCATATGGTGCTTGTCTTATGAAAATTCTCGCTTATATTTCTTCACGGGCGCGTTCTCGCTCCCGCGAAACAATTCAACAAGGAGATCATTATTATTCCCAGTAACTCATCATCCGGCCGTCCCTCAGGGAACGGCAACCGTCCTGCTGGAAGGCCAGGTAACACATCAGGCCCGCGCCAGGGAGCACCAGGGTCACGCCCATCCAATTCGTCCGGAGCAGCCGGCACATCTCGCCCCGGAGCACCCAAATCGGGAGCCGGAGCTGGAGCCAGCACCGGCGCAGCCAGACCCGCAGGAGGACCTGGAGGGAATAGACCAGCGGGAGGCCCCGGAGGAAGCAGACCCGCAGGCCCGGGCAACAACAGACCGGGAGGAGCGGGACGCCCTAGTGGCGGAGGCGGCGGTGGCCGCGGCAAGGGTAAAGGTGGTCCAAGACCCGGCGGCGGTGTCCGTGGCAAACAAAACCGCAGCAACTGGAAAAAAGCCGATGCCAAGACCGAAGAAGAAGAAAGTGAAGGCCAGATCGAACTCGAAGGCGTCATCAGCTCCGTGCTCGCAGGAACCATGTTCCGCGTGAAGCTGGCAAGCGGCCACGAAGTTCTCGCCCACATCTCCGGAAAAATGCGCAAGCGCTTTATTCGTCTCGTCGTAGGTGACAAAGTCCGCATGGAAATGTCCCCCTACGACACCACGAAAGCCCGCATCACCTTCCGCATCGGGTAAATCCCCATCTCCTTGCATATTTCCCTGATCTTTCAAAAACGTCCGCAGAGTCTGCGGGCGTTTTTTTTGTAGATTTTTCCGGACGTTTCTGCATGATAGATAACCATGAAAGTATGTAGTTGCAAGGATATGCAAAATGCCGAACGCCGATTGATCGAATCGGGCATCCCGGCATTGGAACTCATGAACCATGCTGCCCGAAATATCGCCGAAGCCATCATTCGCTTCTATCCACGACCCGGGCTATGCATCGCCTTCACTGGCAAAGGCAACAACGGTGGCGATGCCATCGCCATTCTCAACATCCTGCAACAATGCGGATGGGAAGCCGATATTATCCACCCCTACCCCATCGACGAATGGAGTGAACTGGCTCGCCACCAACTATCCCTCCTGCCCCGCCCCCTCTGGAAGAAGGAAACCCGCGCCTCCGTACAGGAATTTCCTCACATTCTCCTCCTTGATGGCCTCCTGGGACTCGGCACTCAAGGCCCCCTTCGACCGGAAATAGCTACATGCTGCCGCACCATCAACCGAATGAGGCTATCTTCCAACGCCTTCCATACCTGGTCCATCGACCTCCCAACGGGTATCGATGGCGACACCGGAGAACCTGATGAAGATACCGTCATTGCTGACCATACCTCCGTCATCGGCTGCGTCAAACAAGGGCTTCTGGACGACAAAGCCACAGGATTTGTTGGTCGCCTCGTTGCCATCCCCATGGAAGGTCTGGAACTCCCCAGAAGCAGCAGCGAACACATCCTCATCGATTCACAACTTCTGCGCCGTTTTCCCATCCATCGCCCCTACGAACTCTTTAAGAACCAGGCGGGCCATGTCGCCGTTATCGCTGGTTCGCGCGGTATGCTCGGAGCCGCACGCCTGTGTTCCGAAGCCGCCCTCCGCGCCGGAGCCGGGCTCCTTACTCTTTTCGTCACAGAAGATATTTATCCCTTGCTCGCACCAGCCCTGCCGCCGGAAATCATGCTCAAGCCTGTCGCCAACTACAGCCAATGCGATCTGGAGCACTACCAATGCCTCCTCATCGGCCCAGGGCTCGGTGACATTTCAAGTCAGACAGCGCGGACTCTTCATGGGTTCATTCAGGACTTTCCGGGCACCATCGTCCTTGATGCCGATGGGCTCAACTGCGCCGCGAGCGAACACTGGGAGCTGGGAGCCAACATCCTCGCGACCCCGCACCCAGGAGAAATGCGCCGCCTCCTTCACACCGACACCTCCACCATGAGCCGCGCGGAAACCGCACGTCGATTCACCAGCCAACACACCGCAGCTCTTATATATAAGGGAGCTCGCTCCATCGTCACCGCAGCCGGCGTCCCCATCTTCTACAATTCCTCCGGAGGCCCAGCCATGGCTACAGCTGGTCAGGGAGACGTCCTTGCAGGCGTCTGTGCCGGATGGTGCGCCCAAGGGCTTGGCCCCGTCCAATCAGCTCTGCTCTCCACCTACCTCTGCGGCTGCGCATCGGAAATATTGCTTACAACCGGGCAACACACGGAGCAAAGTCTGTGCGCGAGAGACACTCTACGCGCCCTCCCGCTCGCCATCCGCTCGATTTCTGAAGCCACGCTGCCATGAGCCCTAAACTTCAGGATCTTCCCGACGAATTCCTGCCACGCGAAAAACTCGTCCGCAACGGGAGAGAATCTCTCACTACCTCCGAACTCATCGCTATTCTCCTCCGCACGGGCACCGCAGGCAACAATGTCCTCGACGTCTCTGCCGATCTCATCCGTCAGGCTGGCTCGCTAGATACTCTTGCCCGCATGGAAGCCCAGGACATCAGCGGACTCATCAAGGGCATCGGCTCGGCCAAGGCTGCAACACTCGCTGCCGCATTTGAGCTGGGAGCACGAGCCATCCAGGAGGCCTCCAGCCGCGTCCCACTCACTTCGCCCGACGCCGTGTACGATTACCTCATCAAAGACACGCGTCGGCTCGACCAGGAAGGAGTCTTCGTCCTCCTGCTCGACACCCGCTCGTGCATCATCCGCAAATGCACGATCTCTCTCGGCTCACTCAACGAATCCATCGCCCACCCACGGGAGATTCTGCGCCCCGCCATCGTCCATCAGGCACACGCCTTCATCCTCGCTCATAACCACCCCAGCGGAAACCCGGCACCCAGCCAAGCCGACAACCAAACAACTACGCGTATCGAAGACGCTGCACGCATCCTCGGCATCCAGTTCTTCGACCACATTATCATGGGAACCCCTACCGCTGACCATCCCCGCCACTATTTCAGTTACAAAGCCAACGGCCTCCTCCGAGGGAACAAATAAACAGCCGACCTCTTTTTGTAGAAAAGGTTGGCGGAATGAGGCATCAATGGACAATAACTGACGGGATTGATTCGGCTGCCCCGCATGGCAGCCTCCCCCTTCGGGGCAAACGCAACGCGTTTGTCCAAACGGGCTTACAGCCGTCGCCCGTTTTCAAACCCTCATTCGGGTTCAAATCCCTCTCAGACAGTGAGGCGGCGATTACAAAAAAAACGCTCTCGGTTATGAGAACGTTTTTTGTAGAAAAGGTTGGCGGAATGAGGCATCAATGGACAATAACTGACGGGATTGATTCGGCTGCCCCGCATGGCAGCCTCCCCCTTCGGGGCAAACGCAACGCGTTTGTCCAAACGGGCTTACAGCCGTCGCCCGTTTTCAAACCCTCATTCGGGTTCAAATCCCTCTCAGACAGTGAGGCGGCGATTACAAAAAAAACGCTCTCGGTTATGAGAACGTTTTTTGTAGAAAAGGTTGGCGGAGAGAGAAGGATTCGGATTATTGATTATAAATGATAATTCATATATTTACACCATAACTTACATACTTTCCACATCTTCTATCTCAGATATAAACCCCATATTCTCTCAGTCTTGCTCTAAACTCCAACCTTTGGGCATCCGTCATCTTCTCCTCAAGCATAGCTACCCTCACCTTCCTCTTGTCCCGTGGCAGTGATTTCAAATAGCGTACACTCTCCGGCATATCTTGGCCTTTGTACCTTCTCTCCATCGCCATCCGGTCATCTAACTTGAACCCATAACGATCATACACCTCCCTGCGAGCCTTCTTGTCCTCGATCCCACGGATCAAATCAAAAACCTCATCCTTGATCCTTTGCTCAGCCTCATGCGCTTCCTTATCCTCCTTCTTGAACAACGCCACTGCACGACGTTCTTCACGATCCCTCTCAATCCCATCAAACATAAACCTTCCGATATTTTCCGAAATCTGAAACGTATCTTTCGCAAACCTGGGAAGAATCTGGAACGCTGCAGACAACTCAGGAGCCACCGAAGCTAATACACCGGAGCTATTAATTCCACGTCCAATCGTATCCACCAGCTTCACAACATCTCTCACGGAATCATAATCACCTTCTCCATGCACAACAATATCATACAGCTTGCTTGATGCTCCACCCATGCGAGCCAACACCGTCATGAACGAATTGTCGAAATTAAACACATCACGATCCAACGCCTTCTCAACAGCCTTCTTCGCCAATTCCCCGACAATGAAAATACCTTCCGAAGCACCAAACAACCCGGCCAACAAATAATCGCTACCCTCAAACACATTCTCCTCATCATCCTGCAGACCGAAAATCCCTTGAATAACATCTGCGGCCAACTGATTTAGCAACCCATACATCACCCAGGCATTCAAAAATTTCCACCCCGCCTTTCCCCGCACCTTCCATGCCTCCACATCATTTCTCACCCCCATCTTCATCGCCGCACGGAAAGCCATGTACGAAATCGCCGCCTGCTTGCGCGGATCAGAAAGAAACTGCAGATACGTCTTCTTGAAAACACCCCCATAAACCTCCTCCAGCGACTTATACTCCACATCCACAGGCTGAGCCGTTTTCTTCACCACACCATCCATCCTATCCAGCGCATACCCCTCGGCCTCCTGAGCCGACATCCCATTCTTCACCGCTCGGTCATAATGCGCCTTATAAGCCACCACAGCCGAAAACGTCGTAAAAGCCGCATCCGTCAAACCAATCGGCAACATGCCGGCACGAATTGCGGAGACAAACCTGTTCGGACTTATAGCCGTCCGTTCCATCGCCATCCGCATCTCAGGACTCATCCCCTCAATAATACGGTGCTGTATCGTCTCCGTTCCCCATATTTGAGCATACAAACCCGGTTGGGTCAAAATATCCCGTGTAGCCCTCAATGCCTCTCCTGCAGGTAACTCCGCCCAAGATGAAACCATAGCTGGCATCTGCCTTATCAGAGTCTTATACGCAAACGCCATTCCACCCTGAGCACGAGCTGACAGAAACCTCCGTGCAAACGCACCCATCGCCAGCTTCCCGGAAGCATCCCGGGCTCCGTCACCTTCAATCGCCTTCACCCACATATCCAACTGCTCCACGGCAAGCGTCCCATACTTACCCTGCACAGCCTCACGCACCTCTGGAGCTAGAAACACACTCTTGAAATCCCGCAACGTCTCCGCGTAATGAATCCAATGATCCATCATCGAAAAATGGCTGAAATACATCCGCATCGCACTCTCCAAAATCGGCACAGCCTTATGATCCCGGCGCATCTTGATTGCCCCCACAGACCCCAAATCAGCCGATCCGGTACGCTCCATCGGATCAGCCACCTGATCCCTTCCCCCCATCGTCCAAAACGCCATCGGACAATAATTATTCTCCTTCGGCATCGGAATCCAGAACAGCCTTTCATACACCTCACTAATCCTCCCGTACTCCTCCTCATACTGCTTGCTGAACCACTCACCTAACCGCAAGGCACGCGGATCAACCCTCTCCCGCACCTTCGCAACCACATCCGCCGTAATCCCCAGCAAAGCCCAATTGTCCTCATACCTTTCCTGCCGAGTCGCCTGCAGCATATAAACCGCCTGCATATCCGAAATAACAAGAGGCTTTACACTTTCCCCTGGCACAAACTTAAACAACTTCACCTCATACTTCGCACGCTCCATCTGCAAATCATCCTTCATCATTTCAAGACGTTGTTTCACCACATCGGCAAGTTGCCTCCTCACATCACCATCCTTCATCCACCCCGGCCCTTCCTCCATCGCCTTCTGGGGATTACTCAAATACAGAGCATGGAAATACTCCGCATCACTGTACGACAACGCAATTTCCATCATCGTCCCCTGTGCCACAACATCAACACCCCACTTATCCGTTGGTTCCTCCATATCTGCGAGAATCTTCTTAATAGCACGCTCCCCCGCTACCCCCGTATTATACCTATTCGGAAGGCTCCACTCATTTGCTTGCTTATCGCTCTCAGCCAGAGCCTGAGCTGCCCCTGCAAAAAAATCCCGCTCACGTTGTCTTCGCATCCGCTCATAGCCATTCCTCGCTTTCCTCAACAACTCAACATGTCCCTGGACCACTGAATGCTCCTCACCAAAAACATCATTCAAAAATTGCTCAAAACTCAAATACCCTCGCGCCTTAGAAGTAATCCATCCAGTAGCCCCCATATAAGGTTTATGCTGACTTGTCGCCTGATCGCTCACATGCAACCCCCCTTCATACCCCAAAGCATTCACCAACGCCTTCCTTTCTTCCTTCAAACCATCACTCCGCTCCCCCTCCATCTCCTTCCGCAGCATCCGGCCATTTGTATAAAGATCATGCACTGCAGTCAAAGCCTGCTCAAACCTCAGACTACTTGCAAGATACCCACTCAAAATCGCCACCCCGTCCTTGCGTATCCCCTTTACCTTCTTATTGAAAATCCCGCCGAACACCTCCAACATCGCCTTCCGTTCAACAGCCTCGCGCACAGACGGAGCAGTAACATCCGCTGCATTATCAATAATACTGTCGCACTGCTCCAAGCCAGCTTGCACCTCATTCTCCGGAAGATTCACCATATTCCGAACAGCATCCATCTTCTTCTGCGTTTCAAGAGTCAACTTCCCCCTATTCACAGAAGCCCTCCCTGTCTTCGGCTGCGCCCACACCAGATACTTCTTAATCCACCCCGCGCCATGTTCCTTGCCAGCATCCTCCAAAGCATAATTCAGAGCCTTCAAAATCCGGGCCATAACCTTCACGCGATCCTCCCCCGTCCTGGCGCGTAGCAACTGCTGCCTCAGAGACGGCACCCACTCTGCCTTCTCAACCACATTCCCATCCCCATCCCGCACCTCCGGCTTCGTCATCATCGGACTATCAATTCTCACCTTCCCTCTCACCTCCACAGGAGCCGCACGCAACACCCTGGACACCACCTTATCCATCGCCAAAGAAGCCATCCTTGCCTTCTCATGCCGTTGAGCCGCCGTCTTTACCCTTCCAGGGATATAGTCAAAATCCTGCGTAAAACCATTCTTCATAGCCTCATCCAAAAGCCCCTGCTGACACTTCTTCAACAATTCCGCCTTACGCTCATCACTCGCATCAATCGCATCCTGCAACTGATCAAACAAACTCCTGAACCCTCGACGCCCAACCCCATACCCCCTCCCCGGCAACTCCTCCCGCACACCATCCCCGGCTACTTCCTCATGGACAGAATCCTCCTTCAAAAACCCCTCCATCCTCAAAGACACCATCCTCCCATTATCCCCCTCAGTCACATAATCCATCAAATTCAAACCAATATCCCTACAAAACGGAGCCACCCCCTCCACAAACTCCTTTCCATACTTCACCGAATCCACCCCACCCGGCATATAAATCATCACACCATAAGCCCCCAACTTGCCAGACATCCCCAACTGCCCAATCGCCACATCAATATCCCTCGACAGCCCCTGCATAGCCAACACCCTGCACTTCGTATTCACATACACCGCATACGGCACCCTTCCCTCAGCCTTAATCCTCAACCCCAAATCGCGTAACTGCTCAGGCCCTTGCACCTGAGCAAACAAATCACGCGGCACCGCCTCCTGCTCCCACTCCGCATACAACTCCCTCGGCACATCAAAACTCTTGTTCTGAACAATCGAAAACCCCTTACGGCCATTCGTCACCACATGATCAACAAGCTCAGCACCCACCCCCTTCAGCACCCGCTGAAACCTCTTAGTCATAACCAAATCAGCTTCCGACGGACGCGGATCACCACTCGGATGATTATGCGACACCACAACACGCCTATGCACCAAATCCCCCCCCGGCTGAGCCTCCCATAGAGCCTTAAGAAACAACCCAGGAGGAGCCATCGACTCATTCAAACTACCAACCGTCAAAATCGACGCATGCACCACCCTCCCCTCATCATCCAACACCAACACCTTCAACGATTCCTGGAACGGATTCCGCAACACCGCCACCGCAGCAAAAGCATCCACCGGAGACCCCACAACCTGCCCCACCGGATTCCATGCAGCCATTCCATCCCTATACTGCTCCAACAAAAGCATACTCAACGGCCTCCCAGACTCCAACGCACGAGCAACAGCCTCCGCATCCCCAAGCCTTTCTCCATATTGCGTCACCCAGCGTGCAAATTTTTGCGGCAATAAATCGAACCCACCCCCATCGCCCTCCTGAACATACGGAACCTCCGCATCCCCCTCCCCCCCATAAACATCTGACAACTCCCGCTTCACCCTCTCCATCGCCTCCGCCCTTTTTTCCCCAACCACCGGGCCACCTTCACAACCATCAAAATAACTTTCCAAATCTTTACCCTTGACACCGCCCCCCTTATTCGCATCAATAACATCGGCACCAATCGTTATGGTATGGGGCGACTGTCCGGAGTCATACGGATAAAGTCCCGTTGTGTTATCCGGCGATTGGCTTGTATCAGAAACGGATTCTTCGCTCGAAGTTTCCGTTTCGCTCTTTCCAGAAGGAACCCTCTCCACAGATTCCACCTCCACGGAATAAATCTTATCCTTCTTCCCCTCCTCAACATACTCCTTAACAGTCAACTTCACATTATAAACAGCCCCATCATAAAACATACGGGACTTATAACGTGACACCTGAGACACATGATCACTCCCATGTGAATCCGCATGGCTGTAATCCAAAGTAGAATTGAGCCACAACGCATCAACCGTCCCCACCGCGGCAACATGCACCCGCTTCGCCCTCAGTGCCTCCGGAGCCCCCAAATCACTCCTTCCGGTAAAATTCACCACCGTCTTCGTAATAGCACGTTCACTCCGCATCTTGCTAATACTCTTACGTGAAATATACCCCACCCTCCCCGTAATCGGATGCACCATCGCATTCTCCTCCCCCATATGCTCCTTCGGAATAACACGTTCCAAATCAGCAAAACTATCAATCCGCCTCGCCGGAACAGCCCCATAACCGGCAGCCTCCTCCCTGACCCGATCCACCGCCACCCGATCCGACGAACCATACTCCAGCCCCTCCCGCACAGCCCGGAAAAAATCCTTCGCACTACGAACCTCAAACCCCGCCTTCCTCGCATCCCGCACCAGAGACAAAATATCCGCCTTCTCCCCAGGACTCGCAAAAACACCCCTCCCCTCCATTCCCCTGTTCTCCTGCGCCCTCATCACCTCCTGCGCCATCGCCGCCAACGGATGCCTCATCGCCTTAAGCGTATCCGGATGTGGCAGCCTACCGGCCACCCACTCCGTCAACTTCACCCCCCCATCCCCTACAGCATCAGCCACCAACTCCAACGCAGCCCGCTCGGACTCCATCCTACTCCTCGTCCGCTCATCAACCCCAATCAACCGATCCATCAACACCATAAACCGGCCATCCAACCGCGCACGCACCTCCGGATCAACCAACGCCCTGGCCCTGTCCAAATCCCGCGCAATCCGGGCATCCGAAGCAAACAACAAAATAAACCTCCTCACCCACCTGCGGAGTAAATCCGGCATATACCTATCCGCAATCTTCCCCAACGCATACGCCCACCCCGTCTTCCCCATACTCATACTCAAAGCATTCAAACGGGCATGCTCATCACCCTCCTCATACACCTCAACCCACCTGTCACCCGTCGCCTGCTCCAACGCCTTCAAATTATCCTCCAGCATATCCATCCCGATACGCCCCATCTCCACCAGCCCGCGCACATGATCTGCCACCCCGGCCTCAAACACCTCCTTTGGAGTTGCCCCATCCCAAAACCTCAACATCCCGCCATACGTCCCATCACGCAGCACCTTACCCATACTCACAGCCATCACCTTCGCCCTCTTCGGATCATCAGCAGCATACGTACTCTCCTCATCCGCCCAAATACGATACCGAGCCTCCACCTTCTCCCGTTCATTCAACACCCCAGATAACACCATCTCCACACTCGGAGCCGCCTGCTCCATCTTCCTCATACTCCCATTCCCGACACGCAACGCATAATCCCTCAAGTGCCCCACCACCGCCTTCGTCGCATCCTCCCGCACACCCCCCACCTCATCCGCATCCATCTCCCTCATCAGGCGGCCAGCCTCCATATAAGCCACCTCCTCCAACGACTCCAACTCCTGAAGCACCGCCTCCGAAGCCTCTCGAGGAGAATCATACACCGTCACCTGCCCATCCTCCCCCCTCACCCGATAACCCACATCTCCCCCGTCCCTCTCCACCGCATCAATAACCGGCATTCCCAAAGCCCTCAAATCAGCAGCCCTCTGCAAAATCTCACCCTGCAACCCCGGACGCCCAAAAATCTCCTTCGCAAAAACATCCCTCTCCACCTCCTCCGGCACACCAGTCCCCACCTCCGGCACACCAGCCTCCTCCATCTCCTTCACAAGACCCTCCACAAACCCTTCCGTTCCCTCACCCCACCCCTCATACACCACATTCCCGCGCCCCATCTCCAGCACCTCACGAGCATACCTCCCTGCCACATCATACTTCATACCAAGCTCATACGCACGCACATCACGCAACTCCTGGCTCGGCAGCAACCGCATCGCCCGCAACTCCCTGTCCGTCGCCCCCGCCTGCTCCAACACCCCCTCATAACGCGACAACCTATACAGAGACGCCCGGCTCACAGCCATCCTCCCTCCTCCCGCCACAGCAGAAAACGGAAAAATAGCCGCCATCAAACGCGATTGACTCTCCCAGCTTGCCCACTGCCTGAAAAACTCACCCAAATCCTGCGGCCTCCCCCCCGCAAAAACATTCTGCGCAATCGGATCAAGCACATCCTGCAAATTCTCCGTCACATACTCCTCCCCGAACGACTTTGCCGCAGCCTCCGCCCCTCCAGCCACCATCCGCAACGCAGCACCCTTCGGCAGATTGCCCCACGCCTTCCGGAACACATTTTCCCCCAGCCAGTCCGCCACACGCGCCCCGACCATCCCACGCCCCGCACCCTGCAACAGCCCCGCCGTCCTCGCCATAAAAAAACCACCCAAACGGTCAAGAGCCGCCTCCCCCCCACCGGCCAAATACGAACCCACAGCAATCCCCGTCGTCCCCCCCTCCGGATTACTCCCAACATTATCCGCAAAATTGCCGCCGCCATACGCCACCACCCCCATCAGCGAACCTCCCGGCACCATCGACATCCCCATAATCGGCACACTCCGCACCGCATCAAACAATCCCCCCACAAACGTACCATACCCCCGACCCAAAGGCCTCTCACCCTGCAAGAAATTCAACATCTCCGCCGTATACGCCAGCCTCTTCCGGAAATACCCCCCATCATCTCCCCCCATAAACCCCAAATCCGCCGTCGCCGCAATCCCCCGCGTCACATCATACATCCCCGTATTCAAAGCCTCATACAACCGCCCGAAAAACCCATCATCAGCCCCATCCTTACACTGCGCCCTATACATCTGGTACAACGCAAACCTCTGGTCATCATCCAACCCCATCAACACCTCCGCCGCCCTGTCCACCGCATCAAACCGCACATCAACATCCTCCGTCGAAGGCACCCTCCCCGCCATCGTAACCTGTGGACTAAACACCGACATCGTAACCCTCACATAATCCGCCACCCCATTCTCAGCATACATACTCCGCAACGCATCCAACCCCTCAAACACAGTCCCCGCCTCCCTCTCCAACTGCCCCGCCATCCGCTTCCCAGCCAAATACTCCCCGTGCACCTGCGCCTGAACCTGCCCCCATTCCTTCCCAAACACCTCCTTCTGCTTCGCAAACACCTCATCCATCGGCACACCCTGCGCCCCTGCCACAAAAGCCTCCTGCGCCCGATCCCCCAGCATCCCCTCCAACTCCGCATCCCTCTTCAGCACACCTGAATAATATTCATACAACCCATGCGCCGGATCATCCACATCAACATCCATTCCATGTTCATCATTCAGCTTAAGCGCAAGCACCCTCGCCAAATCATTAAAATCCCCCCTCACCGCATCCTCATCCATCCCGCAATACTCAGTCAGGAAATCCTGCAAAACATACCGTTCCAGATACTTCCTTCTCTTCTCCTGATTAGCCTCCCCGGGCATAAACCCATCCACCAACTCCTTCTGCCTCCCCGTCACCGCCATCACATCCCCCGTCATCATCCCCCTCCAGTGAGAATTCAACCTCCCCTTCTCAGCAGCCTCCCTATCCAGGGCATCCTTATTAAACCAATAATTCACCGTTGGAAACGCCTTCAACCCACTCTCCTCCACCCCCCTCATATACCCCTCAAAAACCTCCCTGTCCTTATCCAGAGAAGCATTCTCCAAATCAAACCCCCCCGTATCCCTCGCACGCCAATCCATCCCCTCATACTTCTCACCAAAAGCCCTAATCCGCTGCATCGCACCATACGCCCTCAACTCCTCCGGAGCATGCAACCCCACATACCCCTCAAACGTCCTCTCCTTCTCCTCCTGCACCTTACGAGCCTCCTCCACACGCGACTCCCGGAAAGCATCATCAATCCCCTTGGCATTTTCATAATCACCACTCCAATCCCCGTATGCATTAAACAAACGGGCTCCATCACTCATATTATCAAAAAAAGACATAACCGTATCAAATAAGACTTTCCGCCCGCATCGCCTCCGCTTTCCGGGCAATTTCATTCACTTCCCTCATCGTCCTTGGACAACTCGCAGACCACGCAAGCTCCACCACCTGCTCCTCCGAAAACCGCTTCAAATCCTTAGGCATAAGCCCCACCCAATCATCCTCAATCGGATACAACCCCTCATCCGCCGCCAACAGCTCCCTATCATGAGCATCCATCGCAGGCAACAACCCTGGTCCCTCTGCCACCCCACCCCCTGCAGGCATACCATCCTCATCAAAAACATCCCTCATCTCAACCGCCGTTACAGGCTCATCCCACGCCCCCCTTCGCACCTTCCTGTCCTTCTCCAGCACCGCCTTCGCCTCCTCAAAACGCACCTCCTGAACAGTCTTTTTCGGTACAACATTCCTTCCCTGCGGCACCCCTGCAGGAGTAGAAGTAAAAGATTGAACCCTCCCCTTATCCGTAAAATTTTGACGGACAGAATCAATCTGCCTATCCAACTCCTCCGGCGTCGCATCAGGGTGCAAACGTTCCCACTCATCCATTTTACACTCAATATTATAACGAATCTCCCTCAACACCTTCAAATCATCGTAATTAATCTCAACCCTCCCATCATCACTATCCTCCTTTGAAATCTTCCAATGTCGCCCTGGAATCAAACTCCCCGAATCAAACAAATCATCCAGCTTCTTCACCCTCAACTCCCGCAGCTTCGACACATCCCTCTCCTGCCTATCTCCACTCAACACCTTACCCAAGCGATCCTTAAACTCCTTCCGCTGCATCTCCGTCAACTGAGACGTAACAAGCAACCTCTCCACATTCGCAGCAGCCCCCGCACGCCCCTCCTCCGTAACAGCCCCATCCCCCATCATCCTATTCAGCTCAGTCATAGCCCGCGACACCCGCACCCAGTCATCAGGACTAAAAAGCACCTTCCTGGCCTCCTCGGCAGCCTTCGCACCCATCGCATCCGTCCTTTCCCTCACACTCGCCCTATTCGCCAGAATACGCGTCGCCACATCCGGACTCAGTCGAATCCCCTTCACCGGGAACCTTGCCGCCAACCTCACCTCATCATCCGACAAACCATTCCCATAAAGCTCCTCATCCAGCAACTCACGTACACCCTCAGCCTCCACCTTAGCCTGCTCCCGCTGCGCACGATCCTCCCACTGCTTCACCACATCCGGCCTCCCCGCAAACCGCCCCATCAACCCCTTCTCCTCCGCCACCGCCATCGCCGTAAACGGATCATCATTCAGCAGCTTCTGGAACTCCACATCCGCCTCCTGCAAATCAATCTTAAACACAGCACGATCAGCCTCCTCCGCAGAAAAACCAATCCCCCGGTCACCATTCACAACCTCCCGCGCCTCCTCATACCTCCCACTCGAAGTCAACGTATCAAGCAACGCATCCCGGCTCTTAAAATACCGTGACAGACTCAAATCCTGCCCCACCCCACGCGCATTCCTCACCGCCTCCATCTTCACCCCCTCCAGCCACGCATTCGCCTGATTCATCGCCTCCACAGAATGAAACTTCGGCAGATCAAACCTCCTAAAAACATTCCCCATCACCCCCTCCATCTCCTCCGGAGCATACCCATTCTTCGGATTCTGCAAATCCTGCAGCGTCCTCTCCTTCAAATCAATCGCCCTCCTTTGCACATCCAGAAACGCCCCCTTATCATCCCATACCCGTTGCTGCTTCACAAGATCCTCTATCCTGCCCACAGCATTTCCCACCTGTGCGCCAGCACGGGACAAAGCCTCCCCCTGCGCCCCCACTACATACTCATTCAGCAAAGCCGGGCGCTCTTTGCCTCCACCGAATTGTCCATACTGCAAAGCCATACCAATTACTTCTTCAAATTATAAACGCCTTCCCCAATCCCCATAAACCCACTCAACAAGCCGCCCGCCGCAGCCGTCCGGGACGCCCGCGCCTTCTGCCCCCCCTCCCAGCGCGCCATATTAGCCTGACTCTGCAAACTACGAGCATCCCTCATCCCCGCCGTCTGCACATCCGCCACCTCCTGGGCATATCGCTTCGCCACAGACATCTCCGCCATCAGCCCGCTCCCATCCCCCGCCACAATACCGCTCGCCCCCATCGCCGCGCGAGCCGTCCCCATATCCGCAGCCTTATTCTTATAAAGCCGCTGCACATTCTCACTCGCATCATCAAGAGCCTGCTTCGACTGCGCATCCAGCACTGTACCATTATAATTTCCGGCAGCCTTCGCCGCCGCCCCCTGTTGAAGACTCCCATAAGCCCCCACCAAATTCCCTATCGCTTGTCCGAATCCCATATAATTACCTTTTCTATTGATTTTGATCATTAAAATTCACCATCGCGCCCAGCACATGAGCCTGATGCAGCCCATCCACCCGGACACCCACCACAGCCTCCTCCTGCCAATCCCCCGCCACCGGAGACACATACCACCCCGTCAACGCCGACTCCCTCCGCCACCCCCCCGTCCTCCACGGACTCACCCCCACATCCAGCCCCAGCCAGTCATGGCCATTTCCACTCACCGACACCCCATCATTCACCGTCCCAAACACCATCAGCTTACACGACCTGCACCCCTTCACCCTCCCCGCAGACTCCATCGTATCCAACGGCAAACTCACCATCGACGACACAAACCGCACCCCCATCAACCCATATCCCGACGGCAACCCACTCAACACACCGCCCCCCGCCACCTGCACCGTCCGCCGCGTAAAATTCCCCCACGGAGGCACCCCCTCCCCATTCAACGCCACAGGATTCCCCAAATGCACCGGCCAACTCCCCGGCAAATCCGCATCACCATCCACCCCGGCCCCCCCCTGAGGAAACCTCCCCCCACCCTCAACAACACCAAAAAAATCCCCCGACACAAACGACAACACATCCACCACCAACCCAAACCACCACACACCACAAAAAAACAACCCCACCAACCCAACAAACCCACCCCCCCCTTTGTGGAGGAGACCCCCCCCGGCATCATCAACCCCCGCGATGGGCAGCAGGTGCTTCCCACCCTGCTGCGCGACGGGGGGCCCATCCGCGCAGCAGGTTGGAAAGCACCTTCTGCAAATCGCT
>CAYVAI010000014.1:0-89329 GCA_964448375.1 uncultured Akkermansia sp.
AACTGTTGCCGGAAAGCGTACCCGTCAGTTCGAGCCGGCTGGCACTGCTTCCTGTTCCGGCGATTTCCAAAGTGCCATTTTTGGATTCCATGCGCCCGGCAAGTGCACCATTGGCGCCAAGTTCCAGACGAAGCGTTCCGGCATCCTTGGACAGCGTTCCAGCCATAGACGCCAACGTAAGATTGCTGGAGTTATGCTCCACCGTCACCGTACCGGAATCATCCGTATTGGCAAACTTCAACACAGCACCTTCCTGTACGGCAATCGTACCATCAAAAATGCTCCCTGCGCTCAATCCCCCGAGTACGACCGTACCCTTGGCACTGGTCGTACCGACGGAAAAAGCGTTGGAATTGGTCGTACCGGCGAATTGCAGACCTTCCAGAGTCAAGGTCTTGTTGTCGGAAGCAGATACCAGAATCCGGCTCCCATTCGTAGCTTCCAGGGTGTGTCCAGAAAGCGTCAAGGTGTCCGTCGCAAGCAGAGAGCCACCCGAGAAGACAATCTTGCCGCCAACCCCAAGCGAAGAACCATTCGTGATCTTCACGATGCCCGACATCAGTTTCGTCCCACCCGTATAGGTGTTGACTCCGCTCAGTTCCTGAGAACCCGTTCCATTGATTTCCAAGGCAAGGATGCCTTCGCCCAGAGTCGTCATGTTGCGATCCTGAATCACACCGGAGAAGGCATAGTCCTTGTCTGGCGTCAAAGTCAATGTGTAGGTCTTGCCCGCAGTCGAATCCTTGTAGGTCGAAACACGGCCATTGCCCGTCAAGCCCTTGATCGAAGCCTTCTCGACATTGATATTCAACCCGGAATTACCCTGCAGAGACACAGCCGAACGAGCCAGGGCACTGGCATGATCCAACACGATTTGGCTGCCGTATGTAATAGGAACCCCCTCGTGCTCGGTCTTTGTATTCGTATCCGCAACGACAACGTCACCAGTATAACCAGTATTTTCACCCGTCAGAAAGACAAAATAATCCCAGCCATTCTTGGCAGCATCACTGCCATGCCCAGGGTTGCTTCCACCCCATTCCCAGTCTCGCAGGCTAGTATCGATACGGAGCGTGCCTTCCCCCGTAAGCTTGCCAATGGTCATCGTGTGTTGCCTCCAACTGGCAATTTGAAGCACAGCCCCCTTGTTAATCGTCACCAATCCATTGAGAGAGGCATCTTCCGTCGTATAGTGAATCGTATTCGTCCCGCTCACGACATCAATATCCTGACTCAGAGTTGGAGTCGCAGTAGCAAACATCGTCAGTTGAGAAGAGCCGACGCCAGAGTCAAAGGTAATCTTGCCATCCCCCAAAGCCGCCGCATTTCCCATGATGACAATGCCTCCCAGAATATCGGTGCCACCCTTATAACTGCTGGAACTTTTAATATCAAGAGTGCCTGTACCTGCCTTGATCAATTTGCCGTCACCGTCAAAACCGTGATTCATTGTAATGGTATAGACATCCGTATCGAATGTCGTCCCCTTCGTACTCATCAAATGGATTTTGACATCAGCATTGTTGTACCCTGTTGCAGCGCCATTACTGCTACTTGATGTATTCCAGTTCGCAGAGGCACGTACAGTGCCTTCGCCCAACTGGATATTCGTTGCATCGTATAGCTTTGTCTTATCATTGTCTTGAGGAGCCCCGACAAAACAATTCCGAATGTTTTTGATACCATCTTTTCCTATTACAAGAAGATTATTTTCACCAGCGTATTCTTTATCAGGATCACCCATTATTAAAGAATTGTTTTTGCGGTCATTATTACCATTAACATTACTTTTATTAAAATCCAACCCACCAACATCAAGCGTTCCTGAAATAAGATTAATAACAGAATAGCCGTCATTTCCATACTTCAGAACACCATTTAAATCCAACTTACTCTCATCTTTAATATTTATCGTAACATGAGAGTTGCCATACCCATAGTTATCCAACTGAACGGTTCCAGTACTGGTCCAATTCATCTCGGAACCTTGGAAAAGATTCAAATTATGAACGGCTCCACTGGCATTCACATACCATGTTCCACTATGAGTCATGGTTGTATTGGTTAAATTGATCGTAGTTGTACTACCAGATGTTGAGCCAAACGCCCCATCGGAAGTGACATCCGTATTCAGGAAATTGATTGTACCAGCAGCTTGAGTAAAGCCGTTTTTTCCAAAAGCAATTTTCTGATCAATGTCCGTGCCATCGAAATATGTAATCCCTGCCGTATGAATATATTTGCCCACACTCATGGAGTCCGTAAACACATACATCGTACCGGCATCTCGCTTTTCCAGAGATCCATCACCGGAAATTGTGCCGTGATAAGACCCTTTCCAACCACTTTTGACCCAAATTTTTCCACCGCCGGCACCCATGACCAACTGATTATAGACATGGTAATCCTGCCAATCATTCTCAACCTGCAACCCGCCGCCATCAAGAACAACCACAGGACCGGAAGCATCTACAGAAGTCTTGATGACATTCTCGCTTTTTTCCCAGTTCATGTATCCTGACTTAAGCGTCAATTTACCAGTAAAGGCAGCATTGATTTTAACCGTACTGGGATCATTAACCCAAAGCTGCAAGTCCCCTGTACCCGTAATTCCCTGTTTGTCAAATACAGTGAATTTAGAGCTGGAAGAACCTACCTGGATTATTCCGTTATCACCCAGGACAACATCCCCAACATTCGTCACATTCGAGGGTAGGTACAGAGCGCCATCGTTAATCGTGATGGTACCGCCTGTGCGCATCAATCTGTCAGCTTCAAAGGTAACTTTGGAACCGCCACCAATCACCATATCAATCGCACCTCCCAGTGAACCGGGACCAGTAAAGGTATAGGTGCCACCCGTGAAGGAAACTTTACCCGGCTGCAACGCAGAACCAAGCTTCACTGCAACGTCTTCCTGGTTGGCGCCAAAGGCCACATTGTCTCCATTGTAGAAAATATCAGAAGTAGCCGTCCCTGTCTTTGTCCAGCCGGAACCCATGAGATTCCACACATTGGAATCCCCTCCATTCCACGTCACATCACCAGGAGAATAGGTGATATTAGACACGTTAATCGCTCCATTGGTAAATTCGAAATCCGCCTGAGCTCTTCGGGCAAAGACGAATTCCCAGTGTGCAACATCATTCGTGAAATTATACCCAGCCGCCTGAATAATAGAAACAGCCTCCCCCGACGTATCGTAGGAGCCACCCAGATACAGGGTCGTCACCGAATTGCCCGAATAGGAAACACCTCCTACCTTCACGGGAGCGGACGACACAAGAGTGATCTCCGTCTTATCAGCAAGACTCAATGTCCCGCCGATGTTCAAACCGTTCGTAACAGTCAAACTCGTTGATGCCGCCATCGCCAAATCACCGGTACCCAATGCTGAACTATTGCCAACCACAATTGAGCCAGCAGACAAAGTCGTCCCTCCCGAGTAAGTATTGATGCCCGTCAACTTCAGAGAACCATTGCCAGCCTTGGTAATAGCTCCCTTGGATGCGCCATCATCAATGAGAAGAGCACCAAGAGTAATATTCTTGCCATCACCCACTTTTGTCGATCCCGAAGCAAGGGTAGCTCCGGTATCGACAGTCAGATTGCCTCCGAGATAGATGATGGATGGATCAGTCTGGTTAGGTGATGCGGAGGTACTGCTCATGATCCCGGCCCATTCCCAATCAGAATCCCGCACACCCAATGTACCTCCACTAAAATTAACTTGCGTTTGGCGCAACTGAATCACCCCACCGGATCCAATATTCAATCGCCCAGAGCTCATCTTGAAAAAGTCGTGAATCTCTCCATCTGGATTGGCACCATTCACAAATCCTGTACTTCCAGGGATATCCCATCTATCACCTCGCCCAACAAACAATTTGGTAATGTTCGCGGTACCCCCTTCGATAGAAATCGTTGAATTTTGATTGACCAATTTGTTATCAGGCGCTCCCAAAAAGAGCCATGCCTCAGCGGATACATTCAAAACACCTCCGTTTTGCAGGGACAGATTGGTCTTGCTTCTCCAGTCCCCCAGTTTCAGCGTTGTCACACTCATCGTACCGCCGATGGTGATATTGATCGTATTATTCGTCCCTGAGGAAGTGAAAACCGATGCTAGAAATGTAGAATTGGCTGCCAAAGTCAGGCTTGACGAAGATTCAGCAGTAGTACCACTCGTAGAAGCAGAACCCAGGGTATAATCTGTGCCTGCCGCGCCTTTTGTCTCGCCGGAAGATACAGTAATAGTCCCGGTTTCAGCAAAACCACCAGAAATACAGAATGTAGACATGCAGGCCAAAACAGCCGCCTTCAGAGGAAGAGGAAGTCGAAGTTTCATAGAAAAGTGAAGAGATAAAACTACCTTCCATGTAGCCAAATACACACGCAAACTCAAGCAAAAAAACCTTCCATCACAAAGAGTTACCTAATCAAAAAATTACATCTACCCCACATTCGAGCCAAAACAATTCGACGTTAAAAAACAACGTTTTATAAAGTTTTGAGACGTTCTTATCATATCACAGTGAAGTACATTTTCGCACTTGATACATTGGTATTGAAGCGTCTACACAAAATGAAAACAAGCTTCACCCACAAATGAAAACAAGCATAAGAAACGCTGGTTTTTTTTGTATTTACCGATGAGTTATGAAACTTCCCGAAGGAAACTCACACCCCGAAGAAGTATAAAAAAACATTGGCGTTGACCAGAAAACCAGCCAACGCCAATGATATCGAGGAAAAGTTCAGTCCAGTGCGTCAGACTTCTTCCGGGGAAAGCCAACGGAATGAGACGATCTCAAACTTGCGACCAAAGGCGCGGTTGATGTTGCTCAGCTTCGTACGACCCACGGAGCCCGTGTTCGTATCCACTTCGTAGGCTGGAGTTTCCGGGGCATCTGTCGGATCAACATAGTCCACCCTGCGCTTGACGATGGCTTCACACCAGGCTCGGGAGAGAATATTTTTGCCGGACTTCGTCGTCAATTCTCCGTAGGCGCGAATGGTGAATGTGTCATCGCGCGTCGTCAGGATATTGCCGAGTACTGCCAGAATGTCGGACTGGATCAGGTAACCGGGAGCCCCCGTAAACACATTGCCACGTGCTGCTTCCGGATTCGGGTAGTTCACTTCGGGATTCAAAATAGAACTCTGAACCTGGTCGAAGACCGAGTTGATGCCCGTCGTGTCAATCGCCGCCTGAATGGCTCCCTTCAGGCCGAGGTCACCGGAGGCAAGGCGGCGATTGACAAATTCGGCCATGTTCAGGAACGGCCCACGTTTCTTGACTTCCGCTACAAGGTTCTCCGTGAAGCGCTCCATCGTCGTCTCGTCCAGTTTGCGGAGGTCGGACCAAGCCTGGGCTACTCCGTCGGTGAGTCCGTTGGTGATCCCGATGCTACCGTAGTCATCCACATGGGACTGATCATTACCTGCCACCCCGAAACGGGAGAAGTAGGTCGTGTTCTTATCCTGGTTCATCACAGAAATGCCATTATCCGTCGAGTTGTAAAGCAACTGGCGATCTTTCAAGCCCTTGATCATCGCCTTCCAGGCCTTCATCGAGGTCGAGTTCACGTTGAAGGCTCCTTCAACGCTTATGTATTTGGCCGATTTCTTGTAGCCGGCGCTCTCACTCAATTCGCTGATGACCGTATCCACCTTGTCGGAGCCGGGGTTCAGGGAGAAGCGGGAGTTGGGCAGGACTTCCAGTGAACTGGCGCTGGCCATTGCATTCTTCTTGTCACCGATGACGGTTTGCAATACCTCGGTGAAGTCTTCTTTGTTGTTGCTGCCAATCTGGGTAGGGCGGTTGGAAATCGAGGACGCAAACCAGCTGTCCCAGACGCCGTCGTTGGCCATCAGAGCATGATCCCAGAAGTCTCCGTGTTCCTTGTCTCCGGAGATTTCGCTGTGGATGAACACACGGTCGGCAGGAATCATCGGATCGGAGAACGAGTTGCCAATGCCAACGCCGGGAACGCCGGATTGGTAGGAGAAGCGTTTGGCGATTGTAGAGACCGAATCGTTCCCCTGTGTGTACCAGCCGGGCGTCAGACGCGCTCCCGCAAAGCCGGCAATAGAGTACGGCATGTGAATGGGGATTTCCGTCGCAGAGATCTTGTTGACCTGCTCGGCGCCGGGGCCACCGAAGGTCGTCAGGCGAGTGCCATCGTTATTCAGCACGTTGGCGATCGTAATCGGAGCGAAGCCTTCCGGATCGTTGTGATGCTTTACTTCGAACTGGTAGGGGCTGTACGTACGCGACAGATCGCTGGCATTGCGCATCTGGGAGCCCCAGAAGAGGGGGGAGGAGTGTTGCCATATTTTGGTGCGGTAGTCCTTGTTTTCCGGATAGGTGCCGATTTGAGGATTTTGGCTCCATTTGACTGAGATGCCGTAGTAGGCGACAAATTCATATTTTTCGGCGCCAACTCCACCCATTCCACGGCCTTTGGCGTCTCCCCAGCCGTATTTTTTGCTCATTGCCGCTCCATCGACATTGTCATAGGGCATTTCCGGATTGTCGCGGGAGCGGTGCATTTCGTGTGGGAAACGGATCTCCTTGACAAGAGGTTCTTCCCAGATGCCCCAGTTGATATTGTACGTGGCAGGGCTCTTCTTGTAGAAGGTATCCGGTATTTGTTTACTTTCGAGAGTGTAACTCTTGCCGACTATGTCGGGATCCATCAGGCCGGATACGTTGACGTAGGTGCTCAGCTCACCATTCTCCTTGACTTCGTCAGAGTACAGCTGGGAAAGAACGGCGTTCTTGGGGATAACTTTCAGATCTGAAGCCTTCGTGACGAAATCGATCTTTGCCTTTCTGTACGTGTGTGCCTTTTCATCCTGAGAAGTCGGGAAACTTGCGGTATTGTAGAATGTGTCAAAGCGAACGCCGTCAAAGGGAATAATCCACGAATAGGCAGAGACCTGTTCAAAGGATTCCGACCAGCCTTCCTTGAGGGGGTAGTTATCCACCTTTTGGTCGTTCTGATTGGACTTGGCCTGAGTAGGGTGAGGAGCGGTTTGCTCAAACCAGCCCGCGGGGGCATTGGATCTCGGACGGAAAATCCCTCTATCTGAATCGGGTTGAGAGTACAGAACAATTTCCCCTGCTTTCAACACCGAAGAAGCTCCTTTATCAGGCTCGCCTTTTACAGACATCGTGACCTTGTCACGCAGGGAACTGCCATAGTCGGCAAGGGGACGGTTTTTGACGTGTGAACCGTAACCGAAGCCAGAGCTTCTCGTGTTATAAGCCGTGTAAAAATCGTCGGTATAGTCGGAAAGCATCTCGTCGTCTACGTATCGTCCATTGAGATAGCCATTGTAGCCAATGTGGAAGTTGAAGGCATTTTTTAGTGGCAGAAAGTGTTCGGCATTGATGAAGGTACCATAGGCGTCGCCTCTTGCTCCCTCGAGCTTCATGTCGATGTTATAGGGGTTCCACCAGACGCTGATAGGGATCATGCATGTGAAGGGAATGACGGTGCCGCCACCGCCGCCAATGAAATCATCCCAGTTGGAGGAATACACGTAGCCGATGAAGTTGTACTGGCGCAACATGATCGGCTGGCGCATGTAGGTGTGGCGGTTGTTCATCATCGTTGCTGCGGCATCGGCATCGGCAGCGACGAGGGTATAGGGTCTTTTGCCATCCCATTTCAGGGTAGCAGAGGTATCCTGACCGTTACGGATGGTTCCTCCATCCCAAATGTTACCCCAATAGTAGAGCTGTGGCCAGGAGCCGATCGGGCGCACGGTGACGGCAGCGTTGCCATCTTCGTTGTTGTAGGGGCGCAAGCCAACATCGTGGCTTGTGGTTCGCAATTCTTCGGGCAGTTCCTTTTGGGACATCATGATACTCATGTCCTTCTTGAGACCACCGAACTTGGTGTCTGTCTGGAGGCCGGATGCGAACAGGGATATATCGTGATAGGCGCTGGGGATATCACGGGCATTGCGAGCCTGCAGCAACAAGGATCCTCGTGTGATCAAGCGGGAGATCTGTTCATCGTAGACATTTCCTCCATCGGACGGCAACGTGTTAACCAGGGAGGAAAGTTCACGAATAGATGAATTATCAGGAGGAGGAGTGTTCCATGTCGCGCGCAATTTATCGACATCCTGCTGCTGTCTGTCCTTGTAGGTCGGCAGATTGATGCGAGCCTTCTGGTTTTCGCCACTCACCCACCATGCGATGTTTTTTACCATGCGCGTATTCTTTTGGGAAACCGTATCGAATAGGACATTGGTCGAATCATTCACCTGGACAAGTCCGGCGTAAATTTCATCCTTGCGGTCAGCACGAAGACCGAGCGTTCCTTCACCAAGAAGAACCACTTTACGCATTTCATCGCCACGGTTTTGTCCCAGATCCTGAACGACGGAATTGAGTTTGGCCAAAGAATCCATGCGACTGTCGGAAATCAACCAGCTGCGGAACATATTTTGGCGTCCTTTGGTGTAAGTGTCAGCCAGAGAGAGATTCTGAGATGGGCTCGGCCGGTTCATCCATGTGTCCCAGGAATTCCAGACGCCGAGAATATACGGAGATGCAACACCATCAATGGATTCCGAATTGACTGATGTATCGAGAATACCCGAGTTGGCAGAGACTCGCTGGTCGGGGCCGAGTTCACACTGAAGCTTGCCGATAGCGATTTCCAGAGCCAGTCTCGCCTGGGCACGAGCTTCGACAGCATAAAGCCCCTTTTGCGAGATACGTGTCTGCGATGAGGCCATAGTTAACAGGCCAACGCTGAGGAGAGCCAGCAAGACCATGAGTGTGATAGTTGCGATTAACGCAAATCCATGCAAACGTACTCTCTTTTCAAGCAATGAGAGGTTTTTCCTGTTATTACAACGTTGTGTCGTTTTCATGTCTGTAAAGGTATAAACGAACCAGAGATGAAGGATGTAAGTCGATGCTGAAACAGCGCCGGGCCAATATCCGCTATTTGTCTTTAAATAGCGGTTTGTTAATCCGTTATGATAATAAGTTAATACATTTATTACAAACGATCTATATAGAAATAATCGATTTATTTATGTTGTAATATTCAATGATAAATCATCCAAATTCAAAAACATCATATTTTTAGAATTGTTCCAAAAAAAGTTACAAATAGAATCTATCCCATTCACTATGAATAGATTAATAGTACCCTTCACAGAAATCCGGCAATTCCCATGCTCAAGCGAAGAAAAGTCCCATACTCCTTGAAGTGGAATCAATTTTGCAGATGTCTTTTCCTTGACCGGCAAAAAAAACCATTTTTTCCTTGATGGCGGATTAACAATCCGAGACTTCCTATTTAAATACATCCAGCAAGCAGTTGAGAACAGAGGAGGCTCTTGCCACTCAACTCTTGCGCCCATATACTGGAACCACCATGAGCATTCTTGACAGAGACTGGATGCGTTCCGGCAATCCACACAGTAGCAGAGGCAATATGAGTGTGGTCACGGTACTCGTCGTCCTCAATGCCATCATTTTCCTCATCGGATTCTTTCTCAGGAGAGATGGGCAGAGCGATGCCTTGGAGATTTGGGGATGTTACAGCTTCACGTCCGTTTTTGACCAAGGGCAGGTATGGCGTCTCATCACGTACCAGTTTCTTCATGCCAATTTGGGACATGTCGTCCTGAACATGGTTGCCTTGTGGGTCTTCGGACGAGCGACGGAGCAGATATTCGGCTCTGCCAAATTCCTGACATTCTATCTGATCTGCGGCATTGCGGCGGCTCTGTTCTCCAGTGCTCTGGGATATTTCGGTTTCTGGAATGTGCAAATAGGTAGCATCCCCGATACATGGAAGTACATCCCCATGGTCGGGGCCTCCGGCTCCATCTATGGCCTCATCGCGGCCAGTGCCGTCCTGCTTCCCCATGCACGGATCCAACTGCTCTTCCCCCCGGTTGACATGAGCGTCCGCACCTTCTCCCTGGCTATTCTGGGGATCGCAGTAGCAGTGATCGCAATGAATTGGGACAACGCCGGCGGCGAAGCAGGACACATGGGAGGAATGCTCATGGGATTCTTCCTCATGGGGAGCCGAGAGTTACTGCTCCGTCTCCACGAGGGGTCCTCCTCATTCGATGCAAGGAAATCCATCAAACGGAAAAACAGAGGAAAAGACAAGACTCCTACCCGGGAAGAAGTCGATGCCATCCTGGACAAGATCGGCAAACACGGTCTGGCCTCCCTCAGCGAACACGAGCAAGAGGTTCTCCGTAGCGCGGCAAAGAGCCCAAGGTTTTAATAATCTCGCAGAAAAAGAGCGCCCCTAAATAAAATATTTGATTTGTTGGGAAGATTGTGTATTTCCCAATCTATGACCGCGAGGCTTTATTCAGCATCCATAGCCGGCATCGACGGTGTAGAAGTCGAAGTCGAAGCAGATATACGTACCGCACCAGAGCCCCACATCCTCATTGTCGGTCTGCCAGACACTGCTGTCAAAGAAAGTTCCCAACGCGTCGAATCAGCCATCACCAACAGTGGGCTGAACCTTCCCCTTGGCACAATTGTGATCAACCTAGCCCCCGCCGACCTGAAGAAGCAGGGGCCCGGATTCGACCTCCCTATCGCCATGGGAATTCTGAGTTGTGCCCGGGAAGCCACCTGGGACAGCTCCGCATGGAGCATCGTCGGAGAATTGGCGCTGGATGGCTCCGTCCGGCCGATCAAAGGCGTACTGCCGCTCGTCATTGAAGCTCGTAATCAAGGAAGGCGCAACATGATTGTTCCGCAGGCCAATGGCATGGAAGCCGCTGCCGTCCAAGGAATCTCCGTCTTCCCCGTCGAGACCCTGAAGGAAGCCTGGCGGCTCGTCTCCGGCGAGCTCACTCCCCACCCAGCAGCCAGCCCTCCCGGGGATGAGGAAAAAGAGTACGAGCTCGACTTCTCGGAAGTCAAAGGGCAGACCTACGCCCGCCGAGCCATGGAAATAGCCGCGGCAGGTGGCCACAACATCCTGATGAGCGGAAGCCCAGGCTCCGGCAAATCGATGCTCGCCCATCGCATTCCAACAATTCTTCCTCCCCTGACCGATGCGGAAGCCTTGGAAACGAGCAAGATACATTCCGTCTGCGGCCTGTTGAAGCGCGATGCCGGCCTCATGCGCACGCGTCCCTTCCGTGCCCCTCACCACACGATTTCCGATGCTGGATTGATGGGTGGCGGCTCCAATATTTCACCGGGTGAAATCTCCCTCTCACACAACGGAGTTCTCTTCCTCGATGAATTGCCGGAATTTCGCAGGCAAACCCTCGAAACTCTCCGCCAACCCCTGGAAGCAGGCGAAATCATCATCTCCCGGGCCTCAGGCACCATGGCCTTCCCCGCGCGTTTCATGCTCGTCGCTGCCATGAATCCCTGCCCCTGCGGTTACCAGGGAGACAGACGCCATCCCTGCAAATGCAGCCCCGCGCAGGTCGAAAAATACCGGAAAAAGATATCCGGACCTTTGCTCGATCGCTTCGACATCATTCTGGAAGTTCCCGCCGTCGAACCCGCCAGACTCGTTGCCGCACCGGATGGCGAATCATCCGAAGCCATCCGCAACCGCATCAAGGCCGCACGCAAGCTCCAAACAGAACGCTATGCGGGTACGCGCTTCCGCACCAATGCCGACGTCAGTGGCAAAATCCTCCAGGAACACTGCCGTCCCACCCCGGAAACCCTCGGCATTCTTACCATGGCCATTGAACAGCTGGGGCTTTCAGCCAGGGCTCACGACCGAATCCTCAAAGTCGCCCGCACCATCGCTGATCTCGCAAAATCACAGGTCATCACCGAAGCGCACCTCTACGAAGCCATCCAGTTCCGCGCCTTTGAAAACCGCCTCCGATAGCTGTGTCGAAAACCGGGATTCCCATCTATAATTAAAGAAATAGTAAGACACAAAGTCGTCACTCATTACACCCTTGCACCTTGACGAAAGAAGCCCGCAGGTAGAAGCTGTTTCTAGCTATGGGAAAAACGCTTTTCCAAAAAATATGGGATGCGCACTCCGTCTGCATACTGCCTGACGGACGGACGCAATTATTTATCGCGACGCACCTGCTGCATGAGGTGACGTCTCCGCAGGCTTTTGGCATGGTTCGGGATCTTGGTCTCAAGGTTGCCTGCCCGGATCGTACATTTGCCACCGTGGATCACATCATCCCCACGGACAACCAGCAAGAACCCTTTGCCGATTCCCTTGCCGACGCCATGATTCGCGAGCTACGCAAAAACTGCGCTGAAAATGGTATTCGCTTCTTCGATCTTCCCACCGGCAACCAGGGCATTGTCCACATGGTTGGCCCTGAACTGGGTATCACACAGCCCGGTATGACCATCGTCTGTGGGGACTCCCACACGGCCACGCACGGAGCTTTTGGTTCTATCGCCATGGGCATCGGCACCACTCAGGTGCGCGATGTACTCGCCACACAGAGCCTCGCCATGAGCCCGCTGAAGGTGCGCCGTATCAATGTCAACGGCCAACTCGCACCCGGAGTCACCGCCAAGGATGTCGCCCTGTACCTCATCGGACTGCTCGGTGCCAAAGGCGGCCTCGGCTTTGCCCATGAATACGGTGGAGCCGTCATCGACGCCATGAGCATGGACGAACGCATGACCCTCTGCAACATGGCTATTGAAGGCGCCGCCCGCTGTGGCTACGTCAACCCCGATCAAACGACTTTCGACTACATCAAAGGACGTCTATTCGCCCCTCAGGATGCAGAATGGGACAAGGCCGTCGCACGCTGGAAGAGCTTTGCCTCCGACGCTGATGCCGTCTATGATGAAGTGCTGGAAATCGACGGAGCCGCCATCGAGCCCACCGTCACCTGGGGCATCTCCCCCGACCAGAGCATCAGCATCAACGACACCATTCCTTCCCCCGACCAGGCCCGCAACGATGATGAGCGCAAGATGACTCAGCAGGCGCTGGAATACATGCGCTTCACCAGCGGCAACCCGATCAAGGGACAGGAAGTTCAGGTCTGCTTCATCGGTTCCTGTACTAACGGCCGCATCTCTGACTTCCGCAAAGTGGCAGAACTTATCAAGGGACGCCAGGTTGCCCCCGGAGTAAGAGCCATTGCTGTGCCGGGTTCCCAAATGACAGCCCTCCAGTGCGAAGAAGAAGGCATCTCCGCCATCTTCCGCGAAGCTGGTTTCGAGTGGCGCCTGCCCGGGTGTTCCATGTGCCTGGCAATGAACCCCGACAAACTCGTCGGCGACCAGATCTGCGCCAGCTCCTCCAACCGCAACTTCAAGGGCCGCCAGGGCAGCCCAACGGGGCGCACCATCCTGATGAGCCCAGCCATGGTTGCAGCAGCAGCCCTGACAGGACGCATTTCCGATTCCCGTGAAGTCTTTACCGGAGCCCAATACCAATCTTATCTTTCCTAACGCCATGCCCCTAACCCCCGTCATCAGCATCAGTGGCTCCTGCGTTCCCGTCCCGGGAGCAGACATGGACACGGATCGCATCATCCCGTCCCGCTTCCTCAAGTGCATCACCTTCGATGAACTTGCTGGCACCATGTTCTGGGATGAACGCTTCAACGCTAACAACACCAGCAAAAACCATCCCATAGACGATCCCCGCTTCGCCGGAGCCTCCATCATCATCGGCGGCGTCAACTTCGGGTGCGGCTCCTCGCGCGAACACGCTCCGCAAGCTATCAAACGCTCCGGAATCAAGGCCATCATCGCTGGTTCCTTCGCGGAAATCTTCTTCGGCAACAGCACTGGCATCGGCCTTCCCTGCGTCTGCGCCACACCGGAAAACCTTGCCATCATCACCAGTGCCATCGAAACAAACCCGGCTCTCGTCGTCACCGTCGATCTGGAATCCATGGTTGCCTCCTGGAAGGGTGGTTCCATCCCTATTACCATGCCGGCAGAACCCCGAGAAGCCTTGACGGCTGGTCGTTGGGATGCCATCGCAGGTTTGCTCGTCAACTCTGGACTCATCGCCGTCAAAGATGCCGAATTGCCCTCCCCCGGGGCCCGGCATTCCTAGGTAAACATCAACACTTCCCCCCCCTGATCACACACTATGATTTTCCGTCTATCCGACTTTATTAATTATGGCAGAATCGATAACAGCATTCAAGGCATCGTCCGTCTTGAATTGTGGTTCAACAAGTGTGATCAACCCATGCATTTCAAATTGCAAGGGGATTGCCTCCAGGACATCGCGGGGTGTATCACCGAGTTTGCCGGCAATAGCAACAGTCCCGCTCCGGATTATCTGGACAAGTACGATCTGTTCTCCTCCGAGGAAGAAGGCATAGTAGGCGACATGACGGCCTCCAAAGTCGTCAATGTCTCCCCAACGTCCAAAAGGGCTGATCATCAACTTTATTTGGAATGGTTCTCCCTGAAGCACGGCATGTTTCTGATAGAAATCAACCAGCCCAATATCAGATCCATCACCCTTCCGACATGGAACATGGATGCCCAGGACGAACAAGTACAGCTCATGTGCAACCAGCAGGCACTGCACGACTATGTTGCAGCATGGATCAGCCAGTACGCAAGCCACCCCGATGAGCAGGATCCCCTGCCCGACAGCCACTGGGACATCCGTCTCCGTGAGGCGGAAGGCGCTGCAATAGCCTACCAGGAAATCCACCGCAAATACAAAAGCGAACTCTTCTCGGAAACGCGGGAAGCCTTCGTCATGGGTTTGAGTGAAAAGCTGGAAGAACTGGCCACATCCGATGAAAATGGTTCGATCACATCCAGCCACATCAATAATTCCCTGAGTATCTTTGACCTTCTCAATGAGGATGAAGCTATTGATGCCCAGCTTGGGATGTCACACCCGCTCTTCCAGCAAATCATGACCCTGTCCGAAGCGGCACAACGCCTCTTTTCCTCGACGACTCCGCATGAGAAAATCGACTCGGACATGAACACGATCTTCTGGTCGCTCCGCTACATCACGCCCAATGTCCTTTCCTGCATCCTTCAGCTCAATGAAGGCAATGCGGATTACCAGATCCTTGCCAAAAGGCTCTCTCGCTGTGCAGACCGCATCGCTCAGGCTGTCGATTCCATGCATAAGATTGACATCCGTGGCGGCAAACGCCTGATCCAGCAGCTGGAGACCCTGCACAAAGATATCGTCGCCCTGATGAATAATCTTTCCAAGCAAGGAAAACGCTAAGCCCTCCGAGCCGGGGCGCCCAGCCCCG
Source organism: uncultured Akkermansia sp. (assembly GCA_964448375.1). Taxonomy (GTDB): domain Bacteria; phylum Verrucomicrobiota; class Verrucomicrobiia; order Verrucomicrobiales; family Akkermansiaceae; genus Akkermansia. Next base: position 15,223 of record CAYVAI010000014.1, read on the forward strand.
GCACACACGCAACCCGACGATTCCCCCTTCATTTGACCGTCATGAACAAGATCCTGTACAGCCTTCTGTTGCCATGCCTCCTGATTGGCCTTGCTCCGGCCGAAGATGCCATTGATGCACCTTCCGTCTCGGACTTTGGCGTGGAGAAACTCATGTCCGGCATGATCCCGACATCCGGGGAACAGTACAAAGGCATCGTCAAAGTCGAGGTCGATACCCTGACCCCTGATTATTCGATGCCCTGGCAGCCCGGTGAATACCGATCAGGCATCGGTTCCGCCTTCCTCATCGGTAAGCGCACCTTCCTCACCAACGCCCATGTCGTCAGCAATGCCGAACGCATCAACATCTCGCAGTACGGATCTTCCCGCAAAATCCCGGCTCGCGTCAAATTTGTTGCGCACGATTCCGACTTGGCTCTGCTGGAAGTGGATGAAAAAGACTTTGCCCCCTTTGCGGAACTTCCCTACCTGGAGCTCAGCAAAGAACTCCCGAAACTGGAAGATGAAGTCCGCGCTATCGGCTATCCCATCGGAGGTAGCCGCCTCTCGGTCACACGCGGCGTTGTCTCCCGCATTGATTTCATCCCCTACTCCCACCCCAAGATCAATAACCACCTCGCCGTCCAGATCGATGCCGCCATCAACCCTGGCAACAGCGGCGGCCCCGTCCTGATGGGCAACAAAGTCATCGGCGTCGCCTTCCAGGGCATCACCAATGCCAACAGCACCGGCTACGTGATCCCAATCCCCGTCATCAAACGCTTCCTTCAGGATATCAAGGATGGCAAATACGATGAATACACCGACTTGGGCATTACTCTCTTTCCCATCGCCAACCCGGCCATGCGCAAGGCTCTCGGGTTACCTGATGACGAAAAAGGCGTACTCGTCGGCAATGTTGCCAAAGGAGCATCCAGCGACGGAGCCCTCATGGAGGGAGACGTCATTATGAGTGTGGACGGTTATGAGGTGGACAGCTCCGGCATGATCCGCCTCGACGGAGAAAACATCAGCATGAACGAATTGATCGAACGTTGTTTCAAGGATGACGTCATCGATATCAACATCCTCCGCAAGGGTAAAAAGGAAACAGTCTCCGTCAGGCTCAAGCCCTCCATCGCCAACACCATCCTCTCTGCCGAATACGATAAAAAGCCCCGCTACGTCGTCTGCGCCGGCCTCGTCTTCCAACCCATGCAACGGGATGTCCTCAACGCTCAAAACATTTCCTACGCCGATATCGCCCTTGATCTCCGCGACTTCATCGAACGGGGAGGGGTTCTTCAAAACGATGAAATCGTCCTGCTGACCAAGGTGCTGGACGACGAAATCAACTCCCAGCTTCCCCCCATCGGCTCCCACCCCATCGTAGAAAAAGTCAACGGAATCCCCGTCAAGAGCCTCGCCCACCTCAACTCCCTGCTCTATCCGGAAAAATCCCGGAATGATTCCCCCTACATCGTCATCGAGCTGAAGGGAAACACTGAAGGCAGACCGATCATCCTGCGCCGAGACGACATCCCCAAGGCCAACGAGCGTATCGCACAGGAATACAACATCAGCAATACCGCCTGCCTTGACAGCAGCCGCGAACCCAACACCGCCAGCCAAGGAAAGGACTAATAAGCCATGATGCTCCGCAACACCTTCATTTTGATTCTGGGGGCGACCCTTGCCATCAGTTGCAAACCCAGGGATTACGATCAATCTTCCGCGCAGGCCGACAAGCAAGCCAAGGAATCCGCTACGGAAGCAACAACCACTACAGAAGTTGCTCTGGAACCGGCACCCGCACCGGAACCGACATCTTCCATGGCCATCGTCCAGGTCACCCACCAGGCCTACAACCAGCTTCAGCCTTGGCAAAAGACAGAGCCTTCCTACTCCCGCGGCTTTGCCACCTATCTGGGAGAAGGGCGCTTTCTGACGGTCGAACGCGTCATCCGCGACGCTACCTTCCTGGAACTGATTTCCTCCGATGGTAGTAAAACGGTACCCGCCCGCATGATCTACTCCGATCCGGAATCCGGCCTCGCGCTGATCACCGTCAAAAATGCCGGAGATGCCTCCTTTTTCGCTGGCATGGTACCTCTTTCCATCGGCAAAGACCTTGCACTAAACGACAAAGTTCAACTTTGGCAATTTTCCGATGAGGGACTTCCTCTCATCACAGACGGCACCATCCAATCCGCCGAACCCTTCGCGACTGATGACGATTCTCCCGCCTTCCTCTACGATAGAATCCGGGCAGCCATCAACCCCGTCACTGGGGCAGCCACCATCCCGGTGGTTGCCGACAACACCCTCGTAGGCATCAGCCTAAGCTACAAGGAATCCACCCAGACCGCCGTCTCTGCCACAGTGCGAGTCATCAACAGATTCCTCCAGCACCTCGCCGACAACAAACCGGGATTCCCCGTCATGGGCATTCAGGTTACCCCATTGACTGATCCCGTTTTCCGCGAATACCTGAAGCTCGACCCCACAGGCAACGGCATCTACATCACCACCGTCGCTCCTCATTCCAGCGCCGACCGTGCCGGAGTCAAAAAGGGAGATGTCCTGGAATCCATCGCCGGTCACTCGGTGGACAACCGCGGCCTCACCAGGGATGCCCTCCTCGGCCCCGTCCCGGCTGGCACTCTTATGCACGACTCCCTGAGCATCGGAGACGAAGTCACGATCACCATCCGCCGTGATGGAAAGCCCATGGAGCTCACCCTGAAGATGGATCGCAACGCCCTCGACAAGGATATCATCTCGCAGGACATGGCCTCCAACGCCATCCCTCCCTACATCATCTACGGCGGCCTCGTCTTCCAAAAGTTCACCAAACTCTACATGAAGGCCATGAAGGACAACAACGATGGCAACATGACCATGGAGTTCTTTGAAGCTCTCGATAAAAAGGGAGATTACGCCAAGGACGGTTGCGAAGAAATCATCATCCTCGGCCCTGTCCTCCCGACGCCTGCCACCCTCGGCTACAACAACAGCGGCTTCTGCACTGTTAAAAAAGTTAATGGCATTACCATCAAGAGTTTGGCGCACCTCGCCGAGATTCTCGACAAGCCCGATCAGGGGGATATCATAGAAATCGAGACCAATAAATCTCCTTTCAAGCTTTACCTGTCCCGCTCCTTGTGCGATTCTTCCAATGATGCCTTGCAGAGACGCGCCATTCAGGTTCTCCGCCGTCTGCCAACATCCTCACAACCATAACATATTCTGAAAGGAGACTTAATTATGTCATGCAACCTCTTGACCCTCAACGTCTCGTTCCCATACCGCGTCTGTACGACAGACAAACTTTTTGCCCCTGAAAACAGGGATCTTGCCAGCTTGCTGGAAGGCGGTCCGGGCGTCCGATGCCTCACATTCATTGAAGAAGCAGCCAGCTTGGCCATGCCCGAATTGGGTACTGCCGTAGCTGCCTGGTTCTCTAAAACCATGAAGGATGTGGACTTCCGGCAGTTAATCACCCTGCCCGGTGGCGAACAAACCAAACTTTCCATGTCCGTCTGGGAAAAGGCTCTGACGTTCATTCAGAAGGAAAATATAGACCGCCATTCCTATATCCTGGCTATTGGCGGAGGCGCCTTCCTCGATGTTGTCGGTTTTGCGGCTGCCACAGCCCACCGTGGCATCAGGCTCATCCGCATCCCCACCACCACCCTTGGCCAGGCGGACTCCGGCGTCGGCGTGAAAAACGGTATTAACTTCCGTGGTGAAAAAAACTATCTGGGCACCTTCACCGTACCCTGGGCCACTATCAATGACAAATCCCTCCTCATCCGCCAGCCGGAACACCTCAAGCGGGCAGGCCTCTCGGAAATTGTCAAAGTAGCCGTCATCAGCGACGCATCCTTCTTTCAATGGCTGGAAGACCACGCCGAAGAACTCTCACAACTCGAACCAGACACACTGGCACAAGCCGTCGAGCAATCGGCCCTGCTACATGCCCGCCACATCGTAGAATCTGGTGACCCCTTTGAACAAGGTTCGAGCCGCCCCCTGGACTTCGGGCACTGGTCCGCCCACGAACTAGAAGCCCTCTCCGAGTACTCTATCAGTCACGCTACGGCCGTTGCCATCGGCATGCACTTGGATATCGCCTATTCCGTGGCCAAGGGTTGGATGCCGGCCGCCAGTGGTCAGCGAGTCGTTGATCTCCTTGCCAAACTGGGGCTGCCCGTTTCCAGCCCCACTCTCGGACTCAGACGCGGCCCCAACTACGCCGTGCTATCCGGGCTGGAACACTTCAGGCAACACCTGGGAGGCAATCTGACTCTTCTCATGCTCAAGGATATCGGCCAGGGATTTGACATCCACGAAATATCCATGGATCTCATGACAAACTGTATTTCAGGAATTTTGGAAGGGAAGCGCCTCGCCTGACCCCAAATAGACCTCCTCGTTGGCACATCAGCAATTTCATCACTGAACCGGAGCAACCACGGAGCTCCGGTTCTTTTTTGCCTTAATCCGGCCTCATTGCAAAATGAATGAGGTTGACGCTGGACGAATTGCTCAAGGACTGATAGTGTACCCCGAAGTGATTTTGAGAAGATGAGCGCACCTGTCGAACCGCAAGTTATTGGACTGATCCCGTCGAGATGGGGCTCGTCCCGATTCCCCGGCAAACCACTCCACATTCTGGCGGGCAAGCCACTTGTCCAGCATGTTTGGGAACGCGTCAACCGTTGTTCATCCCTGACTGCCGTTGCCATTGCCACGGATGACGAGCGCATCCGGCAAGTTGCCGAAGGCTTTGGAGCCCGGGTCATCATGACCTCTCCCGATCACCCGAGCGGCAGTGATCGCCTCGCTGAAGCCGTCCAATCCTTCCCGAATGCCACCCATGTCGTCAATGTACAGGGTGACGAACCACTGATTGATCCGGCCCTCGTCGATTCCCTTGCTCAGTCCCTGCTGGCGGACTCCGGCCTGGCTATGGCTACCGCAGCATGCCCGATTGCCGACGAAAACGATTTCCATAACCCGAATGTTGTCAAAGTCGTGCTTGCTCGCAATGGGGATGCACTATACTTTTCCCGCTCTCCGTTGCCCTACCCGCGCAACACCCCCGAACAACCCGCTCTGCGCCACCTCGGCATCTACGCCTACCGCAGAGACTTCCTGGAAAACTACGTCCGTTGGGAACCTACCCCGCTGGAAAAGGCAGAATCCTTGGAACAGTTGCGCGCCCTGGAAAACGGAGCTCGTATCCGCGTTATCCTCACCGAGCATGACGGAGTCGGTGTGGACACACCCGAACAGGCCGTCCTCGTGGAACAAATCATTCTTAACACCCTTGCATAAACATCTTATGAAATACATCTTCGTTACTGGCGGCGTCGTTTCCTCCCTTGGTAAAGGCCTTGCCGCCGCATCCATCGGCACTCTTCTGGAACGCTGCGGCTTGAAGGTTACCCTGCAGAAGTTCGACCCCTACCTCAATGTGGATCCCGGTACCATGAGCCCTTTCCAGCACGGAGAGGTGTACGTCCTTAATGACGGGGCCGAAACAGACCTCGACCTGGGCCACTACGAACGCTTCGTCAAGTGTAACCTCTCCCGTCTCAACAACCTGACCTCCGGCCAAGTCTTTGAAAACGTCCTCCGCAAAGAGCGCCATGGCGACTACCTCGGCAAAACCGTCCAATACATCCCGCACGTCACGGACGAAATCAAGGCTCGTCTCTATGAGTTGACGGAAAAATCCGCCGGAACCGACGTCATCATCACAGAAATCGGCGGTACCGTTGGAGATATGGAAGGCCACATCTTCCTGGAAGCCCTCCGTCAGTTTGCCCTCGAAGTCGGCAAGGAAAACGTCTGCTTCATTCACGTCACCCTCCTGCCCTTCATCAAGGCCGCCGGGGAAATGAAGACCAAGCCGACCCAGCAATCCGTCGCTAAACTCCGCGAAATCGGTATCCAGCCAGATGTCATCATCTGCCGTACGGAATACGACATGAGCGAAGAGGAACGCCGCAAAATCGCCATGTTCTGCAACGTCGAAGCAAAGAATGTCATCGCCTTCCGCGACGTGAAAAACACGATTTACGAATGCCCTCTCGACCTCAGCCAGGACAAGATCGACCGCATCGTCGCCAAAAAGCTCGGCCTCGACGTCCCCGTGCCTGACCTCAAGAAGTGGCAGGAATTCGTCGGACGCGTCATCACGCCGAGCCACTCCGTGCGCATCGCCGTCGTTGGCAAATACATCTCTCTGCAGGATGCCTACAAGTCCATCTACGAATCTTTCACCCATGCCGGTGCTGCCAACGATGCTCGCGTGGAAATCGTCCGCATCGACGCTGAAGATCTCGAAGACAAAAGCGCCCAGGAACTCATCGGCCATGTGGACGGCATCCTCGTTCCCGGTGGATTCGGAGACCGTGGCATCGAAGGCAAAATCGAAGCTGTGGAATATGCCCGCAAGAACAAAATCCCCTTCTTGGGAATTTGCCTCGGCATGCAGGTCGCCGTCATCGAATATGCCCGTAACGTCTGCGGGCTTGAAAATGCAAACTCCACGGAATTCGACAAAGAGACACCTTTCCCCGTCATCAGCCTTCAGGAAGAACAAAAGGGCATCGACGATATGGGCGCCACTATGCGCCTTGGCGCCTACACAGCCAACATCGCACCGAATACTCTGGCAGAAAAGCTTTATGGCACCAGCCAGGTATCGGAACGCCACCGCCATCGCTACGAATTCAACCCCGAGTACCGGGAAACCCTCGAACTCGCCGATCTGAAGATCAGTGCCACATCCGAAGGACAGGGACTTGTGGAAATCGTTGAAATACCCAACCATCCCTTCTTCATCGCCTGCCAGTTCCATCCGGAATTCCAATCCCGCCCCAACCACCCGCATCCTCTCTTCGCGGGGCTTGTCGAGGCTGCACTGGAAGTAAAGGAAGCTAAGATCAAGGGCTGATTATCCCCTCTACCGCACAGGCCGCAGGCACCCCCTGCGGCCTGTTTAATTCTCTCCACCCCTCTGCCTGCTCATGCTTACTGACGGACTGGTCCTCATCTTCTACTTCATCGCCATCTTCGGCATCGGCATCTATGCCGGACGGAAGCAAACGAATCTCGAAGACTATGCCCTCGGAGGACGCTCCCTCCCATGGTGGGCCATCCTGGCCTCAATCATCGCGGCTGAAGTCAGCGCAGCAACCTTCCTCGGCTCTCCAGGTGAAGGCTTTACCAGCCGGAATTTCACCTATGTCCAGCTTTGCATCGGGACAATACTTGGTCGCATCGTCGTCGGCAAATTGTTCCTGAAGCCCTACTACGACTACAACGTCGTCTCGATCTACGAGTACCTGGAAAAACGCTTCGGCCTCATCACCCGGCGCATGGGTTCCCTCGTGTTCCTCATCAGCCGCGTTCTTGCCAGCGGCACGCGGCTCTACTTTGCAGGCATCCTGCTCGTCATTGCCTACCAATACGTTTTCGATACGACGACAGATAAGGCGGATGTCGTTTACCTCTACACGGCTGCCCTCGTCATCATCACGATCGCTACCACTATTTACACGACAATCGGTGGCCTCAAGGCTGTCGTTTGGACGGATGTCCTCCAGGCTTGTGTATTGGCCATCTCCATCATCTCCGCCCTCGTCGTCATCTTCCTCAACATCCCCGGAGGTTGGAGCACCATCACCGCCACACTCAACCAGCCCGGTGACTGGTCTTTATGGTCCCTGGGGTTCGCGGCAGAAGGCGGTTGGGGAGATCAGATACTCCACATCCTCGGAGAAGAATACACCATCTGGGCTGCGTTCCTCGGTTCGACCTTCGTCACCATGGCCACACACGGAACCGACCAGGACATGGTACAGCGCATGCTGGCAGGCAAGGATTCATCAACGGGAGCCAAAGCCGTCATCCTCTCCGGCCTGGTCGATGTCCCGGTCGTTCTCATCTTCCTATTCACCGGTATCCTCCTTTACGTTTTCTACCAAAGTAATCCGGAGCTTTCCGTACCGAAAGCCAGGATGGAGATCTTCCCTCACTTCATCATTTACAGTCTCCCTCCCGGGGTACGTGGTCTGCTCGTCGCCGGCCTGCTTGCCACGGCCATGGGTTCGCTCTCCACGGCTCTGAACTCCTTGGCTACCACGGCAGCCAAGGACTGGTATCAGGGAGTATTTCGCCCGCAAGCCGGAGAACGGGAGGTTCTGCGAGCCGCCAAATGGGGTACCATCTTCTTTGCTCTCCTGCTGATCATTGTGGGTGTCTGCACCGCCTACTATGTCGTTCATCACCCTGAAGTACGCATTCTGCAAATTGCATTGGGCATCTTCGGCTACACCTATGGTTCACTATTGGGCGTCTTCCTGCTGGGCATGCTGACCAAGAGGCGCGGTTGCGACATGGGCAACTGCATCGCCATGGTCGTCGGCTTCCTGGCCGTCGGCATCCTCAGCAAGCTGATTCCGCTACCGGATGCCTTGGACGCACACATTCCAGAGATTGCATTCCCCTGGCGAGTGACGATCGGGACGCTCGTAACCTTCATCACCGGGTGTCTGTTCTCAAAGAAGAAAACACCCCCGGTTGCTTAGGCATCCTTGTACAGGGAGATTTCCTGGATCATCTGAAGCCCTCCATGAACATCGGGAAGAAGGAGAATTAAAAGCCCGCAACTCAACTCGCGACGCAAGAGCATTTTCCTCTCCATATACCACATTTTCTTCCCTTTTTTATCCGTGATTTCCTTGCGGATTTCCAAAGGGTAGCGTTCCTGATGCCCCCCTTTCATATTACTGCCGAAAGTCCATGCTCCCCCCGGTATCAGTATGGACATATCCTTCTCGACTTTGGGAATGGATGGTGCGTGCAACAAATAGGTATTGCCCGTCAGGTTGCGAAACAGGGTAATTCCCGGTTTACAGTCGGCTTCATCGATAAAGAGGATCACAACACCGTCCTTGCCCGGCAATAAAACGCCCAGCATCTTGTCCCCATGCTTCTCAGGCAAGGAACTGTACAACATCGGCGTTCCGTCGCACGGAACTCCACTAGTCGTCTCATACAAGCGGATAATATTGTCCTCGGGGAACGGAACTCTCAAAGCTGGCAATCCTGTACCAAGAGGTACCTTGGAAACCACACCTGGCTTCAAGGGCATAACAACAGAACGCAATTCCTTCCCCACCATCTGGCGGGATTGTACAAAACGAATCCCCTCTGGCACGTTCTCTGGGGGATCAACGAGAGATAAATCCTGCGCGGCATCAGCCGATGGCGGAGGTGAAGCAGAGGGTTCATCAGCCCAGGCAACACCAAGGGCTAGAGCGGCCAGGAATGCAGAAGAAACAATTTGGTGAAACATGATGAGAAATGCGTTCAATAAAAAACAATCAGGAAAAATACCTTCGTATTCTTCCTGATTGTTTTGAATTACTCAATAGAATAATGAGGGAACTCTCAGAAAAGCACTATCTTTCCTAGACTTCTTCTGGAGCAAGCCAGCGGAATGAGACGACTTCGAACTTGCGTCCAAAGGCGCGGTTGATGTTGCTCAGCTTCGTCCTGCCCAGAGTTCCTGTACTCGTATCTGCTTCGTAGGCGGCCGTTTCAGGAGCATCCGTCGGGTCAACATAGTCCACTCCTCGCTTCACCACGGCTTCGCACCAGGCACGGGAAAGGATGTTCTTGCCGGATTTCGTCGTCAATTCTCCGTAAGCACGAATCACAAAGGTATCATCGCGCGTCGTCAGGATATTGCCGAGTACTGCCAGAATGTCGGACTGGATCAGGTAACCGGGAGCCCCCGTAAACACATTGCCACGTGCTGCTTCCGGATTCGGGTAGTTCACTTCGGGATTCAAAATAGAACTCTGAACCTGGTCGAAGACCGAGTTGATGCCCGTCGTGTCAATCGCCGCCTGAATGGCTCCCTTCAGGCCGAGGTCACCGGAGGCAAGGCGGCGATTGACAAATTCGGCCATGTTCAGGAACGGCCCACGTTTCTTGACTTCCGCTACAAGGTTCTCCGTGAAGCGCTCCATCGTCGTCTCGTCCAGTTTGCGGAGGTCGGACCAAGCCTGGGCTACTCCGTCGGTGAGTCCGTTGGTGATCCCGATGCTACCGTAGTCATCCACATGGGACTGATCATTACCTGCCACCCCGAAACGGGAGAAGTAGGTCGTGTTCTTATCCTGGTTCATCACAGAAATGCCATTATCCGTCGAGTTGTAAAGCAACTGGCGATCTTTCAAGCCCTTGATCATCGCCTTCCAGGCCTTCATCGAGGTCGAGTTCACGTTGAAGGCTCCTTCGACGTTGATGTATTTGCCCACCTTCTTGTAGCCGTCGCTTTCACTCAATTCGCTGATGACCGTATCTACCTTGTCGGAACCGGGGGTCAGAGAGAAGCGGGAGTTAGGCAACACTTCCAGTGAACTGGCGCTGGCCATTGCATCCTTCTTGTCTCCAATGACAGTCTGCAGTACTTCCGTATATTCTTCCTTGCCGCCATTGCCAATCTGAGTGGGGCGGTTGGAAATTGAGGACGCAAACCAGCTGTCCCAGACGCCATCGTTGGCCATCAGAGCATGATCCCAGAAGTCTCCGAGTTCTTTGTCTCCTGAGATTTCACTATGGTTGAAGACGCGTGTTGCAGGAATCATCGGATCGGAGAACGAGTTGCCAATACCAACGCCGGGAACGCCGGATTGATAGGAAAAGCGCTTTGCGACACGAGCTGCGGTATCATTCCCCTGGGTGTACCAGCCGGGTGTCAGACGCGCTCCTGCAAAGCCGGCGATCGAGTACGGCATCTGGATCGGGAGTTCCGTCGCAGATATCTTGTTGACTTGCTCGGCGCCGGGGCCGCCGAAGGTCGTCAGGCGAGTCCCATCGTTATTCAGAACGTTAGCGATCGTAATCGGTGCGAAGCCTTCCGGATCGTTGTGGTGCTTTACTTCGAACTGGTAGGGACTATAAGTACGCGACAGGTCGCTGGCGGCCACCATCTGGTTGCCCCAGAAAAGCGGCGAGGAGTGCTGCCAGATCTTGGTGCGGAAGTCCTTGTTTTCCGGATAGGTACCGATCAGAGGGCTTTGGCTCCACTTGACGGACAGGCCGTAGTAAGCGACGAAATCGTACTTCTGAGCGCCAATACCGTCAGCACCCGTTGGCTTCTTGTAACCGGACTGAACCGAGGCAGGATCCTTGTTATCATAGGGGTTTTCCGGGTTGGCACGGTCACGGTACATTTCATGAGGCAACTTGATTTCCTGAATCAGGGGCTCTTCCCAAATACCCCAGTTGAGGTTGTAGAATGCAGGGGACTTCTTTGCAAAAGAGTCAGGCATGTCGCTCATGGCTCCACCTCCTGATTGAGTCAATTTGTAAGACTTCCCAACGATATCCGGGTCAAACAGACCTGCGATACTCACGTAGGCGCTCATTTCTCCAGAATCCTTGCCTTCATCCGTATAGACCTGCGAGAGAACGGAGTTACGCGGCTGTACGGTCAAATCCGTAGCCTTGTTGATGAAGTCAACCTTCGTCTTGCGGTAGGTATGCGTTGGCGGTGAATCCGGCTGAGGGAATGTGGGGAAGGAAGAACTACCGTAGAGCGAGTCGAAACGAATTCCGCACCATACAAAGCTCCAGCCATAGGCCGTCACCTGGAACATATTTTCCGACCAGCCTTCCTTCATCGGGTAATTGTCCACACGAAGGTCATAGTTGTTGTACTTGGCCATAGCCGTATGGGGGGCAACTTCTCGGAAAAACGAGGCCAAGTTATTCGAAGGCGGCACCAGGTCTCGATCCGAATCCGGCTGGGAAAACATGACGATTTCTCCGGGAGCAACGAAAGAGACATCCCCCTTGTCGGGCTCACCTTCCACGGACATTTCCACCTTCTGACGCAGTGAACTGCCGTAATCCGCCAAAGGACGCTGAATGCCGCTCCCGAAGTGACCATAACCAAAGCCACCCAGCGAAGTAGCATAGGAGGTATAGGAATCATCCTTGTAGGTGGCCAGCAACGAGTCATCGACGTAATTCGATTCCCCATTAGTATAGCAATGATCGAAGTCACGGTAAAAGTTGTAAGCGGACTTCAAGGGCAGGAAGTGCTCGGCATTGACGTAGGTGCCGAATGCCTCTCCCTTCGCACCTTCAAACTTCATACTCACATTGTACGGATTCCACCATACGCAGACAGGAGTCACAAATGTACAGGGAACAATGAACCCGGCATTTCCCGCAGCTGGATATCCAAGCGTGTCACCCCAGGTCGAGTACACATAACCGATGAAGTTGTACTGGCGCAACATGATCGGATTGCGCATGTAGGTATAACGGTTGTTCATCATCGTCGCTGCGGCTTCGGCATCGGCAGCGACGAGGGTATAGGGTATTCTTCCATCCCACTTCAGAGTAGCGGAAGTATCCTGACCGTTGCGAATTGTCGATCCATCCCAGATGTTGGCCCAGTAATAGAACTGTGGCCAGGAAGCAATTGGACGAACAGCGACAACGGCATTGCCATCCTCGTTGTTATAAGGGCGCAAGCCAACATCGTGGCTGGCTGTGCGGAGTTCTTCAGGCAGTTCCTTTTGAGACATCATGATGTTCATGTCCTTCTTGAGGCCACCGAATTTGGTGTCCGTCTGCAAACCGGAGGAAAACAGGGAAACATCGTGGAACAGCCCCGGGATATCGCGAGCATTGCGAGCCTGCAACAGCAGAGTACCGCGAGAAACCAGACGGGAGACCTGTTCGTCATAGGCATTACCGCCATCGGAAGGAAGAGTGTTCGTCAATGCTGATAGCTCACGGATAGAGGAATTGTCGGGCGGAGGCGTGTTCCACGTCGCACGCAGTTTATCGACATCCTTCTGCTGCTTGTCCTTGTAGGTCGGCAGATTGATGCGAGCCTTCTGGTTTTCGCCACTCACCCACCAGGCAATATTTTTGACGGCCCGAGAGTTCTTTTGGGAAACCGTATCGAACAGGACATTGGTCGAATCATTGACCTGGACGAGACCAGCGTAGATTTCATCCTTGCGGTCGGCGCGGAGCCCGAGTGTACCTTCACCGAGAAGTGCTACTTTACGCATTTCATCACCTCGGTTCTGCCCCAGATCCTGAGCGACAGAATTGAGTTTCGTCAGAGAGTCCATGCGGCTGTCAGAAATCAGCCAGCTGCGGAACATATTCTGACGTCCCTTGGAGTAAGTATCCGTCAGAGAGAGATTTTGGGATGGACTTTGCCGGTTCATCCAGGTGTCCCAGGAATTCCAGACACCGAGGATATGCGGAGACGCCACCCCGTCAATGAATTCGGAATTGACCGATGTATCGAGAATGCCGGAGTTGGCGGAGACGCGCTGATCGGGGCCGAGTTCGCTCTGGAGTTTGCCAATGGCAACTTCCAAGGCAAGACGAGCCTGAGCGCGAGCTTCGGCTGCATAGAGTCCCTTTTGCGAAATACGCGTTTGGGAGGCAGACATAGTTAGCAAACCAACACTGAGGAGTGCCAGCAAGACCATGAGTGTAATTGTTGCGATTAACGCAAATCCTTGAAAACGATTACTTCGACCGCGTTTCAATAGATTTTTTTTACAATTGAGAGGGAGTACGATTTTCATATTCATGAAGGAATTTGAAATAGACGACGATGGAGGGAGTTGCTCAGACTGGAAGTCATCTTCAAATGGAAATAATAAGAAGACCCGTATATTATCAAGTAAAAAATGGGTTAAAAATTACGATATAAATCGTTCAAAATATATAAATTCCTATAAATTAGACATATACCTGTTATTTTGTTATACATAAATATTCAGAACAAATCGAATACTCAAAAAAAACAATAAATAACATGATAATCTTTCCGAAAAATAAGAAAAAATACACATGGCTTATATTTTAGCCAAAATGAAAATCATCCAATACATACCGAAAAAATCAAGCGCAAATATCGATAAAATTGATTTAACTACAATTCTTCATTCTTCTCGGTCAATTTCATCGTTATCCAATTTAAATCTGCATGATCGATATTGCCGGAAGGAAAAAAGCTTGCCCTCTGTAAAAAAAATTGGTGCCACCAGGAAATCTGGCAGCACCAATGTTGTAATCAAAAAAACCTCGAAATGAGTGAATCAGACTTCTTCGGGAGCAAGCCAGCGGAATGAGACCACTTCAAATTTGCGGCCAAAGGCGCGGTTGATGTTGCTCAACTTCGTACGGCCCAGAGTTCCTGTACTCGTATCTGCTTCGTAGGCGGCCGTTTCAGGCGCATCCGTCGGGTCAACATAGTCCACTCCTCGCTTCACCACGGCTTCACACCAGGCTCGAGAAAGGATATTCTTTCCAGACTTCGTCGTCAATTCTCCGTAGGCGCGGATGGTGAATGTGTCATCGCGCGTCGTCAGGATATTGCCGAGTACTGCCAGAATGTCGGACTGGATCAGGTAACCGGGAGCCCCCGTAAACACATTGCCACGTGCTGCTTCCGGATTCGGGTAGTTCACTTCGGGATTCAAAATAGAACTCTGAACCTGGTCGAAGACCGAGTTGATGCCCGTCGTGTCAATCGCCGCCTGAATGGCTCCCTTCAGGCCGAGGTCACCGGAGGCAAGGCGGCGATTGACAAATTCGGCCATGTTCAGGAACGGCCCACGTTTCTTGACTTCCGCTACAAGGTTCTCCGTGAAGCGCTCCATCGTCGTCTCGTCCAGTTTGCGGAGGTCGGACCAAGCCTGGGCTACTCCGTCGGTGAGTCCGTTGGTGATCCCGATGCTACCGTAGTCATCCACATGGGACTGATCATTACCTGCCACCCCGAAACGGGAGAAGTAGGTCGTGTTCTTATCCTGGTTCATCACAGAAATGCCATTATCCGTCGAGTTGTAAAGCAACTGGCGATCTTTCAAGCCCTTGATCATCGCCTTCCAGGCCTTCATCGAGGTCGAGTTCACGTTGAAGGCTCCTTCGACGTTGATGTATTTGCCCACCTTCTTGTAGCCGTCGCTTTCACTCAATTCGCTGATGACCGTATCTACCTTGTCGGAACCGGGGGTCAGAGAGAAGCGGGAGTTAGGCAACACTTCCAGTGAACTGGCGCTGGCCATTGCATCCTTCTTGTCTCCAATGACAGTCTGCAGTACTTCCGTATATTCTTCCTTGCCGCCATTGCCAATCTGAGTGGGGCGGTTGGAAATTGAGGACGCAAACCAGCTGTCCCAGACGCCATCGTTGGCCATCAGAGCATGATCCCAGAAGTCTCCGAGTTCTTTGTCTCCTGAGATTTCACTATGGTTGAAGACGCGTGTTGCAGGAATCATCGGATCGGAGAACGAGTTGCCAATACCAACGCCGGGAACGCCGGATTGATAGGAAAAGCGCTTTGCGACACGAGCTGCGGTATCATTCCCCTGGGTGTACCAGCCGGGTGTCAGACGCGCTCCTGCAAAGCCGGCGATCGAGTACGGCATCTGGATCGGGAGTTCCGTCGCAGATATCTTGTTGACTTGCTCGGCGCCGGGGCCGCCGAAGGTCGTCAGGCGAGTCCCATCGTTATTCAGAACGTTAGCGATCGTAATCGGTGCGAAGCCTTCCGGATCGTTGTGGTGCTTTACTTCGAACTGGTAGGGACTATAAGTACGCGACAGGTCGCTGGCGGCCACCATCTGGTTGCCCCAGAAAAGCGGCGAGGAGTGCTGCCAGATCTTGGTGCGGAAGTCCTTGTTTTCCGGATAGGTACCGATCAGAGGGCTTTGGCTCCACTTGACGGACAGGCCGTAGTAAGCGACGAAATCGTACTTCTGAGCGCCAATACCGTCAGCACCCGTTGGCTTCTTGTAACCGGACTGAACCGAGGCAGGATCCTTGTTATCATAGGGGTTTTCCGGGTTGGCACGGTCACGGTACATTTCATGAGGCAACTTGATTTCCTGAATCAGGGGCTCTTCCCAAATACCCCAGTTGAGGTTGTAGAATGCAGGGGACTTCTTTGCAAAAGAGTCAGGCATGTCGCTCATGGCTCCACCTCCTGATTGAGTCAATTTGTAAGACTTCCCAACGATATCCGGGTCAAACAGACCTGCGATACTCACGTAGGCGCTCATTTCTCCAGAATCCTTGCCTTCATCCGTATAGACCTGCGAGAGAACGGAGTTACGCGGCTGTACGGTCAAATCCGTAGCCTTGTTGATGAAGTCAACCTTCGTCTTGCGGTAGGTATGCGTTGGCGGTGAATCCGGCTGAGGGAATGTGGGGAAGGAAGAACTACCGTAGAGCGAGTCGAAACGAATTCCGCACCATACAAAGCTCCAGCCATAGGCCGTCACCTGGAACATATTTTCCGACCAGCCTTCCTTCATCGGGTAATTGTCCACACGAAGGTCATAGTTGTTGTACTTGGCCATAGCCGTATGGGGGGCAACTTCTCGGAAAAACGAGGCCAAGTTATTCGAAGGCGGCACCAGGTCTCGATCCGAATCCGGCTGGGAAAACATGACGATTTCTCCGGGAGCAACGAAAGAGACATCCCCCTTGTCGGGCTCACCTTCCACGGACATTTCCACCTTCTGACGCAGTGAACTGCCGTAATCCGCCAAAGGACGCTGAATGCCGCTCCCGAAGTGACCATAACCAAAGCCACCCAGCGAAGTAGCATAGGAGGTATAGGAATCATCCTTGTAGGTGGCCAGCAACGAGTCATCGACGTAATTCGATTCCCCATTAGTATAGCAATGATCGAAGTCACGGTAAAAGTTGTAAGCGGACTTCAAGGGCAGGAAGTGCTCGGCATTGACGTAGGTGCCGAATGCCTCTCCCTTCGCACCTTCAAACTTCATACTCACATTGTACGGATTCCACCATACGCAGACAGGAGTCACAAATGTACAGGGAACAATGAACCCGGCATTTCCCGCAGCTGGATATCCAAGCGTGTCACCCCAGGTCGAGTACACATAACCGATGAAGTTGTACTGGCGCAACATGATCGGATTGCGCATGTAGGTATAACGGTTGTTCATCACCGTCGAAGCGGCTTCAGCATCAGCGGCAACAAGCGTGTACGGAATCTTCCCATCCCACTTCAGAGTGGCGGAAGTATCCTGACCGTTGCGGATCGTTGCTCCATCCCAGATGTTGGCCCAGTAATAGAACTGTGGCCAGGAAGCAATCGGGCGCACAGCGACAGCGGCATTGCCATCCTCATTGTTATAAGGACGCAAGCCAACATCGTGACTGGCTGTGCGGAATTCGTCTGGAACTTCCTTTTGGGACATCATGATGTTCATGTCCTTCTTGAGGCCACCGAATTTGGTGTCCGTCTGCAAACCGGAGGAAAACAGGGAAACATCGTGGAACAGCCCCGGGATATCGCGAGCATTGCGAGCCTGCAACAGCAGAGTACCGCGAGAAACCAGACGGGAGATCTGTTCATCATAGGCATTGCCGCCATCGGAGGGCATCGAGCTAGTCAATGAAGAGAGCTCACGGATGGAGGAATTGTCGGGCGGAGGCGTATTCCATGTTGCACGCAGTTTATCGACATCCTGTTGCTGCTTGTCCTTGTAGGTCGGCAGGTTGATGCGGGCCTTCTGGTTTTCGCCACTCACCCACCAAGCGATGTTCTTTACAGCTCTAGAATTTTTCTTGGAAACCGTATCGAACAGGACATTGGTCGAATCATTGACCTGGACGAGACCAGCGTAGATTTCATCCTTGCGGTCGGCGCGGAGCCCAAGCGTTCCTTCACCAAGAAGGGATACTTTACGCATTTCATCGCCTCGGTTCTGCCCCAGGTCCTGGGCAACAGAATTGAGTTTTGTCAAAGAATCCATGCGGCTGTCAGAAATCAACCAGCTACGGAACATATTCTGACGGCCCTTGGAGTAAGTATCCGTCAGAGAAAGGTTTTGGGTGGGACTTTGCCGGTTCATCCAGGTGTCCCAGGAATTCCAGACACCGAGGATATGCGGAGACGCCACCCCGTCGATGGATTCGGAATTAACCGATGTATCGAGAATGCCGGAGTTTGCGGAGACGCGTTGATCGGGACCGAGTTCGCACTGGAGTTTGCCAATGGCAACTTCCAAGGCAAGACGCGCCTGAGCGCGAGCTTCAGCAGCATATAGTCCCTTTTGAGAGATGCGCGTCTGCGACGAAGCCATAGTCAACAGACCGACACTGAGGAGAGCCAGCAAGACCATGAGCGTAATCGTTGCAATCAGAGCAAATCCCGGAACAGCCTGGCCAGCCTTACTCAGACGAGCCAATTTGGGCGAGTTCTTCTTTTTCAAGTTGGGAGTCATGATCACAAACTGCCCAAATGCAACCACATTGTCAATACGAATTTACATTATCATTACACCCCCACACATCACCCTTCCACCCTCACGAATCGCCAAACGAATGGAGTTACAAGTCCATTTTCCCACAACTAACGGTTTTTGAATCCGCTAGTATCCATCATATTTTACTATATTTTAACACGTTAAAGTAACATATATACAATGCTATTAGAATGTTTGAAATGGCAGATTATAGCCATTTGGCATTCCCTTGAGATGAACAAAAATTACCTCTATGCCTCCATGATGACAGTGGCATTGCTCCTAGATTTTCCTAGCTTTTTCAATTTTTCCCTTCAGCAAAAAGCACAATAGCAAGGCGAAACACCAATACCCAAAAAAAATGAATTTATCATAGAATATTATGATAATCAACTCGTGCGTTTTTTTACGTTGTTTCGTAACTCACTTGAAAAAAATCTCCTATTTTTTTCTTGCTAGCGGATTCAAAATTCGTTAATAAGATACCGATAACTTCCGGCGGTCCCCCGTCTTCCTCTTTCTTTCTTTCGTTTCAACTGCAATGAAGATTACGTATCGTTGTAATCGCGAAAAACGCGAACCCAAGTCTTTTAAAAAGAAGAACTTGCATGGATTCGCGTTAATCGCAACTATCACACTCATGGTCTTGCTGGCACTCCTCAGTGTCGGCCTGCTAACCATGGCAGCCTCTCAAACGCGTATTTCGCAAAAGGGACTATATGCTGCTGAAGCTCGCGCTCAAGCGCGGCTCGCCTTGGAAATAGCCATTGGCAAACTTCAGTGCGAACTCGGTCCTGACCAGCGAGTCTCTGCCAACTCCGGCATTCTCGATACATCGGTCAATTCCGAATCTATCGACGGGGTGGCGTCTCCGTATATCCTCGGTGTCTGGAATTCCTGGGACACCTGGATGAACCGGCAAAGCCCATCCCAAAATCTCTCTCTGACGGAGACCTACTCGAAGGGGCGTCAGAATATGTTCCGTAGCTGGTTGATTTCTGACAGCCGCATGGATTCTTTGACAAAACTCAATTCTGTTGCCCAGGACCTGGGGCAGAACCGAGGCGATGAAATGCGTAAAGTATCCCTTCTTGGTGAAGGAACGCTTGGGCTCCGCGCCGACCGCAAGGATGAAATCTACGCTGGTCTCGTCCAGGTCAATGATTCGACCAATGTTCTGTTCGATACGGTTTCCCAAAAGAACTCTCGATCCGTCAAAAATATTGCCTGGTGGGTGAGTGGCGAAAACCAGAAGGCACGCATCAACCTGCCAACCTACAAGGACAAGCAGCAACAGGATGTCGATAAACTGCGTGCGACATGGAACACTCCCCCCCCTGACAATTCCTCCATCCGTGAGCTTTCCTCATTAAATAGCTCATTGCCTTCCGATGGCGGCAATGCCTATGATGAACAGATCTCCCGTCTGGTTTCTCGCGGTACTCTGCTGTTGCAGGCTCGCAATGCTCGCGATATCCCGGGGCTGTTCCACGATGTTTCCCTGTTTTCCTCCGGTTTGCAGACGGACACCAAATTCGGTGGCCTCAAGAAGGACATGAACATCATGATGTCCCAAAAGGAACTGCCTGAAGAATTCCGCACAGCCAGCCACGATATCGGCCTACGCCCCTACAATAACGAAGACGGACAAGCCGCAGTCACCATGCGTCCGATTGGTTCCTGGCCACAGTTCTATTATTGGGCCAACATCTGGGACGGAGCAACGATCCGCAACGGTCAGGATACTTCTGCCACTCTGAAGTGGGATGGGAAAAAACCTTATACGCTTATCGCCGCCGATGCCGCACCCGCAGCAACGATGATGAACAATCGCTACACCTACATGCGCAATCCGATCATGTTGCGCCAGTATAACTTCATTGGCTATACTTATACTCAGTGGGGAGATGCAACTGGGGGGGTAGGCTCAGGAGATGCCGGCTTCGTTATCCCCTGCGCTTTCATCACTCCTGTCTGCGTGTGGTGGAATCCTTACAATGTAGGCATGAAGTTTGAAGGAGCAAAGGGAGAAGCATTCGGCACCTACGTCAATGCTGAACACTTCCTGCCGCTCAAGTCCGCCTATAATTTCTATACTGACTTCGACCACTGCTACAGTAAGGGGCAGTCCTCCTATGTTGACGACTCTCTGCTCTCGAACTATTCCGATAGTTCCTACACGTCCTACTTCAAAGGCCCCGGCGGTTTCGGCTATCAGGGGTCTGTACAACGGCCTCTGGCAGACTATGGCAGTTCTCTCCGCCAAAAGGTGGAAGTGTCCGTATCTGGTGATCCGGATAAGGGAGATGTCTCCTTCCTGGAACCCGGGGAAATCGTCATGTATTCCCAGCCGAACTCGGAACGTGGTATCTGGCCGCCTACCTACAATGGTGGCGAAGTATTCGATAGTCGGGCCCCCCACCCAGCCCAGGCCAAGGCCAAAAACAAAGACATACGCGTGGATAACTACCCTCTGAAAGAGGGCTGGTCCGAAGATCTTTATCAGGTAACTGCTTACGGCTGGAGCTTCGTGTGGTGCGGAATCCGTTTCGATTCCCTCTATGGCAGCTCTTCCTTCCCAAGCTTCCCTCAGCCCAATTCTCAACAGACACACACCTACCGTAAGGCCAAGGTCGACTTCGTACCCAAGGCCAAGGATCTGACTGTTCAGCCTCGTAACTCCGTCCTCTCGCAGGTCTATACAAATGAAGGCAAGGACTCTGGAGAAATGAATGCCTATGTCAGCATCGCAGGCTTGTTCGACCCGGATGAAATCGGCAAGGAATACGCTCTCACCCAACAAAGTGGTGGTGCCATGGGAGACATGCCTGATTCCTTCGCCAAAAAATCTCCAGCCTTTTACAACCTCAACTGGGGTGTCTGGGAAGAACCATTGATCGAAGAAATCAAATTCCCCCACGAACTCTACCGAGACCGGGAAAATCCGGAAAACCCCTACGACAACAAAGACCCTTCGACCATCGTCAACCGTCCTGGTTATTACTATCGCAAATACCATGGTTGCTGTGGCGCAGGAGCAGAAAAATACGACTTTGTCGCCTACTACGGCATCTCGGTCAAATGGAGTCAAACGCCACTTGTCGGTACCTATCCGGAAAACAAGGACTTCCGCACCAAGATTTGGCAACACTCTTCTCCACTCTTCTGGGGTAACCAGATGGTGGCCGCCAGCGACCTGTCACGCACTTACAGCCCCTACCAGTTCGAAGTAAAGCATCACAACGATCCGGAAGGCTTCGCTCCAATTTCCATCTCCAACGTGCTGAACAATGATGGTACTCGCCTAACGACATTTGGCGGCCCCGGCGCCGAACAGATCAACAAGATCTCTGCGACGGAAATCCCGATTCAGCCACCCTACTCCATCGCCGGGTTTGCAGGAGCCCGCCTCTCTCCTGGCTGGTACACCCAGGGGGATGATACCCCCGCTGGCATTGCCAAGCGATTTGGCTACCAGTCGGGAGTTCCTGGAGTCGGTATCGGCAATTCGTTCTCCGATCCGATGATTCCTGGCAACCGCGCATTCGTGCATAGCGAAATTTCAGGGGATAAAGAACTCGGAGACTTCTGGGATCATGCTCTAATGGCAAACGACGGCGTCTGGGACAGCTGGTTTGCGTCCTCGATTTCCAACCGCCCCAGCCAAATTGGTAACAGTAGCAAAGAAGAATTCACAGCTGTTCTCCAAACCGTTCTCGGCGACAAAAAGGAGGCCATGGCCAACACGAGTTCACTCGAAGTCCTGCCCAACTCCCGTTTCTCTCTGAACCCAGGTTCCGACAAAGTGGAAAGCGTTATCGGTGAATTGAGCGAAAGCAACGGGTACAAAAAGGTAGCCAAATACATCAATGTCGAAGGTGCCTTCAACGTGAACTCGACCTCGATGAAAGCTTGGAAGGCGATCATCAAGGGACTGAAGGATCGCCAGTTATTTGCCAATTCCTCGACCAATGGCATTTCACAATTGAGCCAGGACAAGAATACAGCTTACTTCTCCCGTTTCGGTGTCGCCACCAATGAGCAATCCCATGTGGATGACTACGGCAGCATCGGCATCACCAACGGACTCACCGACGGAGTTGCCCAAGCTTGGTCAGACCTTCGAAAGGTCAATGATTCCACTCTGGATAACTTCACGGAGAACCTCGTAACAGAAGTCAAGAAGCGCGGTCCCTTCCTCAACATGGCCGAATTTATCAACCGCCGCCTCGCCTCCGGTGACCTCGGTTTGAAAGGAGCTATTCAATCAGCTATCGACACCACAGGACTCAACTCTGTCTTCGACCAGGTACAGAGCTCCATCCTGAATCCCGATGTGAACTACCCGAACCCGGAAGCAGCCCGCGGCAATGTGTTTACGGGTGCCCCCGGTTACCTGATCCAATCCGACATTCTGGCAGTGCTCGGCAATATCCTGACAACTCGCGATGACACCTTTGTGATCCGTGCTTACGGTGAATTGACGACGAAGTCCGGCAAGAACATCCTTTCCCGGGCCTGGTGCGAAGCTGTGGTAAAGCGTGGAGTGGACTACGTTGATCCCACGGACGCACCAGAAACGGCCGCCTACGAACCCGACACAAGCACAGGTTCTCTGGAGAGAACAAAGTTGAGCAACATCAACCGCGCCTTTGGCCGCAAGTTCGAAGTCGTCTCATTCCGCTGGCTTTCCCCGGAAGAAGTCTGACGCATAGTTCACTGCTATTTTAGCTCTACATTGGTGCCGTCCAGTATTCTGGCGGCACCAATTTATTTATGCAATCCGAGCACCTGCGTCAACGTATCCGGCCTGATGGATCCCGACATAGTCGGCAAGAGTTACACTCTCGAAAGTGAACAAATACTGGATACCTTCTATAAAGATAAATTCACCATCCGCACCTACGGAGAATTGACGACAAATTCCGGCAAAACGTCCTCTCCCGAGCCTGGTATGAAGCCACCGTCAAGCGCAGGGTGGACTATGTCGAACCGACAGATACCCCGGAAAATCCGGCCTATCAGGCAAACACAGATACGGGGTCACTGGAAAAAACGCATCTGAGCAAGATTAATCGTGCATTCGGGAGGAGATTCGGTATTATATCGTTCTGTTGGCTTTCCCATGAAGAAGTATAATGTATTTCAAAGGATGGCCTGACGTTCCCCATACAATCCGACCTGACTCCATGAAAAAGATTGTCTCAGTCATTCTTCTAGCATTTGCATTGCCATGCGTCACTTTTGCCCAGGCTCCGGCATCCCCCAGACCTGCCAGACCAGCTCCAGCAACCCCGGCTCCAACAACTCCGGGCACCCCAGCTGCTGCAAATCCTCAGACACCCGCAAAACCGACGGACAAAGATGCTCCTGTCATCATGAAGCCCCAAGCCGGTATCTCGGCCGGTATTCGCTTCGTTTTTGGCATGCCCAACAGCGATCTGAACAAAGCCTACATGCCGATTGACAAAAAGACCTTCTATGAAGTTCCCATGCGTTTCGGCCTTCCGGCAGCTCGCGTCCCCTTCCCTGAAGATCGCGTTATCCGCTTCTACAAGGACATCCCGACCAAGGAAAACAAACTCCAGCCCTTCTTCAAGGCAGAGCTGCCAGCCAACATCTCTGGCAAAGTACTCGGCGTCTTCTGCTTTGCCGGAGACCAGATGCAATTGTCCTTCATCGAAGAAAAGGATTGCCAGCCCGGCATGACCATCATCAAGAACATGACCGGCACCCCTTACCTCGTTATGATTCCCAATGCTCCCGTTGGAGAAAAGGACAGAATGTTAATGTCCTCCAATCAGGAATGGAAGTTCGGGCAGAGTCTTCCCAAGGCTAACCGCTCCATCGCCATGGAAATCCGCAAGGAACTGACCCTCAAAACCGGGCTGAAGCAGTGGTTCATCGAGCGCAAGATGATGCTCAAAACAGATAAAATATGTGGTAACCTCATCCTGATCCTGCCACATGGCGATGGGAAGAATATCATGATCCAAACCATTACCATTTACAAAGACTAATCAGATATCCCGCATCTTTACCTTGAAAACCCGGTTTGGATATCCCGAACCGGGTTTTCTATTTCATGCACGGCTCGTGGCAGTAAACAGAACTAAAGATTGCCAATCGAATGAAAATTTGAGACCCTTTGAACGGCCTCCACGTCCCTTCTCCCAACCACTACTAGTAGAAGCCACATTCCGCCATGACGCATGTACCTACAACGGGCAAAAATGGATTGCGGGTGCTGATTACAGCTGCCAGCACTGTCATTATCATTGCCGGGCTTCAGGCGGGACAGGACATTATTCTGCCCATCATTCTAGCTTCGTTTCTGGCCGTCATCAGTTATCCCGTCACCCAGTTTATACGGGACAAATGTCGTTTGCCTCATTGGCTGTCGGTTTTCCTCACTGTCGTTTTCGACTTTGGTTTCCTCACTGGTATTGGCTTTCTCGTCAACTACCTGGCCAAGGATCTCACGACCATCGTCATCACTAAATACAATGTCGTCCTTCAGGCGAAATTTACAGATATCGTCGCCTTCCTTCGCAAGCACGATCTGGATACCCAGGCAGCCCGCGCGATGGAAGTCCTGACGGAAATGCTGGATGGTAAACGCCTTGTTGATTGGAGTACCATGTTGATGAGCAAGGCGGCCACCATACTGACCGTCACAACGTTGGTCTTGATCCTGATGACATTCTTCCTTGGAGAAGCCCCGCGTTTCCGCTCCAACATCCGCAAAATGGCGCAGACGAATAGCCCCGGAGTCCAGCAATTCACCCAAACTCTGGCCGGCATCCAAAAATACCTCGTCATCAAAACCTTCATCAGCATCCTGACCGGCATCTGCGCCTGGATACTCTGTGCTGCCGTCGGAGTGGATCTCCCCTTGCTCTGGGCCATCGTCGCCTTTGCCCTCAACTACATCCCTACCTTCGGCTCCATCGTCGCCGCGTTGCCGCCCATCCTGCTGGCTGGTCTTACGCTCAGCACCTCAGACACACTAATCATCGCAGGAGGCTACCTGGCCATGAACATGCTTCTCGGTCAAGTTCTGGAACCGATGTTCCTCGGCAAACAGTTCGGCATAGCTACAAGTGTCGTCCTGCTCTCCGTCGTCTTCTGGGGATGGATGTGGGGGCCTCTGGGCATGCTTCTGGCTGTCCCCATTTCCATGTTGATCAAACTTGGTCTGGAAAACTCCGATGACCTGAGCTGGATTGCCCGCATCATCGACAATCCCCCTAAAGCACGCAAATTGCCGCTCCTGCAAGACCTACCCCCTACCATCAAAAAAAGAACCTGATACAACCATCCACACATGCACGCATTCGCTTACCAAAACGGGACTCTATGCTGCGAGGGAGTCAAGATCGAAGCCCTAGCCGACCAAATGGGAACCCCCCTCTACGTGTACAGCAAACAGACCATTCTGGACCATTTCATGCGGCTTAAGGAGGCCCTCGCCCCTCTGGATGCCAAAGTAGAATTTGCCGTTAAAGCATGCCCGAATATTGCCATCCTGAACTTGATGGCACAGCATGGAGCCGGGTTCGACATCGTCTCCGGTGGAGAACTCTTCCGCGTCATCAAAGCTGGTGGAGACCCGAAGCAGTGCACCTATGCTGGCATTGGAAAGACCGAACAGGAAATCCGCTTCGCCCTAGAACAGGGAATCTATTGTTTCAATGTCGAGTCCGAAGCCGAAATGCGCACGATTGATGCCATTGCCCGGGACATGGGGCTCATTGCTCCCATTGCTGTCCGCGTCAACCCGAATGTGGAAGCAGGAACGCACAAGTACATCACCACTGGCAAGTCTGAAAACAAGTTCGGTATTGACTTTGAGCTCATCGAAGACCTCTACGCACTCGCTGCACGTGAGATGCCCAATCTCCAGCTCAAGGGCTTGCAAATGCACATCGGTTCACAATTGACCAAGGTTGCACCCTTTGCAAAAGCCATCGTCAAAGTCGCTCCGCTCGTCACGCGCCTGAAGGAAACGCACAGCATCGAGTTCTTCTCCATCGGCGGCGGAGTCGGCATCGAATACAACGATACCCTCGCATCCGGAGACAAGGCATGGTGGGAGGACAATTCCGATCAGATGTCGATCAAAACCTACACGGACACCATTGTTCCCCTGCTTCAGCCCCTGGGTTTGCACATCATCGTGGAGCCAGGGCGCGTCATCGTCGGTAACGCCGGAGCCCTCATCACTCGCTGCCTGTATGAAAAAACAGGCAAGGCCAAGACCTTCAAAGTCATTGATGTCGGAATGAACGACCTCATCCGCCCCGCTCTCTACGAAGGATATCATCAAATTGTCCCCGTCACGGAACATACTCCGGACGATACCATCACAGCGGATGTCGTAGGCCCCGTCTGTGAATCCGGCGACTTCATGGCACAGGACAGAGAAGTGGTTAACATCCACCCGGGAGAGCTCTTCGCCATCCTTTCGTCCGGTGCCTACGGTTTTTCCATGGCCTCCAACTACAATTCACGCACTCTTCCAGAAGAAGTCCTCGTCGATGGCAGCACCTGGCACAGCATTCGCCGCCGCCAAACCTGGGACGACCTCATCGCCGGAGAATCCATCCCCCAATAAATCCCACCAGCACGGCCGGGCTGACCGACTTCAGCCTTGCCGTTCATCATATAAACGCTAACATTCCAAGCACTATGCCAATCGCCACTCCTGCCCAATACAGCAAGATCCTCGAAACGGCCAAAAAGGAAGGCTACGCCCTTCCTGCCGTTAATGTCACGACTCTCGAAGTCATCAACGGAGCCCTCCGCGCCTTCTCCGAAGCCAAATCCGACGGTATCATCCAGGTTTCCATCGGTGGCGGCAAGTTCGCTTCCGGTTCCGCCGTGGGCAATTCCGCTATCGGCGCCATCGTTCTGGCTGAAGCCACCTACCGTCTCGCTGAAGAATACGACGTTTTTGTCGGCCTCCACACCGACCACTGCCAGCCTGAACACGTTGACACATTCCTGCGCCCCCTCATCGCAGAATCCCGCCGCCGCGTCGCCGCCGGTCAGTCCCCCCTCTTCACGTCCCACATGTTGGACGCCTCCACCCTGCCCATGGCCGAAAATCTGGAACTCTCCAAGAGCCTCCTCAAGGAATGCGCAGAACTCGGCATCATCCTCGAAATCGAAATCGGTGTCGTTGGTGGTGAAGAAGACGGCGTTGACAACTCCGGCCACCCCGCCGACAAGCTCTACACCTCCTCTGAAGACATGCTGGAAACCTACGAAGCCCTTGCCCCGATCGGCAAGTTCATGCTCGCAGCCACCTTCGGCAATGTCCACGGCGTGTACAAGCCCGGTCAGGTTCAGCTGAAGCCCAGCATCCTTCGTGACGGCCAGGACGTCGTTGCCGCCAAGCACGGTGAAGATGCCCGCATGTTGCTCGTCTTCCACGGCGGTTCCGGTTCCGAACTCAAGGACATCCGCGATGCCATCTCCTACGGCGTCGTCAAGATGAACATCGACACCGACACCCAGTACGCCTTCTCCCAGCCCATCGTCTTCCACATGTGCGAAAAGATCCAAGGCATGCTCAAGATCGACGGCGAAGTCGGCAACAAGAAGGACTACGATCCCCGCACCTACCTCAAGAAGGGCGAAATGGGCATCTGCGAACGCCTCAAGGGCGCTTGCGAAGACCTGCTCTCCACGGGCAAGACGCTTTGCGGCAAGATCTAATCCCGATCACCGTTTTTCACCTCAAAGCCGGTTCGCTGCAACGCGAGCCGGTTTTTTTATGCCTCGTCATCGTCAAAGCGATAGGACTTGCCATATCGTTTGTGGTGACTGGTCCGCCCCCCGCGATTGCACCGGAAAGGGTTGAACAAGTCATCCAGCCCATTGGCGCGCAGAAACCAGCATTGCTCCATAAGCATACCAAGCTTCCCTTTGGGAAAGCCCTTTGCCTTGAACCACGTCAGGTACTCAATCGGTACATCCATCAATGGACACCCCTTCGGCGGGTACTTGGCCGGGCCATACATCCCGAAGGGTATATGCACCTCCGCGATCTGCTCCACCAGCTTGCGCAGGTCCTCTCCATTGGGAATACCATCATTCATCGTGTAAACTCCTTGCAAAACTCGCCAGCGTATCCGCCAGCAACTCCGCTTGTTCAGCAGGCACCCTGTGACCGGAACCGGGGATCAAGACAAGCCGATCCCCCGCCACCTCAGCCCCCAATGCGGCAAACTTGGCGTCCCTCTCACCGCACACCCATAACCAAGGTGTACTCAGCCTTGAAAGCTCCGGACGAAAATCAGCCTGTGTCCCCAGCGACCAATCCATAAAGCCACGGGCAATACTCCGCCGCCATGACATCAGTCCCGGTTGATCCTCCCTCTTGTTACCACGCAACACCCCCTGCGCATGCCACTCCGACATCACCTTATCCCAAGGTTCATTCAGACACTTCACGGCCCACTCCGCATCGGATGCACGGCGTTGGGATCGTTCAGCTTCGCTCTGGAGACCGGGATGAGTGCTGACAAAAACAGCACCTTCCCACAACTCGGGATGGCGACACACAGCATGCAAGGCCACACGCCCCCCCAAAGAATATCCGCAAAGAATCGGATGGCGGTCCTGTGCTAAAATATCGGAAGCAACAAGATCTCCCGCCTCCTCCAAAGTCTTGGGACAACAGGCCAGTTGCTTCCACAAATTCAAGGTACGGGAAGCAATTCCCGTGCGCTGCAATGCAAGGGAAACAGGCGTCCAGTCCCCCGGTAGCCCCATGTTGCCGTGAAGAAGCCAGATCATAATCTCTGAACCATCAATACATCAACGCTCCAAAAAATCCAAGCATGAAGACATGAGGACAAAATTGATTCTTGAAAAACTAACGACGTTTCATTACTTTTCCAACCTATTCAAGAGTTTTCAGACATGAAACAATTCCTGAATCACAGCCCAATCATCAAAGTTCTCTTCGTTTGCATGGGAAACATCTGTCGTTCTCCTGCTGCTGAAATTATTTTCCGCAACATGGTGGACAAAGACCAGCTCAACGAACAAATCCAGGCCGATTCCGCCGGAACCATTGACTACCATCAAGGTTCTCCGCCTGATTCGCGCATGATCAAGACCCTCATGCAGCATGGTTACAACATCATGCCCCATCGTGCCCGCAAGATCAAACCCGAGGATCTGGAACAATTCGATCTCATCCTCACCATGGATGGCGAAAATTTCACAGACGTCCGCTCCATGGATAAATTGAAGCAATTCCGCAACAAAATCGTTCCCATGTGCAAATTTGTCAGCGGCAAATTCCGCGATACGGATGTACCCGATCCCTATTATGGCGGTCAATCCGGTTTTGACCACGTTGTCGAATTGCTTGACAATGCCTGCTCCAATCTGCTCCAGTCAGTCAAAGGCACCATCAACAAGCACAGCAAGGCAATCTCGGAATAACCCGCCCTCCGCAACCTCTCAACCCATTTTATCCCCGGACGCGTTCACGCCATCCGGGGATTTTTATTGGCGCGGGACGGTGACCGAAAGTCACGAAGACTTCCCCTTTTTAACCTGCTTTTGCAACCAATCCAGCAACAGACAGAAACCGACTAACAAGGCAGAGGAACGAACCGAGAAGGATCCAAAACAACAAGGCCATCTCCCTGTGAAGAGAGATGACCCTGAATCAAAAAAGGGATCGTAATCCGATTATTTGCCAAGCTTGGGCTTGCCGCCCTGGCGACGGATCGGAGCGCCGAAACGCTTCTGGAACTTGTCGATACGGCCTTCGGTGTCGACGAACTGATTCTTGCCCGTGAAGAAGGGGTGGGAATCGGAGGTAATACCGCAGGTGATCATGTAGTGTTCTACACCGTCGATCACTTCCGTCTTGGCGGAACGAGCAGTGGAACGGGTAGTGAAACGACGACCGGTCGAGATGTCAACGAAGACAACCGGATTGTACTTGGGATGGATATCTGCTTTCATGGTGAATTGGATATTGTATTGCGTTTCCAACGCAATGGGGTGGAAGGGAAATATGGTGATTTTTCATTCATTGTCAAGGGAGGATTCATTATTTTACCATGCAAATTCACCCATTTGCTGCAATAAAAGCGTGCCTCCGCAAAAAACGGAATGACAATGAGCCTTCTTGAATACCTAAGCCATCCCCCGGACGATAACAACAACTCGCGATGATCCAGGATACGCCAATGCTCTCCAAGCTTGCCGCAAGGCTCTCCCTGACCGGGCTTGTTACCCCTTTGGTAGCTGTTGCCTGGAGTGTGGCGTTTCAGCAAATTTACGGAACATTCATTGTGACGTCAGAGGAAATTACCTTCATCTTCGTCCTCGCATGGGCCGTCTCCCTCCTCAATATATTAACGGGGCCATTCACGCATCAGCTTGCAGCAGAAGCGGGGGTATCGGGTGAAGGAATCGGTAGGTTACGATGGATTCTTCCCTTCGCGGTCGTCCTCTTACTCGGTATTGCCGCCTATCTGCTTTTATTCCGTTTGAGCGTCGGCCTCATGCCCTATCTTTTCCTTCCTGCTGTCTTCGGGTTAGCAGCCATGACGAACGAACTCATCGCTCGTGCCAGAAAAAACAGCCGGAACGGGGTCGTCTGGCATTCCCTGTATGCAGGAGCCGCCTTTGCCTTTTTAGCTGCGGCACCAGCCTATTTCGAAAAAATGGACGGTTACGGGCATGAATTCATGCTGAATTTTCCGGCATGGAATGTCGGCATCTTTGTAACGGCCATTTTACTAGGCAAGGGTTGTTATCAGACGATAAGCGGGCATGAGGAAACCAAGGAGCTGAAGATCGACCTCACCGTGCTGACCTGTATTGCTTTCACCCTCCTGGCCGTCCAGAGAACCAGCGACGCAGCCATGCCGGCATTTTATTTCCCGGTCATGGCATCCGCTGCAGTATTGCCCTTGATTATAACATGCCTGCTCGGCAAGAAGGTTCCCCATGGTATAGTGAACCTCTCTTACAGCCTTGCATGGGCGTTGCCCGCCGTGGAAATAATTGTAGCCGGGAGCCTGTAGACTTTGCTTACTCCAATCCCTTCAATGCCTGTGAGATTGCCGGGAAGAGCTGTTTCTTTCGGCTGACCACCCCCTTGGCAGAAAACAGATTGTCGTCCAGTCGCTTGAATTCCAGCTTGTCCAGAACATCGGGGTCTCCAACAGCCAGCAGGAGGGAATCGTGCGTGCTGATGTCCGTTACCAACAGACAGGCAAGGCGGTATTTTTCCTTCCTCTGCAGTTCCTCCAAGGCTTCTTGAAGCTTCTGCCGCACGGCATCAAATCCGTACACGCCCACTTCTTCCACCTGGGAAATACTGATGCGAGAGCCAAACTCCACAAACTCCTTGCGGTCGGCATGGATGATATCAGAAGCCTCGGAATCCTTCGAACGCAACAGAGACCCTGTCGAGAAGAACTCCTCGGTAAACTTCTGGGGATCAATCCCGGAGATCGGCATCAGCCATTCCATCATCTGGCGGTCAACATTCGTCGTCGTCGGAGACGTCAGATTGATCGTGTCCGACAAAATGCCGGAGCAAAGGCACAGCGCAACATTCGGCTCCGGCTCTTCATCGCGATGGAAAAATCGGCGAGCCACCAGCGTTGATGTCGAACCCACTGGCTCATTCAGGAATCTGATGGGCTCGCGCGTCGATACCTGAGATCCCAGGCGGTGGTGATCCATCACCTCGACGATTTCCGCTTCCTCGACTCCGTCCACGGCCTGGCTGAACTCATTGTGGTCCACGAGAGCCAGCCTCATGCGGGGAGGGTCCACCAGATCGGTTTTTGAGACGACACCAATGACCTTGTTGCTTACCTTGTCCAGGACAGGGAATACTGGCTGACGGCTCTGCACGGCAAGCTGGCGCATCTGAGCCAGCGGCAATCCGGCCGAGAAAGTCACAAAATCCCGGTGTACGACATCGTGAACGCGTCGCGAACAACGAATCAGCTGCCCAACGCTCGAGGTGTCCCAGGGAGTACTCAGGATGCAGGTTCCAGAGTCTTGAGCTTCTTCGCGAATGTCGGCAGTCGGGTGAGCATCAGCCGTAATCACCAGCGCACGGACACCGTGCTCAACAGCAAAAAGCTGGACGTTCGGACGATCACCACAGATCACGCACAGTTTGTGTATCAGCCCCTTCCTTTTGTAATTGGCCAGGCGAGAGCGCACACTCGGTTCGCTGGACGCACCGACGAGCAGGAAGAGTTCTTCGTCCTCGGTACTCAGCGTCTCACCGGTCAGGCACTTGGCATTGATCGTCTTGGCAATGTTGTCCAGGCTGGCGACGACAGAACGCACGCTATCGTCACTCAATTGTTTGGGCAACAGCAAATTCAGTAGGTCCAGATAACGGATCAGCCCATGTAATTTCCCGCCTTCATCGATGACGGGAATGGAACTGAGATTGTTCTCGGTCATCCGCTTGTATGTCGTCAGGAAGGTATCGTCCGGCAGAACGGAAATAATGTTTTTGTGGCAGATGGATTCCGCCGTCGGCGTTGCATCGCGAATCAGCACGGGCTGGGGCAATTGGGCCTGCTCCAGCACCCAGGCCGTACGCTGAGTCACATCACCGCAACGGGCAGCCACGGCATCCGGGTAACCATGGCGACGTAAAAAGGCGGCATTCCCAATCGCTGCGCAAATGGAATCCGTATCGGGGTTCTTGTGACCAATAACATACAAAGGGCCGATTTTTCGTTCATTCATCATGGGCGTATCAATCCAGTTTGAATCTGATGGGAGCAATAATTTGAGAGGCGATAGCCGCACCACCCCGAACAGCAGGACGGAACAACCAATTATCCTTCACCCAATCCTGAGCAGCACGATCCAGTGAGGGATAACCACTCGACTCGGCAAGTGAGACGTGGGACACATTACCATGTTCATCCACCGAAATCAACAATTTGACGACGCCCACCTGTCCTGCACTGCGGGCAGAAGCGGGATAGGGAGGCAACGATGCCTCCAGAGCCTGCGGTCCGGACGAAGGAGCATCAGAAGCCAATGGAAGTTCACCCAGTGCAGGTGCGCCATTCAATCTGGGGCGCACATTGCTCCTCTTGGTCACCTGGGGATTGCTCATCAGAGTCCCCATATCCACCTCTTCAAAGACTTCGTCGTCCACCACGAGTTCCCTCACCGCCCAGGCAAGATCGGGCATCACAGGAGGCGGGGACAACACAGGAGCAGAATTCTCTGCCTTGATGATCGGCGGCGACACTACAGGCACACGAAAAATGGTAACTTTTTGGGCAACAGACTTCTCAACAGGAAGTGGATCAGCCGCCACAATAGAGACAGAAAAGGGCCCGCTTAAACCAAAATATTCCGTTTCATAACACCTGTACAACGCCAACGCACACCCCAACGCAACCTGCACACCCAGAGCAATGAACAAAGCCACGAGCAAGGATGATTTGGCAGTCCTGGGAGGAGTGAGACGTCGCCGGGGAAGGCGGTATGGTTCCAGATTCAACTTCACGGGATTCCGCGGAAAGTGTATCACTGAATCCCACAATGGCAAATTTTACCGTTACTAGCTGACATTCACCAGCCTTTCAATCGATGAAAAAGCCCTTGCGCGAATTCAATTCTCGTTTATTGTCCATACACGTGCCGCGCATCTATCAAGACATACTGACCAGCCGCATGGGGAGGCTCCCGGAAGAAACCACTGCATTCCGTGTCATTGACGGGGAAGCAGACGGCTACCCGAACCTGTTTGTCGATCGCTTCGGGGACAGAACATTGATCTCCACGCGCGACAGGGACATTCCCCGCCCCCTGCTCCAGCAAATTGTCTCCGATCCGTGCCCCGTGTACCACAAACGCCTCGACCAGGACGACAAGCATCCCCCCATCGCCATTGCACACGCCGACGATGACACCCCGCTCCAATTCACCGTTCTCGAACAAGGAGTCCGTTTCCTCATCGACATGGGAGCTGGCTATTCCCAGGGCATTTTCCTCGATCAACGGGACAACCGTCGCCGAGTCCGGGAGGCAAGCCGTCCTGGCATGCGCGTCCTCAATACCTTTGCCTACACGGGGGCCTTCTCTGTCTATGCTGCCCTCGGAGGAGCCACCACCACCACGCTAGACCTCGCCCAACCCTGCCTCGACTGGGCGAAAGAGAACTTTATCCTCAACGAGCTGGACCCCGCTCAACACTACTTCTGCAAGGGTGACACCCTCCACTGGCTCGACCGCTTTTCGCGGCAGGGCCGCAGCTTCCATGGCATCATCCTGGACCCCCCCACATTCTCCCGCGACAAAAACGGCAAGGTCTTTCGCGTCGAACGCCACTACGGCGACCTCGTCACAAAAGCCATGTCCTGCCTGGAGCCCGGAGGCTGGATACTCTGCACAACCAACTGCCGCAAGCTCAGCCACCGCGATTTCAAAACCATGGTCGCCGATGCCGCCCCCCACGCTACCCTGAGGCACGATCCCATGCCCTTCGACTTCCCCGGAGAAGACTACCTCAAGTGCCTCCTCGTCCAACTCTAACCCTCCCTTCTTTCCCTACCCACGCCCCATGAAACACGCACTCCGCTCCGCCCGACTCATCACCGCCGGATTCCTCGTTGCCTCCATCTTCTGTTGCGCCGATGCTTTCGGCAAGATTTGGGGGCCGCTCTCGCTCGGCATGGAACGCAACGCTCTGGATGCCACCCTGCGGTCTCATCCAGCCTTTGAACCACCCGGCGAAATGACCGTCTTCGGCTCCACATCGGAAAGCAACAAGTTCAACACACTCAAAACCTTCTACGGCGACCTCTGCGAGCTCTCCTTCCGCTTCGGCAGTGATGATCGCCTCAATGCCATCTCCTTCTACTCCAAGACTCCCTTCGAGCCCAGCCTGTACAACAGCCGCTTCAAGGCCAGATACAAGCATCTCTTCATGTCCGTCTCCGACAAATACGGCCTGCCCCTCAACTGCCCCGATTGGCCCGATCCCTCCAAGTTGACGCCCAATCGCGTCCTCTTCCTCCACACCTGGCACGTTGGCTCCAAAGAATCCATCATGACCGGTATCATGAAGGATACCGAGAGCAAGTGCTACGTCGTCACCACCTTCCTCACTGGCAAGCTCCGCCCCAACCAGAACAACCCGAAGGCTGTCAAGGACTGGGACGTCGTCCCCGAGTTCTACGATATCATGAAGGCCGATGCTTTGATTGCCAAGGGCATGGCTGCCCTCGCCACACGCAATGGCAAAGCCGCCGTCCCTCTCTTTGAAGAAGCCGCCACACTCGGCTCTTCCCGCGCTCTTTGGGCGCTCGGCCAACTCTACGCCGGAGGCAAAGGCATCGGCAGCGACAAAGAAAAATCTCAAGCCTACTACCGGCAGGCCGCTGAAAAGGGCTTTGCCCTCGCC
Organism: uncultured Akkermansia sp.; assembly: GCA_964448375.1. Lineage (GTDB taxonomy): Bacteria > Verrucomicrobiota > Verrucomicrobiia > Verrucomicrobiales > Akkermansiaceae > Akkermansia. Next base: position 51,003 of record CAYVAI010000014.1, read on the forward strand.
GCCGTCCTCATCGATAAAAACTACGATGCCGCCATGAAAGAGCTGGAAGTCTTCCCCGAGGATGCCAAAGCCCTCCTCTCCACCTGCCAGCGTGCCGCAGCGGAAGGATGCGTTGCAGAACAATTCAACGTCGGCACCATGTACAAAAATGGCTACGGTCTCGCCAAAGACCCTAAGAAAGCTGAACAGTGGCTCTCTGCCGCCGCCGAAAAGGGCGATGCACAAGCCGCTGCCGCACTCAAATCCCTCAAATAATTCCCCGTGAATTTCAACCCTGCACACGTCCTTCGTGCTTGCTGAAACAACAGTTCATTTTATCCTTATACCACACATGAGCACTTACTCCGACCAACTCGTGCGTTACAATGACCTTGGAATCTCTCTCGACTTCTCCAAGCTGCCTCTGACGCCTGATTTCCTCTCCACCATGGGCGACAAGATCACCCGTGCCTTCCATGCCATCGATGCCCTTGAAGCGGGTAAAATCGCCAACCCGGATGAAAACCGCATGGTCGGCCACTACTGGCTTCGCAACTCCGACCTCGCCCCCACGCCCGAGCTCAAGGCTCAGATCGACGATGTGTACATGGACGTTCTCGACTTTGCCCACGACATTCTCGACGGCACCGTCCGCCCCCCGCAGGGAGGCTTCTACACCACCGCCCTCATCATCGGCATCGGCGGCTCCGCCCTCGGCCCGGAACTCATCGCCGACGCACTCCCTGGAGTTGGCCTCGACATGTATTTCCTCGACAACACCGACCCCGATGGCATGTACGCCGTCCTCGAAGGACTTCCGCTGGAAGAAACCCTCGTCGTCGTCATCTCCAAGTCTGGCGGCACGCCTGAAACCCGCAACGGCATGCTCGTTGCCCAGGACTTCTTCCGCATCTGCGAACTCGACTTCGCCCAGCAGGCAGTAGCCGTTACCGGCGTCGGTTCCATGCTCGACAAAACCGCTAAAGACGAAGGCTGGCTCCGCCGCTTCCCGATGGAAGACTGGGTCGGAGGCCGCACCTCCGTCACCTCCGTCGTAGGCCTCGTTCCCGCCGCCCTCCAAGGCATCGATGTCGAAGAACTTTTGGAAGGCGCTGCCCTCATGGACAGCCGCACCCGCATCCACAATGTTGCCGACAACGCCGCCATGAAGCTTGCCCTGGCCTGGTACAAGGCTACCAATGGCAAAGGAGAAAAAGACATGGTCGTCCTTCCCTACAAGGATAGCCTCGTCCTCTTCTCCAAGTACCTCCAGCAGCTCATCATGGAATCCATCGGCAAGAAGGAAGACCTCGACGGCAATGTAGTCCACCAGGGTCTGACCGTGTACGGCAACAAGGGATCCACCGACCAACACGCCTACGTCCAGCAGCTCCGCGACGGCATCGCCAACTTCTTCGTCACCTTCATCGAAGTTCGCCAGGCCATGACTGACTTTGTCGAAGTTGACCCCGGAGTCACCGCTGGCGACTACCTCCAGGGCTTCTTGCGCGGTTCCCGCCAGGCACTCGCCGAATCCGGCAGAGATTCCATCACGATCTCCATCCCAGTCGTTTCCCCGCTGACAATCGGCATGCTCATCGCTCTCTTTGAACGCGCCGTCTCCTTCTACGCCTCCCTCGTCAACATCAACGCCTACCACCAGCCCGGCGTCGAAGCAGGCAAGAAGGCAGCCACGACATTCCTCAACCTCCTTACAAAGGTACGCCAGGCCCTTCCTGAAACCCCGGAAACAGCCGCGACCCTCGCCGCCCGTATAGGAGAAGATGAAGAAGCCGTTTATCACTGCCTCCTCCACATCGGTGAATCCGACGACAACGCAGAAATGACCTGGGGCGCCACAGCCGACCAGGACACCTTCCGCAAACTCTCCGACGAAGAACTCGAAGAGGAAGACAACGAAATTACGATCATCGAAGGCTAACCCCCCTTCACACATACCCCAAATCTTCAAGAGGCGCCTCCCATCCGGGAACAGGCGCCTCTTTTCATTATCAGGGAGGAAGGGAAAACAAACACCACGACCAGCCAGATATGCGAAAACTTTCGCTTACCCTATCGTATTCATCACAGCTTCCGCAATAGCCGGATGGCCGAATTTTTCGGTGGCCTGACGGAGGGAGCCGGAGGCAATCATGCGCTCGGCATCGGGCTTGGGGATACCGCGGGAGAGGAGGTAGAAGATTTCTTCCGGGTCCATGGAGGAAGTCGCGGTTCCGTGTGAACAACGGACACCATCGGCAAGGATTTCGAGCCCTGGCATGGAGTCGGACTCTGCAGCTTCGCTGAGTAGAAGGTTGCGGTTGCTCTGGTAGGCATCCGTGGCGTGGGCACCTTCTTCGACGCGGATCATGCCAGCAAAGACGTAGCGTGAGGCATCGCGAAGGACGCTCTTGAACATCAGGTTGCTACCGGAACCAGGGGACAGATGCGTCTGGTGGGTACGCTGGTCGAGCACGCGCTGACCGTTGAGGGAAGACACGGACATGAGTTCCGCCCAGGCCTCACGCCCCAGAATGCGACTGGTGAGCTCCTGACGGGCCCAGATGGCACCGGAATGCGCGGAAAGATGTTCGACTCGGGCATTATCCTGTAGGTCAACCTGCCCCACTTCCAGAGCCGAGCCCAGGAAAGAGAGTTGTTGCAAGAGGGCATAGCGGACGAGCGATGAAGCCGCGGCTTCGATGCGCTGAACGCCAACGACCAGCTGCGGAGAATATCCAGAGCCAACATGGCGTTCCAGGATGTTGATGGAGGAGCCTTCGCCGGCAAGGACGAGCGTGTAGGGGAAGATGGCAGCTGATTCGCCCTCGACGCGCCAGATAATCTCGACAGGACGTTCGACATGCACGCCAGGGAGCAACCTGACGATAACGGCCTCCGTCATCATCGCGCGGTTCCAGGCGACATAGGAGGCCGAACCGAGGTCAGACACTTCCCTGCCGAGCCAGTCGCGGGCTTCGTCTTCGCAATCGGATATCCACTGTTCCAAGGACAGGATTTCCAGCCCTTCGGGAACATCACCTTCAATGCCAGCCCAGCGGCCGTTGAGGATTTCCACAGTAATGGCTCCTTCCAACAATGGGGAGCAACTCTGATGAGCACTCCGAGGGTAAGCCGGGGCAAAGGCGGAAAAATCGGCTCCCTTACGGGCACCAAAGCGCCACTGCTCATCAAGACGAGCGGGCACGGGGAGGGCTTTATAGGCTTCCATTGAGGCTTGGGTCTGCCCCACGAACCAATGCGGACGGATTGCGGTCTGTGTTGTTGCTGACTCGGTCATCTTGCCTCCTTATCCAATGCTGTCTTCCATTTCCATGTCGATCAGGCGACGGAGTTCCACGGAGTATTCCATGGGAAATTCCTGCACCAGATCATTGATGAATCCATTGACGGCCAGCGACATGGCGGCCGCGCGCGGGATGCCGCGCTGTTCCATATAAAAGAGCATTTCCTCGGACACCTGGGAGACGGACGCTTCGTGCTGCACGGCGTGGCTGTCACCATGGACGGTGATGGCCGGGTAGGTGTCCGTGCGGCTGTTGGAGTGAAGCAGGAGGGCATCGCACTCCGTGCTGTTCCGGCAGCCCTTCAGGCCCTTGGCAACGCTGACCAGGCCACGATAGCTGGCTCGACCTTCGCCGATGCTGATGGACTTGGCGACAATATTGGATGTCGTTTCATCCGCAACGTGGATCATCTTCGCCCCGGTATCCTGATGCTGCCCTGTGTTAGCGAGGGAAATGGAGATCACTTCCCCTCTGGCCTTACGTCCCTTGAGGATAACGCAGGGGTACTTCATCGTCAGCCCGGAACCAATGTTGCAGTCAATCCAGCGGATTTCTGCCCCTTCGTGGGCGATACCGCGCTGGGTGACGAGGTTGAAAATGTTGGACGCCCAGTTCTGCACGGTCACATACTGGATTTTGGCGTGCGGCATGGCGACGAGTTCGACGACACCCGAGTGCAGAGTGGAGGTGTCGAACTGAGGAGCCGTGCAGCCTTCCATATACATGAGCTCCGCGCCTTCATCGGCGATGATCAAAGTGCGTTCAAACTGGCCAAAGTCGCGCGAATTGATGCGGAAGTAGGCCTGCAACGGATGCTTCAGCTTCACACCCTTGGGGATGTAAATGAAGGAACCGCCAGAGAAGGCCGCGCTATTGAGGGCAGAGTATTTGCTGTCTCCCGTCGGAATCACCTTCCCAAACCAGGGGCGAAAGATGTGTTCGTACTCCGTCAACCCCTCCGTCGGATTCACGAAAATGACGCCCTGCTCCCGCAATTCCTCGCGCATACTGGAGTACGCGGACTCGGAATCGTATTGAGCATCGACCCCGGCTAAAAATTTACGTTCCTGTTCGGGGACGCCAAGGCGCTCGAAGGTGCGCTTCACGTCGTCGGGCACTTCATCCCAGCTTCGTTTGGCTTCCGAGCCGTGGGAGAGGTAATAGCGGATCTTGTCGAAATCAAGTTCCTCAAGCTGGTGCGTGGCCCAATGAGTTGGCAGGGGTTTGCTTTCAAAGACTTCCAGAGCCTTCAGGCGGAACTCGCGAATCCAGTCCGGTTCCCCCTTAACGTCGGAAATGTAATTGACCACATCGCGCGTCAGTCCAAAGCCGGCGTCGAACTTGTGGCTTTCCGGAAAGTGGAAATCTCCCTTGCTCCTGTCAATATCCTGCAGAATCTCGTTGTCTGAAACGGATGATGAAGTTGAATCGCTCATTTCGTATGTCCCCCCTCTCTCTCGTTTCCTCAGTTATCGAAGCCTTGTTCCTTGAGAAATTCGTAGCCTTTGGCCTCAAGTTCATCCACCAGTTCGTAACCACCAGAGCGGACGATGCGTCCGTAGGCCAGGACGTGAACTACGTCCGGCTTGATGTACTCCAGCAGGCGCTTGTAGTGAGTAATCACCATGAAGCTACGGAAGGGAGAACGCATGGAGTTCACCCCCTCGGAGACGATGCGAAGCGCATCGATATCCAAACCGGAATCCGTTTCGTCCAAAATGGCATACAAAGGCTCCAGAAGCATCATCTGCAACACTTCGTTGCGCTTCTTTTCACCACCCGAAAAGCCTTCATTGACAGCGCGTGAGGTGAATTTGCGATCCATCCCGAGAGCGGCCATCCTGGCATATAAAATTTTATAAAAGTCAACAGCACCCAGTTCTTCACCTTCAGGCATGCGTGCCTGCAAGGCGGCGCGTAAGAAGTTGGCATTGGATACACCGGGGACTTCCATCGGGTACTGGAACGCCAGGAAGATGCCAGCGCGGCTACGTTCATCCACGCTCATATCAAGCACGTTCTGACCATCCAGGAGAATCTCCCCCTGCGTCACTTCGTAATCTTTATGTCCACAGATGACCTTGGACAAGGTACTCTTACCGGAACCGTTCGGACCCATGATCGCGTGGATTTCCCCCTTGGGGATTTCCAGATTGATCCCTTTCAAAATTTCAACCCCCTGCACATTGGCATGAAGGTTTTTGATAATCAGACTCATGTTTTCCTCTTTGACAACAATCAGGACTTGCTGGGGGTAATAATAACGCCTTTGATGGTAATATCCACCTCGCTAATACATACTCCAGCGGGCATATCCAGAATTTGTTCCAGCCCAGCCCCAGGCTTCAAGGTCACGTCGTAGATTTTCCCGGTCTCGGTATCCTGAAAGTGACTATGCTCGATAAGGTTGGGACAAAAGCGTGACGGCTCGCGTTCAAAGTTGACTTGATTCACCAACTTGTGTTCGACCAAAGCCTCCAGACAATTATAAACTGTCGCCAGAGAGATGGAAGGCATGTTTACACGAACCCGTGAGAAAACCTCACTGGCCGTAGGGTGATCCCTCTTTTCCATCAGAACCTGATAAACCTCCTGACGCTGACGAGTCAAACGCAACCCTGCCACAGTCGGCAGAATAGCATTGCTTTTAGAAGAAGATACTGGTGGTATATTAGGTTCCATCATCTGTTAACGAGTTATTGTCGGATGCCATTAAGGCACCATCCACACTCTCTAATCAAGAACAATTCTCGAAATGAAACTAAAAAAAGGCGGACATCGATGATGGCCGCCTTTTTGAAATCGGAATAAAAGTCAACTTAGTTGGCGGATTCTTCCGGAGCCACGTTGACGCGACGGCCATCGCGGTCGAAGAACACGCGTCCGTCCACAAGGGAGAAAATCGTGTAGTCGCGACCCATGCCAACGCCGCGGCCGGGATGCCACTTGGTACCGCGCTGACGGATAATGATGTTGCCGGCAATAACGACCTGACCACCGAACTTCTTCACGCCGAGGCGCTTGCTGCGGGAGTCACGTCCGTTTCTAACAGAACCTTGACCTTTCTTATGTGCCATAACTAAAAATGATTGGGTAGAGGATTAAGGAGGAAAGGAGGATTAAGCCTTGATGTCGAGGATTTCAAGTCTCGTCAGAGCGCGACGGAAACCTTTCTTCTTGTGGAAACCTTTACGACGCTTGAACTTGAAAGCCACACCGTGTTTGCCACGGCACTGGCTGACGACCTTGGCGGAAACGGAAGCACCTTCAACAGTGGGGGCGCCCACCTTGACGGTACCTTCGTTTTCAACCATCAGCACTTGATCGAACACCGTATCAGCGCCTTCTTCAAGCTCGCTGATGCGTTCCACTATGATAAAATCTCCCTTTTGCACGCGATATTGCTTGCCACCGGTTTTGAAAACTGCGTATGCCATTGCTGTCACTTCTTAAGTTGATGAATCCACAAAAATTGCGGGTGACGGAGTTCATCACGCATCAGATTAAAACGCAAGCAAAATTTCACACGATAATGAAAAAATGGTATAAAATTTTTAATGAGGGGCCAATTGAGGTCCACTCTGCCGCAGATATGGTCGCCCTCGGCGAGCAGATCGGATTACAACTGGAAGGAGGAGAAGTCCTTGCACTCGTAGGAAATCTGGGTGCCGGGAAGACTCATCTGACTCAGGGGATCATGAAGGGCATCGGCTCGGACCACGGAGCGGCCAGCCCCACCTTTTCTCTCGTTCATGAGCACCGGGACGGGCGATTGCCCGCCTGCCATTTCGATTTTTACCGTCTCAAGCACGAAAGTGAACTCAGCCAGATCGACTGGGAAGACTACGTTTCACGCGGCGATGTACTCATCGTGGAATGGGCAGACATGTTCCCTGATGCCATGCCGAATACGACGGAATGGCTACTCATCGAACACAAGGGTCCCGAAGAACGCCTCGTCACGTTGCATCAGGCCGATGCCTGATCCGGGAATTAGCCCTTCATCACGGGCGGAATACCATCACGGGGCCGGTCTTCGCGGACTGAACACTGCGCACCTTGCGCACAGCCTCAATAACAAGCCGTAGCCCCTCTTCCAGCTCCTCTCCCGTCGTCAGCGCGGAAAAAGAAAAGCGGAGACAACTCCGCGCCTCGGCATCAGACAATCCCATCGCCAAAAGCACATGCGAAGCGTGGGGATTGGCTGTGCTGCATGCCGAACCAGCGGAACACAGCACCCCCAAGGGTTCCAGCAACAAGGTCAAAGCCTGTGCCGTGCAGCCGGCAAAAGAGATATTGGAGGTGTTCGGTACTCGGTCGCTTGCCGACGATTGAATGGTCACTCCATCCAGAGCCGCGCACAACTGGGCTTCAAAAGTATCCCGGAAGCCTCTCATGCGTGCCGAAGCTTCCTCCAGATGGCGGATGGCAAGTTCGGCAGCCGCACCAAAGCCGACGATTCCAGCGACGTTTTCCGTGCCCGATCTGCGGCCATCCTCCTGGCCTCCACCAAACAACATCACAGGCATGCGGCACCCGGACTTCACATACAAAGCCCCGGTTCCCTTGGGCCCATGCATCTTGTGCGCGGAAAATGAGGCGTAATCCATCCCGATTTCATGCAGATTGACAGGAATCTTGCCCAGAGCCTGCACCCCATCCACATGTACGGGCACCCCGGCCTCGTGAGCACAGGCACAGAGCCCCGCCACGTCTTGAATAACACCGGTTTCATTATTCACCCAAGTCAGGGAGACACCCGCTGCATTCTCTTCGCGCACAAATTGTTCCCATGCATCGCGCCGAATGCGCCCCTCCCGATCAACCGGGCATTCCACGGGAAGCACCACCCCTTCCCTGCCCAGCTGGCGCAGTGTTTGCAGGGAAGCGTCATGATCCGTCGCCACACACATCAACGACGAGGAAACTCCCCCCATCTTCGCCATGCCGCGCAAGGCTGTATTGACAGCCTCCGTCGCGCCGGAGGTGAACACGATCTCACCCGGGCTCACTCCAGCCAGACGCGCCACGCGTTCCCGTGCTTCCTCAATGGCGCGATGCACAGCACGAGCAGAAGCATAGCCGGCGGATGGATTCATGAAGCAGTCGCGCAGATAGGGTGCCATTGCGGCAAAGACTTCATCCGCAAGGGGAGTCGTAGCATTGTTGTCCCAGTAGATCACGTCTGCATTGGAACAAGTCCCCCCATGACGAGTCAAGCGCACATCCCGGCTTCCACTCCGGAAAAAACGTGCCATAATATTGCCAGCCATGCGATTCCTCATTACTGCCGGCCCCACGCGGGAAGCCATCGACCCAGCCCGATTCATCAGCAACCGTTCCTCCGGGAAAATGGGATACTGCCTTGCGGAAGCTGCCGCTCACCACGGTCACCAGGTCATTCTCATTTCCGGCCCAACCGGGCTCGATATCCCGCACGGCATCGACTTCCTTCCCGTGGAGTCCTGCCAGGAAATGCACGATGCCGTCTCCAACTACTGCCACAAGGCCGACATCGCCATCCTTTGCGCCGCCGTAGCGGATTACCGCCCGGTCTCGATCGCTACGCAAAAAATCAAGAAGACCGCCGACCGCATGATTCTGGAACTGGAGCGTACCCCGGATATCCTTGGTTCTATGCGCGATGTGTTCAACTTCCAAGGCACCCTCGTCGGCTTTGCCGCCGAAACCAACGACGTCGAAATTTACGCCCGAGGCAAGCTGGAGCGCAAGAAGTGCGACCTGATCGTCGCCAACGACGTCTCGCGCCGCGACATCGGATTTGACAGCTCCTGCAACGAAGTCACCCTCATTGAGCCGGAAGCCTCACAGTTTCTTGAAAAGGCCCCTAAAGAAACCATCGCCATGGAAATCATCCACCGCGCCTGCGCTATCCATGAGCGAAAGCAGGCGTAAAAGTGGAGTTCTCCGCACCCTGCTTTTCTCCTGTGCCGGACTCTTGCTGACTGGCGTGCCTCTGCTGGCGCCCTGCTCAAGTGCTGCCCCCATGGGCTACACTCCTGTCGCAAGTTGGGCAGGCACGCCCCAGGGAGCCCCACGCCCCATCGCCCTCCAACGCGATGCCACCTCCGGGCTCCTGCTGGTGCGGGCTCTCATCGATGGCAAAGCCTGCACCCTCATCGTCGATACCGGCACGACGCACACAAGCTTCGACACCCAATTCATCCGCCGCAATTTCCCGGGAGTTCCCCTGCAACCCGTCACGCTACGACCGGGGAGCAATGTCAGCACACCTCCGCAGGCCATTGCCATCAAAAATTTTCAATTGGGAGACTCCATCCAGCGATCCTTTTTCGGTATCGTCATGGACATGTCCACACTACGGACAGCACTCGGGGTTCCTGTCGATGGGATTCTGGGCATGAACAACCTGGGGATCGAGCCTTTCCTGCTCTCTGCCTCGCAAGGCATTCTCCAGTGGTTGCCGAGTAAGCTTCCGCTCCCCCCCGGCTTCCAACTCCTTGCCTCCCGTATCAACAGTTTGGGCGGTTTCACATTAGGCGTTCAGGCGGGTAAGAGAGAACTTTTCTTCCTTATCGACAGTGGGGCCACCTACACCTCAGTTCCCGCATCCAGCTGGCCTGCCGGAACCGTCGTCCTTCAAGGAGTAGAGTCCGCTGATATCAATTCGCGAGCATCCCGGACGGAACAGGTACGACGCGGCCTTCCGCTCGATATCCGCCTGACAGACGATTTTACCCTACCCTCGGTAGAGCCCATCCTGACGGAAAACGACATTCCCTGCATCTTGGGGCTGGATATGTTGCGCCGCTTCGATATGCTTATTGACGTGCGAAGAGGCGAACTCCGTATTCGCCCCCTCCCGCACACCCCGCAAGATCATCATCCCTGACATACAACACATGCCTCTGACGCTTTCCGATATCGGCTGGAATGACCACTTCGAACAAGCCTTCCACGCCATCGCCAAGGAAGGATGGATTCCCGGTCGACTAACCAGGGAAACCAAAATCAACTTCTCTGCCCTGCTGGCTGGCGGAGATGAAATCGATGTCGTCGTCAGTGGCAAACTCTGGCATGATGCCTTAACCGACGCAGAACTACCTTCCGTCGGCGACTGGGTTGCCATCGATCCTGGCAAAGCGGGAGACGAACCCGTCATTCGTGCCATCCTGCCACGCCTCACCCAGTTCTCACGCAAGGAACCAGGCAAAAGCAGCGCCGAACAAGTCATCGGCACCAATGTGGATATCGTCATCGTCGTCACCGACCCCGGCCCGGATTTCAACCCGCGCCGCATGGAACGCTACCTGGCTCTTATCCGCAAGAGCAAGGCGCGCCCAGTCATTCTCCTCAACAAGGTGGACTGCTACGACAAAAGCGACCTCTCCGATGCTCTCGATGTTCTTCGCGAGCTTTCCCCGGACGCCGCCGCCATCCCCATCAGCGCCCTCACAGGCAAGGGGCTCAAGGAACTACGCAAGCTCATCAAGCCCGGCGTCACCCTCACCGTTGTCGGCTCCTCAGGCGTCGGCAAATCCACCCTCGTCAATAGCCTGCTCGGCGAAGAATGGCTCTGGACTGGCGATGTCAACGAAACCACAGGCAAGGGACGCCACACGACTGTTGCCAGGGAACTCGTCATCCTCCCCAAAGGTGGCATCCTCATCGACAACCCCGGCATGCGGGAAATCCAGATGTGGACAGACGAACACACCCTGCGTGAGAGTTTTGCCGATCTTACCGAACTGGCTGGTCGTTGCAAATTTGCTGACTGCAGCCATGGCAACGATTCCGGATGCGCCCTCCGCGAGGCCGTCAAACGAGAAGAAATTTCCGAAGAACGATACCTCAACTTCCTCAACTTGGAAGACGAGATACAGAAGCTTGTCAAGCGCCAAAAAAAGCGGCAGATGAACATGGAACGCGCCCAGAAGCGCGATAAAAAAGTCAAGGCTCGTAACTACGAGGACAGGCTGGACATCGAACGCGACCAGAACCCTAATCGGCGCTCAGGGCACTGAGACGTTCCCGATCATCATCGCGGGATGGCATCAAAGACTGCAACATGGCAATAGTGCGACGCGTTGCCCCGAAATGAGCTTTCAATGCCACCATGGCACGCGAGGCCTGGGCATGAGCCTCAAGTGGATTGCCCAGGAAGTTGTCCAGCACGGAAGCCAGTTGCTCCGGCAGGCACTGCGTCACGCCATTCACGCCGATAAGGAGGTTCATCAAAGCATCAAAATTCTCCATGTGCGGCCCCGTCACCACCGGTACGGAAGATGCCACAGCTTCAGCGGGGTTCTGTCCGCCAATGGCGAAAAAGCTCTTGCCGATCACCGCCACCTGGGCAAGCGCCGTCCAATCACGGAGTTCCCCTGTCGTATCGGCGACGTAGCAAACATGTTCACGCAATGTTTTGGGAATCACCCTCTCCGACCTTAGCACACACTGCCAGCCATCTCCTTCCAATGCGTGAGCCACTTCCTGCCTGCGTTCGGCATGGCGAGGCACAATCAGCGGGAAACCCCCTGCCTGACGGATCGCACGCGCGATCATCACTTCCTCCCCGGCATGAGTGCTGGCAGCCAGCACGACAGCCTTGCCGCGGGAAAGAACGCGGAGGATTTCTTCAAACTCGGGACGGCGTTTCGGCATCACAGTTGATTCCTGGTCAAATTTGATGCTGCCTGTCACATGGATAATAGAGGCATTCACCCCCACACCGGCAAAGCGTTTTGCATCCTCCTTGTCCTGCACCCCCATCGCGGAGAGGCCGGAAAAGAAAAAGCGGCTCAACGGCCTGACCATGCGGTAATGCTTCTCGGAACGGTACGAAAGCCGGGCATTGATCATGGCCAGTGGCATGCCACGCTTGGCGGCAGCATGAGAGAAATTCGGCCAGAGTTCCGCCTCTACCAAGGCAATCACACTTGGTTTAAAGCGATTCAGGCATCGCCCAGGCAAACCGGGAATGTCCAGCGGCCCATAAAGAACACGTACACCATCCAGGCCGGCTTCGCGAGCCGTTGCATGACCAGTGGACGTCGTCACGGAAAGGACAACGGGGCCCTTTTCCACCTGCTTCCAGGCTCGGATAAATTTCAAGGCGATCATCACCTCCCCCACGCTGACAGCGTGAATGAACAAGCCGCCTTGCGGCTCCTCGGAAGCAGGCACACGGTACCATCCAAAACGCTCCAGAAGCCCTGTCCCAAAACCTCCGCGCCGTTTCATCTTCAGCAGGTAGCCCGGAAGAGCAAACAGCAGAAAGAAGAGGTAAAAGGCATCATAGATAATGCGTATCAGGAACCTCAAGACATTCATGACGAGGCCTCCTCTTCCGCTTCATGGTCATTCCCAGCCCCCTTGCGCTCGTAAATCATAATCACATTCTTACCGTAATGGCGGGAATCAATCAACTCCAAGCCATCCAGTTCCAGAGAACCTACGCCCGCTACCCCCCAGCCTTCCTGAGCTTCGGCAATAAACAGACCGTCCGGCTTCACGAGACGCGAAACACCGGCAGCAGCCAGTTCCGCGATAAAGTCCCTGTCCGCCGGCCCCTTGCAATAGGGAGGATCGGCAAACACGATATCGTATTGTTTCAGCCCCGAAACGGCTTCACGCTTCACACATGCTACAGCATCTGCACACGCGACATTGCCTCCGTCGAGCCGGGACTTCTTCAAATTAACCCGGATCACCTCGCAGGACGCACGCGCGGCATCCACCATCAGGGCAGACCGGGCGCCACGGCTCAAGGCTTCCAGAGCAAAAGCCCCCGAACCGGCAAATAGATCCAAAACGGAGGCTTGTTTGACGCGCTCCCCGAGAATGGAGAACAACGCTTCTCTCACCCGGTCCGTTGTCGGACGAACTTCGCCCTTGGGAACCTGCAGGGTGATACCGCCGGCTTTTCCGCTAATAATGCGCATGGATAGGAAGTCAGTGCGGGTATGGTCGGAAAAACCGGCAATTCAAATATTTACTTGCCGGCACTCTGCTTGGCCTTTTCAAGAAGGGGGTCCTTCTTGGCAGAGCCCACGGGAATACGGATCAGGAGGCTGTCATTCCAGGTCGGGCGGCCTTCGTTGGTCAGCTCAAGGATATTGTAGATAACGTAGATGAATTTACCATCATCCGTCTTACCAATGATAATGTTTTCAGCAAACTGGGAAAGAGAGTCCTTCTTTTCGAGCAGCCATTCCTGCCCCTTCCAGGCACCGAGCTGGCTGTCAGCCGTGTGAACGACATCACCCTTGAAAGTCAAATCGCCATTCGGGGATACCCACACATTCTTTTCAGAATTGTATTCCAGCGTACTGAGAGGCAACGGCCCCGACTGCGTGCTGGAGAGCATCTTCCAGATGTTTTTGTCGGGCGTACCAGCCAAACCAAGAACAATCGGAGCAACATCGACAACTTGCTTCTTGTTCCAGGAAGCAAGATACTTGTCATAATCTTCCTTGCTCAAGCCAAAGCGTTCGTCAAAAGGCAGGGGATAGCCGGGCTTGACCAATTTGGCAAGTTCCTGCTGTTCTTCCTTGGGTAACTTGTTGCTGGTTTCCTGTATCTTCTGAAGATAGGTCGGAAGTTCCTTGTCGAGTTCAACCTTCACCAGCGCACCCTGAAGCAGGCTGTTTTCAGGAAGATAACCACCAACGACGGGCGTTTCAGCGGCAAAAGCGGGAGCAACCATGGCGGCAGCCATCAATACGGAAGCGAAATGTTTCAACGTTTTCATCTGTGTGACGTCATATTAGTCAGCGAAAGCATCTTGGCAAGAGTCAAAATGAGTGTTATGAAGCCGTTAATGTCACGCATCCTCCCTATTTTAGCCCTGTCGGCAGCAAGTATCCTCCTTGTTGCTTGCTCCGCGACCCCCATGTCGCGCATCAAGGCTAATCCCACAGTCTTCAACGAACTGCCTCCGCAATACAAAAATGCCGTTCAGCTCGGGCAGCTGGAAGAGGGCATGCCTCCATCGGCAGTCTTCCTCGCCTGGGGACATCCAAGCTCTGTCAGCGCAGGGAAAATCAATGGAAAACAAAGCGTTCGCTGGCTCTACTCCAGCCTTCAACCTGTCTCCACACCCACTCCCTTCATGTGGAGCGGCGGATATTGGGGTCCCTATCCCTATTATTACAACCGCTTTGGTTACGTCGATAATGTCACCTATGTCCCCGTCAACACAGGCTTCGTCCAGTTCATCAATGGAAAAGCTACGTCATGGGAAAAAAAATTAGACTAAACGCATCTTTACTGACGCTATTCTCAACGCATAAGCATGAGAGAAAGCGTCATCTATCCTTGTCATAGATAATCTTCTCCTTGATTCCACACCCAAATAACCCCATAGATCATAACTGATATGAAACCTCATACCATCATTGCAATGTCGGCTCTGGCCCTCACGGTTTCCCTGACGTCCTGCTCGGACCCGTTCGGTGCCACCAACACCTACAAGGAAAATCAAATCGGCTCCACTCAGGAAGCCGTCGAAGGCGTCGTTACCAATATTGAAAAGGTATCCATCCAGACCAACAGCGCCAGCACCGGCACCGCCATCGGCGCAGTTGCAGGCGGCCTTGGCGGAGCCATACTTGGCGGAGGCAATGCCAAATATGCCACCTCGGCAGGCGGCGTCATCATCGGTGGCCTCGTCGGCAACCAACTCGACAAGGCTATCTCTGAAAAGAACGGCCTCCGTATCACCGTGCGTCTCGACAGCTCCAAGCGCAGTGTTTCCATCGTCCAGGTATATGACAAGAGCCGCCCGATCTCTATCGGCCAGCGCGTTCAGGTCCTGATGGGTTCTACTGGCTCCCGCGTCGTACCGCTTTACTAATATCAAGATAACTCCCTGATTCACATGGCATTATTTGGCACACTCCCCAATGGAAGTAAGGTGGATATCCATGAATTGGAATCCGACTTGCTCAGAGTCCGCATCACCAACTATGGAGGCCGTATCATCTCCGTCTGCAAGGATGGAATCGACATGACCTGCGGGCCAAAATCCTTTGATGCCATGCTCCGGGACACCTGTTATTGCGGCGCCATCTGTGGACGCGTCGCCAACCGCATCGAGAGAGGCGCCTTCTCTCTCGACGGAAGTTCCCACCAGCTCGCCGTCAACAATGGCCCCAACCATTTGCACGGCGGGCTGCAGGGCTTCGATTCCAAAATATGGGACGTTCAGGAGGCCACAAGCCACAAACTGATCATGACGCTCCACTCCGCTGACGGAGAGGAAAACTACCCCGGTAATCTCGAAATCGTTGCCACCTACAGGCTGGAAGAAGCCACGCTTGAACTCAAGCTGGAAGCCTACACCACCGATACCCCAACCATCGTCAACCTGACCAACCACGTCTATTGGAATCTCAACGGTAACGACCACGGCACCATCGACAACCACACGCTGGAAGTCCGAGCCACGGCCTATACCCCCAAAGACGGAACGGGCATCCCTGATGGACGTATCCTTCCCGTTGCCCACACACCCTTTGACCTCCGCAAACCGGGAATTCTCGGCGAATGCAATTCCCCTGCCCACCCGGAAATTGCCGGAGGCTATGACCACAACTACGTTCTTCCCAGCGAAGGAGGCGAACAGGTTGCAGCCGTTCTTCGTTGCCCTGCATCAGGCAGAAAAATGGTCATCGCCACCGATGCCCCCGGCCTGCAGGTTTACACCGGAGACTACCTCCCGGAACCCAGACACGGCGTTGCGCTGGAAGCACAAGGCTTCCCGAATGCGATCAACATCCCCCACTTCCCAAGCATCGTCTTGAGACCGGGGCAATCCGCTATTCGGACGATCACCTGGACGCTCGTCTAAACAGATACGTCCACACAAACCTTTTCCCAGGAGCCGTTTCCCCCACCAGGAGGAAGCGGCTCTTTCCTTTCCCTATCTTCTCCAACCCCGGACAACAAAAAACGCGCCCGGCAAAAAACCGGACGCGTGGAAATATTAGTGTAATAAATTAGAAGGCAGAAGAACCTCGCTAGAAGTCAGCCCTTCTGCAATCAGAATTTACTTGCCCTTCTGGACAACTACGGGAGCCGGAGCCGGGGTCTGAACCGGCTGCTGCTGCTGGCTGCAGGAGGCGACCACGAGGGCGGCGCCAGCGAAAGCGAGGATAGCGATGTTCTTCATAATTCGAATTGATTATCAGTTTATGTTACTGGAACCCAACGGCACGCGCTGGATCACTGGGGCGGAGTATAGGTCAGCTTCCTCCGAAATCAAGAGTATTTTCCATACATGTGACATAAATGAAAAACGCGTCCGGAAACCCGAACGCGTCGAAACGTAAATAGAATGGGCGAAATAGGAAGTCTTGCGACAGACCATCCCACATCGCCTCACTAAAATTTACTTACCCTTGGTGATGGTGATCGGAGTAATCGGATCAACGGGGGGAGTAACCTGCTGCTGTTGGCTGCAGGAAGCAACAACGAGGGCGACGCCAGCGAAGGCAAGGATAGCGATGTTCTTCATAATGATGAATAATCAGTTTATGTTACTGGAACCCGACGACAAGCCAGGAACCATTGTTCAGATAATAAAAAACATCTCTGTAAAATCAAGAGCATTCTCCAAAAATCACGCAATATAAATGAAAAACGCGTCCGGAAATCCGAACGCGCCGAAATGTAAATCAGGATGTAAGAAAAGGAGAAGCTTTACTCCTCCTGCTTCATCAAAAATTTACTTGCCCTTCTGGACAATAACCTGCTGCTGAGGCTGAACCGGAGCAACCTGCTGCTGCTGGCTGCAGGAAGCAACGACGAGAGCGGCACCAGCGAAGGCGAGAATAGCGATGTTCTTCATAATGATAATGAATGGATGATCTATTGATTTTTAAAATGTTCTAACGCAAGCGCAGAACGACTGCGCCCAGCATAGAAGCCTCCATTCACGAAATCAAGTGTATTTTCCACACAATATGTGTATTTCTGATAAAAAAAGAGGAGAAAAGCCCGTCTGCTCTCCTCCTCCTTGATTTTATGTGATGCTTACAGCCTCAATCAGGCCTGGATACTTTCACCCAATTCGACAATGGCGTAGTCGCCATCAGGGCGGCGATACACGATCTGAAGCACATTGCGGCGAGCATTGCGGTACAGCACGAATGGCTTGTCGTTAAGCTCCATATCCATAATGGCTTCTTCCTTGTACAGAGTGCGCATCGTGTAGCCTTCTCTGTGGATAAGCATTGGTTCCGGTTCTTGCTCTTCCTTGGGTTCTTCCGGGGTTTCTGCGAGAACGTCGGCTTCGTAGATGCCTTCCGGGAGATGGCGAATACTTTCCTGATGATGAGGGCGGAAGCCCTTCATGATGCGGGTTTTGTGCTTGCGCATACGGCGCATGACCTTCGTCACCGTTTCATCAATGGCCGCATATAAATCGGTGCCTTCCGTGGAAGCATCAATCGTGATGTGGTTGGAACAGAATAGAATGATCTGAGCAATTTGTCGGTCGCGCTGGACATCCAGAACGACTTTGACTTCTAAAATCTTCGGCGAGTCGATGCGAATTCCCTCAATCTTCTTAACGACGAATTCACGAATAGGATCGGTTACTTCTACATGGCGCCCAGTGACGGTAATGGGTATATTGACGTTTACCTTTTGCATGGCGTTTGGCCTCTTTCTATGTTGGTTAAAATGCGGGTCCACCCGCACCTCATAGGATATACAGCAAAAAATTCCGTTTGCAAGGTTTCCTTTGGCATACATGTACAAAATGCCGGCATACGGACGTATTTTCCCACGGGACGTGATTGACAATCCTCCCGAGAAATACATGCTCATAGCGTTATGAAATACCAGCCTATTCCAGCCCCGTTTTTCCAGGAAAACCGGGACAGCCTGGCCACCCAGCTTCCTGCGGGTAGCCTGCTGATTATACACTCCAACGATGTTTTCCCGACCAATGCAGATGGAACCATGAATCTGCACCAGAACGCCAACCTTTTCTACCTGAGTGGCATCGACCAGGAAGAAAGCATCCTCGTCATGAAGATCGGCGACAATGGCACCCACGAAGATATCCTTTTCCTCCGCGAAACAAATGATCAAATCGCCATCTGGGAAGGCGCCCGCCTCTCCCAGGAACAGGCAACTACCCTCAGCGGCATCAAAGACGTCCGCTGGACCTCGGGATACGATGATATAATTGAACAACTTGTACCCACTGCCACTGCCGTCTATCTGGAAGAAAACCAGCATCCGCGTTGCACCAGCCCCGTCCAGACGCGCAATGTCCGCCTCGGCCTCGAACTCAAGGAAAAATTCCCCACGGCATCCTACCACAACATCTATCCTATCCTCGGCGAGATGCGCCTCATCAAAAAGCCCGTTGAAATCGAGTACCTTAAAATGGCATGCGACATCACGGGGGAAGGATTCAAAGCCCTCCTCAAAGTCCTCAAACCGGGCATGGGTGAATGGGAAATGGAAGCCGTGCTCTCCTACGAATACCTCCGCCGAGGGGCCCGCAAGTTCTCCTTCCAGCCTATCATTGCCTCGGGAGCCAACTCATGCGTCCTGCATTACATCGTCAACGACCAGGTCTGCCATGATGGCGACCTCGTTCTCCTCGACATCGGCGCCGAATACGGCAACTACAATGGCGACATGACCCGCACTGTCCCCGCCAATGGCCGTTTCTCCCCGCGCCAGAGAGCCGTTTACGATGCCGTTCTACGCGCCATGAAATATGCCATGACGATCTTGCGTCCGGGCATCGACAAAAAGGAATATGAACGCCTCATTCGCGTCTTCGTCGCCAACGAACTCGTCTCTCTGGGACTTCTGACTCCCAAGGACCTGGCAGAAAACCCGGAAGACCCGCCCGCCGTCCGCCGCTACTTCATGCACGGCATTTCCCATTCACTCGGCCTCGACGTCCACGACGTCGGCAATCCTCAACCCATCCTCCAGGCCAATATGGTCTTTACCATTGAGCCCGGCATCTACATCCGTGAAGAAGGAATAGGTATCCGTCTGGAAACCGACGTTCTGATCGGAGAGGAATCCAACGTCGATTTGCTCGCCCACATCCCACTGGAAGCGGACGAAATCGAAAAATGGATGGCGGAATAAATAGACGCATGAACTGTTCTACCCTTGACAGATAGAGCCCTTCGGGGTTCCATCTGCCTTCCTGTCATGTCAAAAAAGATCAAATTCGCTCTCCCCAAGGGTAGCCTTCAGGATGCAACTGTAGAATTGTTCCGCAAAGCCGGATACAATATCTATGTTTCCAGCAGAGGCTATCGCCCCACATCCGACGATGACGACCTTGACATTTTTCTGATCCGCGCCCAGGAAATCGGCCGCTACGTCAATGATGGATTCATCGACTGCGGCATTACCGGGAAAGACTGGATCTACGAAAACAAGGCCGATATCGAAGTCTTGACTGACCTCCAGTATTCCAAGGCCACCTCGAAGCCCACACGCTGGGTGCTCGTCGTGCCGGAAGATTCCCCCATTCGTTGCGCAGAAGACCTCCAGGGCAAGCGCATCGCCACGGAAGGAGTCGGCATCACGGAACGCTGGCTGGAAGAAAAAGGCATCAAGGCCCATGTCGAGTTCTCATGGGGAGCCACCGAAGTCAAAGTCCCCGAACTCGTGGACGCCATCGTGGACATCACGGAAACGGGAAGCTCTCTCAAGGCCAACAAGCTCCGCATCGTTGACACCTTGATGTATTCCTATCCCCAATTTATCGCCAACAAGGAAACCATGCAGGATCTCGAAAAGCGCGAAAAACTGGAGAACATGGTCATGCTCCTCAAAGGCGCTCTGGAAGCCCGCAACAAGGTCGGCCTCAAGATGAACCTCCCCAGCGATTCTCTCGTTCAATTGACCGAATGCCTGCCGTCCCTGCGCCGCCCCACCGTTTCCCCTCTGACGGAAGAAGGATGGGTTGCCGTGGAAACGGTCATTGACGAAGCCGTCGTTCGCGATATTATTCCGCAGCTGAAATCGCTCGGTGCGGAAGGCATCATTGAGTACCCGCTCAGCAAGCTCGTGTACTAAGAACCTTTTCTCATCACAAGAAACAACATAACGAACCACCATCATGGGATCGCTTAAAAAACGCCGTAAAGCCAAGATCAACAAGCATAAGCGCAGCAAGCGCATGCGTCAGAATCGTCACAAGAAGCGTTTGCGTTACAAGTCCTAAGCGCCTTGCGCCAGGGACTGGCAAACTGCCTTCCGTCATTATTTATCTCGGAAAAACTTCCGGCGTCCATGTTTATGGACGCCGTTTTTATTTTCTGAAATCTGCCTATTCTCTGCCAGAATAGGCCTCAATGCAGAGTTCAAGAGAACAAAAACGCGGCATACAAAGCCACCTCAATCAGGCCAAAGCCAATGCTACTGCCGCAGCTGCCGTCCGGGAATGAGTCAGGCTCAGGGACCAACCGCCAATACCCATCTCATCAGCCGTTCGGCGTGCTGCACCATGCAACACAATATTGGGTGCCCCCGACGAAGAAAGCACCACTTCCACATCCTGCAGACCACACGATGCACCAACCCCAGTGCCAAGAGCCTTGGAAACAGCCTCCTTGGCCGCAAAACGAGCAGCAAGGGACGGTACGGGGTTCTGTCTCGCAAAACAGTATTCAAGCTCACCTGGCGTACACACACGCTCAGCAAAAGACTTTCCTGAGCGAGAGAGAGCCAACTCTATCCGATCGAGATCCACAAGATCAAGTCCGATGGCAATGACGGTTCTTCCCATAAACTCTCCGAAGGGGGGGGGAGGGGAGAGGAAAAGCCAAGCCTCCCCCTTCCGGGTTCATTAAAACAGTCGGGCGATTTCGCTCTTCATCTCGCGCACAGCCTGCTCCATGCCTACGGACAAGGCACGACTCACAATCGTATGGCCGATATTCAATTCATGCAGATACGGCACAACGGTCAAATCGGCAAGATTGGTATAATTGATGCCATGCCCGGCATTCACCTGGATTCCAGCACCATGAGCAGCTTCCGCTGCAGCACGCAGACGAGCAATTTCAGCCGCACGTTCATCCCCGGCATGGTTGGCAAAACAGCCCGTGTGAAGCTCCACCATCGGCGCACCCAGGCGAGCAGCAGCTTCAATCTGGCTTACTTCGGGGTCGATAAACAGGCTAACCTGAATCCCGGCGTCAGACATCCTGCGAATGGAGGGAGCCAGTTCGTCAAAGTGAAGGACAGCGTCGAGACCGCCTTCAGTTGTGATTTCCTCGCGCGTTTCCGGCACCATGCAGACGTAGTCCGGCTTGAGGCGCAAGGCAAGCTCCACCATTTCCGCCGTATTGCCCATTTCCAGATTCAGAGGAAGGGGAACTTCACGTCGGACGAGGAAGGCATCGGCATCCTGCATGTGGCGGCGGTCGCCACGCACATGCAGAGTAATAGAATCCGCCCCGCCCCGCTGGGCCGCAAAGGCCGCTTCCAGGACACTGGGCTCCGCATTGAAGGAATCCAGCATGGTTGCGTAGCGCGCTTGTCTCAGCGTGGCGATATGGTCGATATTAACACCAAGAAGAATCATTGCAGTCGAGTGGGATGAGGGGATTATAGAATCAGAATATCATTAATGGAGGAAGTGGCGAACACCTGTGAACACCATGGCGATACCAGCGGCATCGGCAGCGGCGATCACTTCTTCGTCACGAATGGAACCACCTGGCTGAATGCAGGCAGTGACACCGGCATCAATAGCTGCCTGAAGTCCATCGGCAAAGGGGAACATGGCGTCAGAGGCAATCACACTGCCCTTGAGGTCGAGGCCAGCCTGCTGAGCCTTCCAGATGGCGATGCGGACGGAGTCCACGCGACTCATCTGACCAGCACCAATGCCGAGAGTGCGATCAGAACCACCAAACACAATCGCGTTGGAATGTACCTGCTTGACAACCTTCCAGTTGAAACGCATGGCCAAAAGTTCTTCTTCCGTCGGTGGACGCCTCGTCACAACCTTGGCTTCCAGATTGTCCAAACCGCGAACATCATAGTCGCGATCCATCACCATCAAACCACCAGGAGCAGAACGAACAATCGGTTCCTTGCTGGCCTTCTGCCAAGCATCCACATCGAGGCGAATGATGCGGCAGTTCTTCTTTTTCTGAAGAATGGCGCGGGCTTCGGCGTCGTATTCCGGAGCAATGATCACGTCCGTGAAGATCGCACCTACCACGCGGGCGAGACTTTCCGTCATCGGGCGATTCATGACGATCACGCCGCCAAAGGGAGCCTGGGTATCCGTTTCGTAAGCCTTCTGCCATGCTGCGCGGAGATCTTCGTCGTCCTGACCGACGCCACATGGGTTCATGTGCTTGAGGATGCCGACAGTCGGGCGGTTGAACTGGGAAATCAGTGTCGCAGCGCCTTCGATGTCGAGCACGTTCGTGTAAGACAATTCCTTGCCTTGGAGCTGATGGAAAATATCGCCGAAGTTGCCGTACAGACTGGCTGCCTGGTGAGGATTGTCACCGTAGCGCAATTCCTGGTAAAGAGGCAGACAAATCGAATAATTGCCGCCCGTGCATTCTTCGCTCTTGTGTCCGAGGAAATTGGAGATGGCATTGTCATACTGGGATGTACGCATGAACACCTTGATTGCGAGAATTTCGCGAGTCTTCAGCGTCGTTTCTCCCTTGTGCGTCTGCATTTCTTCCAAAATGCGGTCATAGTCGGCAGGATCGGACACCACCGTGACGGCAGAATAGTTCTTGGCCGCTGAACGGAGCATGGACGGGCCACCGATATCGATCTTCTCAATCGCTTCCTCAAGAGTCACATCGGGCTTGGCAACCGTCTGCTCAAAGGGATACAGGTTCACGCACACCAGATCGATGGGCTTGATGCCGTGTTCCCTGGCCTGCCGCTGGTGTTCTTCACTGTCGCGGCGCTGAAGAAGCCCGCCATGCACCATCGGGTGCAACGTCTTCAAACGACCTTCGAACAATTCGGGTTCCCCTGTGTAGTCCGAAATTTCGATCACCGGGAGGCCCAAATCCTTCAGGAACTTACAAGTCCCCCCCGTGGAAATAAGTTCGACTCCCATCTCGTGGAGTCCCTTGGCGAATACATCCAGACCCGTCTTGTCGGACACGGAAATTAGTGCGCGTTGAATAGCCATAGGTATCAAATCTCTATTGCCGGACTCCCGCCGCACGACTTCATGCAAACGCGTCAAGTCCGACTCCCTTCCCTACTCACTCCCCCACCGGGACGCAAGCGCAATATGCTTCACTCCTGTCATCGCGCGGGAGTCGACAGACCCGATTTACCCCCAAATCGGAGCAAATCGTCTCATAATTCGTCTTTTTTTGCACTCTTCACTTGACATTGCGTCGATTTCAACCTAATTCAACCGCTCACAAATACGTTTTTTAGCCATGGCAACGATGGAAGTAATTCTCGCAACAAAGATCGAAGGGCTCGGCGCTGAAGCCGATCTCGTGACCGTTAAGGCTGGCTATGGCCGCAACTGTCTTATCCCCCAGGGCCTCGCCTACGAAGCTACCAATTCCAACAAGCGTTTCATCACCAGCCTCAAGGCCAAGCGTGCTGAACGTGAAGCAGCTGAACTGTCCGCCGCTGAAGAAGTCGCCAAGAAGATCAACGCCCTTTCCCTTAACCTCGAACTCGAATCCGGTCAGGGAGGTAAGACGTTCGGTGCCATCACCAACCACAACATTCAAGAAGCTCTTGCAGCCAAGGGTATCGAAGTCGATCGCCGCATGATTGACATTGAAAAACCCATCAAGAGCGGCGGACTGCACGAAGTGCCCGTCAAGCTTCACACCCATGTGACGGCTACCCTCAAGGTCAACGTCAAGGTCGAAGGCGCCGAAAACGCCCCGGCTACTGCTTCTGAAGCAGCCGCCGAATAAAGGCCGGGTTTCATTACCTTTTTTCGAGCCCCTGTCTCGCTCTGGCGAAACAGGGGTTTTTCCGTTTCATCCCACCCGTTTTTCCTTCCCTTTCCTCCTATTAAGAGGTACAATACACGGCAGGAAGACATTGTGTCCTGCAAAAGCTTTCCTGCTTCACGTTTAACCGGGCTCTGCCCATGCTCGTATGATCCGGATTTATCGACAAACCGACAACGGAATCGACCGCACCACCAATGTGGACGTGGAGAATCTTGATTTTGACTCCATCTTCTGGGTGGATCTTCTCACCCCGGATCAGGATGAAATCCGATATACCGAGAAGCTTTTTGGCATCGAGATGCCAACCTATGATGAAATGCGGGAGATTGAAGCAACCAGCCGACTCTATTCAGAAGATGGCGCCCGTTTCATGACAACCACCGTCCTCAGCCGCGTGGACACGGAATCTCCATCTCTGTCGGAAATCACCTTCGTCCTCATTGGCCCGCGCATCATCACCATCCGCCATTCGGATTCCTACTCCTTCCGCGTCTTTTCCCACCAGCTTCTACGACGCACAGAAATTTCACGAGACCAGGTTTTTATCGGACTCCTTGAAACGATCGTTGACCGCCAGGCAGACGTCCTTGAGCGCTTCGGCGCCGAGCTCGACCGCCTGTCCAAGACCATCTTTTCCCGCCAGGAACCCGAAGGAGGGCGCCGCAAAAGGACCCCGGCGACCAACGCCCTGCGGCTTATCCTCCAGGATCTCGGGCGCGTCGGTGACCTTCTGACCCGCCAGCGAGACTGCCTCGTCAACCTTCTGCGCCTTCTCACCTTTGCCAGCAACCAGGAGACCTACGAAGACAGCGGAGCCAACCTCTACGTCAAATTGCGTCCTCTGAGCCGAGACGTATCCTCGTTGTCCGAATACGCCTCATTCCTCTCCAGCAATGTGAACTTCATGCTCGATGCCGTGCTAGGCCTCATCAACATCGAGCAGAACGAAATCGTCAAGATCTTCACCGTGGCCTCCGTCATCTTCATGCCCCCCACGCTCATCGCCAGCGTATACGGCATGAACTTCAAAAACATGCCGGAGCTGGAAACGGCCTATGGTTACTTCTTTGCCCTCTTCGGCATGGCCATCTCTATCATCCTGCCACTAGCGTACTTCCGCGCAAGGCGACTCATATGAGACGCGCTCTTGCACTCACGCCGGCAGGAAATCCCCCCGGACGGTACACAGAGTTCCTTTTTTGAACCATTATTTCATTCCACAATCATGCCCGACACCATCGACACCCTCGTTGACAAAGCATCCGTCATCGTCAATGCCCTGCCTTACCTGCAGGCCTATCGCGACAAAATCTTCCTGATCAAGTTTGGCGGTAGCGCCATGGACAACCCTGAACTCGTCCGCAAGCTCCTCAAAGACATCGTCCTGCTCGAAGTTCTTGGCATCAACCCAGTCGTCGTCCACGGCGGCGGCAAGGCCATCTCGAAGGCCATGGCTGACTCCGGACTCGAAGCCCGCTTCATCAACGGCCTCCGCGTCACCACGCCGGAAGCCATCTCCATCGTCGAACGCACGCTCTCCGGCGTCATCAACCCCGGACTCGTCCAAACCATGCGAGAATTCGGAGGCAAAGCCGTCGGCATCCCTGGCACGGAAATCTTCATTGGAGAACGCCTCCAGGAGAAAGATGAAAACGGCAACCCCGTTGACATCGGCGAAGTAGGCGGCGTCATCGGCTCCCTCCTGCCTCGCATCACGGAAGCCCTCGACATGGAAATCACCCCCGTAATCTCCCCGCTTGCACGTGAACTCGGCTCGCACAAACCACTCAACGTTAATGCAGACCTTGCAGCAGCAGCCCTTGCCAAGGAACTCAAGCCCGTCAAGCTCATCTACATTTCCGATGTTCCCGGTGTCCTGCGTGATGCCAGCGACCCGTCCAGCCTCATCAATTCGCTGACCCGCTCGGAAGCCCTGGACCTCATCGAAGACGGCACCGTCAAAGGCGGCATGATCCCCAAGATCCGCTCCGCCGTCGATGCGCTTAATGCTGGCGTCCGCAAAGTCCACTTCATCGACGGAAGAATCCCACACACCCTCCTGCTGGAAATCTTCACCAGCGAAGGTATCGGAACGGAAATCATCCGTCAGCAGCGCTAAACGCACCTCCTTCAACTCTGCCGGTTTTTATCCCCGACCTGATGGGCATGCGGGTAAAAACCGGCATTCTTCATGTGATCGAGAATTTCCGATCCTTTTTCCTGGCAATTGCTTCGCCACAACTTGCTTTCTACCACATCAGAACTTCATGATATTCTGATACATCTCCAAACCCAGAGACGTTAGCAAATACTTCTGACGAGGGTGCCTGGGTGTATCGGAGTACTGCCGCCTGATAAGGCCGAATCCAAGAGCCGGATTCAACCATAATTTCAGGAAGCTTTCCCGGTGCTGCAAATGAAGAGCTTCCATGATTTCCCTGACCGACAGACACAACTCCCCAAGTACCTGAATGAGTGTCACCATGTGAGGATTATTCATGACAAGTTCACCTTGAACTAGTCCGGTACTTGTCCGGTACTTGTCCGGTACTTGTCCGGTCTGAGTATCATATTTTCGAGACTCAACCAGAGGTGGAATCAGCAAATTTCTGTTTTCCAATTCTTTGTCCTCGCCCAAGAGAACATTGCGGAAAAAGCCTTCCAGGTATTCGATATTTGGCACAATCCCGTATTTATAGTTTCGGTAATTAGCTCGCACCAGAACATTGCGAAAGTACCAGGCATGTTCAGCAAAAACTTCATTATTAACATCGAAGCCCATTGCACGGAGATATTGGATAGCAAAGACAGCCGTTGTCCTCGTATTCCCCTCAGCAAAAGGATGAATCTGCCATAAGCCGGAAATAAACTTCGAAAAATGGGTCACGACAGCTTCAAGAGAAAGCCCTTTGTAGTTAAAGCTGGCTTCCTGCTCAAAATCGTATTCCAGAGTTGAACGCAATTCCTCGGCGCTTGTGTACAGCACCGTATCTCCACGCAACACCCATTCTTTCTTGGTGATATTGAAATCACGGAATTGTCCTGCAAAAGAGAACACCCCAGTAAAAATACGCCGATGAATCGAGGTGTAGCCAATAGGCGAAAACGTAAAAGCCCTCTCATTCAACAGACGGGTGATATTGGCTGAAACCTTGTCTGCTTCCTCCGTTCCACTGTCCTCCGCCACCCGGAGACTCTTTCCTTGGTAATAATTATCGATAAGGGACGTCACCTCATCGATGGAAATATCCCCCTCAATGTGCCGTTTGGCTGTTTCAATCAGATATTTCGATGGCTTCAGAGCATCTACATCCTGCAATCCAATGGCAGTTTTCCACGCTTCTGCCCGCTCGCGCCAATGAGGTTCGCTCTGGCGCAAGTACACATCAAAGTCATTAGGCTGATTATGATCGGGAGATTTCATCATTCAAAATGCACCTGCTACCCTGGGAGAAACTCCTTCTCCCGGAAAGATACTGTGGTCATTAAGTCCTCCGGTTCTTAATGTGGATACCCTCCATTGTCGAGTATAAAGAGCAATCGGCTGAACTACCACGATATGACAATTCAGGCATGAAAAAGCCGCTCCCTCACGGATGGAAGGAACGGCTTGGCAATTGAAAAAAGTTGGCTGGAACCAGCGTCTTTAGAAGTGGCCGTTGCGGGGACCTGTCGCCCACTTCCAGGCAGTTTCTACAACGGCCTTGGCGTCCTTGTACTGAGCTTCCCAGCCGAGAATGTCCTTGGCCTTCTTGGGGTTGGCAATGAGGCGAGCGGGATCGCCTTCGCGACGTTCTCCGTACTGGACAGGGACTTTTTTGCCGGTGACCTGCTCGGCCATGTCGATGATTTCCTTGACGGAGAGCCCGATGCCGGTGCCGAGATTAAACCAGTTGGTTTCTCCTCCATTCATCAGGTAGTCCACGGCGCGCAAGTGAGCGTCGGCGAGGTCATCGACGTGAATGTAGTCGCGAATGCAGGTGCCGTCCGGAGTGTCATAGTCGGTGCCAAAAACAGTGATGTATTCACGAGCACCTGTAAGAGTCTGAAGGATGATCGGAATAAGGTGGGTTTCCGGAGAGTGGTCTTCGCCTATCTGACTATCCAAACTGGCGCCGGATGCGTTAAAGTAGCGGAGGAAGACGCTCTTGAGCCCCCAAGCACGGTCGCAATCCTTGCAGACGCGTTCGAGCATGAATTTGGAACTGCCGTAAGGGTTGATCGGATCCTGCTTTTCAGTTTCGGGAATCGGGATCTGGGACGGCACACCGTAGGTGGCGCAGGTGGATGAGAAGACGAAGCGCTTGACTCCGGCATCCTTCATGGCGCCCAGAAGGACGAGGGGACGAGCGATGTTGTTCGTGTAGTACTTCAACGGATCCTTGACGGATTCTCCCACTTCGATGAAAGCAGCAAAGTGAACCACGGCATCAAAACCAGCCCCCATCAGCAGGGGATAAACCACGGAGGGATCGCCCAGGTTGCCTCGGACGAATTGGACTTCGGGATCAACAATGGCTTCACGGTGCCCGTAGGAAAGGTCGTCAAGAACCGTCACATCATGCCCCGCCTTTACAAGCTGGCGCACCGTGTGCGAACCAATATATCCGGCGCCGCCGGTCACAAGTACTTTCATGGTGAGAGAAAATTCGTTCTGAGGACATTATGCACTCTGTCGGGGCAATGCGTCAACGCAATCCCAACCATGGGACGGAGATAATTCCGGGATATTCCGGGGATTTCCACGTCAGCCCGTCCTCACAAGACGATTGACTCATGAATTTGGCTGGAGATTGGGAGCGGTTTCGAGGATAGTATCTGATATGAAGTCCCGGGATATCCGATACGTCCTCGATACCAATGAGGTCAAACCGAGCAAGTCGCTCGGACAAAATTTTTTGACGGATGAAAACGTCGCTCGCTGGATCGTGGAGCAATTGGAAGTCACCTCCGACGATTGCGTCGTGGAAGTAGGCCCGGGTACAGGAGCCCTGACGGAACACGTCGCCCCACTGTGCAGGAAACTCATCCTCGTTGAGTTCGACTCCCGCCTCGCTGCCTATCAACGCGAACGCTGGCAGGACTCTCCCCACGTGGAAGTACACCACGCAGATGGAGCTTCATGGGACCCGCGTGGGCTCTTTGCCGAGGCTCCCGTCAAGTTCCTGGGCAACCTCCCATACTCTGCCGGAGGCGCCATCCTGCAAAATTTTCTTTCGCGCCCCAGCGCTGTATCACGAGCCGTCGTCATGCTGCAAAAAGAGTTCATTGACCGCATTCTGGCGACTGACAAAGATGATGCCTATGGTCTGCTCTCCCTCCGAATTCAGAAAAACTGGATACCGAAAGCCCTCAAGACGATTCCGCCGGAAGCATTCCACCCCCGTCCCCGCATCGACTCCACCGTCATGTTGCTCACTCCGCGCCCGGCAGCTGAGTTCCCGCCCTACGACGACCGACTGCTGGATGAATTGATGCGCAAGGCCTTTGCCCAACGCCGCAAGCAGATCAAAAAACAGCTTCCCTCCTCTCCCCCGTGGGAACAAGTCGCCGCCGCTATTGGAGCCCCGCTGACGGCACGCCCCGAAGAACTTTCTCTGGAGCAGTGGATCAAGCTCTCCATCCAATACGATACCCACCCGCTGGCAGGCATTCCCCAGAAGGATGACGAACTCCTCACCATCGCCGATGCTCAGGATCAACCCGTTGGAGAAGCAACGCGCAAGGCGATTCACGAAGGAAAACTGATTCACCGAGCCGTCCACATTTTCGTCCGCAACAAACACGGAGACATCCTCCTCCAGAAGAGATCAATCTGGAAAGATCGCCACCCCTCCGTATGGGACTCCTCCGCCGCCGGCCACGTCGATGCCGGAGAATCCTACGAACAATCCGCCCAGAGAGAACTGCAAGAAGAGCTTGGTATCGACCACTCCCATCTGCTCCGCATCGGCCACCTCAGCCCTTCGGATGCCAATGGGCAGGAACACGTAGAGCTCTACCTCGCCGAACATTCCGGCAAAGTCAAATTCCCTGCGGCTGAAATCGAAACCGTCCAGTGGTTCTCTCCAGCCCTCATTCAAGCATGGATACAGCGCCGCCCTCAGGACTTTGCCTCATCCTTCCTCGAATGCTGGGAAATCTTTCAAGCAACCGGGCAGAAACTTTCCATCCCCGCCCGGGAAAATGAGCTACAAGCCCCCATCCCTACTCCAGACAGCACACAACCCTCAAACGATCTGTACTATGATTAACGCCAAAAATATTACGCCGGAACAGACGGATCTTCTGCGCCAGTGGGCAGCCGAAGGACTCGATCTGAACCAGATTCAGAAAAAAATCAACCAGGAATTCGGCATCAGCATCACCTACATGGATACCCGATTCCTCCTGATGGATTTGGGCATCGACCTCGTCCAGCCCAAACAGGAAGACACCACCGCAGACTCCATGCCTGTGTCTCCCCTCGGAGGAGCCCCCGCCTCGCGCCTCGGCGCCACCCATGTCACCATCGACGAAATCACACCACCCCACGCCCTGCTCTGCGGCAAAGTAACCTTCAAGAGCGGCTGCACAGGAACCTGGTGCATCGATAAAATGGGGCGCATCGACTGGGCTCCCATCTCCGGTGAACCCACCGACGAAGACATGCAAGCCTTCCAGACGGAACTCCAAAAAGTACTTCGCCAGCAAATGGGCGGGCTATAAACTTCCCTGCGACCATGGAAATACCCGACGAAATCATTGCCGACCTCGTGCCCGCCATCCGTTCCCAACTGGAACATGCTGAGCCTCCATTCGTCCAAGGAATCCTCGACCGCCTCCTCAAAGAAGGCATGGAGGAAGACGAAGCCATCGCCATGATGGCGCAGATACTGGCCATCGTCGGGAACGACATGCTCATTTCTGGCAAGCCATTCGATATCAAGTCTTACGAGAAGTTATTGAAGGCACTCCCCCTGCTTCCTGATGAATCTGGTGATGCGAACTGATGCGCGTCAGGATATACACTCGACATTTCCGTCTATTCCACCTAGTATTTCTACATAGATTTTATGGCCAAGAAAACATCAGAAGCCGCTACGCCGGAAGATAAACCGGCTAAAAAGACGACGCCTCGCAAGGTGACGACGCCAGCCAAGGAAAAAGCCCCCAAGGCTGACAAAAAGGCTGTTGCCAAAGACGCGAGTTCCAAGAAGGAACAGAAGTCCGACACCGCAATGCGCAAGTCTGCTGCTGCCACGAAGAAAGCCGACGCCGACAAGGCGAAAAAGGCTGCCGTAGCCGCCCTTGAACCTCAACCCGCCACCGCTACTACAGCCCCGCAGGAAAAGGTTCAATCCTCCTCTGCCTCACCCGCAAAGAAGAATAACAAACAGAAAAAGCAGCAGGCTCCCCAGCAGCCGCAGCAAAAAACTGAAACCCCATCCCAGGCTCCGGCAGCATCTGCTCCAGCACCAACGACTCCCAGGAGTCAGCCCGAGCAGGATCAGCGACGTGACGATCAGCACCGCAACCAACAGCAGCAAAAGCACCAGATCAAAGTGCGCCGCGAATCATTCCCGCCCAAATCCCAGCAATCGCAGGATCAGCCCAGACAGGCCGAATCCTATGATCAGCAAGGAGAACAGGAATCCGGTTACTTTGGCCAACCCGAAGTTATGGGTGGTGGCGACCTCGGTGCAGGCAAGCGCAACAAGCGCCGCCGCAATCGTAACAAACAGCGTGGCAATGGTGAAGAACAGCAACGTCAACCGCAGCAGCCCCAGGAAAGCCGCGGTAGCCTTGACTTGAAGAAGCTCGCCAAAAAAGCATGGAAGATTTTCCTCGGTGAAGTCACTGAAGAAGGCCTTGCCCTGATGGACGACAACACGTCCCGCGAAGCTGCCAGACGCGCCTTCCGCGTGGCCGAGTTCTTCCTCCAGGAAGAAACGCGTCGCAAGAACGCCGAGAAGTTCCAGAATCGCGACCAGCGTCCCGCCGCCAACCAGCAGCCCGCTGAAGCCGACACGACTGCTTCCGAACAGGGCGACGACTCCGAAGAAGCCTGATCCTCGGCATCTCCCCAATTCAACTTAAAGGGCCACTCTTCCCATACGGAAAAGTGGTCCTTTGCTTTTTTGAAATCAAACTGTCCGAATAAGCCTCAACTCACCCCACCCTCATTCCCTATTGCGGGAATCCATCGTAATCGTCACCGGGCCATCGTTGCACAAGGCAACAGCCATATCCGCTCCGAAACGGCCACACCCCACCTTGCCGGGAATTTCGGAACGCAACAGATCGAGAAACTCCTCGTACAGAGGCACAGCATGTTCCGGCTTTGCGGCGTGGATAAACGAAGGGCGATTACCCTTCTTCGTCGAGGCATGGAGGGTAAATTGGCTCACAACCAGAATCTCACCTTCGACATCGCGGAGAGAACAATTCATCTTCCCTTCCCCATCAGCAAAAATCCGCATATCCAGGATCTTTCTCACCAGCCATTCCGCATCCTCACGCCCATCCACCTCTTCGATACCGATCAAAACCATCAGTCCCTTGCCAATTGCCGACACACATTCTCCGGCAATAGTCACGGAAGCCTCACTCACTCTTTGAATAACAACTCTCATAAAAATGATTACTTATTGACGATCTCCACAGTATTGCCCTGGCGCACCAGCAAGGCCACCTCATTGCAGTCCTCACGCCGCATGTAAAAGCCCTGTGTCCTCATCTTACCGTCTTTGCTGGCGTCAATCACCCATGAATGTTCCCTAGTGCCAATGACAAGCTGCTTGTCCGCTGAGGCAAATTCAGGAGAATAACTCCTTACATCCTTACCGTCCCCAATGGCATTCTTCGCCCTGACCGTCACCGTGGCATTATCCTTGCCCACATCGCGCATCATCAGGATGGGATAGGACTTGATAAACTTCTCTCCATCCCAAATGGAAAGCTCCTTGTTCGGGATATTGATCACCAAGTGGAAATTCAGAGGCTTAACGAGCAATTTCTGCCCCTGGACAAGGGATGGGCGCTCCATAAACTGATTCAGGTGCATGATGAAATCCAAAGAGCACTTCGTCTTGTTGGAAATACTAATCCAGGAATCTCCCCTCTTGACAATATAGGTTTCGCTCGGACAACGGGCAGGATCCAGCACATCCCGGATGCGCAAGGCTCCCAGCATCTCGCGTGCTTCCTGACCAATCACATCCTTCCTTCCAATCAAAGGCTCCAACATGGATGCGGCCTCGCCCTCCTTGCCTTCAGTCACAAGCCTGGTTGCCTGCTGCAAGGCCTCAGGCCGACGCGGCCACAGGGAATAATTTTCCTCTGCCACAACGCTGGATACCCCCAGAAGACATATCGCCAGGCACCAATTACAACAGACCCTTGCGGCGGAAGTCGAAGATGTTGATCTCATGTGATTTTTGTACCATCTCTACCGTAAACTTCAAGAGGCAGAGTTCCCAAGCATCGTCAACACCCTCCACAACGGCACGCAAAGGATTGCCGGAAGCCTTCACTTCGTCCACCAGACGCCCCCGAACTGCTTCCAGTGACTCATGAACCACTTCCTCGTGAATTTCAGAACGTCGGAATTGGAAACCGTACTTCAACAGCGTTTGCAAGGATGCACCATGCTGAGCCAGCCATTCAAAAAACTGCCGTGCAGCATCGCCAAAACCATCTACCCCAATCTTTTTGTACGCCTCAGGACGAATAATCCGGGGCTTTTCCGCCTCAACCCACCCGCTGCGGATACGGGTTATGTAGGGATTATCCATATCGCTGCAGATGAGCAGGAAGGAAAAGCGAGTATCACCAAATGTATCAATCAGGTGGGCAGGAGTATAGAGAATGTTCGTGGACTCGAGAGCGAACTGGATGGCATCTTCGGAATACATGGTTTGAAAAATGGCCGGTGTTCAAATAGATCAATACCCTGACAACAAAAAGGCGGTCCCGCGTTAACCGGGGAACCGCCAATGGGAAGCTATTTTCCCACGATGGGAAAAGTGAAGCGAAATCGCTTAGCCCTGCACTTGTTCGATGTAGGCAACGACATCAGCAACAGACTGAAGCTTTTCGGCATCAGTATCGGGTACTTCGATGTCAAAAGCGTCTTCGAAAGCCATTACGAGTTCAACGGTATCCAAAGAGTCGGCACCGAGATCCTCGATGAACTTTGCATTAGTGGTCACTTTATCGGTTTCGACGCCGAGCTGCTGGACGATGATTTCCTTCACCTTTTCTTCGATGCTATCAGACATTGTGTTAGGTTGTTAGAGTTACACGCTTTTACAGTGCCCCCCCATTTTTAGCAACACATTTTTCAGACTTCCTTTCAGAAAGGGAAAAGTCACATATCGCACCCCCATTTTTTACCAGGCTAACTCTTGGAAATCAGGAGGGAGGGTTCAACGCGGCAATAACTCTTAAGCCATTGATCGTCAAAAATGGGTCAACATGGTTAATCCGCGGAACACCTTGGGAAATCAACTCGGCATCACCACCAGTTGCAATGACAGTCGGTACGCCATTCATTTCATCTTCCAAACGTTCCAGAATCTCCTTCACCAGGCCACGGTAGCCATAAACAGCACCAGAATGCATGGCCTCCTCCGTACTCCGTCCAATGGCATATTTGGGTTCATGCGGGTCAATCGCCGGCAGAAGCGCCGTATTCCGGGCAAGATAATCCCCCATGGAAGCCAGGCCCGGTGCAATTGCGCCCCCCTGGTAGCCCGTCTCACGGGAAACGACATCAAACGTCACGGCCGTTCCAAAGTCCACAACAATAGCTGGCGTGCTATAAAAAGCCGCAGCTCCAGCCGCATTCACCAGCCGGTCTGCCCCAATCTGCCTGGGGTGTGGGTAATCGATCCCCACACCCAAATTCGATTGCCAGGTTACCATGTGGTACGGGCGAGGCATCCACTCGCGCAACAGTTCGGAGACTCGGGGCACGACCGAGGCAAAAACTGCATAATCGTAGTTCAGGTGGGAAAGTTCCCTGGTCAGGCGATCCTCGTTCAGCTCGCGCGTCGGAATCACGATACGCGTATCCAGAAGACGATCTGGTTCGGAAAGGACAAACTTCGTTCTCGTATTGGAATTATCAATCAGCAGGTAGGTCACAACCCACTTCAATTAGAACGGGAATGGCAGAACTGCAAGGCCAAAGAAGCCACAGCATCACTTCCGCCTGTCATCCTGGCGTCCAAAAGATTCTTGTGCATGCGACTCCACAAGGCGCCATCGTCCTCAAGCATGGATCGCAGTGTATCCCCCATATCCCCGGAGGACTCCACATAACGTCCGCCTCCAAGAGTTTCAAGTAGCTCGACATTGCCCTCTTCCTGCCCCGGCACCAGGTAATTCACCAGCATCGGGCGCCCGGAGGCAATCACTTCGTGCGTCGTCGCTCCACCCGCCTTGCCAACCACCAGGTGATGGCGCGACAAGAAATCAGGAACGCGGTTCGTCCACCCGACGAGGCGGAGGCGGGCCTGAAGCCCAAGCTTCAGCCTGATCTGTCGGAGCAAGGGGTAAAGCTGGCGGGTACGCCTCCCCATAATACACGTCACGCGAATATCCTCATGCGCGTGTAAAATCTCCCGGAGGTCGCGTTTCACCTGCTCGGCTGTTCCTCCCGCAAAATAAAGAATACGGAACGGACTTCCCGACTGCCACGACATCTTTTCCCCACGGCTACGATGAACAACCGAAGGAGACACGGGAAAGCCAGTCACCTTAACTCTGCTGCCGGGGACATCTCGCCGAATAAGCACCTCGCGCGTCCAAGGATCCGTCACACACCACAAGTCGCTTTGGGAGCAAAGCCAGGTCTTATTGATCTCCAGTGAATCCGTCACGACCGTGATATAAGGAATCCTCACAAAGCCCGAACCGAAAATTTCATCCAGCAAATAAGGATAGATCATGTAAGTACACACAATCACATCCGGATGCCACTCGTGAATCATCCCCCTCAAATACTCCCTGACAGGAGTCATCATCACATTCTCAGCTTCTGAAAGATCCATTCGATCCGTCCAATCGTAGGCCTGACGCCACAACTGGGGAGCTCGACGAATCGTCCACAAATACCCGGCGCGCGACCAATGGAAAAAGGTCGGCATACTCTCCTTGCAGGCATCGACAATGCGGCATTCAGCACGACCCGCCAAAGCCTCGGCCACACCTCGGGCAGCACTATTATGACCATCACCATAGCCGGATGTCAGAATCAGTATGCGTGGGGTGGAACTCATCAGAAAAAATCATGAGGGAATTTTCCGCAGGACTCAACCTAAATCTACAAACTTGTCACGAACCCGGTAGCACAAGCTGCTTGTCCTCCGCAAAAGTTTCTCCCTGGTATACGGAGCCTTTTTTGAAGATTGCCTTCCCGGTACCGGGAATCGCCCCCTTCACCTCAATACCTGAGCCAATAATCCAATTGGCTTTGAGAGGTGCAGTCCTGGACTTTTCGCCCCCCTGCGAACCAATAGCGGAAAAATCGACAATCGCTGGTTTTGCCCCGCTGGCTCCTCCCGCATACTGAATTACAATATCCGCCCCCCCCATCACAGCGGCCGCAGCACCATCTGCTGCCGGATTGGCAAAAACAAGTTCCGCCCCATCAGCCAGCTTCCATATCTGCTTGCCAGCCAACTGTACATGCACCGCAAGCAACAGCTTTTTATCGGGCTGCACTTCAATCCCAGCCGGCCCCACAACCAAACGCTGATCTCCACGCGAGGGATCGCACGCAATCACTACCGTATTCACCAAGGGATCCTCAACACGCAAACCAAATGCCTTGAAACTTCCCTCACCAGCAGAGAGACGACTCGGCATGATCGAAGAAGCCATATCCCAAACACAAACTTCACGGGCAGGAACCTTGCCAGACATCCAGGCATCTGGAGAATTCAAAGGCAGCTCATACCTTCCACTGCGAACGGCACCAACAGGAAGCCCCTTCACACGAGCCATCGCATAGGCAAAACGGGCACCAATCGCCAACTGCGAGCTCCCATCATAATGCACACCCGCCGAATCGCCAGCCGTCAACTTCGGCAAATCTCGCGTCGGCGCATACCCCAGATTCGGACTCGAATCCACCAAAGAACGCATTGTCTGCCAAGTCGTCTTTCCATCAACCTCCGTATCGCGACCTTGAAGTCCACCTGTCACATTCCCCGACAAAGCATCCGTCACATTCCGGGAACCCCAATTGGCATTCTCCCCTACCACAGCGAATTGCTTAGCCAAGGCACTTGTGGCTCCAAAAGGCTTCAAATCATCCGCCAAATGTTTGAGCAACTCCTTGAAGCGTTGCCCTGAGGCAGGCACAGATGCACCGGTATCACTCTCTCCCTGGAGATATAAAAGGCCTGCAAAATCAATTTTCCCATACTTTTTATCCTTCAAGGCTGCAGTGGCATTCTTCACCGCCTCCACCAGAAGGCGATACCCCTGCCCGTTCTTAGACCAATTTGAATTGTCGCCACCATCACGAGATGCCTTCACGATCGCCACATCCGTGTCATGAAACCATCCTTTCTTCTCCAACATCACAGCAAAGCCATACTCGGGGCCCATGCACAAATTGCCATTGTACGTCGGTACAGCGGGCTCCACTCCTCCCCATTCCTTCGAGGCTCCAGGAAAGACTCCTTCCTTCTGACCAAAATTTTCATGCCAATACATCGTTTTTTCCGGTTTATATGTCACAAGCAAATCCGGAGGAGCTGGCGTCCCCTTCACGGCGCCCAGGGAATTCGACTGACCCGTTAACAGAAAAATTTTCAAATCCCGGGCTTCAACAGGCATGCCAAAACATCCGAGCAACAACAAGAGGAGGAATTTCATAATCATAAAAGGGAGTGAGTCTTTCATACAGAGCAAAGCCCTGATTGGGAAGCCGAAAATTATTCCTTTCTCTCCTTCTCACAAGGCAGACACGCAACTTGGCGAATCAGGATATTTCCTTCCCTGCACTTCGATTTTCCTCTCCCACTCCATTTTCCTTCTCCCCTGAAAACAGTGAAGCCCCGCCTTGATCTCTCAAAGCGGGGCTTCTTTATCA
>CAYVAI010000015.1:0-2821 GCA_964448375.1 uncultured Akkermansia sp.
GGATTCATTTGCGATATTAGCTCATGTTGAACCTCCGTCAACGAGTTTCCTTCTGCATCCCAACTGACTTGTGTCATTTCCCGGTAAACGTCACCGTCGATGAGTTTGTATTGTCGGGAGCTTTCCGTGATGGCGGAATTCTGAATCGTCGGCTGGTCGCTGAGAGCCAGGGTCTTCTTCGCCAGATTCCCCATGGAATCGTATGCGTACAGGGAGGGAGCCATGCTACCGACCCGTGTCTGGACGATTTGCCCGACAGCGTTGTAAGTGTAGGCGTTCACGAGGCGAGTTTCTGCCTGTGCCGTCGGATACTCTTCCGCGGTGAGAGCCCCATTGCCATCGTAAACATTCTTTTTGATGGTTTGCCTGGAATCGCTGGTTTTTACCTCCCATTGCATCCCGGTGAGCAGGGGGAATGGAGCATAAACGAGAGCCCTTCTTCCGGTGCCGCGTTCCTCCTTGAGCGTGCCATCCGGGTTGATGACGGTGATTTCCGTGGCGCCGGATGGCAAGGTTTTGGTCGTCGTCAGGCCGTCCTTGCTGTAGAAGTAGCGGACTGTGCGGCCGAGTTCATCCGTTTCCGTCGTGAGACGCCCCAGGATGTCGTAGGTGCGGGATGTGGTGGTCGTCATCGAGCCTGCGTCAATACGCGTGCTGATGGCTCTGCCAAGGCCGTCCCTGACGAAGCTAGTGATCGTCTCCGGCATCGTTTCCGTGGCGGAGCGGGTAGTGGCGATCAGCTTGCGTGCGGAGTCGTATTCGAACTCTGTCACGACGCCGTCTTCATCCACCTGTCGGCGGGGGCCGCAGCACATCCATTCCGTCGTGCTGACGCGCCCATTACCACGGGTGGTTTTGGTGATGCGTCCTTCGACATCGCGTTCGTAATCCTCGGTGTTGATAAGGCTCCATGTTTCTCCGGTGTGGACGTAATCCTCCTTGCGGACCACGGTGGTGTCGTTGGCAATCCACGTGACGGTGCGCTCGCTCTGGCCGGGAACAACAGCATTGTTGACGCGCGTTTCCTCCGTCACCTTCCATACATAGGTGGGTTCAGGAGAGGCTTCGTAGGTGTAGAATGTCTGGACGCCATCGGCGGCCTGTTCCATCTTAACCCTGCCGCTGGCGTAGGAGCATGGGGCATTTTCTCCCCAGGTTTCCACGATGTTGACGCGGGGGGCTTCTGTGCCAGCTGCCGATACAGAGGTTGTGACACGGTTGAACTCGGGAGAATCTTCGTAGGTGTAGTTTGTCGTCTTGATATCCCGTTTAACGTTGTAGGGATCAACCGTATATTCATGAATCGAGGCGGGCCGATGATCATTGAAGCGCTGATCAGCATAGGTGATCGCGGTGAATTTGTTGCAATTGCCATCAGTCCATGGTGTTACAATCATCGTGACGCGTCCCTGCTCATCGTAGGAGTATTTGGTGGAGCTACCATCGGGGTGATTTTCCTGTTGGACAAGGCACTTGCCATTGTAGAGCCAGCTCGTTTCCCGGGCATCATCCGTGTTGTAGCCTTCCGTTCTGCTGAGGGTTTGCCAGCCGAGTTCCGAATAGAACTTGCGGGTAAGTACCCTGGAGTAGGGCATGGCGGAAAGCCCCTTGGTGACAGTTTTGATTTCCTCCATCATTCTGGAATCAGGGAATTTGCGTTCGTAAGTCGTTACGATGCGATCCAGCCCTGAGCCAACGATGATCGTCGTCTTGTTACCCTCGATACGGCGTTCGATCAGGCGTTCTGCCTGTCCGGCGACCTTGTTGACGATTTTCATGACCGAGACAGCGCCTTCGGTGCTGGTCTCGTAGGAGTATTCCCGGACGGGATCACCGGAAGGTGATTTGTCTCCAGAAGCACCGGAAACGACCTGATGGGGGGCGAACTTTTGAACGATGAGCTTATTGTTCTCCCTGTTCAAGGTAAGCAGGCCAGCCTTGTTGTTCCAGACGCTGGAGAGATCACCGTTGTCATCGTAGTTAATGGCATTTCGCTCGGCAAACTGCTCGGAAGTGATAACGGCGCCCTTGGCTGTCGTCATCGACAGGAGATTGCCGCTTGCTTTGTCGAAAGAACGCACCATGCCGTCCCTGGAGACCACATTGACTGTTTTTGCCTGACCGGGCGGGACAGGCTCGCAGCCAGCCCCCACGTATTGAACGCGTGAAGGGTCCGTGCTTGATGTGCCGGAGGGAGCCGCGGAAGTGCCGTCGCCTTCGCGCTGGATAGTGAATGGAGTGTTCGTGCCCGAAGGATTCTTGAGCGTCAGATTGCCTTCCGAATCGATGGATGCCTTGGCGGACATGGGGGAATCGTAATAGACATTTACACTCGAACCTGGCGTGGCAACCCGTGCAGAACGGAGGCGTGATTGCGGAACTGGTGCTGAACCTGGCTCAGGATTGCCGATGACGAGAGCGCCACCGCACATGCCGGATTCTTCAGGATTGCCGAAGGGGATGGACTGAGCAATGTCGGCATTGCCTTCTGTACATTCTTCATCGCAAGGATACTTGCATTGTTCCGAACGGCAGGTGGGTTCTCCATCCGAAGGAACATTGGACGAGAAGGAACTGTCGCCGGAACTGCTATCCGACAAGGAAGAAGATTCTTCATCTGAACTGGATGACGGCCCGGATGAAGATGAATCCTCCAGACTTGAACTCGACTCAATGGACGAAGACGACGACTCAATGGATGAAGACGACGACTCAATGGATGAAGGCGACGACTCAATGGATGAAGACGACGACTCAATGGATGAAGACGACGACTCAATGGATGATGACGACGACTCAATGGATGATGACGACGACTCAA
>CAYVAI010000015.1:2921-88503 GCA_964448375.1 uncultured Akkermansia sp.
GACGACGACTCAATGGATGATGACGACGACTCAATGGATGATGACGACGACTCAATGGATGATGACGACGACTCGACGTAGCTTGAGCTACTGAATGGAGGTTCTGCGATGCTTGAGGTGTGAACCATGGAGGAGGTCATGCCACCGGGGGCGGCACTGCTACTCCCATAGGCGGGGTTGTCCTCGGGCTCCTCTTCGAGGTTATCCTCGTCGCTGGACGAGGAGTCGCTGCCGAACTCCCAGTATTCACTTTTGGATGTTCCGCTGTCGCTTTTGGATGCTTCCTCCTGTCTGACGTGGACCTTGGTCTTGATCGCCTTGTCTGTATTAAAGTCCTCCTTGTCGTTGAATGCCTGGATTGTCCAGTATCCATACCGTTCATCACCTTCGTTGAGCGCACAGGTGATGTAGATGGTTCCGCCGGGGCCATCGCCTTCCATGATATTGGGCGTGGCCCATGGATCGGTTTCAATATCTGCCTGATCGATTCTGAAGAACCTGGCGTTGGTATTGATGATCAGGGTTTCTTCTCCTCCCATTTCTTCAAAGGCAATCTGATTGTGATTGACATTGAGGTAGAGGTTGGAGTTGTTTTGGCTTGCCGGATCTATAAAATCCGCCGAACTGCGATTGATGCTGGCAGTCATATTTTCTTTCTTTTTTATGGTGTTTGTGGCGGGCGGAACGCACATCGTTCGCCCTTGCCAACACAATGGCGGAAAACGGGAAGGCCTGCATCAAGTCTAATACGTGATGGGGGGGAGCCGGTGGCGGATCCCGGCGATAAAAGGCCAGTAAAATCAAGGGGTAAATACATTATTTCCGGCGAGTAAACGTATCGACAAAAGGTGTTGCTGCCGTTAACATCTTGGTGAGTTGTCCGTCCTTCGGCAAAGGATTGTGCCGGGACGGCGCATCATTTTTTGCCATTGCTTCCCATGAATCTTCTGAAACGTCTGCTGAGTTCCCAGGATCGCTTTACGGTGGGGTTGTTGTTGAGCGTGTTGCTTGCCATCGTGTTACCATGTCGGGGTGATTGGGCTATGGTGACAGATCGCGTGAGCGATGCAGCCGTGATGCTGCTGTTTTTCCTGTACGGGGCGAAGCTTTCGCGGCGTGCGGTACGCGACGGCTTGATGCACTGGCGTCTCCAGAGCCTGGTAGCCTTCAGCACCTTTGTGATGATTCCAGCGCTGGGCTTGATGCTTACCCCCCTGTTTTCCCGTCTGATGACGCCGGAGCTGGTGATGGGCCTGCTTTACGTTTGCATGCTGCCATCCACCGTCCAGTCGAGCATTGCCTTTACATCAATTGCCGGAGGTAATGTAGCGGCGGCTGTGTGTGCGGCCTCCGTGTCAAGCCTTTTGGGGGTGGTGGTGACGCCTCTGCTCGTCGGCATGTTTGTGACAGAGGCTGGGCATGGAGGAGCCTTGAACATGGATACATTCACGAACATTTGCATGATCATCCTGGCTCCTTTTGTCGCTGGACAGATTGCGCAAAGGTGGATTGGGGGCTGGGTGCGGGAACATCGCCATGTGACCTCGTGGACGGACCAGAGCACTATTTGGCTCGTCGTTTACTCTGCGTTCAGCCACGCCATGGTGCAGGGCGTGTGGAAAAGCGTGCCTCTGGTATCGCTGGGGGGGATTGTCGTATGCAGTGCTGTGGTGCTGGCGTTGACCTTGCTCTTGACGGCATGGTTAGCCCGGAGACTGGGGTTCAACCGCGAGGACAGAATCGCCATTATTTTCTGCGGCTCGAAAAAAAGCCTGGCAACGGGGATCCCCATGATGAACGTGATTTTTGCTGGCGGTCCGATTGGCGTCCTGGTCCTGCCCTTGATGGTATTTCATCAGATGCAGTTGATGGTCTGTGCATTACTTGCTCGCAAGTGGGGCGGGGCCTCCCGGAATTCCGGGAATAGTTGACATGATGTAGCAGAGGAAGGACTGCCTCAAAAAAATCTTCCAGCTATTCCTTTTTGTGGACAGACCGTAATTTCGTGGCCTTGTCCTGCTGAAAAAGACGTACTGACTGACGGAAAAAGGAAATAACAGGATGGA
Source organism: uncultured Akkermansia sp. (assembly GCA_964448375.1). Lineage (GTDB taxonomy): Bacteria > Verrucomicrobiota > Verrucomicrobiia > Verrucomicrobiales > Akkermansiaceae > Akkermansia. The sequence continues at coordinate 4,988 of CAYVAI010000015.1, forward strand.
TTGGGAAAGTCCTTATTTATTGACTTCCAGTAAATTGCATATCTGCGTGCGCACCCATACCGTCGGTGTACAATGATGGTCGGCGGAGTGGGTGAGAATGGCGTAATATTCGTGCTTGGCGAAGGTGATTTCTAGCGTGTAGGGAGAAATTCTAGGGTCGATCGGCAATTTTCCACTGATGTCGTGGCATTGTATGACAGACTTCAACAATGCAAGCCTTGAAGGTGGAATTGGAGACTCTCCAGAGAGCCAGTTATCCAGGGTCCTTTTGTTCACTTGACATATCTCACTCAATGCTTTGCGTGACATTCCAGGAGTGGCCTTAATCCAGTGCTTGATGTACTCCTTTTCATTCGCTTGCATGAGCACATATTACCCTGTTGCATCAAAAAATAGAACACGAAACGAAGATTATTCAAATAAAAACTTGCGCTATTCACGGTTTCGTGCATATTCAAGACATTACTAACGAAGTAAAAAAATGTGCAAATTATTAAAGCTGTAATTATTACACGGTTGTACATCATATTGCTAAACATAGTAAATTAGAATAATGATCGAGTTAAATCACCCAAAAAACAACCAATACACCTATAGAAATCAAAAAGTATGACAATTCATATATTTCTGAATAATCGCATCGTCTCCCTGATTGAACATCCCGGACTAACCTATCCGAAAAATATCCTGGAAACACGGATTGGCCCCAAGAGCCCAAGCTCTACAATGGATAAAGATGCCAAGCTTGGAGAAGACGGGATTACGACGCATGACGCATCTCTGCTCCTGAAAACAAGCATGTCGGGGGCGCGTCAGCTACTCCGCCGCAAGGGGATTCCGTTTGTTCTAATCAAATCAGAACGCGGTTCAATGACTTGTTATTGGAACAAAGCCCGCTTTCTGCAATTGTTTGAACACCGCCCTTCTATTTGCAAGAGTATTCCCAATGGCTGGCTGACGAGCAAGGATACATGCATGTATCTGGGGGTGAATAGAAGCGCCTTGTATCGTCTGACAATAGGAGGCCTGCTGATTGAGAGAAAGGCCATGCTCAGAACGCGCCGGGGAGTGAGGACAAAGAGTTTCTATTCTCTGGAGTCTATTGAGCGAACCATGTCAACTCTTGAGAAAAGGCGTCGTCGTGCTATGGCTCAAGATGCCGCCCGGGATGAAAAACAGAAATGATGTGTTCTTGGCTGGCGAGGGGGAGGGGGGATGAAAAGCGTTTTTTGAAATCCCTCCTCCCTTCTGTTCTCTTTTCTCACCATGCAGGAATGGAACCTTCACTCCAGTGTGAAATGAGAGAAGGAAACGGAGTTTCCATACAACGCCTTGTCCCGGATTCCCTTGTGTACGATGCGTGCAGGGGAGGGCATGGGGATGTATGCTGCTATCGTTTTCGGATAAAAAAACCGGGCTGCCTCTCAGGTGAGTGCAACCCGGTTCCACCGGTAGTAGTAGTGGTGTTGAGAGATATTTAATCGTCTCCGAAGAAGTCGTCGTCGGCTTTTTTCGGAGGTGTTGCGCCGCCCCCCGTTTGTTCAGATGCTGCTGGCTTGGGCTGTTCGGTAGTCCCGGCAGTAGCCTGTGGCTTTTGTTCGGCAGGCTTGGGGGCCTCTACTTCGTCTGTAATTTCAACGACGTGTGGAACGGATGGTTTATCTGCTTTTTTAGGTGCAGGGGGCGGTGTTTCCCTGGCAGGCGTGGGGCCATCATACACGAAGTCAGCATCATCATATTTGGGCACTTTGGGGGTGGCTGCCGGTTGGTTGTAAGGGATGGGGCGGTTGGATGTGGCATTGCCTATTGCGTCCATACCTTCTTCCGGTTTGTCTGAAAGCAGAGAAGTCAGTTCCTGAATCATCCTGTTTTGTTCGCGCGTATCCTTTGTGGCGCGGATTAGGTTCAGCATGTTGACGCTAGCAGCGGCTTCATCGCCGATCTTGAAGCAGTCCTGTTCGCATTGCCATCTCAATCGATTGATAGCAGTGATCGCCTCGTCGGAAATATCGGATTTGGCAGTGGAAGTTCCCGATGATGTTTTGCTACCGGATCCACGCGTTTTTCCTCCCTGACCCTGGAACATGGTGTTCATATCATCTTTGGTCGGTGAGAAAGCCAGAGCGAGGGCGAGCCTCTTGTTCCAGGCGGAGCGAAGCCCGGAGATGTCGGCTGCATTCCGGTATTGAGGGAAAATGATTCGTTCAAAAACGCCATTGATATCGAAGATGGAGTCAGGCCATCTGATAGCTTGAATACTGTTGACCTTAAGGATCTCTCCTACAGGTCCGCGAAGAATGCCGCCCATCATTTCCCCTCGGAACTTTTTCAGATCCTTAAACTCGGCAGCAATGCTATTGAGCATACTCAGCGTCTGGGAGGAATACTGAGAGTAGTCCGGCTCCTTGTCTTTGTTTTTGGAAGCCTGGAGGGTGAGGACAGCCCATTGGCATTTGTATTTCAAAACGCGTTTGAATGCGGAGTCCGAGAGGCGATCCTTGTTCTTTTCCTTCCATTCTCTCCATTCCTTATCCTTTTTATCTTTATCTTCGAATTCTACTTTCTTCGTAGCTTTTTCGAAGAGGTCAAATGCTGCATTTTCATCAGCCGCAGCGGAAGTGAGCACTTTCAATGCTTCGCGGATATTTTTATCCTCGGCGGATTCGTTGCCGTGAAGGATTTTCTCCAGCGTTTCCAGGAGCTTTGCCTTGTCTGATTCCGACAGCCCTTCAGCATGAGACAAGCTGGAAGTGAGCAAACAGAGAGCAAGGAGGCATGAACCGAATTTCATAGTTTGTGATACTAGGGATATCATCATGGGGAGGCAAGATGGAAATGCCGGGCGAGTGGATTATTTCATCGCTTTTTGGCGTCTTGCCTGGGGGCAGGGAATTAAAAAACGCTCCCTCAGGGGTATATTCCCCGGGGAGCGCTTGTTGAGTTTGATGGTGTTACCCGCATTTACCCTTTCGGGGCTTGATTGGCGCCGAAATTGTGGTGGAGCGGGTTCAGTATTATTCCGGCTGAACTGTGAGTTGAGAAACCTTGCCCTGGAAGGATTCACCCAGGGTTTGCAGAGGGAGGATGAAGGTGGAGCGGATGCCCTTGGTACGGGGGCCGAAGTTTTCATCCGGGTTGCGGAAGCTCAGGAGGGTCATGGTGCCTGCTGCTTGTCCATCGATCAGGAGACGGGTGTTTTCCGCCTCTCCGATGAGCTCCAGCTTCACCTTTTTACCGATGGGCAACTTGGTTCCGAAGGAGAACTCCAGGGAGTCATCGCGGCGGAAGCCCACAGTTCCGTCTTTCATGACGGCAAGCAATTTGCCTTCAGGGGCTGAAAGCAACACCTGTTCCTGGCCTTCGGGAGCTGAAGTAAGTTCTACTTCCATTGTGAGATGGTACCCGGGGCCCAGAGCTGGCTGGTTGAGCTGTATGGGAAGCTTGTCTGGGGTGACGGAGAAGGGTTTGGCTTCCTTCCACTTATAGAGAGGATTGGAGGAGGGCGCCGAGCCGATGGTCGTCACAAGTTCCCGATGTTGTTCAAAGGAACCCGGATTCTGGGCTTTACCCCACATTTTCTGCCCCAGGATGTCGATGGAGCCGGAGACAATACCCCAAATGTCGTAGGGAGCATAGCCGGAGTGTTTGAGATCCGTTTCGTCATTCCAGATGGCGAAAGCGGCTCCCAGAAGCTGGGGATGACCGGCGGGAAGGGTTTCATTGCCGATAACATTGGGTTGCCAGTTGTTATAGAGGCCCTTGTGGTTCCTGTCCATGCGGTAGTAATTGGCGTAGGGCACGACGTAGAGCGCTCCGTCATTGGTGTTGATGACATCGTATCCCTGGTTGACAGCCTCCCAGGCGTGCATCCAGCCCGTATTCCACAGGTTCATTTGCACTCCTTCACTGACTACGGGAGTTTTTCCGGGCTTGGTGCTGAGGCTGCCCCAAATGCGCGGTGTGTGGCCACGCTTGAGAGCATGCTTGAGGATGCCGTCGGCAAAGTGGCGGTAGTCTTCCTTATCGCCGTAGAATTCATCGGCACCCACATGGATCACATTGCAGTCGGCAAACACTGGGCGCCCAAGCTTGGGGTCATTCAGCAAATATTCATCGAATACGTTGCTGATGAGCTTGATTGTTTCCGGGTTGGCGGCATCAAGCATTTCGCAACGGCGTTTCTCATGGTTCATCGGGCCCTGGTAGATGAGATCCGGGCGCAGACGGGTGAAGGAGAGAGCATGGCCGGGGGTATCGAACTCGGGAATGATGTTGACTCCACGGCTTTTGGCATAGTTGACCAGATCGACAAATTCCTTCTTGGTGTAGAAGAGATCTTTGGCGGTGAGAGGCGTGCCGTCTTTACCCTTGATATTGGATTCCAGGCGGAAGGCGGAGTAGCTTTCCTTGAAGGGATCGCGTCCCTTGTCCACGTAATTTTCGTGGAAGATGTAGTTGTTATTGATGACGAGGTGCAAGTCATTCATCTTGTACCAGGCCATTGTGTCGATGACATCCCTGAGGTAGCTAATGGGGTAAGGTGTGCGTGCTACGTCGAGCATGAAGCCGCGCAGCTGGTAACGCGGAAAGTCCTCTGCCGTGCCGCAGGGAACGCTGTTGGGCGTTTGACGCAGGATTTGCAGCAGGGTGCGGGTGCCCCAAAACAGGCCGGTGGATGTCGGTGCTCCAATTTTGATGCCGTCTTTGCTTACTCCCAGGAGGTAACCTTCCTTGCCGATGTCGTTTTTTGCAATGCGGGCCAGAGTGATGTTTGCTTTGTCTGGGGAGGGGACGATCTGGACTTTGCGACCGAGGACATCTTCTAGGTCAGCGGTGAAGATACGAGCCAGTTCCTCGTCGTCACAGGCCACCGTCACGGTGTCTCCCAGCTGGTAGTTGCCTTCGCCGCCTTTCCATTGCAAAATTTCCGGGATGACACGCGGTTTGGGATTCCCCTGGCTGGGGTTGGCTGGCTTGAGCGTGATGGGATAGTCCTTGCTGATGGCTTCCTTGCCATCTTTGGTTACTTTGAAGCTGATATTGACAGGAGTTTCTGAAAGAACGGGGAGTATTTTCCCTGATTTGTTAATTAACTCTTCATAATCGACCCCCAAAATTTTAATATCTGCACCAGGAACAGTAGGAATTGGCAATTGCTTGGCTCCATTTGGCGGCTGTGGAACGGTGAGCGAATCCGCGATTTGGCGAGCATCCTGCCCCATAAGTGGGGTGGCGGCCAGAGCGGCAAGCATCAATAATATATTTTTTTTCATATCAATTTTCTTGAGGGGAAAGGTACGTTGCAATTCCGTTAATAAATACGTGAAGGAACTTCCAATTTTTTCATGAGAGAGGGAAAAATGTTCCTGTTGACGCTTTGCCTATTCATTCGCAAAGATTACGGAATCATCTTTTGCTGTGGGAGAACGTACAAAGGTACATTCCAAGAGGTGTGTGGATGGCGTTCAGCTTTCTTCGGAGGCTTGCTCTAGGTGGGAAATCAGAGCCTCCAGCGCGCAGTTGAGTCTGTCGCGAACCTGTTGATAGGCGGCATGGCCGCACCCGATGGGGTCGGGGATATCCCTGTTGTCGGCCCAAGCTGTGACAAGGTGCATTTTGTGGGCATATTCGGGGAAGTGGTGCTTCATGATACGAAGGTGATCTCGCGTGAGTCCGAGGATATCCGTTGCATCGCGAAGCATGGTTTCCGTGAGTTGTCGGCTGGGACTGATGGAAATTCCGCAGTCAAGCTCCTGAAGTATTTTGCGAGTTTCCCGGCTGACGGGGGCTCCGTCACAGGCAGCCAGGCCTGCTGAGGATGCGTACCACTCCGGATGGTGTTGAGTCTTGAGGCGGAACAAACCTTCTGCCATGGGACTGCGGCATGTGTTACCCGTACAGATGAAGAGAATGTTGCGGGGAGGTGTCATGGGGGAGGGATCAGCCAAGCAGGATCAGGAGCAACCAGAATACGAACTCAACGCCTGGTTTTTGTATTTGTGTCGGGCTCCGTTTCTTGAGAACGATGCGGGATCGGAATTTCTTCCGGCTCATGGAAGTCCGGCTCCTTCATTGGCATCTCGGGATCATTTTCTTCCTGGTCATCGGCATTGGGGTTTTCCAGCGGGTTGGATGTCGCGGAAGGATTGTACATAATGGCAGGCTTGACGAGGAAGGCGCAAGCGACGACGAAAAGGCTGGCAGCGGTGGCGGGGATGAAAGGGAACCATTCGTAATCGTGCAGGAACAGGATGATCGCGGCCAGCAAAGGGATGGCGACGGCAACCCCCAGCAGGCTTTTCCTGATTGGCCCGGAAAAATGAAGAGCAAAGATGGCGATAATCAGGATGTCAACCAAGAGAATCCATTGCGTCAATTGGCTGGACTGGGGGAAGAGGAGAGGGGGCTGTTCCGTGATGCCGGAAAGGAGGTTACGCACGGTTCTCGCAGCGAGAAGGGCTTCCTTGGAAGGGCCGGTGGCTATTGTGGAAGGTTCTTCAACCAGGGTGCAGGCGGAGTTTTTGAGAAGTTTGGCAACTGCCGTTTTCTCCATGGAGAGAGACGTCTGTGGAAGTCCGTCAATGGTGATGATGTCGGCCAGACTGATGGGGATGCCATTGGTGTCTGCCCTGAGATGGATGCGCCCCGCGGTATCGATGGGGATGTTCTTTTTATTGCCGAGGCGAAGCTGCCCTCCGAATTGGACCTGGATGTCTTCAAGCTTCAAGTCGAGTACATCCAGAGCCGTCATCAACGGCAGTGTGGGAAGAATGGCATCACCCCAGCGAACGAAGAGGGGGGATGACTTGCCTCCGGCTCCCATTTCTCGGAAAAGCTCGTCGTTTTCAACGACCGAGGGCACACTCCATTTCTGGATAGCTAGCTGAGGGGACTCCCCAATAGCCTTGTTGGCCGGTGGAATGCGGCTGGTGGAACCGATCATTTGATCGGGCTTGAGAATGAGCGATTTCCACTCTTCCGGCATGGCTTCTTCCCGGGCGGACAAGGTTAGCGCGCGACCGACAGCGAGAGTTTTGTAGGCCGTCAATTCATGCATGACCGCATCTTTGACAAAGGGATCCGGGAGCTGCTCCCAGGAGAGAGGGCTCATGAGAGATAGCTTGTTGACTCCTTGGCAGTGAAGTTGGTAGAACAGCACAGCCATGTCCATGGGGGCAGGCGGATAACTGGCAAAAGTATCGGCAACGGCATCCTTGTAGAGCGTCACGACGGGCACTTCTGGTGGAGTGTCGTAGTCAAAGGGAGTAGCTTTGAAATTGCCCATCCTGTCGAGGCCGTCCATGCGCAGGTTGATACAGTCTCCACCATATACCCACTGGATGGGAGCCTGGTAGATCCAGGCGTGTATGGTGTCCGAGAAGTATCCGGCGATCAGGCTGATGCCGATAGCTACATGGAAAATTGCCAGGTAGGTGAATGTGCGGAAACTTAGCATGGAGGCAAGTGGTCGTATGCAGTGTGAATGACCGGAGTGAGCAGGTGCTCCAGTGGTGAAGATTGGGCAAGTTCTCTAAGAATGTCAAGAGCAGGCTTCAGCTGAGCCGCATACCAGAGGTGCCCGGCAAGTCCGTAGCGTGCGTAAGCGGCTGTTGCTTGCATGATGCGCTGCAGGGCACAGAATTGGAGGCATTTTCGATCCACGGGATGGCCGATAATTACTTCCCAAAGGGTGAGCAAGTGTTCTCTTTCATCGCTGCTCAGATGGGCGTAGGGATCGTAGATCAGTGAGGCAAGATCGTATTCCGGCAGTCCATATCGCATTCCCTGGAAGTCGATGAACCAGGCATTACCTTGGACAATGTGGATGTTCTGAGACTGGAAATCGCGGTGAATTAGGCAACGGGAGCGTGAAGCCAGGTCATTTGCCAATTGGAGGCCTGCCGGATCGGCGAGGAATGGAGCTGAGTCTAGCCCGCACATGGCGGCAACGACGTGTTTAGCGAAGTACTCCTGCTCCCAACGATAGAGGGAGGCATCAAAGGGGGGCTGGAGAGTGGGGACTCCTGCCGCATCAAGGCCATGTAACTGGTGGACTTGCTCCAGGGCTGAACTGTAAGCCTTCGATTTGGAGCTCCACGGGGTATCTTGCAGACCGAGCAGGTTGCAGTCGCTGAGATCCTCAGCCAGAGCAGCTCCACAACCGGGTGAAGTTTCAAATTCGATCAACAGGGACGGCACCCTGATTCCGTGCGACTTCAGAAAACGCGCCGCAGGGACAAAGGCCGCATTGTCGGGGCGTGCATCCGTCCAATGAATGCCGATGCACGGGGCATGACCTTCCGGTGGGCAAATGCGGACGATTGTTCTTCCGGAGGCCCCCTGTGTGATAGGAGTGAGCTTCATCCTCGATTGTGCAACTCCGTAGTGCTCTCTGGCCAATTCGGCAAGAATGCTTTCCGGTGAGACGGATGGTGAGGAAGAATGGGGGCTCATGAAAAGAGTATTGAGAAGAACAGCAGATGGAATATTCCGTTAGAAGAGCTGGGTGATAATGATTTCCCCATCCAGATCAAACCAGCCGGATCCCTTGGTGTCGATGACGAGCATGATATTTGAGGGGACATTGTGTTCTGCGATCGTCAGCATGAAGTCCCTTCTGTTTTGATCCTTCTGGTCGGAGGTGACTTCTGCGAGGACACGGCTACCTACCATGAAACGGGCATTACGGAAGTCTGCTCCACCACGGGTGACTTTGCATTCGACGCGGTATGTACCGGCGGCCTTGACTTTATCATGAACATTCAGCATGAGGGGAGTAAACTCCGGGCGGAGGAGTTTTCCCGACAGTCGGGTACTCTTCATGACAACCGGCTTGGCATAGAAATTGTAATAGGCCAAAGCTCCTTTGCCAGCATCTGTCTTGGGATCGACTTTGACGATGTTCTCGAGGGCTGTGAGCATGCCCTGCTTGTTATTCTCGGCTCGAGCGAGGACGAAATAACCAGCCATGATCGTTTGGCGTTCTTCCTTGGTAAGCCCGGGGATAGCCAGCCGTTGTTCAATGAGGTTCTTGGCTTCAGCTGGCTTTTTCTCTTCGTTTACGAGCTTATTGACCTGTTCAATAAAGGCGAGGTAACTACCTTCATGCTTGAAACGGAATCCCTTGGCATCATCTTTGTCGAGCTCGCGGATTTTGTCCAGCACATCACGGCGCGTTTTGGATACCGTGCGAGGAAAGAGGCTCAAGCCCTTGTCATACAAGGTGAGCGCTTCATCGGGTGATTTGCTGCTAGCTGCTTTTTTGAAGAGTTCCTCGGCCTCAGCACCCTTTTTAATGGCATCCGGAATGCCGGAGAGAACGTTTTGGAGATTCTTCAGGTTGACGCCCTCAGCGGTGAAAAGAAGCTGTTTGTTCGGCGTATAGACCTGGACAGCGGGAAGGTTCCATGCGTTGACTGGGGGACGAGCCTGTTTGTCGGCCTCCTGTTCATCTTTGGTCATGGTACCTTTGTCGTCGAATACGGACCAGACGGCCTCAATCGTCGAGGACTTCGATTTCTTTTCTACCTCTCCGACGACCATGGGGGCTAGTTTGGACCAATCGGAGCCATTCCAGACGACGACGATATTTTTTTGATCCTTTTTACCAGTTTCAAGAGCGTCGGTGAAGGATGCAAGTTCTGCCTGGCAAACGAGAGTTGTTGCAGCCAGCAAGGTCAGGAATCCTGTGAAGATGTGCATATGCAGAAAGTTGGTTGGAGTGAATGGTGAAAGAACGCCTGATTATTTGGCAAAGATGAGGAAGTGTTTCAGGTGCAGGAAGTTCGGTTCTGTATCGTTGATGGCTTCAAAGCGTATCCACTTGGCCTTGCGACCTTCGGCAGGGGCTTCGATGCGCCATTCTGTCTGCATGTCGTTCGTTTCTCCCAGAGGGAACCAGGTGGCACCGTCCGTCGATGTGGACACTTTGGCCTTCTTGATGCGATATTCGGAACCGCTTGCTTTGCTGATGATCACTCCAGAGAGATCAACGGCATTCGGAAGCTCGGCGATGACGAATGGCTGGCTTTCCTTGTCGGTGTGGTTGAAGCCGCCGCAGGGTTTCAGGATGTCGAGGTGCTCCCAGGGCTTGTCCCAGCTGCTGGTAGTCGAGGTTCTGATCATGCCCGTTGGAGGGACGAGTTTACCTGGCAACGGTTCGGAGGTGTATGTTCTGTCATCTGTCTTCGGAGGGGAGATCATTTGTGCTGCCTTGGTCAAGGCGTGGAAGGCCGGGATGGAGTGGGCCTGTTCTGCGGCAAAGATGGCCTTGCCGTATGCTTCTTTCAGCTTATTGGTGCCCTGTTCATCCTGAGTGGCCTGGGATTGCCCGGTAGACGCGGCAGCTGCGGTGAAGGCCTTGTTGAAGAGATCATCCTGACTGCCATTGACGAAGGACTTGACGGCCCATTCCAGCACTTGCCCGAAGTTGGTGGTGTCCTTGGCGTTGAGATGCCGTGAGAAGACAGCTTCCAGAAACTGTTCGCGCCCTTGGTCAGAGTCGATATTGGCAAGCTGGGAATCGAGGAGGGAGTCAATCTTGACGGCCCACGAGGTGCGGGTTCCTGACAGGATGTCGTGGACGCCCTTGTACCACTCCAGACGGCTTTTTTCCGGTACGGAGGCAATGAATTGTTCTTCGGCGGGGCGCAACGCCTCCAGAGCGGCATAGCCATTGCCTTCGTAGTAAGGCAGGGCTTCTTCGGCATAGTTCAGCCAGTCTTGCGGGGTCATGCCACCTTTTTCAATAAGCATTTTTTGCTGAAGTTGTCGGAAGGTGGGCTGAACCGGGGAGAAAGCGATGGCCTGGCTGATGGCTTCTGTAGCCTTCTCCATGTCACCAACCTGTAGAAAGGCGGATGCCTGACGGGCGCATCGGAAGGCGTGCTCGATGGTTTTATCATCGCCGAAGACGGATTCCATCAACATGTAGGAAGTAGGAGCCTGGCTTCCGAAAATGTAGTTGTGCATGCCGCCATCAGGGCCGCCGAAGCCGCCTTGCCAATCATTGCGTCCGGCTCGCACGGCATAAGCGCAGTGACCGGGCTGCCCGACCGTGTAGGTGGGAACACCATGAGCCGCAGCACACAGGCTCCCGAAGTGGGAGAGCCCGCCGCAGACGCCACCGTGGCGCTTGGTGTTTTCGGCCTGCCCATACATATCACGCCACGGAGCGTAGAAGAGGGGCCCCTGGATGGAATCACCATACGTATTGGTTCCTACGTACTCTGCAAACCAGCAAGAGTCCGTGTAACGCCTCCATGGGATGTTGACGTTTTGCATTGCCCATTCGTAGGAAGCATCATCCCAGGGATGACCAGCCACAAAGCGGATTTCCCAAGGACGGAGCTTCAGGAAATCGGGATGGAGCCGTCCTTGCTTGTGGTAGTTTTTGAAGAATTTGTAACGAGTGACCGGGTTGCAGGTTTCATCGTTGCGTTGCATGTTTTCTGCCGTCGGCCCGGCACTCCATACATTGGCTATCCCTGTGGCGAGGGGAAGGTAGGTACGGAAGTCGGGCGACTTGCCATCAGCTTGCCAGATTTCGTCGAGGACTTCGAGTCCCTTAGTGGTCTTCTCTGGAACGATGCCGGCTCCAAGGTAGAGCTCCAGCCATTCCGGATCATTGAGGAATTCCTTGATGAATGCCGGCGCTTGGGGGGAAGAGCGGTGAAATTTAGTCAGTTCTGACGGAGTGGTCGCCTTGAGAACTTCCGCAACGGACAGAAGATGGCTGTACCGGGGATCTTCCATCGGGTTGTTACCTTCTTTTTCACTCATGGCTTTGATGCCGTCCAGAACGGATTTTTGAAGTCCATCGTAGTCGCCAGAGGCTATTTTGGTCAGGAAGGTAGAGGGAAGGCGCGACTTGGCAATGTCGAGGGAAGGTGCGGGCGGAATCGGCTTTTTGGCATGGACAACGGAAGCAGCGGCAACGGGTTGTGCAGCCTGCTCTGCTACTTTGGTTGGAGCTGGTGTTACTGCGTTGGCCTTCGGGGCAGGAACCACCTCTCCTGCCTTGGTGGAGCTACTTGCCTTCTTGCCGGAGTCTGCCAGAAGAGGGGCTTTAGTGGGCTTGTTGGCCTCATTGCCATTGGCGTGTGATTTGGTTTCAACGCCTTTTTCCTTCAACATGCGGTCGAGGATGGGAATCATCCCGTTGTCGTAAGCATACCAGCCGCCACCTGCCAGCGCAGCAAGTACGAGAACACTGCTCAGGGCTACGATTCCACCGGAAGATTTCGTCTTGGCCTGTTGTCTGGGGGAGACGGGGCGCGGAGAGACGGGCGATTTTGTAGCGGCAGCAGGTTTGGAGGATGTTTCTGCCTGTTGAGGCTGGCGGGCTTGTTGCCCCTGTCCCGGATTGTCGAATGCCGTTTCCCAGGCACTGGCGGACTGGAATCTCTTGCCCCAGTCTGGCGTTAGAGCTTTGTCGATGCTTGCCAGGAAGGACGCAGAATACTCCTGGGCGAGATCGGGCATGTTCGTCAGGGGGATTACTGTATCATTGAATTGGCGGGTATCACTTCTCTGTGGCATGATGCCGGAGAGAAGGTAGTACACGGAGGCACCCAAACCATAGATATCGGTCCATGGCCCTATTTTACCCGTCAGACCCAGCATTTGTTCCGGGGCTGCAAATTCTTCAGAAGCCATGGCGGCCGCAGTTTGCGGAGTATCCAGGCTACGCATGCACCCGAAGTCGATCAGAACAGGAATACCCGTAGCTGCGATGATGATATTGGACGGTGTAACATCGCGGTGGTAGATGTTTTGTGCGTGGAGGCAGGAGAGACCATTCAGGACACCTTGCAGGAGTATTCTGCACTGTTTTTCCGGAATGCGCTTGCCGTGTTCCTTATATCCGTACCGCTGAAGATTGTTGGCTCCGAGGTAGGGCATGACGAAGTAGGCTGTGCCATTATCCTCAAATACATTGAGGATTTCAACAATGTTGGGGTGCTGGATGGCGGCAAGCCTGCGGGCTTCCGATATGAAGTGGAGCTGTGTTTTGCGGAATGACTCCTGAGTGTTTTCAGCGAGTGGGAGAATAACTCCGCTCCCGGCGTCCCTTCTGGCAAACTGATGAGGAAAATGTTCCTTGATGACGACAGCCTGGTCATTGGCCGTATCTGTTGCCAGATAGGTGACGCTGAAGCCTCCCGATCCCAGGACATGTTCAATCCTGTATGTTTGCAGCATGGCGCCGGGATTCAGATGGAGGCTCGTTGAATGAGTATCGTTTGTCATGGTCTTGCCTGAGTGTATAATGAGACGCGCCCTGTATCTTTCATGAATCCTCTGATCTCGCAAGCTTAAACTTGGGTGAAGACAGGGTGGACTTGGGCACTGCTTCGGGCAAGACGGAGGATGGCTGAGGCTTATTTTCCAAGGAAGGCGGCCAGTTTTTCCTTGAGCGCATTGCGAGCTCGGAACAAGAGGCTTTTGGTGGCGGAGACACTGATGCCGAGAACCTGGGCAATCTCTTCGTAGGAGAGATCGTCGTAGCGGCGCATCTGGATGGCTAGCGCTGCCTGTTCCGGGAGGCTGGATATGGCCTCTTCGATAGCCTGGGATAATTCACTGTGTTCCATAGCTGTGTCGGGCGATGGTGCATTGTCCACAGAGATTATCTGGCCGTTCTCTTCTTCCAAAGCATCGGAGGAGAGGACGGGTTTCCGCTTTTGGCGGCGCATCTCGTTGAAGACGAGGTTGCGCACGATTGTGTACATCCAGGTGGTGAATTTGGAGGAGGGCTCATAGGTGGCGGCTCCCTTCCAGATGCGGATGAAGACTTGTTGAGAAATATCCTCCACATCCCCGCCGTGGCGCAACATATTGGCTACAGTGGCATAGACGGAGTCCTGGTGGCGGCGGATCAACTCTTCCATAGCCCTTGAATCGCCTCCGCGAACGCGCAACATGAGATGCGCGTCGAGGCTGTCTTCTGCAAGGCTTTCCTGTTCGTCTCTCATCCGTTCGTACAATTAACACCGAAAAACCGCTCCGGTTGCCGAAAATTGTCTTCTTTTCTACGTCACTGACCTATTGTTCCGTGTGGAGCTGGGGTGTTGGCGTCTGGGCTGGCAGGAGGTATAGGGCTTCAATGTCGTCCAGATAACGGCTGAGGGGAGTCGGAGAAGACTTGGTCGGGTTCCTCAACATGTTGATGGTGGATATGTAGGAAGAAAATGTATTGGAAAGTGTGCGCCGTGAGTTGATCTCATACCAGTCCATATAGTCACGCGCCCGTGTGGCAGCCTTCATGGAAAGGGCACGGTATTTGGCCAGCTTTTCCAGGCGTTCCATGAGTTGTTTTTTGTCCAGAGGCTTTTTGGTGACGCGACTGTTTTGAATCAGGGCGATGATTTTGATGTAATCGGTGATGAAAGGTTTGTAGGTGGGGAAGCTACGGATGTGGAGGTAGCTGAGGTTGTTGAGTGCAGCGGACAACTGGTCTCCGATGTTTGGGACCTTGAGGGCTTTATCAAGCTCATTCAGTGGGATACGGGTAGAAACCCGGGTCTCCGGATCGAATTGAAGAATGATGAGCAGTTCATCAAGCTTCTTCTCTGTATTTTGAAGGGACAAGGCTTCCGTGACGGCTGGTGTAGCCATGGTTGAAAGCTGGAGACTCCACCATTTGTGCAATGATGTGGGAGTCAGGTTCAGTCGGGGGAAGTTGCGCTTGATCAGGTTCTCTGGATCATCGGACCCAAGGACTGCTTCATTGAGAAGCCTGAGCATAGCTTCTTCACCGGCTTTCTGGTTGAGCAGGCTGAGGACGAGAGAACCACAGGAGGCCTTGTAGGCGACGAGACTTGTGGCATCCAGTTCTTTCCATGGATCTTTGATAGCAAGGATGTCTTTGGGGGCGAGAATTTCCCCTCGTTCAAACAGAGTGGCGTACATGTTGCGGTCCGCCTGGTCGTTTTTCCATTGCACAGCCTGCTCGATACCAGTCAGGAGCCATTGGGGCAGGTCAATGTGCTCGGGAAGGCCATCTGCGTTGACATCGCGAAGCATGAACTCGTACAAGAGCATCGTCGTGACGGCATTGTATAGGGCATCCAGATTGATTCCGTGCCCAACGTACAGATTGATGTAGTAGTTGGGTTTGGCCTCAATGATATTGATGCCCATGCGAATGGGGTTGACTGGGGCTGAGCTACCGGAACCTCGGTAAAGATTGATGAAAATATTGTCCTTCCAAGTTGGCGGAAGCTTCAGAAGGGATAGTAATCCGGCGCGTATTTCATCGGCTCTTGTGCTGATGGCTGAGGTCAGGCTAATGTCCTTGCCGCTGACGACGAACTGTTTGGAGGCTGAGGAACTGGTGAAGATTTGATCCGGCTTATGGATGGGTTGAGAGGGCTGGGATGTGCCCTGGGGAAGTGGCAATTTTTCAGGGATTGCCGTTGGGATTTCTTCAGCTTTTTGCACTGGTGTCTCATTGGCGGCTACTGGCTTGTCTCCGCTTTGCTGAACGGGGGCTGCCTGTGCGGGCACGATGACCTTGCCTTCTTTAGTCACCTGAGCCGGCTTGTCAGCAGGTGCATCCGAAGCATCCGAGGGTAGATTCTTCTCGTCGATGGGAATATCCTCATCCTGGCCTACGACTGGCTTGGCCTGGGCAGGGAGTGCCTCCTTGGGCTGGATGGCGACCGGAGGAGAGATTTTTTGGGGCTCGGCATGTCCGGGCACCAGAGACAGGATACTGAGCAGAACAAGCGTTGTTGGCTTGCTCCAGAGTGCGGGGGAGAATGTTGTCAGGAAGAGCTGTCTCATGGCTGGGAACGTTCTCGGAAAAGGAATTTCCTGGCACCGATACAGTAGGCGATGCCGGACCAGGCCGTTAGGATAATGGATCCCCAGAGCAAAAGCAGATAAAGCCATGCTCCCGGTTCGCATAGAGAGGATAGCCAGGAGAATGCTGCCATGCCTTCAGGATAGGCGGTAACCGTCAGGGTAAGCAGGACTCCTGTACAGAAGGCTAGCTGGAAGACCGTCTTCCACTTGCCTGTACGGTCGGCAGCCATGATGATGCCGTGTTCCTGGGCAATCTGACGGATGCCGGTGACGAGAAATTCTCGAGAAACGATCAGAATGGTGGCCCAGGCGGGGCAGGTATCGACGGAAGTCAGGTAAATGAATGCAGCCGCAACGGCGATTTTGTCGGCGAGGGGGTCAATGAGTTTGCCGAATGTCGTCACCTCTTGTAATTTACGAGCCAGGTAACCGTCGAGCCAGTCGCTGAAGGCAGCCAGGACGAAGGCTATAAGGGCGATGGGGAAGCCGACTCTGTACGTAGGGGTCACAGATATGGCAATAGTGAAAACGACAACGAGTGCGATGCGTGTCAGGGTGATGGAATTGGGAAGATTAAGCATCGTTTCCCCTATTAGGGGGACTTTCCCGGCATCGGCAAGGATAATTTGTCTCTTAGTGAGGTTTTCCTGCAGTTTTGGCATACGGTGACCACGATGCATGACGCTCGAGATCGCTACGGCCACTGTTCCATTGGCGGCATGCCTCCATGATTGAGACTTACTGATCTGGAATCAGAATCAATCCGGCCAGACGTTACCCGGGGTACTTCCCTTGGTGATAATGGCTTTTTGTCCAACGCGGAATCTGAGCCCGGGTTGCTCTTTCTGGATGATTTCTACCAATTCATTGGTGTTGTCCATCAGAATGCGGACTTTGACATAGCGTTCGACTTCCACATTACTGTCCATCAGGGAGCCTGTGGCCGATGCAATCTTGGTTGTTCCCTGAGCCAGGAATCCAGGTGTGATGGCTTCCGCTGTACTGGCTGCCATACCAGCAAAGGCACCGGAACCCTCACTTTCTACGTCAAGCATGATCTCCTTGACCTTGACGACCGTGCCCTCCTGAATGGTCATGATCTTGCCAACGGGAATTTCCCCCTTTTTGCTTTGGGAGCATGCCATGAGGCCGAGGGAGAGAATGCAGATGGAGATGAAGCGGAACATGCGAGAGAACTTGGGCTGGTAAATATACACTCTTTCTACGACCGAAAAAGGTCCCATCTTTCAAAATGGGTGAGGATGACTAAAATTTGTCACAAAAATCGATACATGTCCTCAAGGGCTCCATTAGCTCAAGGTGTAAGTGAGGAGGTAAACGATCAGATGGACGGAAGCAAGCGCCAGAACTTTGTTGAGCTTGGGGCTTTCAGGTGTTCTCTTGATTTTCAGAATCAGCAAGCCCGCCAGAAGGACGACGGGAATCCATTTCCACCAAACATCGGCAATTGAGATCCCGAGGGTGCGGAAGGATGTCGGCAGTGTGACGTAGGCGGCAACGACGAAGGCAATCGTCATGCCACGGGCTTTGGCGGAACCGAGGCGAACGGCCTGGGTGTTCTTGCCAGTAGTGGCATCTTCTTTCCGATCTCGCAGATTGTTGATGGAAATCATCACGGCTGCCAGAAGACCACACTGAATGCCGAGGACAAAACCGGCATTGTACACGTTGAGCGTCAGAATATCTGCTGACCCTGGTACCAGAACTCCCGTGCCAATCTGGACGAGGATGGTGCCCAGGACGGCAATCAGCCCGAAGAAAAGGATGACGAAAATTTCGCCCAGTCCTTTGTAGGCAAGCGGGTAGGGGCCACCGGTGTATCCGTAGGCAAAGAAGAGGGATGGGATGCCGATAGCGATAATCGGCCAGCCGCGCAAATCAATGAGAGGCAGGGCAAAGAGGGAGGCCAGTAGAAGGAATGCCCCTCCGCCCAGGAGAACCTGCTTGCGCGTCAGACTTCCGGAAGCTGTCATGCGTTTGGGTCCCTTGCGTTTGGAGGTGTCAGCCTGTTTGTCGTTGTCGATGGCATCGTTAAACAGGTTGCAGGCAATCTGGATGCAGAGAGTACTCAACAGGGTAAACAGTGCCAGCCGAACATCCCTGTTCCCTGTGATACGCCAAACGACCATGCAACCAGCCCATACCGGGATGATGGATGCCGTGAGGGTTTTCGGGCGAGCGGCTAAAACATAGGAGGCAAGTTTACTCATGGGCTGGCAGATTGTAAACCGGGCTCTTCCGTTCGTCAAGAAACCCTCGGGACACCATCGGCGCGAAGAAGAAGGAAAAATGGGAATTGCTTTTGCTTTTAAATACGAAGAAGCCGTCTTCCTTGGGGGGGAAAACGGCTTCCGTAAATTGGCGGATGCTTGATCCGTTGGGGCTTTATTAGGCCTTGAAGCTAGCGTTTCGCATGTCTCCGGTCTCGAGGAATTTGGAGTGCATTTCAAAAGCTTTGGCAACGTTGCAGGGCGTGTGGAAGCCGGGCGTTAGTGCCATGTAGTCGCGCAGGGGCTGCTGGTAGTCCGGGTGGACACACTTTTCGATGATTTCTTCAGCGCGTTCACGGGGGCACTTACCGCGGAGGTCAGCCACGCCAAGTTCAGTCACGATGATATCGACATCGTGTTCGGTGTGGTCGTGGTGGGAGACCATCGGGACGATGGAGGAGATGGCTCCACCCTTGGCGACGGACGGGCAAGTGAAGATCGTCAGGAAGCCATTGCGGGCGAAGTCACCGGAACCACCGATGCCATTCATCATCTGGCGGCCATAGAAGTGGGTAGAATTGACGTTGCCGAAGAGGTCAACTTCAATAGCGGTGTTGATGCAGATCAGACCCAAACGACGGACGATTTCCGGGTTGTTGGAGATTTCCTGCGGGCGCAGGATGACGTGTTTCTTGTAGAAATCGAGATTCTGCAGCATTTTGGCAAGCAAGTCGTCAGAAACTGTCAGAGAACAACCGGCTGCAAGCGAACAACGACCTTCGTCCATCAGTGCGATCACGGAGTCTTGGATAACTTCCGTGTACATCTGGAAGGGAGGGATGCTTTCATCGCGACCAAGTGCACCGAGCACAGCGTTGGCAATGTTGCCGACACCGGACTGGATGGGGAGGAAGCTGGAGGGGATGCGACCTGCCTTGAATTCGGCGGAAAGGAATTCGGCTACATTTTCACCAATCTTGTCAGTGATCGGGTCGCTGGGCTTGAAGGGGGCGATGCCATTGGGCTCATTCGTTTCGACGATACCGACGACCTTTGCCGGATCGATCTTGAGCGTAGCCGTACCAATGCGGTGAGACGGGCTGGTCAGCGGGATGGGCTGGCGGTTAGGCAACTCTTCCGGCATATAGATGTCGTGCATGCCGGTCATTTCCTTGGGCATGTAGGCATTGCGTTCTACAATGATGCGGTCGGCGAGAAGGCAGTAGGTGGGCGTGTTGCCAACTCCGGTGGTCAGGGTGACTTCGCCATCTTCTGTGATGTCCGCCACTTCAATAATGGCTGTTTTGACGGCGGGGATGTGGCCGTAGCGCATGTACAGGGCAGTGTGGGAGAGGTGCATGTCATTGTACTGCACATCTTCCGAGTTGATGCGTTTGCGCAGGTCGGAGCTGGACTGATAAGGGGTACGGTGGCCGATGGCGTTGGCTTTGGCGAGTGCACCGTCGGTGGAACCGCTGGTGGAAGCTCCTGTGAAGATGTTCACTTTGAACGGCTTGCCTTCGGCATGGATAGCTTCGGCTTTGGCGGCCAGGGCGCGGGTGATGGCCTTGGGTACACCGGCGGCGGTGAATCCGCTCAAACCGATGTTTTCGTCGTGTTCAATGAGTGCAGCTGCTTCTTCAGGAGTTAGTTTTTTGTAGGTCATGATGTTGGTGTGTGAAAAGGTTGTAGTACAAAAGGCGCGGGGTTCCAGCGAAAAAATAAGAAAAACGTTTTCGTTACGTGTCAGAGCTCGCTGAGCCGCGTGATGGCGATGGCCGGAATGATGAGACGTTCGCCATCTGATTGTTCAAGGATTGGGGAACCGTCGTCCGCGATCCCGTCAAATATCCCCTGGAATATCGCGTCGTCTGTTGTGACGGATACCGGACGCCGTCCTCCCCAAGCTTTATTGAGGCGGGGCAGGAGGCCTGTCAGGCCGGAGACGGAAAAGACACCCCATTCTTCGGCGAGAGCCTGGGCAAGGCGCTCCATGACTTCGTCAACGCCAGGGCAGGGGGTGAGGTAATCAGCCAGCCGCGCAGGAGGATCCTGGACTTTGCCTTCGAGGCTGGCGACATCGTTCAGGATGTTGACGCCAATACCGACAACGGCCATGCCGGGTGCCGGGCGTTCAACCAGGATGCCAGCGAGTTTCGAACGACCAATTAACAAATCATTTGGCCAGCGGAGACGGGCTCCGTGGATGTCGAGCTCTGCCAGTATATCCAGCAAAGCAAGGCCGGCAACGAGGGGAAGATGTCCCCATTCAACGGGAACGCTGCCACCGGCAACAAGGGGAAGATTGAATGAGGCCCACAGGCCTCCGGGACTGCCGAACCACGTCCTGTTGAAACGTCCTCGTCCATTGCTTTGAAATTCGCAACGGGCGATGTGCCACGGCTGAAGGTGGCGTGCCAAATCGTTGGTAGAAGAAGCCTCGGCCCAGTCATGCACCGTCCATGATCCGAAATTGCGCGTCGAGCGTGCGGATTCGGGGGAATTGGACTGGGTGGTCATGGCAGGGCCGAGGCTGAAAAGCGCCGATACCTGGGTCAGGTTAGCGGGTGAGGGTGGCGATGTAGTAACCGGCGATAACGGCGGTACCAATCACACCAGCGACATTGGGGCCCATGGCGTGCATCAACAGGTAGTTGGAAGGATCTGCTTCCTGACCTACGTTGTGGGATACACGGGCGGCCATCGGTACGGCGGAAACGCCAGCTGAACCGATGAGCGGGTTAACAGGATTCTTGCGCCAGATCAGGTTCATGATGTGGGCGGCAATCACACCACCAGCGGTTGCAACCACGAAGGCTACGATGCCGAGGCAGATGATGAGCATGGTTTCCGTTTGCAGGAAGCGTTCTCCCTGCATGGTGAGACCAACGGAGGTACCCAGGAAGATCGTCATGATGTTGATGATTTCGTTCTGGGATGCCTTGACAAGGCGTTCCGTCACGCCACATTCTCGCATGAAGTTACCCAGCATGAGCATGCCGATCAGCGGAGATGCATCCGGAATCAACAGAATGGTGACGATCGTTACCATGACGGCAAAGAAGAGCTTTTCCGACTTGGAAACGTTTCGTAACTTTTTCATGCGTATTTTTCTTTGTGCCTTGGTCGTCAATGCCTTCATGACTGGTGGCTGAATCAGCGGAACCAGAGACATGTAGGTGTAGGCGGCCACTGCCACAGCTCCAAGGATGTGCGGAGCCAACTTCATGGTCAGGAAGATTGACGTCGGACCGTCAGCACCACCGATGATGCCGATGGAAGCCGCTTCTCCTTTGGTGAAGCCCATGAACAGAGCCATGAAGAAGGTTGCTGCCAC
This sequence comes from uncultured Akkermansia sp., assembly GCA_964448375.1. Classification (GTDB taxonomy): domain Bacteria; phylum Verrucomicrobiota; class Verrucomicrobiia; order Verrucomicrobiales; family Akkermansiaceae; genus Akkermansia. The sequence goes on from CAYVAI010000015.1 coordinate 26,366, forward strand.
ACCCACCTGGGCTGCTGCACCAAGAAGCAGTGTTCTCGGGGCGGCCAGCAGGGGGCCGAAGTCGGTCAATGCTCCTACGCCCAGGAAGATGATGGGCGGGAAGATTTCTGCCTTAACACCCAAGCCAATCCAGTCGTACAAACCACCACTGATGGAGGCGACGAGGTAGCTCTGGCCTTTCTGGCCAACGAGGGTGTATTGTCCGGGAACTGCCTTGCCGTCATTGATGACGGGGGCGGCTGCCATAGGCTTTTCCATGGCGGTCTGGTATTTGGCGGCTTCTTCGGCATTGGCAAAGGTTTGCTTGCCTTCAGGGGCCGATTGTTCCAGCGGAGCCAGGTTGAGCTTGAGGAAGCCTACGTCCGTGTAGGTTGTCTGGGTCATCTTGCCGTCTTCGACGGACACGATTTCCTTGTTGACCTTGGTGATGAGCATCCCGTTGTCGGGAATGTTGGCGATCAGCGCGCCGAAAGCAATCGGAACCATGAGCAATGGTTCATACTGCTTTGCGACCCCCAGATAGAGGAGGATTACCGCGATGACCCACATGCCCACCATCTGGATGGTCAGGGAGAAAATTCCCATTCCATCGACGAAAGTGTTGATTGATTCTATCATGACAGGTGAAGTCGAATAACTTGATGAATGATCGCCTGAGTATGCAGGCGTCCTTCATTCATGCCGGTTGAGGCACGAGCAGTTGTCCTTAACCAATGATGGCAAGGGCTTGGCCTTCCTGGACGGTGTCGCCAGCGCTGACCTGGAATGAAGTGAGAGTTCCTGAGCAGGGAGCGTAGATGTTGGTGTTCATCTTCATGGCTTCCAGCGTCAGGATCTGATCGCCTTCCTTCACGGCTGTTCCGGGGGCTACGTCAAGAGATACGACGCGACCAGCCAACGGGCTCGGTACGGCGCCAGCACCAGCGGCGGGGGCTGCTGCAGGAGCGGCAGCGGGAGCCGGGGCGGCTACGGGAGCGGAAGCAACCTTGGCTGGAGCAGCGTTGGAGAGGGCGGAAACAGGAGCGGTGCAGCAGGAAGCGCCGTCAAGGATTTCTACGTTGACGTCAAATGCTTTACCATCTACGGTAATACGGAGTTTTTTCATCGTTTTTGAGTGAGGTTTAAGTTGTTACGGCTGGGCTCATCCTGGTGTGGTGTCCTGGCCGCGGTAATGGTTGGTATTAAAAATATGGAATGTTCCTCTCCCGGTGGGTTTGTGTACGTTTCCGGGAGAGGAAGCTACGAGGCTTTATCGAGTGGGGCTGATGCGGTGTGAAGCAAAGATTTCCTGACGACCCGCGCTGGAGTACGTATTTGGAGTTTGCTTGATATCCACAATCCGGTGGCTCATGCCCTGAAGGACGGTTGCCACAGCAGCGGAGATAACCGCTACCATTTCCGGGGTCAGGCTGTCGCTGGCGGGGGCTGTTGCCGGAGCCGCAACGGGGGCGGGCTTGGCAGCAACGGGTGCCGGCTTTTCCTTGGCGTCTTTCATGGAGTTCACTTTGGCGACGATGGCCAAAACGAGTGCCAGGAAAGCAAGGCAGCTCATAACGACGAGAATGCCCACTATCTGATATTCCAGCTGTTCCAGCGCCATTTGAGCGCGCTGGCCAAGGGCAAGAAAGATATTGGCGTTTAACATGACAGCGAATTAGAGCGGGATGTTGCCGTGCTTCTTGGCCGGACGTACTTCCTTCTTGTTGAGGAGGGTGCGAAGGGCAATGGCGATCTTGGCGCGGGTTTCTTCCGGATTGATGACTTCCGTGATTTGACCCAGAGCGGCGGCGGCGTAAGGGTTGTAGAATGCTTCGCGGTATTCGTTGAGCAATTCTCCCTGGCGCTTGGCCTTTTCAGTAGGATCTTCGATGCCCTTGAGCTCGCGTCCGTACAGAACGGGCACGGCGCCTTCAGCACCCATGACGGCGATTTCAGCGGACGGCCATGCGAACACGACGTCGGCGCCGAGGTCCTTGCAGCACATGGCGATGTACGCACCGCCGTATGCCTTGCGCATGATGAGGGTCACTTTCGGCACAGTGGACTGCGAGTAGGCGAAAATCATCTTGGCTCCGTGGCGAATGATACCGCCGCGTTCCTGATTCTTGCCAGGCAGGAAGCCGGGTACGTCCACCAGGTTGACCAGCGGCGTATTGAAGGCGTTGCAGAAGCGGATGAAGCGGGCGGCCTTGTCGGAAGAGTCGATGTCCAGGCAACCGGCTTTAACATTGGGCTGGTTGGCGATGATGCCGACCACGACGCCACAGATGCGACCGAAGCCAACGACGACGTTCTTGGCGAAGTCCTTGTGTACTTCGAGGAAGTCGCCATCGTCAACGAGGCGGGAAATGATGGGCAGCACGTCGAGCGGAATCTTATTGTCCTCGGGGATGAGTTCGCTCATGCCGGGATCTGTCGCCATGTTGAGCGGAGTGTCCAGCTTGTGAGGAGGTTCTTCCGTGTTGTTGGAGGGCAGGAAGGAAAGCAGGTGCTTCAGGATGTCCAGCGCGTGTGCATCGCTTTCGGCGACGAAATGGGCGTTGCCGGAGACGGAGGCGTGAATGGCGGCCGAACCAATGTCGTCCATCGTGCACTTTTCATACGTCACCTGTTCAATGACCTTGGGGCCGGTGATGTACATGCCGGCGTTGCCGGAATTGCGCATGATGATGAAGTCCGTCAGGGCGGGAGAATAGGCTGCACCACCGGCGCAAGGACCGAGGATCAGGGAAATCTGAGGAACTACCCCGGAAGCCAGAACGTTGTTGTAGAACACGGTCGCATAGCCGGAGAGGGCTGCAACACCTTCTTGGAGGCGTGCTCCACCGGAATCGTTGACGGTCACCATCGGGATGCCAGCCTTGAGGGAATATTTCTGCGCGTCCACGATCTTCATGGCGTGCATGTAACCGAGGGAACCTCCCTGTGCCAGGAAGTCTGATGCGGAGCAGGCTACAGCGCGTCCATTGACGAGACCGAAACCGGAAACCACGCCGTCGCCGGGGATTTCCTTTTTGCCCATACCGAAGTTGTGGCAGTTGTGGCGAGCATGCATGCCAATTTCCGTAAAGGTACCACCTTCAAAGAGGTAGCCCATACGGTCACGAGCCGTCATTTCACCGTTTGCGTGTCTCTTGTCGATCTTGTCCTGGCCGCCGCTGAGAATTACCTTTTCACGGCGGGCCTGGAGATCGTCAAGCAATTTGGGATCAATAGCCATTGTTAATTTGCTAGTTGGGGTTGGTTAAGCGGATTATTCTCCGCAGCAGCATTTGCAGGGATGCTGGCAGAGTTCGGTCAGCACGCTGAAGGTGGACTTGGGATGCATGAATGCAACCTGCGTATTGTGAGCGCCGGGAACGGGCGTCGCGTTGATGAGCTGAATGCCGGCGTCAGAGGCCTTCTGAAGGTCGCCCGTGACGTCATTTGTCTTGAAAGCAATGTGATGGAGGCCTTCACCCTTCTTTTCAATAGCCTTGGCAATGGCGCTTTCGGGGGAGGTGGGTTCCAGCAGTTCGATGTGAACGCCAGCTACGTCAAACATAGCTACGCGGACTTTCTGGGTGGTGACTTCTTCAATGTGGGGCTCTCCCAGGCCGAGGGCATCACGATAGTACGGAATGGTGGCATCAAGGCTCTTGACTGCGATGCCAATGTGGTCGATTTGCTGAATCATATCGGTGAATATTAGGTTATAAGGCTCCAACCCCAGCGGGTCTGCGCCTCTGGTATGAGATAAGTAAATACGTTTTTTTACCAAAAGGGAAGCAGGAAAGAAAAAAATTGCGTGCGATCTCCCCGCATGTGCGGGAATATACTCGCTATTTCTCGACAATTCCTGCGAATGTTTCCGTTAATCGTGTCTGTGTGTGTGACTTGGATGACAAATGATGAAAAAAATGTTGTGTCCGTCGAATTTGGGTTGCAATTCCGCGTGGTTTGGGGCATATTCTGCGTCCCGACAGATTTTCTATTGGATCAACTCAAACTTTTGGAGAACGCAAGATGAACATTATCAACAAGATCGAACAAGAGCAAATCAAGTCCGACGTGGCACAGTTTAACGTGGGCGATACCGTTAAGGTTCACACTCGCGTGATCGAAGGCGGCAAGGAACGTATCCAGATTTTCCAGGGTATCGTGATTTCCAAGCATGGCGCTGGTATCAATGCTGCCTACACCGTTCGCAAGATTTCCTACGGCGAAGGCGTGGAACGTGTGTTCCCGCTTCACACACCCAAGGTTGCTAAAATCGAAGTAGTCAATCGTGGCAAGGTTCGCCGTGCCAAGTTGAACTACCTCCGTAGCCGTGTCGGTAAGGACGCCGTTCAGGTCAAGTCCGCCAAATAATATGGCTCTGTCGGGGGTTCCCCGATATTCATTCGGTTTTATAAAAGCCGTCTCGCACTAATGGCGAGGCGGTTTTTCCTGTTTGTCAGAAAGAGGAAAAGGTGTTATGAATAGGCAAGTGCCGGGAAATGTCGTTCTGCCTGAACGATCTCCCGGTGAGGCTGTCTCACCTAATAGTACTCCTTTTATTATGGTATGTTGAAGAAACTGATTGTAACCTTGGTTCTGCTCTCAGCATTGGTTGTTGGCGGATATGTTTACTGGAAGGATTGTGACAAGCCCCAGTCTCAGGATGTGACTTTGTACGGCAATGTGGACTTGCGGCAGGTTGCCTCAGCTTTTCTGATTCCCGAACGCCTGGTGGCAGTGTATGCCGATGAGGGGCAAACAGTGATGAAGGGGCAGAAGCTCGCCGAGCTGGAAACTGTCCGTCTCAAACAGGAACTGGATGCCGCACAACTCGCAACTGATGCCGCTTGGCAGAATTACCAAAAGGTAAAAAATGGCCCCCGGAAGGAGGATATAGCCCAGGCTCGCGCTACCGTCGCTGCCGCCAAGGCTGTCTGGGAAAATGCCAAAGTGTCGCGTGACCGCCTCGTCCCTTTATCGAAAAAACAATCGGTTTCCATTCAGCAGGCGGATGATGCCATAGCCAAAGAATCCGTCGCGGCGGCTTATCTTGATGTCAAACAGAAGGAGCTGGAGCTTCTTCTTGCCGGTTCCCGTGAGGAAGACATACTTCAGGCCGAAGCCGAGTGGAAACGCGCTGATACGGAATGCGCAATTCGCCGCCAGCGGTTGGATGATGCTGTTCTCTATGCTCCCTGTAATGCCGTTGTGCGCAACAGAATTCTGGAACCTGGCGACATGGCCTCGCCCCAGAAACCGGTCTTCAACCTGTCCGTCATGGATGTCAAATGGATCCGCGCGTATCTTACCGAAGAACAGCTTGGTAAAGTTCGTCCTGGCATGGAGGCTACAGTGACGAATGACAGCTTTCCGGGACGCGAGTTCAACGGACAGGTCGGCTTCATTTCCTCTGTGGCCGAGTTTACCCCGAAGAATGTAGAGACGCCTGAATTGCGGACGGCTCTGGTGTATGAAGTGCGCATTATTGTGCAGGATCCGGACAATTGCTTCCGTCTGGGGGCTCCGGCTACGGTTTTAATCCGCGTCTCGTAATACGGGCATGATGGGAGAATGGTGCATCGATTGCCAGCAGGTCGGCAAAATCTTCAAGGATTCCGCCGGAAAGGACTTCGATGCCCTCAAGGATGTTTCCTTCCGCATCGGAAAGGGAGAAATCATCGGACTGCTTGGCCCGGATGGCGCAGGCAAGACAAGCTTGATTCGCCTGGCAACCGGCTTGATGAAGCCCTCTTCGGGGACGCTGTTCACCCTCGGATACAACTCGGTCACCCAGGCTGGTGCAATCCAGAAGCGTATCGGCTACATGCCGCAAAAGTTTGCATTGTATGAGGATTTGACCGTTCAGGAAAACATGGTGCTCTACGCCCGCCTCCACGGAATCCACTCCCGGGAACGCGATGATAAATTTTCTCGCCTCCTTCACATGGCCTCACTGGAGCGTTTCACCGGGAGGCTGGCAGGCAAGTTGTCTGGCGGCATGAAGCAAAAACTGGGTCTTTGTTGCTGCCTGATTTCATCTCCAGAGCTTCTGTTGTTGGATGAACCTACGGTGGGTGTCGATCCCATGTCGCGCCAGGAACTCTGGGGTATCTTGGAGCAATTGACCCGAGAAGAAGGGCTTAGCGTACTTGTCAGCACCTCGTACATGGATGAATCCACCTACTGTAAACGGAGCCTGATTCTCTATGACGGGCAACTCCTGTGCGATTGCCCGCCGGATGAAGTGACGGCTCTGGCTTCTGGCAAGACCTTCGCTATTACTGTGCCTCCGGGCGAGAAAGTACGCCGCGTTCAGAGTGAACTGGCGATGATTCCCACGGTCATGAACTCTACCCCGCTTGGTGATCATGTCCGCGTGGTGATGGCTCCGGAGTCACCGGACTTTCCCCATTTGCAGGCCTACGATCCTCAGCCGGCGGACGCGGATTTTTCCGACGGCTTCATGGCTCTCCTCTTCAGTCATCTCACGGAGGGAAAACAAGGGCTTCACATGGACTGGGGCAAGAGGGATGAAAGTAGGGTTGTGCAGGGAAAAGCTGGGGAAACGGTGATTCAGGTGAACGATCTCGTCCGGAAATTCGGGACCTTTGTCGCTGTTGATCACGTCAATTTTAGCGTGACTCGCGGGGAAATTTTCGGTTTGCTCGGCCCGAATGGGGCAGGGAAGAGCACGACGTTTCGCATGTTGTGCGGCCTGCTGCCAGCCAGTGGAGGAAGCCTGAATGTCGCTGGCGTTGATCTTAGAACAGCCGCACCCACCGCCCGAAGAAAAATCGGCTACGTGGCACAAAAATTTTCTCAATACGGCAACCTTACCGTGCGGCAGAACCTGGACTTCTTTGCCGGAGCCTACGGAATGCGCGGAGCTGAGAAGAGAGAGGCCGTGGCTCACATGGTGGAGGAGTTTCGGCTTTCCCGTTTTCTGGATACTCCATCGTCTCAGCTTCCCGGCGGCTATAAACAACGCCTCAGCATGGCTTGTGCTCTGATGCACAATCCGGACATCCTCTTCCTTGATGAAGCTACATCGGGCGCTGATCCTCTCGCGAGGCGCGAATTCTGGCTTCGTATCAACGCACTGGCAGACAGAGGTGTCACTGTTATCATCACGACCCACTTCTTGGGAGAAGCTGAATACTGCGACCGTATGATCATCATGATGGACGGCTTGTGCCTGGCTCAGGGCAGCCCGGCGGAGATTCGTTCCCATGCTCCGACGGAAGAAGGTGGCGCGATTCCCACGTTGGAAAGCGCCTTCCTCGCCATTACCCGTGAACGAGCCCATTCCACAGGGAAGGGAGGTTGCGCGTGATCGAATCACTCCGTCGCATGATGGCTCTCGTCGTCAAGGAACTACACCAGATTGCCCGAGACCCCGGCAACATCGCCATCGCCGTCATTTTGCCGGCACTCCTTCTGATTTTGTTTGGCTATGGCCTGAGCATGGATGTGAAGAATATCCGCGTAGCATGGTATTCTCCCGTCGATTCGGAATTGTCCCGTTCTCTGGAATCTCGGCTGTCTCTTTCCTCCTATTTCAAGCTTACCAAAACCTATTCTTCATACGAGGCAGAGGAAGCTCTTCGTCTGCACGATGTTGATGCCATCGTCTCCGTCCGCAGTGACCTTCAGGCGGAGCTTGCCAACAACAATGCGGCCGAAGTCCAGATCATCGTCAACGGTACCAATGCCAATCAGGGGCGTCTGATGAATAACTACCTGCGCTCTGTAGTGTCCACCTGGGCTTCTTCCGAGCTGGGGGTAGCCCCCGGCAGTATTCTGCTTGAGCCCCGCATCCGTTACAATGATGCCGTGGATAGCCACTACTACCTCGTTCCGGGAGTTATCGTCATCATCATGACCATGATCGGCTCCCTGCTGACGGCTCTCGTCATGGCGCGTGAGTACGAACGGGGGACTCTGGAAGGGCTCTTTTCCACCCCGGTGCGCAGTTGGGAAATCCTTCTGGCGAAGGGCTTGACCAACTTTCTGCTGGGCATGATAGGCTTTGCTATCTCCATGGTGTTTGCCGCCTATGTCTTCCAGATTCCCATCAGAGGTTCCCTGCCTGTCCTGATCGGGGTATCTTCTCTGTATCTCGTCGTCGCCCTGGGGCTTGGACTCGTCATTTCCACGACGACAAAAAACCAGTTTCTTTCCTGTCAGCTCGCCATTCTGGGTACCTTTCTTCCTGCCTTGATGCTCAGTGGTTTTGTGTACGATATTCTCAACATGCCAGCAGCCGTCCAAGCTGTTACATGGGTGATTCCTGCCAGGTATTATATGAACATGATGGTTAGTCTTTTCCTCGCGGGCGACATTCCGTCCCTTCTATACCATGGTTGTGCCGCGCTCGCCGTGTTTGCCCTTGTTCTCTGGCTGATCGCCCGTCTGAAATCTCCGAAATCCCTGGAATGATGATCGACTTTATCATACGCCAACTCGCCTTGATCCGCAAGGAACTGCTCGCCGTCCTCCGCGATGGCAAGAGCCGTGTTGCCGTCATTGTTCCCCCGATGCTTCAAATTTGCCTTTTCGGGTATGCTGCCACGCTGGATGTCAACACCGTTCCCTACGCCTTGCAGGATCTCGACCACAGCCAATGGTCGCGTTCCTATGTGGCTGATCTGGAAGGTTCGGGAATCTTCCGGCGCGTGGCAACCGTGCAATCGAATGAGCAACTCAATGACTTGATGGCGCGGAAGGACATCGTGCTCGCCGTGACGATTCCGCAGGGATTTGCCCGGGAACTGGAGCTGGGACGCGTGGGAAGCATCCAGATGATTGCCGATGGCAGGAATTCCAACACCGCGGGTATCTCCCTGAGCTATGCGCAGGAAATTGCTGCGGCATTCAACAAAAAGCATGCCGTTTACCCGGAAACCACCACCCCGGATATCCGTATCGAATCACGGGCATGGTTCAACCCCAACATGATCACGCGGGTATTCATGGTGCCCTGTCTGCTGGCCGTCCTGGCCTTGTTGGACACCGTTCTGTCCTCGTCTCTTTCCATTGCCCGCGAGCGCGAAGAAGGTACCTTCGATCAATTACTCGTCGCACCCTACCGCCCTTCGGAAATCCTGCTGGGTAAAGGGTTGGCCACGATGGCAATCAGTTGTGTGCAAAGCACCTGCGTGTTGTTGATTATCCTGTATTGGTTCAAAATCCCTTTCCAGGGTTCCTACGGTCTTCTTACCCTGGCCATGGTGCTGTTCATCATGACCTCCACCGCCATTGGTCTGTGCATTTCCTCCTATTCGCGATCCCTCCAGCAGGCCATTGTCGGGACTTTCCTTCTGGTTGTCCCCATGGTGATGCTTTCCGGCTTTGCGACTCCGATTGAAAGCATGCCGGAAATTTTTCAGGATCTTACGCTCCTCAATCCCATGCGCTACGGGATGACGATCATGCAACGCATTTTTCTGGAAGGTGCCGGATTGGCTGAATTGTGGGATCAATTCCTCGTCGTGTTTGCCATAGCCGCCATTTCCATCTCTGCCAGCCTCATCGCCTTCCGCAGGCAGGTCGGATAAAAATAGAAAGACTGTCCCCCGTGGATTTTTAATCCTCCGGGAGACAGCCTGTGAATGGGCTGGGAACAGCTATCAGGACAAGGCTGCTAGCATGTTCTTGAGCTGGTCGAGCTTGGTGGCCCAGTCGTTGAGGCGCTGGCGTTCCTGCTCGACAACTTCGGCGGGAGCGCGGTCAACAAAACCGGCATTGCCGAGTTTGCCTTTGCTCTTGACGATTTCCTTCTCAACCTTGTCGATTTCCTTGCTGAGGCGATCGCGTTCGGCATCGACATCGATCAAACCATCAAGGGGAAGGAACAATTCGCCGAGCGGCGTCAGAGTAACGGGCGTACCCTTCGGAGCTTGGTAATCAGACTGCGCGGTAACTCCCTTACTGCCGGAGAGCAGAGCCAGACGGTTCAGCAGGTCGGGGCAGGAAAACGCATCAGCCGCCGGCTTCAGAATGAAGGCAACATTCTTGTTGGAGGCCAGATTGTATTCGGCCTTCAGGTTGCGGGCGCGGTTGGCGGATTCGTAGAGGGCGCTCGCTGTTGCACATGCCTTGGAACGTTCGTCGTCGGAGAGTCCGGCAAGGAGCCTGGATGAATCCGGCAGCGGCGTCTGCATCAGCGTCTTGCCTTGGTTGGTCTTGTCGAAGCCGAGGGACTGCCAGAGTTCTTCCGTAATGTGCGGCATGACCGGGTGGAGCAGGGCGAGGAAGTGCTTCAGCACGGTTTCCATCGTCATCAACGTCGCGGTCTTCATTGCAGGATCGGCTCCATCACGGAGGTCAAGCTTGATAACTTCCAGGAACAGGGAGCAGTACTCGTTCCAGAAGAACTGGCCGAGCGACTGTGTCAGTGCATTGAATTCGTAGTCGGCCAGGGCCTTTTCGACATCGGCGTGCAATTGGCGCAGTTTCGCGATGATGTCGATGTGAACCGGCGTGAAATTCGGGGCAACCGTCGTGTCGGCATCTCCTTGCATCAGGCGGAAGCGGACGGCGTTGTATAGCTTGTTGGCGAAGTTGCGGCCTTCCTCGATCTGGACTTCATCGAAGCGGACATCGGTACCTGTCGGGGCGATACGCATGAGGCCAAAGCGGAGACCGTCGGCACCGTACTTGGCCATGAGGTCGAGCGGGTCGGGCGAGTTGCCGAGGGATTTGCTCATCTTGCGGCCGAGGGCATCGCGAATGATTGAGGTGAAGAAGACATTGGCAAATGGCTTTTCCCCCTGGAAGCGGTAGCCCGCCATAATCATGCGTGCTACCCAGAAGAAAATGATGTCCGGGCCGGTCACCAGGTCAGTCGTCGGGTAAAACTTGGTGCGGGTTTCATCATCCATCGTTGCGAAGGGCCACAGCCAGGATGAGAACCATGTATCCATGACGTCGCCGTCCTGAATCCAGTTTTCGGGGTCGGCGGGAGCTTCGGTTCCCACATAGATGCTGCCGTCTTCAAGAGCGGAAGCGTCAAGGGCGGCGGCATCGCGGAGGGCGTCCGCCTTGTCCTTGCGGTACCACACGGGGATACGGTGTCCCCACCAGAGCTGGCGAGAGATGCACCAGTCCTGGATGTTTTCCAGCCAGTGGGCATAGGTTTTGGCCCAGCGAGCGGGGCGGAAGGTGATATCGCCGGAGGCCACGGCATCGGCAGCTTCCTGAACACAGGGGTACTTCAGGAACCATTGCATTGACAAACGGGGCTCGATCGGTACATCGGCGCGTTCAGAGAAGCCCACTTTGTTCTGGTAGGCTTCTTCCTTCACCATGAGGCCGGAGGCCTTCAAGATTTCGGCTGCCTTGTCACGGGCGGCAAAGCGTTCCATGCCGTGCAACTCGGGGAAGTCCGGGCAATTGATGAAGCCGTCCGGGGTGAGGATGTCTATGATTTCGAGATTGTTGCGCATACCGACTTCAAAGTCGGTCTTGTCGTGAGCCGGTGTGATTTTGAGAGCACCTGTTCCGAAGTCGATTTCGACATGCTCGTCGGCGATGATCGGGATGGGCGTCGTGTTGAGCGGGCGCATGACCTTCTTGCCGATCAGGTGGGAGAAGCGCGGATCTTTCGGATTCACGGCGACAGCGACGTCAGCCATGATCGTTTCCGGGCGCGTCGTGGCGACCTGAAGGGAGCCGGAACCGTCCTCGAGCTTATAGTAAATCGTGTAGAGCTTGCTGTTCTGCTCCTTCATGATGACTTCTTCGTCAGAAAGAGCCGTCAGCGACACCGGGCACCAGTTGACCATGCGGCGGCCACGGTAGATAAGACCTTCCTTGAAGAGGTCGATGAACACTCTGCCGACGGCGCGCGTATAGTCTTCATCCATCGTGAAGCGTTCACGTTCCCAGTCCAGCGAGCAACCGAGCTTCTTGAGCTGGTTGATAATGATGCCGCCATGCTTCTGTTTCCACTCCCACACCTTGTCCAGGAAGGCTTCTCGTCCGAGATCGTGGCGCGTCTTGCCTTCCGTCTTGCGGAGTTCCTTTTCCACCCTGACCTGGGTGGCAATGCCAGCATGGTCCGTACCGGGGAGCCAGAGAACTTCCTTGCCCAACTGGCGAGCGCGGCGTGCGAGAATATCCTGAATCGAGTTGTTCAGGACGTGGCCCAAGTGAAGGACGCCCGTGACATTGGGAGGAGGAATAACGATGGAATAGGCAGGCTTGGCGGAGGAGGGATCGGCATGGAAGCAGTCTTCCGACACCCACCTGGATTGCCATTTTTCTTCAACGTTTTGCGGTTCGTACGCTTTCGGCAGATCGGACATGCGCGCGAGATTACATGGAAGCCCCATTTCTTGCAATACCCGATTCCCGGGATTGAGTGTTTTGAACAGCTTTCCTAAACGAGTTTTTGTGGAAAAACGTTGAAGCAAACAGAATCAGTTATGGAGGGGAAAAGGAGAATTTAGAAAAAATACCCCCTATATGAGCCCGTTTTGAGGAGGAGATGACCTGGAAAAGGGATGATTGAGCCATTCCCATAGATCCAGTTTGACAAAAAGGTTAAGCCTCAGAAAAACTACCATATTGGACAGGTTCCAGCCATATTGAGATCTTGCCTTGAGGTACTTGAGCCGCAGGATGGAAATCATCGCCGTCCAGGCAACTGGATAAGGCTGGCGTTTTTGCTCGTCCCGATAAATGTTTTGACTGTGAGCAGCTACTTTTTGATGCATTAAACACAGGGCAAGTTGCAACTTGCCCTGTGTTTAAAACGGTGATAAACATCAACCCTAACCTTGTAAGGCTATTTCAGGGATAGGCAGGAAATAACAAAAATAAACAAGACAAAAAAAATCCGATTCCTGAATGCAGACAAAAAAACAGGCTTTCGCGGAAAAATTATCACGAAAGCCTGTTGAATGAATCAATTATTGACTCTCCTTAGGAGGAGGTTATTTCAACGCTTTTATTGCCTGATTCCGTTTTCATTCCTCCCTGCTTGGTCATGTAGGAGACAGTCAGGCCAACTGCTGCCCATCCCGATGTTTTCGGAAATACGCTGATAATATTTGGATTAACGGGAAGAAACTTCGTGCCGTCACTAGCGCCTGCCGGATCAAAAGTGCCTCCAGCAGCGTAGATTTTCCATTCATACGTCCCCTTTTGGGTTTGAGTTTCCTCATCAATTGCCGGGTCGATACTGACTTTGGCTGTAAAGGTAATCTTTAGCCCAGGAGATAATTCTATCTTGTTTACCGGCGGACTTGCTTCGATTTCTACACTGCCGTGAGCAAATGCCCCCAAACTAGCGAGAAGAACGATTATGTAATAATTTTTTAAGTGCATTTTTTGTCCTTTCTTCTGATTGTTTCATCATTTCATCTATTTTTTTCTCTTGTGGTGTTTTAGGTTTGTTTTCTTTTTCTTTTATCTTTGCAGCAAGAAGATCATGCATCGCATTTTCCTCTGCCTCTGTTTTTTTTCCGGGAAGATATTCTTTCCAGTCAATCTCCAGCTCCTTCATCATTTTCACCTCCGCAACGCTGAAGTCGATTGTCCGGGGACCGAATTTGGCCCATTTTTTTGACCGGAAAATAGGCCGGGTCTCTTGCAGGCTGTACCAGGAAGCAAGCATCGTCTTGTCGAACTCATCCCGTTCTTTTTCATCCCACATTTTCAAGTCCCACCGGAGGTTGTAAATCAAGTCCTCGTCTTTCTTTTCCTCGGAAAGAAGTCTCCTGTAAAAATGCAGGGCAGCTCTATCGACCGAAGAATCCTGATTGCAGATAACCCCATCCTTGAAAAAACCACTGAGAGCCTGATACAGCCCGGTTTCCCTCTTCGGCGTTTTTTCCGTACTCATGGCGCGCTTCTTCGGGAAAACCGAATCATATTCGAGATACTGAGGTAAAGGTGCCTTTGCCTTGTATTCATCCACAAGCTGGGTGACGAAGATTCCGTTGAGAATCGTATTGAAGGAATTATTGCGGCCTACCTTGATATAATAAACTCCGTTTCCCTCCATGATGAAATTTTTATACACACCTCCTGATGTAAAGTGGTTGACTCTCGTTCGGGCAATCGGATCATTCTTTCTGATGCGGAGTAATTCCTTCTCCTGAAGCGTGTAAATATCCAGATACTGCTGTTGTTTGTCCTGGGAGACCTGAAGGTTCGGTGAGTGCCTTACCTCAATCAAATAATCCCTCTTTGCCGTTGCCTTTTCACGTCCGTTGGGATTGAAGAAATACAGGGAAACCTGAAACCGTCCCTTGGGAAGGATGACTTTGGCCCATACATCCGGCCCGTCGAAGGACTGGGGATAAACCTCGGCGTGGTCATCCCATTCCCCCTCAATGCGGTTACAGATGTCTGGGCAATGCAAAACATCCTTCTTCTCTGGTACGTTGACCCAGTGTACCCACCTACGCAGACTGTCCTTTTCCGCATGGTGCCACCCCATTTCTCCCGAAATGATAATTCCATGATTGACATTGTAGCATACATCCAGAGGAGCATTCACCGCGCAAAGCACGGCGGAATCCTGACCATATCGTTCACACCAGTTGCCTCGTGTTTCCCAATCCTCATTATTGAAAAAACATAAAGGGGGTTTTGCGTTATTCCGCTTACTTTTCAACTCTTGAATTTGGGATTCGATCTCTTCGATGCTTTTTATCTTGGCATATTGGGGGAAGGAGGGATAGCTGGCGTCCCTTGTCCCTTCCTGGGTCCATTCCCCCTTTCCCCTCTGGAGCAAAATCAGGCCTCCTCCATAAGTCCCTCCCAGAATGGTTCCATCAGGAAGGGGCACAAAAGATGTAATGTGGGGAAACGGCATGGGGTTCTTTTTGTCTCCCTGGTAGCGTTTCAAAACCCTCAAAGTCGTGGGATGAAGCAATGCTGCCCCCTTATCCCGGAAGCCGACGAGCAGCCCTTTGTCCGTTTCAGTCAGAGCCGTTATGTAATCTTCATTGAGAAGAGAATTTTCCGAAGGCTTGTTTTTATTGTAGCTGGAGGGCTTGGTTTCATAAGTCCCCTTGTTTTTCGCCAGATAATCATTTCCTCGTACAAAGCCCCACTTTCCTTGTTCTTTAAGAAAGGCCAAGCCACTGCACGTTCCCAAGGCAACGCCTCCGTCACGGGTTGTCAGAACCGCATTACATAAATTGGAAGGAATCCCCTCTCCGTTGGCTTTTAATGGTTGCTTCGCATTGTTCTTGTCATCCCAGTACCATTTCGTTTGCGTCGTCTCCCATTTCGTATAGCCCGTCTTGGACGTTCCTCGTGCAACCCCGCCGCAGGCATAGGCCAGCCATAATTCTCCGTCTTTGCCGTAGGAAAGAGATTGAACCTGATCCGAAACCAGCCCGTCCGCCCTCGTCAAATCCCTCCATGTATCATTTTCAGGATCATATAATGCGACCCCTCCCGACGTGGCAAGAGCAACCTCTCCTGAAACCGGAGAAACGGCTATATCATAAACATGGTTTCCGGGGAGTGCCGTATCTCGATTATATGTTTTCCATGACTCTCCATTAAAAACGGCAGCCCCTGCATTGTGAGAACCTACCCAGACTCTTCCCTGTTTGTCCTGTGCAAGGCAACGAAAATCATGAATTTTCGGAAAATTCGTGAAATACCTCATGTCGAACCATGATCCCTCTTCCGAAGAGCCGAAATCCAGGCGATAGATGGAATTGTTCTCGCCTGCCACCCAAATGGAGCCATCCTGCATCATCATGGCATCCATAATATGAGTCACAGGACAGGGGGGAAATTTCAGCGGAGCCTTGATCGTGATCTGGCCCAGTCCAGTACAAACAGCCGTCAGAAAAAGCAGGGCAATGCCCGTCATGCGGAAAAAAGAAGAATAAGTTGAAAATTTCATGAAGGATAACCTTTGATATACTTATACTGTAAGAAAAATCACATTTTTGCTCGAATGTCAACTAATTGTTGGAATTTTCGGCTCTGCGTCAGATTCGCTGGTAAAAGCTCTGGCGTAGTTTGAGGAAGAGGTAAGGGATATTGAAGAGACCGCATGTCTTGGACTGAATCCTTGAAATTGCTGCATTAGCTGCCTCTATCTTCCCGCTACTGAAGCTGTGACGATCAAGATTCGTGATTATTTGGGCAAACAGGGTCAGGTTGTGCATGGAGAGTTGGTTGTTTTTTGGTATCTTTCAGCCTGGCACTGGTTATAAAATTAACCAGCTTTCCATTTTGTACCCTTTTTTTTCTTCTTTTTCTCTCGTTTAGGACGGGATTGAGTGTTTTGAACTAGACAGGAAGGAGAAGGAAGTGGATAATGAAACATCTAATAGATCTTTTTTGATGAAGAGCATTGTACTTTTGGCAACATGGTGGATGACGGGGCTTTCGTTTGTTACGTTAGCGGCTGATGTGGACGTAGTTTTGATTGGCGGACAATCCAATGCAACGGGGCAGGGGAGGGTCTCCAATCTCCCGGCAAATTTCAAAATATCTCCGGATGTTCGTATTTTTTATTCTACCTTCCTGAATTCCAAACAGGGAGGTGGGGTTTGGAAACAGCTTTGTCCGGCGGCAGAGAGTCCGGAGCGCTTCGGGGTCGAGCTTAGTATGGGGACGAGCCTCCAGAATCAGTTTCCTAACAGGAAGATCGCATTGATCAAGCACGGGCTCTCCGGTTCCAACCTCTTCCATCAGTGGAATCCCGGCAAGGATGCCAAGGACAAAAAGGGACCCGAGTATCAAAAATTCCTCGATACAGTTCACAAGGGACTCAAGGCTCTGGAGGCAGGTGGTGACATTCCTGTGATTCGCGGCATGGTCTGGCAACAGGGTGAAGCGGATGCCCGTGACAATGCGGGGATGGAAAATTCCAAAGCCTATGCCGCCAACCTGAAACACTTCATCCAGCGTGTTCGTGAGGACCTCAAACAGCCTGATATGCCTTTCATTTATGGTACGGTGATGCCCAGGGCGGCCACTCGGTTCCCCGGGCGGGATATTGTGAAACAGGCTCAACGCGATGTTGATGCCAGGTCGGGTTCTTCGACAGCTACGCCTGGTACCATCCTTGTGGAAGCGGACGACCTCCAAATGCTCCATAGCGATTACAAGTCCCCCAGTCCCAGGGACGACGTCCATTTGGGTACCTTTGGCGTCTTGACTTTGGGGGAACGTTTTGCCCATGCCCTCAAGCCTTTCTTCCATGAGAAGTGATTTCCATCCCATATCATGACGGGAACAGGGGGAATTGATAGTTGTCTTGCTGAAAGAATCCTGCTATCAGATTCGTACACATGGGTACTATGTTAGCATTATTAGGAGGATTGGGAACGCCGGAGCTGATTGCCATTCTTGTGGTTGTGTTTCTGCTGTTCGGAGCCAAGAAACTGCCGGAACTGGCTCGTGGGCTCGGTAAGAGCTTGGGAGAATTCAAAAAAGCAAAAGGCGAGTTTGAAGACGAGTTGCTCAACTCAGAGCAACACGCCAAGCATACGGAAGAGAAGAAGCAGGCAACGATTGCTCCTCCCGCAGCTTCCGAACCTGTTTCTCCGGAGGCTCCCAAGGCAGAAGAACCCTACAAGTCTCCTTACACAAACGACCAGAAGTAATTCCGGTTTTCCATTGCCGATATCGGCAAATT
Source organism: uncultured Akkermansia sp. (assembly GCA_964448375.1). Lineage (GTDB taxonomy): Bacteria > Verrucomicrobiota > Verrucomicrobiia > Verrucomicrobiales > Akkermansiaceae > Akkermansia. Next base: position 43,968 of record CAYVAI010000015.1, read on the forward strand.
TTTCGACTCCGCTTCTGTCATGGGAACGGAGTTTTTTGTGTCGGGATAGCCGCGTTTGCTATCTATTATGAAAAAAGTGCAGACATTGCCCAGGGTGGGTGCTACCATGCAATTTCCTAATTAAATGTAAAGTTATGCCCAGTTGCGAAACTCCCATATTTCAAAGTAATGACTTTTTAGTGTTCCCTGATCGTGTGATTCAGAGGAATGGTCGTGAAGCCAGTATAAGCAGAGAGGGCGTGGTGTGGAGCAGAGGCAATGAGGGGCGCCCTTGCTGGAATATGTCCGAGGTTGGAAAGGGGATGATTTCCTACGAAGGCCCTATCCCCGTGTTGAATGCCGTATATAATCTGGCGGCTCGCGAGTTTCAGGAAAGCCGAGGGGATGAAGGTGTCCTGTTAACCGGAGCCTCCTGGGGGAAGAGCGTATGGACGCGCGATGTTTCTTTTGCAACGCATCTTGGGTTGGGTATGGTCGATCCTGCCATCTGCATGGCCTCTCTCAAAGTTCGGGTGAGCCATGGCGAGGTGATGCAGGATACGGGGACGGGTGGTTCGTGGCCGATTTCGACGGATCGCGTCTCCTGGGGGATTGCTGCCTGGGAACTCTACCTGATTACGGGGGATCGCGAGTGGCTGGAATGGGCGGCAGATGTATTGGACAGAACCTGCCTGCACGATATTCTGGTCATTGACGAACTCACCGGGCTGATTCGTGGTGAGAGCTCGTTTCTGGACTGGAGATCCCAAAGTTATCCGGATTGGATGACCCCGGCTGATATCGGCGAATCATGTGCCCTGTCCACCATGGCCCTCCATGCCCGTTGTCGCGCAATTCTCGGGGAAATGTTCACTGAACTTGGCGACGCCACCAAGGCTGAATTCTGGAAGACTTCTGCCTGTCGCGTTCGCCATGCGATTGAGACGATGTTTCGCATTCCCCATCGTCCTGCCTATGGTCAATTTTTGTATGGTCGCGGTTATCCTGTCCTGTCTGAGCGTATGGATACGTTGGGGACGCTTCTGTGCCTTTTGTTTGGTCTTGTCGATGGTTCCGAGGCTGCTTCCTTCCTGCATGAGCTGCCGCATTGTCCGATGGGCGTGCCCTGCTTCCATCCGCAGAAGACCATGGCGGCGGCAGACTACCATAATGGCACGATGTGGCCCTTCCTGGAGGGTTACTATGCCCAGACGGCGGCGAGCATCGGCAACGAAGACGCGATGGCTGCCTCGCTGGCTTGTCTCGTGCGTTCCTCCCTCATCAATGGGACGAACAAGGAAAACATCAGTTTGATCCACGGCACGGATGAGGGGCTCATTCAAAGCTCGGACCGCCAGTTGTGGAGCATTGCCGGGACCCTTGGCGTTTTCCTGAAGGGGATGTTCGGCATCCGGTGCGAGCGCGATTCCCTGATGCTTTCTCCATGTGTGCCCCGTGAGTGGGGTGGCAGGCATGTTCTGATGGGGGTGAAGTACAGGAATGTTACGCTTGATATTATCGTTCTTGGCTACGGAAGCCAGGTCGGCAAATGCCTGGTCAACGGCAAGGCTGGCGTACCTCTCATTGAGGCGAATGCAAAAGGACATTATATTGTGGAAATCGAGTTGTTGCCCGGCGATCCATCTGTCAACGGAATCAACTGGTCTCCTATAAGTTATGATCTTCCATGCCCCCGGTGGATTCACGAAGGCAACGAACTCCGATGGGAAGCGGTTCCGGATGCCTGGTACTACCGTGTGTATCGCAATGGCATCCCGATTGCCCAAACGGAACAGACCTTTTTTGTGCCGCACCCGATGGAAGAAGTCAACCAGTACCAAGTGATGGCCGTCTCGAATGACGACCGTGAATCCTTCCTCAATGAACCCCGCGAATACATCCCCGGCAATGCTCGTGTGGAAACGCGACCCTGTGGTCTGAGTGGCGACGATGCCTGGGTGTCGCGTATGGATGGCTCCCGGCATGCCTACTTCTATGATGTGATTCTGGGGCATCCCGGGGTGTACCGTGTGGACGCCTTCTTCTCCAATGGTACGGGCGACTTCAAGGATGGCAACACCTGCGCCTTGAGAAGTCTGGTCATGAATGGGAAACGTGTCGGCTCTCTCGTTTTCCCTCACATGAACGAGCAGGGAGACTGGGGCAAATTTTCTTACACCCCGGGGCTTGATGTTCCCCTTGCTGCCGGTATTTACACGGTAGAACTTGCTTACGGTGAGGAGGATGAAAATATAAATCACGATGTTAATGATTGCCTGATAAAACACCTGCGTCTGACTCGTATAAATTCATGAACCAAATTGATTCATGACTTATCGCCATTTTTTCTCCCTTGCCCTGTGTGCCGGACTTGGCATCACCTGTTTTTCTGCTTCATCTCAAGAGTACGCTACTCTCGGTGAAGCTCAGGCGGCCAAAGTGGCCGACAACAATGAACCGGTTGACCGCCTTGCCGTTCTCTGGAAGGTGACGGACAAGGATCGTGCCAATGCTGCCAAAGCATGGAAAATCATTTCCGAACACAATAAAGACCTGCCCAAGACGGATCGCAAACTCTACGCTGTGTACGTCACCTTCAAGGACAGGCCGGCTTTGGCCGATTATCAGGATCGTTATGACCGCATATTGAAGAACATCCAGGCCTATTACTTTGACCAGATGCACGCCAACGGGTTCCCCGGGCTCACTTTTGCTCTCGACCTGGACGACCAGGGCAAGCTGAAGATGTATGAAGCTCACGTGGATGTGCCCATGGACAAAGTGACTGTGCGTTCTTCCGGGCCCCTGGCTCGCGAAGCTGCCAAAAAGGTTCTGAAGGAGAAGGGCATTGATACTGAAAAAAACCATATTCTCGTCGTCTGTCAGCTTCCTGATGGCGTGGGCCCTTACTATGGTGGCGGTTCATTTGCTTCGGGCACGGGCTGGACTTGTGACCAGGATGACCTTGATACCAAAAACTTCAAGAGGACGGATTACTTCGGTGGTCGTTACAAGGCCAGCTATGGACGCAATGCTACGATTTACATCGGTGGTACGGCCCATGAACTGGGGCACTCATTTGGTTTGCCTCACACGCGTGAAAATTCGTCCTATCCCAAGAAGGACAACGGCACTTCTCTGATGGGCTCCGGCAATCATGTGTACGGCAATGAGCTCCGCAAGGAGGGTAATGGTACCTTCCTGGCCCCGACGGATGCCATCATGCTGGCATCCGTGCCTCTATTCCGTGGCTACGAAACGGGCGTGCCTTACCACTATGCTGGCGGTGACTTGGGTATAGGCCGCAGATATGCCAGTGGTGACTTCGTCAAACTGGATGCCAGGCCGATTCCCTTTGGAATGCACCTCTCTGGTGTTATCAAGAAGGATGACAAGAATCCTCCCTACGCCGTGATTGCTCGCCTCAATCCTCCCGGCAACAGCGATTACGACACCTTTGCTGTCGCCGATGTGCCGGATGAAGACGGTTCCTTCTCTCTGGATATCGACTACCCGGGGCATACTGGTTACGTTGATGTGTCTCTTTACATTCAATATGTTGATGGTACTCGTTCCCAAATTGCCATCCCCTCGATGATGGGTAAGGACGGCCTGGAAACGGCAGCCTTGCGTGAGCGAGTCCTCTTCAATGAAGTGATTTCCTGCTGGGACAGAATGCAGAATGACAAGGCCCGCGAAGCCCTGGCAAAGATCAAGGCAGATAATGTCGGTGATGCCGCCGTCATGAAGTCGGTCGCCCGCTGGGAAGATGTCCTGTCCAACAAGCAACCGGAGTTCAAGGGTGATGTGGCCAATGTACCTGCCTCCGAAGGGAAAGTAAGCCTGCTGGATTACAAGCCAGCTTCTGCCAAGTCCGGCTGGCACGGCCCGTTCTGGAACCGTCTGGCTCCGAATTCGTCTGGCCTGGATCCCTTCTTCTCGAATGGCATTGTGAAGGACTACATCATGAACCATGCCAACGGACAGCTGAGCTACAATCTCGATGGCAAGTGGAACGAGTTTACCGCCACGGTAGGTATGCCTGGCGACAAAGGAGGGAGTATCGTGTTTGAAATCGTGGGTGACGGCAAGCCCCTCTTCACGACCAAAACCATCAAGGAAGGCGAAAGTATTCCAGTCAAGGTTTCCGTCAAGGATGTGAAAGTTCTCGAAATCAACCTCAATGATGCCGGAGACGGCAACAGAAGTGACTGGGGCCTGATTGTTTCTCCGGAATTATCCCGGTAAGTCCCGGAAAAGTAAGCTTATGACATCGGCGTTCGGCGGCATCATCCGTCGGACGCCGGTTTTTATTCCGCGTCTGTATTCGTGAAATTGTCTTGTCATCGAGTGTGGAATAAGTGTTTCTAGATTTCGTACATGAGAGGGATTCAACGTAACATCGGAGTTCTGCTGGCAGGTTCCGGCATAGCGGTGCTTATCGCGGCTACCTGGGCCGTGGAAAATGGATCGTCCGATCGTGTCGGGGCTGAAGCCTCCCTGTTGCTGAATGACAAGTCCCTTGGGGAACCGAAAGAGGAAAACCCCATTTCGGGAATGTCTGATCAGTTGATGGGGCATTTCTCCGAAAGCGCTGGAATTGAGGAAGAAATGCCCGAAAACGTCGATATCCAGTGTGATGGCACTTGTACAGTAGATAAGGAAGCCAACACAATGACTTTCATCGGTGCACCTACCGTGTACATGGTGGCTGACAACCATGTGGAAATCTTCGCCCACAAGGCAGTGGTCAATACCAAAGAGAAGACAATTACTCTGACGGGAGATTTGTCTATCTTTCGCCAGGGAAAGCGCTCCGAAGAAGGTAGCCTGACGCGTGCCGAGAAGGCCGTTTACAACTACGGGACGAAGGAGTTGACGACAGATAACATCAATCTCAAAGGCAACGGCATGATCCTGCGTGGTGGTACCTTCACCGTTGCCAAAAACGAAAACGGGGAGAATTACATGGAAGGTTTCGATACTTCCGTTTCCTCGGAAGACGATCAGGAACCAGAAACGTGGATATCTGCTAAACGCATTCGGGTGTATCCCAAGGACAGGTTGAATTTTTCCCATCTGACCTTCAATTACAAGAATATCCCCTTCTTTTACTTCCCCTATTTTTCCCATTCTCTGAATCCGCGGGAAGGCTACATGCCGTCCTTTGGGGCCCGCTCCTACTGGGGAGCCTTTATGCTGAATCGCTATGGGATTCTGGCTGGCAATCGTCGCGTGGATAAGGGGCGTCCCACTGCGGATTATCTCTTCCAGTCGCATCTCGATTACAGATCGCGTCGTGGCTTGGCCATCGGCGAAGACATCGTCAACCTCAAGACGGAAGAGGAAGCCCCGAACATGAAGGGCTTGTCCTTGTACTACGCCTACGACCAGGACCCCTCCATCAGCCCGACGGACGAAGCACGCAAGGATATCAACAACAACCGCTGGCGCATTGCTCTGCAGCAAATGTGGAAGCTGTCCGTCGATGAATTGCCCACTGCCCGCTGGCGTGCCAAGGCGAATATCAATGCCCTGAGCGACCAATACGTCCTGCGCGATTTCTATCAGGATTTGTTTGAAGCCAACTCTGAGCCGGACAATACGCTCATGCTGGAGCGGACAGACAGGCAATCCGTGTTGACGATGCTCCAGCGTCTTCCTGTCAACGATTTCTACATCACGGACCAGCGTTCGGAAATCAGCTACGACCGCATCCGTGGCGCTCTGATGAACAGCCGATTCATTTACGAAAGCCAGACTAGCATCGCGTTGATGAGGCAGGTTGTCCCCGCAGAAATGAGGATGAGCATTCGCGACAGGCTTGATCATCTTCCGGTCAGTGATCCCAACCGCCAATTCTGGGAACACATGCTCCAGACGGACGGGTTCCTCCGCGCCCACACCTACCATGAGTTGTCGCGTTCCTACAAGGCGGCGGGTTTCCTCAATATCACGCCGCGTGTGGGAGGTGGCTATACTGGATACATGGATCCGACGGGAGATCTCGGTACCTTCAACCAAGGGATTTTCTATGCCGGGCTCGATACCTCGTTCAAGATTTCCCGCAAGTACAATGCCGTTCATTGGGACGCGATGGGGCTCAACACGATGAATCATATCATCCAGCCCTACACGACTCTGATGTACATTGGCGCCAATGAGCTGGATTCCCCCTATCCCCGCATCGACGGCAGTGCTTCGACAACAAACCCCATGGCTTTGAGCGTGGGGCGCATGACGGAAATCGACGCCCTTTCTACATGCTCCGTCCTGCGCTACGGAGTTAGAAACTTCCTGATGACCGAGCAGGATAACACAGCCAAGCAATGGCTTTCCTGGGATGCCTTCATGGATGCCTACATCCATAACGCATCCAGCGACAAAAGGTTCTCGAACCTCTATTCCATGACTCGGTGGTCTCCGCTGCCATGGTTTTCCTACGCCTCCGTTGTCCAGTTCCCGGTTCTGGGGGATGACAAGCGGGAGAACTATCAGGAATACAACAACTCGCTGTGGTTCCAGCCTTTCCGCTCGACAGAAATCCTCTGTAGCCACCGTTACCTGACAAAGCATCCCTTGCTCGAAGATAGCAATCAGCTCAACCTGCGTGTCATCTATCGCATTTCCGAAGAACTGGCCCTTGGTGGTTCCTGGCGCTGGGAAATGAAGCGCAAGGACAAGAGACTGGAGATCCAGGAGTACAATATCTACAAGAACATGGGTTCCTGGTACTTCGGATGCGGCCTGTTCATGCGTGTCAACGGCGGCAAGAACGAACTGGGCGTCGGCTTCAGCTTTACCCTCAAGGAAACCGGCAATTACATGCCCATTACCTTCAATTAACCCCCATACTCAAGAACAGACATGAATGCTCAAGAATGCCTCGGCAATATGCAGTGGCGCTACGCCTGCAAAAAATTTGATCCCACCCTCCGCATCAGCGAGGAAGACTGGGATGCCATCCGCCGCATCATCACCCTGAGCCCGTCTTCCGTGGGTTTGCAACCCTGGAAGTTCATTCAGGTAGAAAACCCCGATGTTCGCCGTGAGCTCCGTGCCGTTTCCTGGGATCAGACTCAGGTGACAGACTCCTCCCACCTGCTCGTGTTCTGCGCTCGCCGCGATGTAACGATGGAGGACATCGACCGTCACCTGGCTCGCCTCGTGGAAGTTCGGGGCGTTACGCTCGAATCCCTCGAAGGATACAGGCAGATGATGGCTGGCCTCATCTTCAGCAAGTCGGATGATGACCGCAACGCTTGGATTGAACGTCAGGCATACATTGCCCTCGGCTTCGCCATGAGTGCCGCCGCCCAGCTCCATGTGGACACCTGCGCTCTGGAAGGGCTTGATCCTGCTCAATACGATGCTATCCTTGACCTCGAAGACTCGCCCTACAGAACCTTGTGCGCTCTGGCTTTCGGCTACCGCAGCGATGAAGACCGCTACGCGACGGTGCCCAAGGTACGTTTCGATGTCAATGAGGTGTTCGGAACGATCTGATTTTTGTCTCGCAACACCTTTTCCAAACACAAACAACACTTCTCTCATGATTCTCGATAATTTGGACGACTCCGCCCTGTACGAAGGCATCAATCCGCTTTTCAAACAGGCTTTTGACTACATCAAGTCTCTCGACCTTGCTTCCGTGGAACTCGGCAAGACGATTCTGGTGGAAGACGAACTCATCGTCATGGTCAACAACACTGCCCTGAAATCACCCGACAAGGCAAAGATGGAAGTCCACAATGCGTTCATCGACATCCACGTTCCCATCTCCACCGTGGAACGCTTCGCCTGGAAGCACAGAAGCACTCTGCAAACGGAATCCGAACCCTTCGACCACGAAAACGACGCCCAGCACTTTGAAGACGCTCCGACGACTTACGTTGATGCCCAGCCCGGCGAATTCGTGATCGTCTTCCCGAATGACGCCCACGCCGGTTGCATCGGTGAAGGAGAAATCCGCAAAATCATCGTCAAAGTGAAGGTCCAATAAGGATCTTCACTCCTTCTCCGTGTAAACGGAGAATTATGGCTCATGGTGTGAATCAGGGGTATTTACAACCCTTGTACCGGGGGCTGTCTCACGAAAAAAGAGGCAGCCTCGTTGATTTTTAGGACTGTTCGGCACAGAGATCGCTTATTCCCGATCTGCGTCTGCAACGAATTCCGCAAGATCGGGGGATAATTCGTCCTGTGTGTGGATGAGTTCTTCATCGAAGGGGAAGTCGAGTACGCAGGCGTGTAGCGCGTGTCGGGGCAGGAGTAGCTGGGCTTCCAGCTCGGGAGTCCACCCTTTGGTGATGAATTCCAGATAGCATTCCTCAGATGGCCCGTAAATTTTATCCCCGACAATGGGGTAGCCGAGTGAGGAGAGGTGGACGCGTATCTGGTGCATGCGTCCCGTCACCGGGATGCAGCGGATAAGGGAATAGGGCATGCTTCCTTTCCTGAAACGGCGCATGACCTGAAACTCCGTTCTGCACTCCTTCCCATCGGGATGGACGCATTGTTTGAGCCATATCCGGGACTCCATGACTTCTCCCTGTTGCAGAATCGGCTCCTCGCAGACAATCTGGTTCCACAGGGGATGTCCGTACACGATGGCTGTGTATTCCTTGTGCATTTGCCGCCTTTGCATGGCTCTGCCCAGCTGGCGTGTGCCGCCGGGCGTTTTGGCAATCAAGGTCAACCCGCTCGTTTCGCGATCCAGCCGGTTGACCAAGGCTGCCTTCATGCCATTGGCAAGCTCATAGCACAGGAGGGCTTCAACGCCTTGCAGGAGGTTGGGTTCCGTCTTCCCGTTGGCAGGGTGGACGATGAGCGGGGCCGCCTTCGACACGACAATCCAATCCGGGGATTCCGCAACGACGCGGAACCAGGGTACACAGGCGATGGGGCCGTCAGCATCCATACGTCGATTACATCCCGAACAGGGAGGGGGAAATGGGCGTCCAGTCTCCGGGCTCCAACTGCAAATCATCGAGATGGAGTGGCCCTACGGACAGACGTTTCAGCGTCACAATCGGGGCTCCGACTGCGGCCAGCATTCGGCGAACCTGGTGGTAACGGCCCTCCGTCAAGGTCAGCCGGGCAAGGCGCGGCTCGATGATTTCCAGCCGGGCAGGGTGGCAGGGGTATTTTTCATCCTCCAGCATAAAGTTTCCAGAGGCAAATTGCTCAATGGCTCTCTCCGGGATGTCGGCTTCTGTCGTCAGTTCGTAGACTTTGTCCACATGGTGTTTGGGGGAGGTGAGGCGGTGGACGAATTTGCCGTCGTCCGTGATCAGAAGCAGGCCTTCCGTGTCCTTGTCCAGGCGACCCACCGAGGTGACGGCGGGGTTTCTCTGTGTCCATGCGGGAGGCAAAAGATCGTAAATAGGCCTGCCGTCGCGCTCGTCATGGCTACAGGTGACGCCCAGCGGCTTGTAGAAAGCGACGCAGATTCCGTCAGGGAACTCGATGGGTTCTCCATCCACGAGGACATCTTTTGTTTCCGCCTTCTGGGAAGCAGACTTGGCAGGGGTTCCCAGGACGGAAACGCGGCCTTTTTTGATCCATCGCGATGCTTCGCTGCGGGAACAATAACCGTATCGGGAAAGGAGGGCGTCAATTCGCATGGGTGCCATCATTTTCCTGTCTGCAAGGAAAAACAAGGTTGAAATAGAAGCCATGGCATGATAAAGGAGAAAAGTTAATAGCGTCGTCCGAAATCATAATTCGGATGGCGTTTCAATTTCAGCTATTATAACATCTATGGAACTCATTACAGAAGCACAGCTTACGCCGCAGCAGCAGGACTTGTGGAAGAAGGCCCGCCAGGCCGTGGACATGAATAACTACCAGTACGCCATCAGCCTCCTCAAGGCACTGGTCAAACAACTCCCCGGATTCCTCGAAGGTCGCAGAGTCCTCCGTGCCAGCGAAATCAAGCTGCATCCCGAACCCAAGAAGAAAGGCCTTTTCGGCGGCATGCGCATGACGACAGTCAAGCGCGATCCTTCCTCCTCTCTCTCCTCGGTGGAAGATGAATTGGAAAACGATCCCTTTAATGAGGCCTCCAACGAAATCCTCTTCCACGCTGCTGAAGATGCAGGTCTGCCCGACGTAGCCGCATTTGCCCTCGAAACCGTTCGCGAAGGTCACCCGGAGAACAAGAAGCTCCTCCACATGCTGGCCAATCACTACATTTCTCGCAAGATGCCTACCGAAGCCGCTGCCGTCTATCACGACATCGTCAAGGTAGACCCCTCCGACTCCATCGCCGTGAAGGGTGAAAAGGACTGCACCGCTCAGGCCTCCATGCAGAAGCAGAATTGGGAAAACGCCACGTCCATGAAGGACGTCATGAAGAGCTCGAACGAATCCGCTTCCCTCGAAAAACTCGACAAGCAGGGCATGACCCGCCAGGAAATGGAAGCGCGTCTTGCCCATCTTTCTGAACGTTACGCCACTAACCAGACGGACTTGGCCACCGTGCGTGCCATCGGTAACGTGTACGAACAGATGGAAGACTGGGCCAGCGCCAGCTCCTTCTTCAGCTATGCCTTCTCCTTGAGTAACAACGACGTTTCCCTCAGTGCCAAGGCTTCTGAAATGAGCGAAAAAGCCCGTACCGCCCAGTTGGAAGAACTTAAGCAGCGTGCCGCCGCAGACCCTGAGAACCAGGAACTCCAGACCCAGCTCGCAGAAATGACCTTGCAACTTTCCGAAGCTATCGTGGCTGAATGCCGCGTGCGCGTGGAAGGCAACCCGACGGATCCCCAGCTCCGCTTCGACCTCGGCCAAGCTCTCTTCAATGCCCAGAACTTCACGGACGCCATCCCGGAACTCCAGCGCGCCCGTAACAACCCCTACCTGCGCATCAAAGCGATGCTCATGCTGGGTAAGTGCTACGAGTCCAAGAACATGAACGACATGGCTCTTCGCCAGCTCGCGGAAGCCAATGCGGAAATTAACACGATGGATGCCACCAAGCTGGAGATCCTCTACCTCATGGGTACGATCAATGAAAAGCTGGACAAGAAGCAAGACGCTCTCGATTGCTTCAAGGCGATTTATGACTCCAACTACGGCTATCGCGACGTTGCCAAGCGCGTGGAATCCGCCTACGCTTGATTTTAGTTCACGCGATTTCTCCATTATTTCCTAACTCGGAGGTTTCCCCTGATGGGGGAGCCTCCGGTTTTTTATACAAGTTATATGTTATTGCATTTCTGTCGGAAGTTCTCCGTATTGCTGGTTCTTTGCTTGCTTGCAGTTGAAGCGCAAGGGAAAATTGTTGCCTCCCCTCCATCTGCTTCTGCTGCTACTTCAGCCGAGGCTCAGAGTCGCATGGGAGAAAAGATCAAATCGGCCATTGGATCGTTACAGGGCACGGTCGGTGTTGCCGTTCATCTGAATGGGGCTCAACCCCCCATCTTTGTGATGCACGAAGACGGGCAATTCCCGATGATGAGCGTCTTCAAATTTCCGCTGGCATTGGCCATTTTGAAAGAGGTGGACCGGAAGAATTTGTCCCTCCAGCAGGAAGTCCAGGTGAGCCGGGAGATGCTGGATCCCGACACATGGAGCCCGATGCGCGAACAGTTTCCGCAGGGTGGAACATTCAAATTGAGCCAATTGCTCCAATTTGTCGTTGCTTCCAGCGACAACAATGCGTGTGAGATCCTGTTCGGCATAATCGGCGGGCCGGAAAAGGTGCAGGGCTTCCTGTCCGAATACTATGGGAAAGACGTGGGTATCAAGATTGTTTGCTCGGAAGAGGCATTCAAGGATACGGCGATGATTTACGCTAATTATTCCACTCCGCTTGCGATGAATCGCCTGCTTGAAGATTTGTATCTGGCAGCTTTCAAGGATGATGTTCCCAATTCCATTGTGAGTAAGGAAAGTGCCCAATTTTTATGGGAGATTATGTCGCATACAAAATTGGCTGCAACATGTCTGCGGGGTGATTTGCCTCCGGGCGTCGTCTTGGCAAATAAAACCGGCTATTCTGGAGTCAGGGACGGGGTGATTATTGCCCGGAATGACGTTGGGGTGATGCTTATGCCCGATGGGCGACATGCGGTCGTATCGGTGTTTATCCGTGATTGCAAGGCGACTCTGACTGAGATGGAAAAAACCATCAGCAGGATTGGCAGGATCGTTGCGGAAGAGTTGCAGCAACCCTCCGCCTAGCGGAAGCATTCCGGCTGTTCCAGGCGGCAGGATTCCAGAAGTTCCCTGTCCCGGAAGATGTCCTCCGTGGCTCCATCGGCAACAATCCGGCCTTGGTTCATCAGAATGACGCGGGGGCACAGATCGAGCACCATCGCCAAGTCGTGCGTGGCAATGATGCGCGTGTGGATGAATTCCTGAAGGAAGTCGATCATCTGTCTCCGGGAATACGGATCCAGATGGGTGCTCGGCTCATCCATCACGAGAACATTCGGCTCCATGGCAAGAACGGTCGCAATGGCGGCTCCACGTTTTTCTCCGCCGGAAAGCCTGTGGGACGCCTTGTCGCGGATGTCCCACAACCCCACGGTTTCCAGTGCCCGGTGGGCATGTTCCAGAGCGTCTTTGTCAGGCAATCCCATATTGAGGGGGCCGAAGCACACATCTTCCAGCACCGTCGGCATGAAAAGCTGGTCGTCGGGATTCTGGAAAACCATGCCGACGGATTGGCGGATGGCGGGCAGGGTATTTTTGACGATGGGGATATCGCCAATGCGGATTTCTCCGGAGTCTGCCATCAGAGCGCCGCACAAAAGCTGGAGCAGAGTAGATTTGCCCGCGCCATTGCCGCCAACGAGGGCGATGGATTCTCCATGGTGAGCCTCAAAGCTAATATCGCGGAGAGCCTCTGTCCCGTCTGGATAGATGTACGAAATATGTGTGGCGCGGACGATATGGTGGCTCATGACAGGAAGGTGTGGGTTTGGTCGCCGATGTACAGGACGGCATCGCTCCATCTCAGCAGGATGAACACCATGCACCAAACGCCGCTGTAAATCAAGTCGGTGCGCGTCAAAGAACCCTCGCGAAGCGTGTGCAGGGTTCCATTGAATCCGCGTGCTTCCATGGCCGTATGGACGCGTTCAGCCCGTTCCATACTGCGTATCAGGAGGGAACCCACCATGGGACCCCAGAATCTCAGGGGTGTTTTCCCCGCCCCATAACTGCGCAGATCTCGCGCCGTCGCCAGACGGGCGGCATCTTCCATCAGCAGAAAAATGTAGCGGTAGAGCAACAGGCATTGCGTCGTCAACAGGGCAGGAATTCCCAGCCTGCGCATCGCGGCGCAAATCGCCGGAAATCCTGTCGTGGCAATGAGGGTCAGACTGGCAAGAACTGTCAAAACCCCTCGGATAAGAATGGAGACAAAGGACACCCAGCCCTGCGAAATCGTCCATGCTCCCAGGCTGAATGCCGGGGTTTGGTCCAGAATCGGATTAAAAATCCCGATCATCGCGCAGAAGGGCAAAACTACCAGCGAGCGGCGCAGCAGGGGCAGGATGGGAACCCCGCTCATGCGGCAGACGACCACAGGGTACAACAGAAAGGGAATGAGCGCCGGGAGTTGTTGCAGGTCAATGGAAAGGATGCAGATGAGATAAACGGCGGTGATGAGGCACTTGATTCGCGCGTCGAGGCTGTGCACAAGACTGTGTTGCCGGGCATAGCCCTCCACGGCATCCATGTTGAACCAGGCCTGTTCCGTGCGTTGCATGTGGAGAGAGATCGGAAATCAGGAAGAAAGATCAGGCGGAAGCTTTCCGTGGGCGGAGGCGTGAAGTAAGAGCTCCACCCAGTACGATTACGGCAAAAACGATACCCGCACCGACGAGGCCGGAAACACTCGTCCCTGCCCGTTCCATGGCAGGAGATGCCTCTTCAGCGGAGGAAAAAGCATAATCCGGCAGAAAGGCGGTTGATTCCTGAATGCCAGCCATGCGCTGGTGTGCCGATGTCTCCGGGGATTCCAGCTCTTCCGTGTGGGAGGTCTTGGCCATCGCCCATTCGAGTCCATCGGGATCAGATGCCGCATACCACGAGACAACCCCGCCGAACAGCATGGCAATCCCCGCCAGCACGACAATCAGCTTGCCCGGTTTCACGCCGGATGCAGGGGCTACCGTCTGGAATACTCCCGGCTGCATTTGCCGAACAAAGAGGATGACTGCTGCCGTGGCTAACCCCTCGACAATGCCGATCGCCAGATGAATGGGCTGCATCATCAAGGCGAACTGGCCGAAAGGCAAGGCTGTGACGCCGGATGCTTCCGTCTCGACAACCACACCAAATGCTCCCATCTGCAAGCCGATGGTGGCAGCCGCAATCGAAGCAAAGGTGATTCTTCCCTTCGTCCAGCTGGATGAATCTCCTCCTGCCAATGGCTTGAAAATGAGCGGGTATGCTACCAGACAGGCGAAAAAGCCCAGGTTGAAGAGGTTGCAGCCAAATGCCAGCAACCCACCATCCGCAAAAAACAGACATTGTACCAAAAGCACCGAGGCCATCACGAGAAAGGCCGCGTAAGGCCCCAGGATGGCGGCTAGAATCAAGCCCCCGCCCAGATGGCCGCTCGAACCCGTGCCGGGAATGGCAAAGTTCAGCATCTGTGCCGCAAAAATGAAGGCACCCATGACGCCCATCAGTGGGATTTTGGCCCTGTTGTCTTCCTTTTTCAATTGGTGGACGCTGTAGGCCGCAACTACTGCGGAAGCCGCCCACATGGTTCCTCCTACTGCTGGGGAGACAAGAGCATCAGCCATGTGCATAATCGTATTCTGTTCTGGGTGAGTGTTGGTAGAGAAGGGGGATTAGAGGAAAAGCGACCTCTCCAATTCATCATAACTCCGAATTACGGGATAATTCCAGTCTGAATAATTGTCACGATTCGAATCGACAATGACAACTTGCCGGGGACATGCAGCTGTCGCTGCGCGAATCCCCGCGTGGGAGTCCTCAAAAATGACGACTTCCTCAACCTTGATGCCAATACGTTCAATCCCGCGCAGGAAGATATCCGGTGATGGCTTGCCCGGCACCGTGCCGTCATCATAGCTGATAGCCTGGGGATCGAACCAGCGATCCAGCCGGAACTGCTCGATGAAAAAATCAATGTTCGTCTTCCCGGAAGCCGTCGCGATATTGCGAGGAATGCCATGTTCCTTCAGTTCATCGAGCAAACGTTCCGCTCCTGGAGCCAGTTGCATGCCGTGTTTCAGGCAAATATCTCGATAAATGGCCTCCTTCTCTTCGGCAAAAGCATCCGCCTCTTCCCCGGATGATTCCCCCGGGAACAGGTAGGCATAGATATCCGCATTCGTCCGCCCATGGATATGACGAAAAAGTTCCTCTTCCGTCACCGTCAACCCATACCGCCCCAGAATCACATCCCACGATTCATTGTGGAACGGAGTGTCCCAGAACAAAGTCCCATTGAAGTCGAAGATGAAGCCATTCCATTTCATACTTCCTCATATTGACCTTTCCACCACTTCCCCTAAAGCTCAAACTCCGTCTTCGATAGGCTTTTTATCATGGTTGCGAAGACTTGCCGGATGGGACTGGATCCATGATTCAGATCCAGCGTGGCAACATGGCAAGGTCTGGAAGGAAGTGTGAATGAATTGATTGAAAGACAGACCCCGACCAGTTCGTACATAAATACATGTCATCTCTTTTTAAATCTTTTTTACCATTCGTTGGGAAGGTCGGGGTGTGCGGCTTGTCAGCGTCGCTTGTGATGCAGACGGCTTTTGCCGTCGATGCTTCGGAAGTGTACAAGGATAGGAATGCGCCAGTTGAGGCTCGCGTCAAATCTCTGATGGATCAAATGACTCTGGAGGAAAAAGTGGCGCAGATGGATATGTTCAGCTTTTGGAAGGAGAAGGAGTTTACGACCGAGGGTTTGGAAAACACATGCAGTGTTGGTGCATGGATCGGCGAGGTGACGCCTGAACGCTACAATGAGGTGCAGAAGAAGTCCGAGTTGTCGCGGCTGAAGATTCCCTTCCTCGTCGGGGTGGATGCCGCCCACGGTCATGCCATTTTGCCGAATAGAACGGTGTTCCCGTCGTCGATCACGATTGCGGCTTCTTTCAATCCGGAACTGGTGCACGATTGCGCCCGCCTTGCCGCAGAAGAAGTCCGCAACAGTGGCAACCACTGGACATTCGCCCCAAGCGTTGACATTGTCCACGACGCCCGCTGGGGACGCACGGGGGAAACCTACGGAGAAGATCCCTTCCTCTCATCCCGCCTCGTCGAAGCTTCCGTCACCGGCCTGCAAGGCAACCTTGACCCGGAAAAGAACATTGCTGCCTGCGTGAAGCACTTTGTCGGAGGCGGAGCCTCCATCGGTGGCGTGAACCATGGCAACGCGGAAATATCGGAACGCATGTTGCGCAGCGATTTCCTGCCCCCCTTCCAGGCGGCAATCGATGCTGGTGTGTTAACGATTATGCCTGGTCACAACGATGTGAACGGTGTGCCCATGCACGCCAACAAGTGGCTGTTGACGGACATCGTCAAGGATGAATACGGTTTCAAGGGATTCTACATCACGGATATGGGGGACATTGAAAACCTTATGCCGGGGAACCTCCATGGCGTAGCCGCCGACCAAAAGGATGCCGTCCGTCTGGGGATCAATGCCGGTATCGACATGCACATGTATTCCTGGGATCGAAAGATGTTCATCGATAATCTTAAGGAACTCATCAAGGAAGGTAAGGTGGACGAATCTCGCATCGATGACGCCGTCAAACGCATTTTGGCGGTCAAGTTTAAGCTGGGACTCTTTGAAAATCGCTACATTGATGCAGACAAAAAGAAGGATGCCTACGGAAGTAAGGAAGCCCGCGATGCTGCGCTTGAAGCCGCCCGCCAGAGCATCGTCCTGCTGAAGAACTCCGACAATCTCCTCCCTCTTGACCTTGCCAAGTACAAGAAGGTTCTCGTAACCGGACCCAATGCTGATAATCAGACAATTATGGGTGACTGGGCCAGCCACCAGCCTAAGGAACACGTGATCTCTATCCTGCAAGGACTGAAAAACGAACTGGCAGGCAAGTGTGAAGTTGTGTTTAGCAACAGCGGCAAAATCAAAGGGAAGAAGTCCGATGTCACTGTCGCCACAACGGACCCCGTGACGCAATCACGCCAGCTCGAAGAAGGCGGAGAATTGAATGATTTCGCAATCAACGATGCCGTGACCAAGGCTAAAGACTGTGACCTTGTTGTGGCCGTCATTGGCGGCTACGGTCTTCGCAACGACTGGGGGATGCGCACCTATGGCGAGTCTGCCGACCGCCCATCGATCGATTTCTATGGTCAGCAGGTGGAATTGATTCAGAAGCTTCATGCCACGGGCAAACCGATTGTCGTCGTCATCGTCAATGGAAAGCCTCTGAACAATCCCTGGATCACTCAGAATATCCCCACCATCGTCGATGCCTGGGAACCCGGCCAATACGGAGCACAGGCTCTGGCGGAAATCCTGGTCGGCAAGGTCAATCCCTCCGGTAAGCTTCCGATCAGTATTCCCCAGACGGCTGGCCACATTCCCGCCTATTACTACCAGACCTTCTCCCGCACGCGTACCGGCTACGGCCTTGGTTCCTCCCGAGAGGACGACAAGGTGGCCTTTGCCTTCGGGCATGGCCTCAGCTACACGACCTTCAACTACGAAGGCATGAAGCTCTCCCCCGCGCGTCTGGAAAAAGATAAGCCTCTCTCCGTGGCTGTAACCGTGAAGAACACGGGCAAAACAGCCGGATATGAAACGGTGATGGCCTTCGTCAAGGACGAGGTCTCCAGCGTCGTTACTCCCATTCGCCGCCTCAAGGGTTTCAAGAAAGTCTGGCTGGTTCCCGGAGAAACTAAAACCGTGACCATCGACATCCCCTTCAAGGAATTCGGTCTCTGGAATCTGGATATGAAACACGTCGTTGAACCTGGCACCTTCGAAATCCAGGTCGGTTCCGCTTCGGATGCCATCAAGTTGAAGGAAAAGATCGAGTATTGATCCATCCCTTCCGGTAACTCCAATTAATAACTCAGGGCCGCCTCGCCAGTGCAAGGGGCGGCCCTGTTGCTTGTAGCAGAAACGAGAATTTCCCGTTTTTCATGTCACGAGGGCAGATTGGCATTGTGTTTCAGTGCGCGAGATTCTATATCCCGACCTTCTGAAAATTCCCTCATCTTTTCAGAATTCTGACCCTCTACCTGTATTTGTACATGTCTTCCTTTCGATTTCACCTGATACTGCAATTCCTGCTGGCAGGATGGTTCCTCTGCTGCTCTGCGGCGAGCGGCCTGGATGCTGGCAAGATAGTCATGGTGACGGAGGCTACCTTCCCTCCATATGAATTCCGAGATGGCAATGAAATCATCGGCATTGATCCCGGCATTATGCGTGAAGTAGCCCGGACGACGGGTCGCGAGCTGGTGATCGAAGACATGAGCTTTGATTCCGTGATCACAGCTGTCATTTCCGGCAAGGCTGACGTGGCCGCGTCCGGCATCACGGTGACGCCGGAACGCATGCAACAGGTCGATTTTTCCATCCCTTACGTCGAAGCTGCCCAGGTGATGATCGTGCCGAAAGATTCATCGATCACCGGCAAGGAGCAAATCAAAGGCAAACGCATTGGCGTTCAGCACGGAGCAACTGGGGATATTTACGTGACCAACAACATCCAGCAGCCGGAGCGTTTCCCCAATGGTGCCCTCGCCATCGCTGCTCTGGCCGCAGGCAAGGTGGACGTTGTTGTCATTGATCAGGACCCCGCCGGCATCTACCTCAAGCAACAGCCCGGCCTTCATATACTCCAGAAACCTCTCACCTTGGAATCCTACGCCATTGCCGTCCGCAAAGGGAACCGCGAATTGCTCGAACAAATCAATGCCGTAATCGCCGACATGAAGGCTTCGGGGGCGATGGAACGCATGCGCAGTCAATACGCCGCCATGCAGCACGAAAAAAACGTGGCCACGGTAGCGGGTGCTGAAGGGCAGGGGTGGTTGGCCTCCAAGTGGCAGGACTTCAAAGACTCAGTTTACACCAACTTCATCCAAGACCATCGTTGGAAATACCTTACCAACGGCCTGCTCGTTACTCTGGAAATATCCTTCTTCTCTGTGATCCTGGGGATTCTGATGGGCTTTGTCGTTGCCGTCATCCGCTCCACGCACGACAAGACCGGCAAATGGAAATTCCTCAACTTCCTGAGCAAGATCTACCTGACGGTGATCCGTGGTACACCCGTTGTCGTGCAGTTGTTGATCATCTACTTCGTGATCTTCGGGGCGGTGGATGTCAGCAAGGTACTCGTTGCCATCGTTGCCTTCGGCTTCAATTCGGGGGCCTATGTGGCGGAAATTATCCGCGGCGGCATCATGTCGATCGACAAGGGGCAATTTGAGGCAGGTCGTAGCCTGGGGCTCAGCTACAACCAGACCATTGTGTTCATCATCCTTCCCCAGGTCTTCAAAAACGTTCTCCCCTCTCTGGGCAATGAATTCATTGTCCTGCTCAAGGAAACCAGCGTGTCGGGCTACATCGCTCTGCAGGATCTCACCAAGGGAGGCGACATCATCCGAAGCCAGACGTACACGGCCTTCATGCCTCTGGTAGCCGTGGCCTTGATCTACCTGGCAATCGTCATGCTCTTTAGCCGCCTGCTTGAAAAATTGGAAAGGAAATTGAAACAACATGAATGATTCCTCGCCTTCCGTCCCCATGTTCCAGATCAACAAACTGGTGAAAGAATTCGGCAATCACCGTGCCGTGGACGACGTTTCTGTGGACATTGCGCAGGGAGAAGTCGTCTTCATCGTCGGCCCCTCCGGCTCCGGGAAAAGTACCTTCCTTCGTTGCCTGAACCTCTTGGAAACGCCCACTTCCGGGGAGATTCTCTTCAAGGGATCCTCTGTGACTGACCCGCACGTCAACGTCAACAAGTTCCGCGAACACGTCGGAATGGTCTTCCAGCACTTCAACCTCTTCCCTCACCTGTCCATTCTGGACAACATCACCATCGCTCCCGTCAAAACCGGGAGGGCAACTCGCAAAGACGCCGTGGCTCAGGCGGAAGACCTTCTGCATCGCATCGGACTCTTTGACAAGCGCCATGCCTATCCTCTCCAGCTTTCAGGTGGACAAAAGCAACGCATTGCCATCGTCCGCTCTCTCGTCATGAATCCGGATGCCATCCTTTTTGACGAACCCACCTCTGCGCTTGACCCGGAAATGGTTGGCGAGGTGCTCTCACTCATGAAGGAACTGGCCGGCAATGGATTGACCATGATGGTCGTGACCCACGAAATTGGCTTTGCCCGCGAAGTCGCCTCCCGGGTCATGTTCATGGATCAGGGGCATATCGTTGAATCCGGGCCACCCTCTCAGGTGATCGATAACCCGGTCAATCCACGCCTGAAGGAGTTCTTCTCTAAAGTATTGTAGCACCGAAGTCCAAAAACTCCGGTGCTACAAAAAACAGGGATCGAGCAGGAAACTGCCATCCCGGACGAAATTTTAGGCTCCTTCCGTGGGGAAGGGTACGGCCAACAGCGTGATGCCGTATTCGCTACACAGCCTCTTCACCTTTTCCTTTTCGAGGACGAGCGTCTTGTCTGCATAGACGACGAAGGCAGAAACCCCGGCCTTGTGGCAGGATTCAATGGTGCCCGCGCCCACACAGGGGGCGTCAAATCGCATATCCTGGTCGAGCTTGCAAAGCTTCACTGCCGTGACATCCTTGCCCTTGCCGATGCGGCCACCGCGCATCAGGCAGTCATTCGTTCCGTCGAAGGCTTCCACGGAAAGAATCGTACCGTGGCGAACGCAAACGCACTGGCCGACATACAGACGGCACATTTCAGCGGCGATTTCGCAGCCAAGTTCCACGTCTCCGAGACGGCGCTTTTTAAGCTCCGGCCCGAAAATATGGCCAGCTCGGGCGATGTGTTCATCCATGTAAGTTGTTGAGAGAAGGACACGGATGCCGTTTTCTTCCAGGAAATCTGCAATAGCCGAGAAGAGGGTTTCGGCATTTCTCTTCTTCATCTTGGCGAGGATGAAGAGAGCTTTCATATCCGGGCGCAAGTCGAAGAGGCTCGTCGGGACAATCCCTCCAGCCATCATCACTTTGTCCACGCCGTTCTTTTTGAAGAATTCTACCGGCTTGCTGAGTTGTCCCAATTTAAACTCCTGATAAATGTCTGCTGCGTCGGCCACAGATGAATCGGTTTCTCCGGGAAAGCCACATACGACAATTTTAATTCCGGGTGATTGTTGTCTGGCGGCTTGAATCAAAGTAACGGGAAATGTTCCGTTGCCTGCCAGGATTCCTAGCGTATCGGTAGGTACCGTTTCGTTCATTAATGTATGTAGAGGATGGGGATGAAGCGGGGAGGAAAACAATTCCCCCTGATCGGTGAAGCTAATACTGGCAGTGATACGGCTCTGACAATGTAATTTTGCGACAGTCGTTCAATAATAATATGAAGTAAGCTTCATGTATTTAAATTATTGATCCTTTGGTGATTGGAAGATTTGTTTAAAGGAACGTTAAAAGTGCCATTCCATGTGCCTTCAGTATTTCTTTCTCCTACATAAACAAAGACTCCGGAATTGAATTAATTCCGGAGTCTTAAGAAAATGGTACGCGATAGCAGGTTCGAACTGCTGACCCCTACCGTGTCAAGGTAGTGCTCTACCACTGAGCTAACCGCGCTTTGTGATGTGCCGTAAGGCGGAGAAGTATTTACACTCTTTTCTGGAAAGAGGCAATGCTTTTTTTCATATAGCCGAAAGAAATTTACGCAAGTCTTCCTTTGGCTGTGGTCCACTTTCCTTTGGAAATGACTTTGTCAAAGACGATTCCGTGATTATTGGCGGCTTGGCAGGTTTCTTCCCACTGGGTGGTCAAAATCCCGGAAATAACGAGTGTGGCGCCAGGTTTCATCGCACAAATAATCCTGGGGAAGGCTTTTTGCAGGATGGTGGAGAAGAGGTTGGCAACGACGAGGTCTCCCATTTGGGCAGGAGTAGGCGTCCATTCAAAGACGTCTGCCTGAAAGATTTCCAGGAGGTCTTCGCTGATGGCGTTGCGTTGGGCGTTGGTGCGGGAAACTTCAACGGCGATGGGGTCAAAGTCGAACGCCGAAGCGTGTTCTGCCCCCAGAGCGATGGCGGCGATGGCCAGAACGGCTGTGCCACAGCCAATATCGGTCATGGTCCAGGAACTGCCTTTGTGTTCTTTGGCAAAGTCGCTGATGTTGCGCAGGCAGGTAGAGGTGGTGGCATGGTCTCCGGTGCCAAAAGCCATTTCAGCGGGGATGGTGAGGATGGCGCGTTGGGGGTACTGATCTCTCAATTTGGCGAGCGCCTTGTCTTCAACTTGTTCGGTGATAATAAGGTTTTCCCGTATCTTCAGGTCAGGGCGTTGGGCGCGAGCCTGGGTGGCGACCCAGTCGGTTGTCTTGATTTCACGGACGCTACCGCCGAAGTAGTTTTTCAGGGTCATGGCATCGTCTTCCGTGTCGCAATACACGGTGATACGGATGCTCTTGCCTCCTTTGAAGGCTTCGATGACGGCATTGGGATTACCTGCGATGCGTTCATTCCAGGCATCTTCCCATTTGGCGGCGGACAGTTTGGACCAGCTCCACATAAGGCGTTTGTCGTTGAAGGGGTGATTGTTGGTGGGTGTTTGTAACGGAAGTCGGCGGGGGAGTCAAAGACTTCCCGGTGATTTGGCGTCACTAGAGAGTGATTCCTGCTGTGCGGCAGTTTGTCGCTGTGAGGTTTTTCACCTTCTTTCTGGAAGGCAAGCACAAGCAGGACAATTCCTTGCACGAGGAGGACGATGATCAGGCCGATGAGGGAAAGGCGGGTTGTTTTGTTCATGACGGGTCTTGATGTTCAACTGGATGCATGCGACTGATGAGCGCTCGGCGGGTACGTTCCGTAATGTAGGCGAGTCCCAGAAGCGTCAATCCGCAGATGAGGAGCCCCAAGCCTTTCTCGGTGACAGAATCCAGCAGGTTGATGGCTAGTGACGCTGCAACGAGAGCAATGAGGATGACGCCACAGTTGATGATGGAGGCACGTGCCAGTTTCAAACCGCTCAGGACGGCGGCGGCTCCGCAGAAGACGAGGACGAGCATGGAGCCAAAGGGCGGCAGAATAGGGACGGCTGCCACTAGTCCGACCATCGCCAGGCTGAATAGAAGCGATAGCTTCATCCCCAGTCGCGGCACCCATGTCCTGAGTTGTACCATCAGGATGACCCCCGGCAGGCAGGAAAGGATGATGCTTTCGATATGTGTATATCGATTACTTCCAATCCATTTGTAGCAACAAAGCTGTCCCAGAAAGAGCGCGATGGCCAAGCAGATGATGGCGATGCGTGGAAGCCCTTTACCTTTTGCTATAAACCATGAAATCATGAGTACGAAAAACCCGATTGCCATGCTGATTTCTTCCAGAGGGCCTATCAGGAAGTATGAAAGTAGCAAACTGGAAAAGACTGCATTGAAAAGGCTTCTGTATTCGCCGTCTCGGAGAGTCTGGAGGATGATCCCCGCAAGCCAGAAACCCAGTGCGATTCGTATGTAATCAGGAGACAGCTCGTAAAAATGAGAAGGCAGGTGCTTGGAGAAAATGAACAGGGCGCTCAATAGGTAGGCCATATTGCCCCAGCCAGCCAGGCTTCCATGGCGGTTCCGCAAGGCATGTGCCGCAAGAGTGATGCCGGGGACGACCAAGGGAGAGAGAACCAGCCATAAATGCTCGATCGGTATGGGAAGTAGTTCGCTCCATACGTGCAAAATGCTCAGTTGGAGGCAGAATAGGGAAATGGAGTAAAGCCACTTCAGACGCATGAGAATCGCATAACTCAGGAAACTGAGAACGGCGACCATGACCGGGATGGAGAAAGCTGTTGTCGAGGTGTAGCCTACGTATTGAAGCAGGGCGAAGGAGAGAAAGCCTGCCATGATGGGGGTGAACACGGTTGCTCTATCCTGTTTCCTTCCTGTCAGAAGGCGAATGGCTCCGGCAAGCAAGAACACACCTGCCGCAATCAGGAAGGCTTCCTTGAGATTTAGCAGGAAGACGACGAAGCCTGTGATGAAGGCGACATATTGCAGGATTCTTAATCCATCCGGCCAGGCTTCCCGCCGAGCGATGGTGTTGGTGACCATGCGGAGTATCCACAACGAGATGATGGAGAAAGCGATGCAAAGTCCCAAAACATGCTGGACTTCAACTCCCTTGTTCCCCATGTCTGGTACCAGAAGACTTCCAGCAATGAAGAAGAGATAGAGAATGGGGGCAAGGGATTTTTCTCGTTGGGTCTCGGCCTTTCCTGCTGCAAACAGAGCTGCCAGAGGAAACATGGCGAAGAGTATGGTTTCTCCAAAATCGTATATTTGTCCCATCAGGAGAATGGCGAGGAAGACGATGGGCAACAACGCATATTTTGCAGTAGGTCGTACCCCGCACAATGCCGGAATACACAGCACAATAAACACTCCGGTCGCGGCTTCAACAGGCAAAAGAAGCAGGATGATTTGTGCTCCCAGTCCGATCAGGCACCAGTTCCACACGCTGCGGTTGCGGAAGAACCATGATAGAAACAGGGCTACGCCCCAGAGGAGAAGCAGGATGTCCCAGCGGCTGGCACCAAGGTCTCCGAATCCGAGCTCTATGGCAACCTGAATGCAGGAGATGATGCCGATGATAATTGCTGTGACAAACCCAGGAGTAATCTTCATCAGGTGCGATTTTACCAGCGAGCGGAGGAATGTCAGGCAGGCGCACATCCCCAGGGGCAGGAGGGTAAATAAGGTAAGAGAAAGCCCTGTATTCATTTTGCTCTCAAGGCTTCCGACCATCAGTGCAAGAACGCTGAACACCAATATTACCAGCGGGACCGCTATGCTGAGGCGACTCGATATGGGGCGGATCATGCGTCCCTTCAGGAAGGCTTCGGGCGATAGCAGACGAGGTACCCCTGCATGGGTTGGGAGGCATTGCCTTGTCATCAGAACTGCCCAGCTTGCGAGTGCAAGCAACTGGCTCCCTCGGTATTCTCCGAAGAAGAAGCATAGGTACAGAGCAATGACGAGGCAGGGCAGGCACCATTCCCACAGGCATCGGCTCAAGGGCTCTTGTTTCCTGTTACGTACATCGACGAATAGCCGGGCAAGGAAGGGGAGCAGAGGTACGCCCAGGAATAGGAGGATCAGCAACTGGGACGGCAACTGAGTCCCTTGATTCCCATTGAATTGTGAAATGAGAAGATTCAACGAAATGAACCCCAGACTTGCGCATGAAATCCAGTAAAGAAGATCGCGCTCCCACAAGGGCAGGGTCTTTTCCTTCCTCTGACTCACCATCCCGATGAACAAGGCAGGAATCACCATGAGGATGATATTCTGGGCGGATAATTGATCCCCGGTCAAGGCATAGGCGCATAACAGGAAGGCAACGAGTGCAAGACTATGCCGAGGCAGTGTTGCTTTGCCCCGCCATCCCAGCAGGCCGCATGCCAGCAGCAAGAGGGCGAGAATGCCGAATCCTCCCTGCGGCATGAACCCTGTATCCAGAGAAGGAGACAGCAAGGCCAGCAGAATGAATACAAAGGCAAGCCCCTGACTCCATCCGAAGGTGGGTTTCTCCCGGGAAACCTGCATCACCATGATGGCTGGGAATATCCACAAAACAATGTATTGTAGCATGTTTTGCAACGGTATGGCATGCTTGATTTTGAACAGGCTTAGATCCCTTAGCGAGACGACCATCTCTTTGACCGAATCGCTGTCCCCCTGGTATTGAAGCGCAGCTATTGTCATGGCGGAGATCACCCCCGCCCAGATACCGAAGGTGATGACTTTGAGGGTATCCGTATCGCGCGTGAGTTTCATACAACGCAGGAAAAGCCCCATCGCCACCGGCAGACAAATCAGCAACAAATGCAACAGAATGGGAGCTCCGGATTCCTCCATGGCATTGGCCTTGAATGACAAAATGATAAAAAGCATCAACGATAGCAGAGCCGCCGCCTGCATCGAAATATTCTTGCGGAAGGAGCCCAGGATAAACTGTAGGCAGGGTGCAAGCATGCACACAGTCCCCCACATACTCCACGAGGGCACTTGAAACACACTCAGCGGAAAACCCACGGCAAAAAACCATGTCCCGCAAATCCCTGCCATCGGAGCATACAAGGTGTAGCTTCCACCCAATACACGCGGGTGCCCCAGCAAGTACCCCAGGCCGGAACAAACCAATGCCAGCCCGGGAATCAGGAAGTAGGTAGAAGGTGCCCCGGGGTTCTCATGGATGACCAATCCTGCCCACAGAAAGCATGAGGCAATCAATAGCATGAATAAGCCTCGCAGTCTGATAATCCACGGGAAAGGCAGCACGCCCAGCAGGAAACACAGTATGCCATTCGAGGGGACGGTGGACACGTGGTAGAGATAGGCGAACAACTTGTTGCAAGCCCCCCACATGCAGGCTCCTACCATGCAGCAGGCATAGCCCGTCTTGATTGCTGTCTTCCGTACTTCATGCTGGAAGAACCCCACGCCCCAGAAGGCATACATGACGAGGATGGCTCCCAGCAACTTTACCCACGCCGGAATATCCCACCAGTACGTCACAGCTAGAGTCGAAATGCCACCGATAGTCAACAAACCTCCCAACGAGGCAAACACAATTGCCAGATAGTTGACCTGTTTCCGTGGAACCAGGGGAACAGGTGGTTTAGCCTTCATCGAAGGCGTTGACGACACCAGTAGTGTTTTTGCCTTGTGTTCCTCGGGGGGCTCCGGAATAACAGGTTCCATGCGTTTCGCGATCTCCGGTGTTGCTTCCTGAGGGAATGAGTCTTCGTTTTTTTCTAAAGCGTGTTGTTCCGGGAGTGGAGGTGGCTCGTCCTGCAAAACGGCTTCATCAGGCACTTCTGGTTCCGTGGCGAACCCATAAGCCTTGGTTATATCCAGGGCTTGTTGTTGGGTAATGAGTCCTTTTTCAGAGAGCTCCTGGATATCTTTCAATGTAATCATGAAGAAATGGGCGAAAATGTTGAAAACTTAATGTGCGTGCGCATTTGCCATACCTTTGCCGGCATCTGCTTCAGGAAGCATTGTTTCCTGAGGAAATTGGTATTCCTGTCAGTAATAGCAGGATGAATACGAACAGGTATTTCATTGATAGATTCTCTTATCAGCAAATTTGGTTTTATACAAACAAAGAATGCCCTCAGCTTTCTTCATGAAAGCTGAGGGCACGGTTGAATCAGGCTTGGAGAATCTTATTTCTCGGCCAGCTCCTTGTGTCGGTGCTGGATCCAGCGAGAGAAGATTTTCGCCGTTGCTGGGATGATGATGAGGTTGAGGAGGGTGGCTGTCGCCAGACCACCGAATTGGACGATGGCCAATGGGCCAAGCAATTCACCGCCCGGTTTGTCAATAGCCCAGATCAGAGGCAGAAGTGCCAGAATCGTTGTTAGAGACGTCATGATGATTGGCACAACGCGTTCGAGCGAACCCTTGAAGATGGCTTGGTCGATGGTGTATCCGGCGTGTTCGAGGTCACGGTAGCGGTTCAGAAGAATCAGACCGCTTCGAATGGCAAAGCCGATGACCGTCACGAAACCGACGATGGAAGCCACCGAAAGGATGGGCGGGATGTAGGTGCCATGGAAGACCGACATGATTGTTCCTGGCGTGGCAATGAAGACAGCGATGATGCCGCCAACGAGGCAGAGAGGAACATTGACCAATGTCAGCATGGCTCGGCGAACACTTCCCAGTGCCGTAGAGAGCAGGAGGACGAGAAGCACCAGGACGACGACTCCGAGGAGCAGAAGGCGATCCGAGGCAGATTCACGAGCCTTAATCGTCCCATCGTAATCGACGGTACAGCCGAGGGCGTTCATCGCGGGATCCAGCTTGGCACGGCAGGCCTTGGCAAGGTCTCCAAGGTTGGAGTCCTTGGCCGGGTTGCAAGAGATCATGGCCTTGCGCATGGTATTGTCGCGCAAAATGAGGTTGGTGACTTCTTCTCGGTACACTTGGGCGACGTCGCGCAGGCGAACGCTCTTGCCGTTGGGGGAGAGGAGCTCCAGATTCTTGATGTCCTCCATGGTGGTTTTAATGGAGGGGTCAAGGCGCATGACGATGTTCCAGTGGTCCTGGTTCTTGATGACTTCACCAATCTTTTGCCCATTGAGGGCTGTGGAAACCTGCTCCGCAGCATCAGCTATCGTCAGCCCGTAATGGGAGAGGGCTTCCTGATTGTAGTCGATACGGGCGGTGTCCACCATGACTTCGCGGTTGGCGCGGGCATCGGCCACTTCAGGCATGGAGGAGAGGATTTCCTTGGCCTTTTTGGCGGCTTGGCGAATCTGGGGCAGGTCTTGCCCATAGATGTTGATGGCGATATCCGAGTTGGAGCCGGACAAGGCCGCACTGATGCGGTGTGCCAGCGGGTAGCCGATCATGGAACTGGTGCCGGGGATGCCGTCGATGGCCTTCTTGAGGTTTTGATAGAGCTCTTTCTGGTCGTGCTTGAGATCGACTCGTACGAGCAATTCTGAAGCGCTGACGGGTTCGGCGTGTTCATCGTTTTCTGCACGCCCGGTACGCTGGGTGACGGTGATGACTCCGGGAATCTTTTCGATGTCTCCCATGACCTTGCTTGAGATGCGTTCTGTCTCAGCCAGCGAGGTACCTGGTACCGTGTTGACGAATACGGTGTAGCAGTCTTCGTTGAACGGAGGCAGGAAGCTGGTGCCGAATGTACTGCCTAGCCACAGAGCCAGGATAGTGATGACGGCCATCACCGAGCAGACGATCTTGGAGCGTTTCAGTGAGAATGTCAGGATGGGCTGGTAGATTCTCTTGATAAGCTTGACGCTGACGGTGTCCTCATGTTCGGCATCCGTCTTCTTATGCTTGCGCGGCTTGAACCACATGAAGCAAAGGGTGGGAACGAGGGTGATGGAGACGACCAGGGATGCAACCAGAGCCAGGATATAGGAGATGCCGAGAGGCTGGAAGAACTGGCCTTCCAAACCAGAGAGGAACAGCACCGGTGCGAACACCAGCAGAATGATGAGCGTGGAGTAGTTGATGGAGCCCAGGATTTCCTGCTTGGCCTGCATGAGGACTTCGAATTTGGTTTTCCGTTCGTTTTCGGGCAGTCTGGAGTTGCGTTCCAGATAGCGCCAGGCAATTTCAACGAAGATAATCGCGTTGTCCACAACATCGCCGACGGCTACGGCGAGACCACCAAGCGTCATGATGTTGATGGCGAGCCCGCATACTGGGAATAGCAGCAGGGCGAACAGAACGGACAGAGGCATGGTTATCAACGTGATCAGAGCCGTCCTGAAGTTCAACAGTGTGAGCAGAATGACGATGACGACGACGAGAGCGACGGAGATGAGCGTTTCTTTCCCGTTGTCCAAGGACATGTTGATAAAGTCCGCCTGGCGGTAGGCCTGCTCGGTGATGTGCATGCCTTTGGGAAGCTGGCTTTTGGAGAATTCCTGTACGGCCTTGTCGAGGGCTTCTGTCAGCTTCAGGGTGTTGGCTCCGGGAACTTTCTGGACGGAGAGGACGACTGCGTCTTTGCCTCTGAATCCTGCATTGCCACGGCGGGGGGCACCGTCGATGATGACATTGGCAACATCTTCAACCTTGAGAACTCCCGATGGATGCGATGGCACCAGAGTGCGCCGGATTTGCTCCGGGTCTGCGATGCGTGTCTGCTGCTGGATGGATACTTCCTGCCCGGCAACGTCTTCCAGATACCCTGCGGGGATGGATGACTGGGACTGGGTGATGGCATCCTTGAGGTCGCTGACGGTGACCCCGGCCTGTTTCAGGCGATCCGGTTTGTAAACGACCTGGTATTCAGGCAGGCGCCCTCCGAGGACGGTTACTTGTCCTACTCCGGGGATGGCCAGCAGGCGGTTGCGGAGCTTGTACTCGGCCATTTGACGCAAGTCCAGCGGAGAGACGCTTTCGTCTCCCGTCAAGGCAATGAGCATGATTTCTCCGGTGACGGAGACGATGGGGGCCATTTCCGGTTCACAGCCCTCGGGGAGGGATGAGCGGATGGCTGTCAGGCGTTCTCCGATGATCTGGCGAGCCAGATAGATATCCATGTTCCAGTCAAAGTCCACCCAGACGAAGGAGAGCCCTGCTCCGGAGGACGAGCGGACACTTTTGACGCCTGCCGTACCGTTCATGGCGGATTCGATGGGGATGGTGATGTACTGTTCTACTTCTTCGGCGGAGAGGCCGCCGGCTTCGGTCTGGATGGTGACGCGTGGGACCTTCAATTCGGGGAAGACGTCCACCGGGATGTCTTTGGCGACGAATAGCGAAATAATGGCCAGGGCCGCCGTCAGGATCAGCACCGTGATCCTGTTGTTGAGGCAAAAGGCTACCAATGAGTTCATAAGCGCGTGTATTTAGTGTTCACCTTCATGGAACTTGCCATCTGCGTGGAAGTGACCGGCAGCCTTCTTGGGGGCGGCTCCATCGGCTTCCGGCAGGGCGTATTTGAGTTCGTAGCCACCCTTGGTGACGAGCAACTGGCCTTCCTTGATCCCTTTGGCCGGGGTCATACCGCGGCGGGCGGGGAGGGTCTCGACTTTGACCATGAGGAAGAGGTCGTCATCGTCCTTGTCTTGCAGGAAGACAACATCGTTGACGCCTACCTTGACAATGGCGCTGTTGGGCACGGGGATGTAATCATCCTTCTTGTCGGAGGCTTCACCCAAGTCCAAACGTGCAACTTGGCCAGCAAAGGCTTCGGCTGGGATTTGATCCGGGACGAAGTAGAGCGTGCGGGTCTGGTTTTCCGGGTTGATTTGGGCGGCGATGCGGATGTTTCCTTCCAGGATATGGTCTTGCTTGCCGCCGGATGAAGGCAGGACGAGGTGAGCCGTCGAATGATTGAGTGAATCGGATGCGTAGGCCGTGGCCTTGAATTCCAGTTTGCCCGGGTCGGTCATGATCAGGACGGGCGATCCTTGTTCCGCCCAGGCATTGTTGTTGCTGGAGACTGATTGGACGCTGCCGCTGGCTGGGGCGCGCACGACGAGGAGGTTGCCCTCCATGGCACCGCCGGAAGTGGCGATCTGGAGTTGACTGGTAGCTGTTTCCAGAGCTGAACGCAGGCCGGGGAGTTCGGCTTCCTTGAACTGGATGTTGGTGTCCAGTTCGCTGTTGCGGGTGCCGATCTGGTTCAGCTGGTCGCGGCGGGTGTTCAGGGTGGAGAGTTCTGCTTCACCGCGCTTCAGTGCTGTTGCGGCGTCGCGTACTTTGCCGACAAGATCAACGATGTCAGGGGATTCCAGTGTGTAGAGGATATCTCCCTTCTTGACGTTTTGGGCGGATTTGACATGGGGGATGACTCTCCCCGAGGAAGGCAGGGCGAATGTCTGGACGGCGTAGGGTGGAATTTCCAGCTGTCCGTAGTAGCTCTTGGTGGCTCCGTGGGGCTGGGCGACGATCTTTTCCACCTTCATGTCGAGGGCTCGGATGGCTTTGGCATCCACATGGACGGAGACAACACCTTCTGGTGCGTGGCTTTCTGCTCCGTCAGTTCCGTCGCATTCCTCGCCTTCAGCGTGTACGTGTTCGGCATTGCTTGCGCTTTTGCCTTCGTGGTCGTGTCCATCGCATTCCTCACCTTCGGCATGCTTGTGTTCCGCTTCTCCTGCGTGGTCGTGCTCATCACACGATTCGCCTTCGGCATGCTTGTGTTCTGCTTCTCCGGCATGATCGTGCTCGTCACACGATTCGCCTTCGGCATGCTTGTGTTCTGCTTCTCCGGCATGATCGTGCTCGTCACACGATTCGCCTTCGGCATGCTTGTGTTCTGCTTCTCCGGCGTGATCGTGCTCGTCACACGATTCGCCTTCGGCGTGTACGTGAGGAGTTTTCTTGGCTGGCTCCTCGGGCGTAGCAGATGCCGTGGTGGGCTTGGCTGCGGGTTGTTCGCTTTGAGCCTGGGCGATGGAAGACAGGCTGAGGATGGTAAGCATCCCCATGCAGGAATTGAAAATCATTCTCGATATATTCATGGTATGAAAAAGGGTTATTGTTTATTGGGCAAGGGGTGACTGTGATGTCAGATAGCGCAGGGCAGTCTGAGTACGGGCAAGTTTGGAAAGTGAGTCGAGGAAGGCGATCCGGCTTTCATAGACTTGCTGTCGGGCTTCTGCTAGGTCGGCGAGGCTCGTTTCTCCTATCTTGTAAAGCTGTTCCAGCTTGGTCAGATTGGATGAAAAGAGGTTCAGGCGGTTAAGTTCATCCTGGCAGTGACTGCGAACGAGTTGTTGTTCCTGGGCAAGTTCCCGAGAGTTCTGTAGAAGCCCCCTCCACAAGGAGATGGTTTCTTCTCGCGAGGAATTGCGCGTACCTTCCGCCTGGGCGATGGCCTGGCGGTTGCGGTTCCAGAGCGGGATGTTAAAGCCGATGCTGCCGCCAAGTTCCTTCTCTCCATCGTCGCGAGTGAAAGCCGGGCCGAGTTCCAATTCGGGGAACTGTCTGCGGATTTCTATCTTGAGCTGGGTTTCGTCGGCGGCGTAGGCAGCCATTTTGCTCTTGATTTGCGGGGCTTGGACGAGTTCCGCCGCACCAGGAACGGCTACGGCTCCGGGGACGCTCAGCGGGCAGGAGGTATTCATGCGAAAGACCGATGTGGCCATAGGATGAAGCCCGGCCTGCTTGATGATCGTCATGCGCTGGGTGAGTTCTTCCTGCTCGGCGCTTTGGAGATCGCGGACGGCCGTGTTGTAGTTTTTGGTTGTGAGCTGGCGCGTGGCTGCGTCGATTTCGCCAATCTTGTAGAGTTGCGAGAATCGGGCGTCTTCGTCCTTCATTTCGCGAACGCGTTGGGATATGAGTTCCTTGCGCTTGCTGGCGATGCCGAGTTGCTTCCATTCCTGTTCCATTGTCGAGAGGAAGGAGAGTTCCGCCTGGCGGAGTGCCCAGTAGTCGGATTCCTTGTACTGTTCCGCCGTTTGGCGTTCCAGTCCCGGAATACCGGTGACGGGGATGGTGAAGGCGATGCCGGCATCGAGATTGATGACGGATGTGTCTTCGAGGGATTGTTTGGCGTCGAATGAGATGGCAGGATCGTTCCACCAGCCAGCCTGTTTGGCGACGGCTTTGCTGGATGCCAGCTTGAGTCTGGCCTGGTTGAGGTCTGCGTTCAGAACGAGGCCGATTTTCTGGATCCTGGTTAGATCGAGTGGCTTGTTTCCTTGTATGGTCAGGGATTGCTGTTTCCAGCTTTGTTCTTCCTGAACCAGGTTGATGGGAGAATCCTTGTAGGAGGCGCATGATCCCAACAGGGTCACGACTCCCGCGCCTAAGCATAATAAAGATATGTTCATAATGGTGAAAATGGTTATTGCAATGGTGCTAAACAGATCGAAATATCTCGATTCTGGAAACCGTGAGACACACTTTTCTTCACGGTATTGGTGGCATCAAACACATGAAATTTCCTCCCGAAAGAATGGGGGAACAGTGTTTTGCCATACAAGGATATCCGTCGCCTATGCTCTCAGGGGACGCATGTAGCCGACATAATGAACACCCCCTCGTTCAAGGAGGGGTGGCGGAGGAATCTCACGCAGGGATTCCTGGGAAGGGAAGAGGATAGAGGCTGGCCAATCCATCCACTCAGGGAGGACGACGGCAGCCAGAGGAAGTTTGGGAAGCGCAAGCTCCGGCAAGAGGAGGAGCGGGCCGGAACCCTCCAGCATTTTATTGGGGCAGGGAGGGAGACCGATATCGACATGTCCCTCAAAGCTTGCCGATACTTCCGCTGCTCCCGGCATGAGACCATGGAGGGCGGAAGGATGTAGGCAATCGAGGCATTCCGACGTGGATTCCTCGCAAATGTTACAGTGGCATTCTCCAACGAAGAAGCCAAGGAAATCGTCTCCGCACGGGCATACGCCAAGCCTGGCCACATTGCCCATGAGAGAGAGCAAGAGGGCTACAATCAGGATGATATGGCGGATGTGCTTGAGCATATGAACCGTGCGAGCGATCAGAGGAAAGAGGCTGTGTGGTCGTTTACAGCTCTTCGATCTGGACGGAATAGGTTCTTCCTTTGAGATTGAGATTCAGGGTAGCGGCTCCAGCGGATGCAGCTGGTGTAGGCGCGGGGGCGGGAGTTGCCGCCGGTTCGGGCTTCGGGCCGGGATTCTTATGGTATTCTTCAAGCTGCTGCGGGAACATTGCGTAAATGACGCAGTATTCGTCCGTGGTGGGCATGCCCTTTTCAGCAAGTTTCTTGCGGAGGTCTTCCATGCCGGGCTTGATGAGGTCGGCCGGACGACAGGTGATCGGATCCTTACCCATTTTTTCGGCGCAGAGCTTCTGGACTTCCGGGTCAACGGGAGCCGTCGTCTTACCATAGTAACCGAGCGAGATGTCGGCAGCCTGCGGGGTGATGTTCTTCCAGCGTCCGAACTTGACGTTGAGCATGGCCTGGACACCGACAATCTGGGACGTGGGTGTCACCAGCGGTATCCAGCCCAAGGCCTTGCGGACGACGGGGATTTCAGCAAAGACTTCGTCGAACTTGTCGCTCATTCCCTGTTCCTTCAGCTGTGTGCGGAAGTTGGAGAGCATGCCGCCGGGAACCTGATAGCGCAGGGTATCGGAATCGACGATTTCGTTCTTGTGAGAGGTGTACTTCGACAGGCTGGCATAGATGGGCTTGAGGAGCTCCTGTACTTCGTGCAGTTTGGCCAGATCGAAGTCAGGCTTTCTCACGTTGCCTTCCAGCATGGCGAGCATGCGCAAGCAATCCGGCTGGCCGGTGCCATTGGCAAAGGGAGAGATGGAAACGTCGGCAGCGTCGAGACCAGAGTCAATGGCGCTGAGGATGGATGATGCGCCCAGACCAGCTGTGTCGTGCGTGTGGAACCAGACCGGGATGGAGATGTTCTTCTTCAGCGAGGAGACGATTTCTGCCGTGACGTAGGGGGGGACGAGGCCGGCCATATCCTTCAGGACGATGGCATCGGCACCCATTTCCGCCAGTTCGCAACCCATTTTGACGAAGCTTTCCGTCGTGTGCACCGGGGACGTGGTGTAGCAGATCGTACCGTGTGCCTGGCAACCGCAAGCCTTGGCCGTGCGGATGGAGGTCTCCATGTTGCGGGGATCGTTGACGCAGTCGAAAATGCGGAAGATGTTCATGCCATGCTTGGCGCTCATCTTGATGAAGGCTTCCACAACATCGTCAGCATAGTTCGTGTAACCCACGATATTCTGCCCGCGCAACAGCATCATGTGAGGTGTCGTGGGGGCTGCCTTCTTCAGGGCATCAAGACGGTCAAAGGGAAATTCTCCAAGGAATCTCAGTCCAGAGTCAATGGTGGCTCCTCCCCAGGTTTCCAGAGCGCTGAAGCCCATGGTGTCGAGGATGGAAGCGATGGGCAGCATGACTTCTGTAGGCATGCGAGTTGCTGCCAGAGACTGATGGCCGTCACGCAGAACGGTACAGTTGAATGTGACTGGTTTCATACAATTGTTACTTTATGTTATTTTTACATGTATGGAAGGGCAGGTCAAGCCGTATGCAGTGAATCTGACGCAGAGACCAAAAAAGAGCCATGAGGTTGTCAAACCCCATGGCTGAAAGGTGTAGATGTGGTCAAGATGCTTATGGGGCTTCGACGAAAATGTCGCCGAAGGAATCCGTACCACCGTCGCCCTTGATGTCGGCCTTCAGGGTGTATTTGGCATTGGATTTGACGGCAGGGATGTGGAGCTTGTATTGGATGTTCGTTTTGCGTCCTCCACTGAATGCCTGGTGCTCGTCACGCGCGATTTCTTTGCCGTCTTCGTAAAGGACGACTCGGGTCAGCTTGGCCGCGTGCTGGCCTCTTTCATAGAGGAAGGTGACGATGTAGTCTCCAGCTCCCTTCAACATGGGGGTGATATCCAGCTCTGTATTTTCCGAGTTGGCCTTCAATGAATCCGGCGTCCAGGAGGCGAGTTTGGGGGTGTTGAAGAAGTCGGATTTGCTCAGCTCATTAGCGACATCCTTGGCATATTGAATGCCCTGGATATCCATGATTTTGCTGTAGTTCTTCAGACGATCCTTGAAATCGCGAAAATTCTTGTCGTCTTTCTGAGTCCAGCCCACTTCGGCGAAGGCGCAGGTACGGGGGAAGGCCTGGTAATGGAGGCGTTCCAGGGTAGACACCCATTCCGTCCACATTTGGCAACCGAGGCCGAGGACGTTTTCTTGGTATTCTGGTTCCAATCCGGCAAAGATAGGTTCAAATTCGTATGCCTTGCCGAGGCTGATCGTGCCGTAGCTGTAATCGATGTAGGTGGACGAGTGCGTGGAGTTAACGACTTTGTGTCCGTTGCGTATGGCACTTTTGGCGATATCGGCTCCGCCCTTCCAGAAGTGGATGACGGCATTGGTGTCCAGCTTGCCGGTGGAGCTGCCGCCGCCATCGTTGTTGACGTCATGGCCAAGTATTTCATTCCACCCCATCATGCGACGTCCCTTTTTGGCAATGATGTCGGACATGCGGTTGGTGAAGTACATTTGGACGTCCACCATGCTCTTGAGGCCTTTTTCCTTCATGAAGGCTTCGATTTGCGGGACACCCTGCCACTGCTGATTGAAGCGTACTTCGTCGCCGCCAATGTGGATGATCTGGCTGGGGAAGAGGGCAATGACTTCGTCCAGTACATCGGAGAGAAACTTGTAGGTGGCGTCTGAAGTGGGATCGTAGGCCGTGTTGGTGACGAAAGTTGCAGGAACTTCCTTCAGCGGCTTGAGGGAGAGGTGAGGATAGGCAATTGATGCGGCACTGCCGTGACCGGGCATTTCGATTTCCGGGACGATGGTGATGTTGCGGCGGGCTGCATATTCCACGATATCGCGGATCTGCTCCTGGGTGTAATAACCTTCGTGGGACTTGCCGTCGAATTTGCCGCTGTTCCATGTGCCGATTTCCGTGTTCTTGCGCTTGGAACCGATGCTTGTCAGCTTCGGGTACTTCTTGATCTCGATACGCCAGCCTGCATCGTCCGTCAGGTGCCAGTGGAGGACGTTCATCTTGAGCTGGGCCATCTGATCGATAATCTGCTTGATGGCGGCTTCTCCGAAGAAGTGACGCGCTTCATCGATCATCAAGGCACGCCACGAAAAACGCGGGTAGTCCACCATACTGAATGATTTGTCAGCCAATTTCCACGTGATGGCTTTCTTGTCTGCCTTGGCATCGAAGAATTCGACGGGTAGCATTTGCGCCATGCTCTGGGCTGCGTAGAAGATTCCCTTCGGGCTGGAAGCAGCGATGCGGAGCACACCCTGTGGCGTCAACTCCATGGCGTAGGCTTCTTCCCCTTTGGCGGCTAGTTGGGGATCCTGCGTGATTTCAATGTAGTTGCTGCCGGAGGCTGGCGGAGCTGCGGCTAAGGCCAGATTCACTCCGGTACCTTGGCTGAGCATGGAGATGAGTTGATTGACGCGATTGGCAAATGTCTCGTCGTTGCCCTGATAAACGATAGTTGTTTTATCGCTCAGGGTGAAGGGGGAATTGGTACCGATGGTAAGCTCGGCAGGTTTCGGAATGATTTGTTCCTGGCCTGATGCGCAGGGTAGTAGGGACAGACAGAGGAAGGGCAGGGCGGGATAGAGTAATGATTTCATGTGTGAGTCGGCTGTATTGAGCTACTTTGAATAATACGTTTGGCAACGGAGAATTCTAATCGGGTTATACTGACATTTTGTTCATCTGAAAGAACATACTGGTGGAAAGAAATACGCCACATTCCCGGAACTGAGGGAATGTGGCGTAGAAACTTCTGCGTGGTGAGGAATTGTGAGAAGGCTTAGAGAGTAATCAGAACTCTTTCTCCCATGGTTCCCTCAGCTCGTTTTTCTCCATTGGGTGTCAGCAGGCGAGTGACGATTTTTTGAGTGGCTGTCGGTCTCTTGCCTTCCGTGATTTTGGCGGTGACGAATACTCCCTCCGGTGTTTTTTCCGCCGAATAGGTGGTCAGGCTGAAATCACCGTCGCGATAGCCGTATCCATCGCCAGCATCCTGGTAGAGCTCTCCTGTGGCCTTGCCGTTTTCATCCAGATTGATGACGAGAGTTGTCGTTTCCAGCATGGGTTCTCCCGTGTGCTGGACGGTTTTGCCGAGTGGAACGATAGCTCCGGGGCGAACCTTGACTGTGGCTTGTTGGGCGTGAGTATCCGCTTCGTTTTCCAGGATGTTCACCGGAAGCCAGTTACCCTTGGGAAGAGCGGGAGACTTCGTGATGGAGGGGATGACGAGCAGATCGCCGCCGATGAGGAAGGTGGACTCTTCACTGCGCAGCGATTTGTCTCCCGGATCGGCAAAGAATGTCGGCTGCATGACGGGACGCCCATCCTGAGTCGAACGCCAGAACTGGGTGTACATGTAAGGAATCAGACGGTAGCGGCGTTCGATGGCTGTTTTGGCGACTTGTTCGGCTTCTGCCCCGTAAGCCCAGGGTTCCTTGTTTTGGGTTCCTTTGCAGGCGTGATTACGGCAGAAGGGGAACAGAGTGCCGAAGCCAATCCATTCCTGATACAGCTCAGGGGAGGCGTTGCCCGCAAATCCCCCCAGATCCGGCCCGTTGAAGGGCTGACCGGACAGGCCGAGGGTGATGCTCATGGGGATGGACATCTTCATGTGGGCATCGCTGGAAGAATTGTCTCCGGTCCAGGTGGCTCCATAGCGCTGACCGCCCATGAAGTTGGAACGTGAGAGCAGGAAGGGCCGTTTGTCCGGATTGGCCTTCATCATGCCGTCGCGAGTAGCGGAGAGCATGAGCATTCCGTAGATGTTGTGGTATTTGACATGGGGACCGGGCTTCATGTTTTCATCGCCGCGGTGGAAGTTATCCACGGGCATGGTATGACCGGGGGCATTGAATACGGCTGGTTCGTTCATGTCATTCCAGATGCCGTCAACGCCATTGTTCTTCATGAAGTCGTTGTATAATCCTGCCCACCAGGTGCGGGTACTTTCGCGGGTAAAGTCGGGGAATTTGCAGTCACCGGGCCAGACGGGGCCGACGAAGTCCGTCTTTTGATCGTTTCCTTTGACCCATACATCCTGTTCGTCGCCGGACTTGAGGACAAAGTAGTTCGGGTCGTTTTTAACGCCTGGATCAATCATCCAGACTCCCTTGAAGTTCAGGTCGTGGAGGGCGTCACTGTACTCCTTCGGGTTGGGGAATCCTTTTTTGCTGAAGGTGAACACGCGGTAACCATCCATGTAGTCGATATCCATCCACATGACATCAGCGGGGATTTGTCTCTTCCTGAATTCTTTGGCGATGCTGAGGCCTTTGTCGTCAGATTCATAGGAGAACCGGCACTGTTGATAGCCCAGCGACCAGAGAGGAGGCATCGGAGTGTGTCCGGTGCGGTCAGCCAACTGCCTCAGGACATCCTGAGGCGTCTTGCCCTCGATGACGAGAACGGGGAAGACTGGGCCTTCCGAGTCGAAAATAATCTCTTTGTCGGTAGTTTCCAGGGTAGATCTCCACGTCGTATCGGCGAGGATGCCAAACGCTGTGCCGTCCGGGCGGACGCCCATGATCCACGGGTGCCCCTGGTAGAGGCGGCGTGCATAGTCGGTTCCATAGGCGAAGTTATCGGTGTTCCAGATGGCGATTTTGGTATTGTTGCGGCGCATGGAGCCAGTGACGAGCCCGGAACCATAGAGGTCGGTGCCTTCGGAAACTTTAACGATGGCGCGTGAACGCCCGTAGGCGATATCAAAATCAACCTTCGTTTTCCAGTCCTTGGGCAAGTCCGTGGAAATGGGCTGGGGCTTTTGAGCCCACATTGGAGAGTAGTCCCAGCTTTCCCATTTCAGCATGGGAGGGAAGAACATGGCCTGCGTCGAGGAAACCAATGCAGCTGGGCCGGGGTTGTTGACGATTAGCTGATCCTTGAGAGTGGCTTCCTTTTCCGCATGGGCAACTGAAATGAGCCCAGTCAAGGAACTGACGACCATGATGCCCATGGACAGGCGAGTCAAAGAAAAGTAGTTCATACGATATAAGTACGAACGGTATAAAAAAATCTTTCAGACGGAGGCGATGCTCGTCTTCCTGACTGGGGTAAAGTCGGCGGCCTCCGCGACAAGTTTTCTTACGCTTCAGCGCTATCCGGGATGGCGTCGATATTTTCCTTCCGCTTCATGTAGAACTTGGCGGAAATAGCGAAAAAGACGCTGACGATGGCCGCCATGGCGGCATAGGTGAGGAAGCCGATGACAGAAACCGCATGGTTGTCCGTGACGGTGGCAATGATGGCCGTGATGATGAAAACGAGCAGATTACCTGCGAAGGTCGTCAGGTTCCAGAAGCTGGAGATGGTACTCTTGACTCGGGCTGGAGCCTGGGTGTAGGCGAATTCAAGTCCGGTGGTACTCAACAGGATTTCCGACACGGTCAGGATGACGTAGGGAATGAGCTGCCAGGCAATGGAGAGTTGTTCTCCACCTTCCAGACGGCTTTGAATCCAGGCGACGATGACGAAGGAGACTGCCGCCAGGAAGAGGCCGGAACCCATGCGGAAAAGTGGGCGCACCCATTTGCCAATGTGAGGGTACACAAGCGTCGAAATGACCGGTACCAAGATCATGACGATCAAGGGGTTGGCGGACTGGATTTGTTCCGGACCGATACTCCAGTTCCCCCATGGGAGAGGAATATTCATTGGGGACATGTTTCTCCCTTGAAGCACCCAGGATGAGGCTGTCTGGTCGAACAGAGCCCAGAAGGGGATCACGAACACGAAAATCGTCAGGATGTTCAGAACCTGGCGCAGATCCTTGACGGGGGAACCCCCAAAAGTCTTGATGGCGGAATTCCAACCGCCCTTGAAGATCGAGTGCAACAACACTTTCCACAGACTGGAGCGGTTGCTCCCCTTGCTCTGCTTTGTGGGTGGGTGCATTACGTAATGCTTGCGGCCTCCCCAGAAACAGAAGGTGGACAGCGCCATGAATATGCCCGGAATGGCAAAGGCCCAGCTCCAGCCGTAGCTGTCCTTGACGAATGGTACGACGATGAAGGAGAAGAGGGAACCCAGATTGATGGACCAGTAGAAGACATTGTATGCCCGGGTCATCATTTTGGGGGATTGATCCGTGATTTGGTCTCCCAGGAAGGCGGCAACGCATGGTTTGATGCCACCTGCCCCCAGGCCGATGATGATCAGCCCCGTGTAGAGCACCATTCGCCGTGATTCTACATCCGGGAAAAGATCTGCCAAAGCGAGCACTCCGTGCCCGATGCAGTAGAGCAGGGAAATAGAGAGGATGGTTTTGTAACGCCCCAGCAGGTTATCGGCAATCCAGGCTCCAACCAGCGGCGTCAAATAAACAATCGCGACGAACAAGTGTACCGTCGCGATGGAGTATTCTTCGGACATAGCCAAAGCTCCAACCATGTATACGGTCAGGATGCTTTTGAGTCCATAAAAGCTGAATCGTTCGCAAGCTTCCGTCCCGACGATGAAACGTGCCTGATAGGGGAGGAAGCTCATAATGGACGAACGTGGGGTGTTGTTGATTCCGAAGGATTAGTTGCCTCGGCCCTGGAAGCTAACCTTGTAACGAGTGTAGCAGTTGGAAAGCCAGTCGGAGAGAACCATGCTCTTGAGCGCTTCGTTGAATCCGTTGCTCATGTAGGTTTCGATGACTTTGTTTTCCGGAGAATCGTTGATCGTTTTCTTCGCCAGCTGAGCGATGATGAGGGAACCGCTCACGGTGATTGGGTCGGTGACTTCCCCCACATTGATCTTGCGGGCAGCATCAAAAATGGTCACTCCATCGGGCATGTTTTCGGGAGCCTGTTGCTTGTTGTATGGACCCCAGGAAGCAATCTTGGCTCCTTCGGCAGTAGCCAAAGCCTTGAATTTATCCGAATCGGAAGCTTCAGCGCTGAGCTTTTCCTTCAGCTTCTTGCCGGCTTCTTCCATAGCAGTCGTAGCGAGCTGGTCGAGGTAGTCGGCACGGGCAGCCGGACGAGCCTGGTCGTAGGCCAGGGGGGCGACGGGAATGATCTTGCTGACACAAACGAGGGCGATGCGCCCATCGTCGAGAACGAGCGTGTTGGAAATGCGTTCGGAGGTGATGCCTTCTTCAGCCAGCTTGCTGTTCTTGTTGATGGACAGGGCATCGGGAGAAACCATTTCGGTGGCGGCATCAAGCGGGTTGGCTTCCACTCTCGTGGCAAGGGAGAATGCCGTTTCCACAACGTTTTTCTGCTGGGCTCCGGCGGCCGGATTCAGCGGGAGTTGCAGGGAGCCTTGTGCTTTGTTAAGCGTGACGTTGTCGAAGTTTTCGCGGGTGATCGTCATCAGGGATTCAAAATCCTTGGTGGCCTCATTAATGACGTCATCGATATTTTTGCCATTGGCGTCAGTGATTTTTTCCCAGAGAGGTTCGACGACATTGAGCACTTCCAGCGTAGCGGCGGGGATCTTCGTGTCGGCCTTGTCCACAATCTTGGCCTTGGGGGTAAATGTGTAAACTGTCAGGTTACGCACTTCATCGCTGAGATAGTTCTTCTGGCGCTTTTCCCAGAAGGCTTTGATGTCGGCATCACCCGGTTCAGTCTTCGGGCGGAAAGCTTCCTTGTCGAGGGTTGCGACATTGACGGTGATGTCCTGAATGAAGGACTGGCTGTAGTCCCTGGCGAAGTCTTCATTCATGGAAATACCGTCGGTCAGGATGCTTTGAAGGCGATTGAAGCGGATCCAGGTGGCGACCATTTCGCGCAGAGCTTCTTCCACTTCACTGATGGCGTTTTTGCCGCGCATGGAGACGAGTTCTCGGTAGGCATCGATATTGAAGGTGCCATCTTCTTTTGTGAATTCCGGCATGCCCTTGATGGTTTCGTCAATTTCCTCAGAACTGGGGTAGATGCCGTAGCGCTCGGCTTCCAGCTTGAGGATGCCGTAGTTGGCAAGGAAAGCCAGCGTGGGGTCGGCGGCACTGGGAGAGCCACTTGGGGATGCCGTCAGCATTTGAATAGTGCGGAACAGGCTCGGCACCTGAGAGGCAACCCGAACACCCATATCCGCAA
The DNA here is from genome assembly GCA_964448375.1 of uncultured Akkermansia sp. Taxonomy (GTDB): domain Bacteria; phylum Verrucomicrobiota; class Verrucomicrobiia; order Verrucomicrobiales; family Akkermansiaceae; genus Akkermansia. Next base: position 87,121 of record CAYVAI010000015.1, read on the forward strand.
TATTATACCTGTCTTTTTCGGAATAGGAGATGTTGCCTACCTTAACAAGAGCGGGGCCTCCGGAAGAGAATGAGGTGTTGGAGCGAGATTCGATAAAGACCAGTCCGAAGAAGACCAGAACCATGGCGCCCATGACGACGAGCGTGTGTTTTCGTAAAAATTCAAGCATGGTTGAGTTGGATAGAGGGATGTTTCGTGTGAGAGGTAATTCCCGGATTGCGGACGGGGGTAACATTCTTTACACCTTGTTCGTAGTCGCTGGCAAGTCAGAAGAACGCAACTTTTCTTCCAATTGGATCATAACTCGCTTGAATAGTCGTCCATTTTACGCTCCAATGGAAAAAATCGAACATTTACCAAACCAAGCTATGGCATCCAACCGAATCGTATGGCTCAACGGGGAAACCCTCCCCGATGACGAGGCTCGCATATCTCCGTTTGACCTGGGTTTTTCCGTCGGAGACGGCTGTTTTGAAACGCTGGTGACTTACGATCGCCTGCCTTTTGCCTTTTCACGTCATCACGCCCGTCTGCTGGCTTCTGCCGAAGCCATGGGCATGAATGTGGCAAGTATCCCCTCCAAGGAAGAACTGTTTCAGGCTATCCGTTTAGTTCTTGAGCGGAACAGGCTGGCGGATCCTATGCGTATACGCATTGCGGTGACTTCTGGCATTTCACCTTTGGGTCCGCTTCGGTGCGGCGCTCCTTGTACGGTGATGATTGCCGCGGTTCCGGGGAGTCGTCGCAGCGAGACGTGTTCCGTGATGACATCTCCCTTCCTGCGCAATGACAAGAGCCCGTTGAAGGGTATTAAATCTCTGGCCTTCATGGAGAACATGATGATTCTTGCCGAGGCTGTCAGCAAGGGGAAAGATGAAGCTTTGCTGGCGAATACCGCCGGGCAGATCTGCTCGGCGGCCATGGCCAATATCTTCTGGGTTCAGGATGGTGTGGTGAAGACATGCCCGTTGGAGGGTGGTGCTTTCCCCGGTGTGACGCGAGCTCTTGTGATGGAACTCTGCGAATCCCTCGGTATCCCATGTGTGGAAGAGTACGAGTCCTTTGCTTCCCTTCAGACGATGGAAGAAGTGTTTCTGACATCATCTCTGCTGGAAGTTCTTCCGGTGGCCATGATTGATGATCGACGCCTCTTTCCGGGGGCGACGACGATGCGTTTGCGCAAAGCCTTTGCCGACCTGGTGGATGACAACCTGGATCCGTGAGTCCTGCCGAATATCACGGTTTTATAGCCTTCATGATCCCCGTGGCTTATGCCCGGGGATTTTTTATGCGCCGCAGGGGTTGCCATTGAAGGCGCGTGCCCGATCTCCAGAGCCATTCCAACGGGCCAAAGAGGTAGAATCGGAACCACAGGTGGAAGAA
>CAYVAI010000016.1:0-88006 GCA_964448375.1 uncultured Akkermansia sp.
AATCGACATTCTTGCCGGAAATCGTAATCGTACCCTTATCGAGTTCCAGGAATCGATAGCCCAGATTTTCGAGATAGGGATCGAAGACAATGTCGCTATCAAGTACCGCTCCGGTAATCGTCCCATTGGTCAGCAGAACGTAATATTGATCCACGTGCGTCGTAAGGAAGGATTCGATGGAAGTCACCTTCAAATTCAATTCACTCAAATTCAATTCACTGGCAGGACTGTTAAAGCGAACGACCGGAACCACCAGGGAATCGTCAGAAACGTACAAGTTTGCTTCTCCGAGCGCAAGAGTGGCTGAATTGAGAATAATACTGCCATTGACCCCCGAAATCGACCCTCCGGGCATCATCTCCAGCGACTTGATACTGGAGCCAGACAAATTGCCCAAGTCTGATGCCGTCGAAGTCAAAATATCAACATTTTTACCCCCGGCATAATTCCCCATGTTAAGCAGGTTTCCTCCGTTGACGACAATACCGTTCGAGTACGCCTTGGAAGAGAAATCCAAAGAGCCGCTGGAAATCGAAATGGCACCAGTATAGCTGCTTGTTGACGTATGGTTCAACACCACCGTACCTGTCCCCGTCACATGCAACCCCGCGTTGCCAGACAGACGAGAAACATCCGTTCTCCCAGCATTGTTGACCACCAGCGTGCCCGCACCTTCGATAGATCCAAGCCACTGACCATCATGCATTCCATTTCCCAATCTCACCGAATTGCCTGCATCAATCTTCAAGGCACCAGTGGAAGTACTGGAGCCTGACAAAGTCAGCATCCCGGCACCGATCTGGCGCAAAGTAGAATTCCCCTGTATGGAGGCTCCCATATCGGCTTCGCCAACATAATTGACGATATAGTCGGCACTTCCGATCAAATCGACCCCTTGACTGAGCAGAATGGAGGCATTCGGGCTACCGTTCAGGAATGAAATTACCTGAGAGGATGTGAAGTTCATAACGCCGGAAAATGCACTGAGATCACCGGAAAAGGTCAGATTCAATCCCGGATCATTCATACCGGAAATCTGCCCACTCCCCGTCAGTGAACCAGCCAGTACAATGCCGTTGGCTGCTCCACTGTTGGCATGGAAGGCCGCACCATTGGCTCCGATTTCCACACCGGTTGTCACATTGGCAATGCCACTCGTATTGCCGAAAAAGACAGCTGCTCCATCAAGAACGAGCTTCGATGCACTGTTGAACGACGTGCCGGACAGATTGAAAAGGTGGCTGTTCGTCAGGGGCGTGGGCGTCGAGACAGCTCGGAGTTCAAGTACCCCGGAAAAGCCGAAGAATGCCCCCGTCAAGGTTGTTGTTCCCGCAGTGCCCTTCTTCAGTATCGTCCTGCTGCTTGCATCCGACTTCAACATGGCCACATTGAGGGAGTCACTGCCCAAATCAATGAGCAAGGTACCTTCCTTCGCGGTGAGCGTCCTCGTGACAGCGCCACCAGACTTGATGCTCAACATACCTGTCCCTGTCTTTTCCAGAGCGATCCCGTTAATGGAAAATCCATTAGCCCACTGCACATTATGCGAGGAGTCCCCTGAGACAAAGATTTTCACAGCGCTGCTGGAAAGAGTATCAATCTTCCCGGAAATATCCTGATTACTGGCTCCATCATATTCAAGAACACCACCATTGAAGCTTATTTTCGCATTGCCGCCCAAGGTCAGTAAATCACCGCTATTACCCAGAGTCAGTCTTCCTCCGTTCAGAACAATGGAACCAGTGCCCAAACCGCCAGCAGACTGAAGGAGGATTTTTCCACCATCAAGGTTCACCCCACCGGAAAAGGTATTGGCTACCGTCTGATTGATCGTCAAATTTCCTGTTCCACTCTTATCCAGACGCCCCGTCCCGATAATGGAGCCGGAGCCATCCCACGTATAATTGGTCAATTCGGCATCCATAATGATCCGGGAAGGAGAAATCGTATCTCCAGCAGCCGTACCAATCTGGATATTTGAAATGCCTACCCCGACAAGGTCAGAGAAATAAGCTTCCATTCCATCCCGGAAGCTATCCGTCCCATCCAGCCAACCTGAGGCATTGGTACTCCAAGTGCCACTGCCAGTTGCATTGCCTACCCAGGTTTGGGAAGTTAGCCCCCTGACGCTCAGGTAAAGAGTATCGTTCTGGCAGGCAAAGGAATAGTACTTGCTGACATCCGTACCCAAAGCAGTCGCCCAGGAAGCGGAAGAGGCCAAGGTTTCGTATGTCATTCCAATCAATTGCCCACTCAGCAGAACATACTTCCCATCAGATACCGGCAGAACAGCACCAGGAGCAGAATTGTCTAAAACAACTGCAAATGTGCCGCCCACGGTCAAGGCTCCATTGATCGTCAATGCAGCACCATTGGAGCCAGCCATCAGAGCCGATGTCGCAATACTCAGGTTCCCCGTTCCAGTCGTCAGGTTGCCGGCGACTACCTGCAAGGATTCCGTCACGGCAAAATTGGCATTCCCTGCATCGATACTGCCGCCAAATACTCTGCCGCCAGTCTTGGAGGCAAAACGTACATGCTGGACATCAGTCATGGTAATCCGCCCGGTATAAGCCGAAGAATTACCACTCAAAGTGACGATTCTCGCTCCTGTTGCCGTTGGATTCAAGCTCATTGCCAAAGAACTGCTTCCAGCCAAACCTCCTGCAAGGATCAGCTCGCGCCCCCCCCTCAGAGCGACAGATCCGTTCGCACCTCCGACATCAACCGTGAGCACCCCATTCAGAGTCATCGCGACTGATGATCCACTAAAGAGCTGAAGCGTCGTCGTCGATGTACCAGCCTTCAGGAAAATGTCATTGTCAATCGAATACGCCAGAGTGGACTGAGCCGTTGCCAGCCCGGAAAAATTGACCAGGCAACTGTTGGCGCCATTGTTTGTTGTTGCCGTTCCTCCCAGATAGACAGTTCCTGTTCCCCAGGGAGTCAACTTTTGCCCGTCAGTAACTGCAACACTGTTGACACTGTACTCAACGCTGCTGCTTCTCGTATTTTCAGAAAAAATAGAGGTATTTCCTACATAGGAGTTAGTGATCCATCCTCCTCTGAGGCGGAAAATATTTCCACCCACGGTATGCACAATATCGAGATTGCCTGTTCCGGAGATTGTTTTGTCGTAATTGATCGTACCGTTTGTAAAACCGTCAATTCGAGCCGTTCCATTGGAACCGGCATCCAGCACAATGGAATAATTATTGTTACGGTTTGAACTATTGCCGTTAATCAAAGTAAAACGGGTTTGATCCCCCATCGTCAGCGTTCCCGTTCCAGTAATGCTCGTGGACGCATTACCCGCATAAAACTGCGTACCCGTACCCTTCAAATGGATATCCACGATACCCGAATAGGTACCTTCAATCAGTGTAATGGTCCCCTCTTCAACGATCAGGGTTGAACCTGTTGAATTGTTGAATGCTGTTGCAATAATAGTGAGCGCTGCCGTTCCTCTTTTTATAAACGTACCGATGAATTTGGAGCTAGCCGTCAGTGACGCTGCCGCAGAAGTATTGAGCGTCATGGTACCTGAGCTACTTGTCAAAAATGCGCTATAACTAGTTCCATTGAGAGTCAAATTCCCAGTCCCGGACTTGGTGATATTGCGAGAATAAAGATTGCTGTCCCCAGTTGTCAAATTGACATTCGCTCCAGCCGCAATTTCGATCAGTACATCTCCTGTTCCGCCAAGCTTTCCAAGATTCAAATCACTGTTCAGCCCGAGCGTTCCTCCTCCGAAATCAATATTTGCATTTGTTCCCAAGGCATTGGGAGCCCCAAGTACAAGCTTGCCCGCTGAAAGGACAGCAGTGCCCGTATAACCCGGATTGGACATGTTGATCTCAACAATGCCATCTTCTGTTTTATACAGCATAAAACTGCCTGCCAAAGCTCCAGAAGTACCTGCTTTCTGTTGTAATACGTAGGTATCCTTACTGTTGCCGAAGGTTAACATACTGGGAGTAATGGTTTCCGCTACCTCAACAGTACTGGTTGCGGGCAACGTACCAACATCGTTAAAGGAAACAACACTACTATTTTTGAATGCCGCAGGAGATCCAGACAAATCATTCCAATTACTTGTCGTCGTATCCCATACGCCTGTTCCACCATCGAGCCTCCAGGTCAAAGCTCCGCCCGCCTTTGTAACAACAAGAACAAGCTTGTTCGTCTCCGCAGTCACCTGATAGGTATAGTATCCTGCAAGTGCCGGATTAACGAAAAATGCCGTCAAAGCCCCCGTTGACCAGGAAGCTGCATCCAGAGTTCCGGTTGCCAGCACATAGGTACCATCCAGAGCGGTATCCCTCAGAGGATCAAAATCACCCGACAAACTAAAACTCGACATACCGGATGAAGTAATGTTGCCAGTAACGGCTAACAAAGCAGTTTGAGTATCTTTCACTCCGGCAAGAATCCCCAGATCAACGGAAAGCACGCCCCCTTCGTTCAGAGCCAGCCCCATCGCCAACTGGGCACTCCCGGACGTCCCGGTAATATCCAGACGACCGCCGTTGGTCAATGTCAGCGTCGCATTGGTAAAGGAACTCGTCGCGCCAAGGGTAGCTCCTCGATACAAAGTCGTCGTGCCCTTGCCCAGCGATGCAACAGAACCAATATTGAGGGTTCCGGATTTGATCGATGTGCCACCCGTGAAGGTGTTTGCACCTGTCAAAGCCAAAATCCCTGAGCCACCTGTACTCAAGCCACCCGCCCCGGACAGGATGCCGGAGAGAGTGATTTCTGCCGCACCCGATGTCGTTTGTGTGCGTTCCTGAGTCGTCGCATTCACATCGTACTTCGTCGTATCAAAATGAACGGGAATACCATCGGTCTTGGTCAGGAGATTCATATTCAGGGGACTCGCCCAATTATCCGACGCGGCAAGCGTGCCCCCAGACAAATTGATGGTATAAGTCGTCGCTGCCGTAGCCCCCATCTTGATCCCAATGGTTCCGAGTACGGAGGTGCCACCGCTCACATTGAGGACGGGAATCGCAGCCGCAGTATCACGGCTCATGTAAATCCCTTTACTGCCCAGAAATGCCTGATCTGATATGTTTACCGTCCCCGTACCGCCTTGTGCCACAAGCAGGGCATCTTCCAGAAGTATGCGACCTCCGGAAAAGTTCAAGGTGGATGTTTTGCCCCAATTTGACAACTGGAGAGAAAATGTCGTAGTCCCCTGGTTGCCATGCCCCAGCACAGTCAGTTTCCCACCAGTCATATTCAACTTGATTTCTCCACCGCCATTCTGTCCCATATGAACAACGGTGCCGACCTTTATGTCTGTACCGTCCGTATAGTTCAGTATCCCGGTATGAAACAGTAAATTGGTCGTCTGGAAGCCGCTGCCCGTCAAACTCACCGCTGTTGTTGCATTAGCCGTTCGGATGTAAAAATTGGTGGATGAGCCTCCCGAAAGATGAAGTGTTCCTGCATTCAAATTAATCGCGGTCAACGTTGACCCCGTTGCATTGATCGTGTTGGTGCCAGAGAGAATATTCATCGTCGTAATGACCGATCCGGTATAGAGCGACAAAATGGCACCGGACATATTGGCTGCTACCGCTGTCAACTTCACATTAGAAAAAGCCAACTCGCCCTGAGTCAAAGTCAGAAGTCCCGTACCTGTCAAACTCAGCGAGGTACCGGCCGAGGCTCCCAATGAACCAATCGTCAACTTTCCGCTTGTCAAAGTCAGGTCCGTACCGGCAATTGTCGTGTCGTCTGTAATAAGCAGAGTTGATCCATCCCCAGCCGCTGTAATTGTGGCTGTATCGCCATCGGCCCAAACGGTTCCATCAGCCCAGGCTGTAGTATCATTCCATGTAGCTGTCTTTGTGCCTCCGCTCAAGTCCAGCGTCTTATTGACGGCAAAAGCGGATGAAAAAAGAGATAGCAATACTGTTAAGAGAGAGAGAGGAAGTCTGAGTTTCATAGTATTAGAGAAAGAGCTAGTATCTTGACCATATAAATTAGGGAACTCCTTGTCAACTATTCTTGTTCAAACGACCAAAAAATGAAAATTTACTAAAAACGCATGTTTCCAATCAAGAATACAAATTATACAGAAATTGTTAAAATGATAATAAGTATATATTTTAATCCCTAATTATGAGTTCATTATGTTAAATTCTAACAAAATTTGAAGCACATAACACGTCCCTGTTACACTACTTCCCGGCCTCGTCGTTCACTTCATCCTCCATCCCCCCGAATTCTTAATCTCAACAGAAATGTGGAGCATACAAAACTCCTCTCTGGAAGCCCGATACATACAATATATTGTATGTATTTGCATATAATATACTACATGTGAATTATTCTCTTGCTTTCCAAAGACACTTTGAGGTAGAACCCGTTCAGCACAGGTAACGGAAGACGGTGAAAATCCGTCGCGGACGCGCCGCTGTAACCGGTAGATCACGGAATGGACACTGCTTCTATGAAGAGTGGGAAGTCCATTCCAACACCAAAAGATCAAAGACCGGGAGCCAGAAGACGACCTGAGCACCACCAGTATCACCATCTCGCGGAAGGATGCGCATACGGATCGGAACTCCGGTTTCCCCCATCGGGAGGCAGAAGAAACTTCTCTTCGTCATCCTTCGTGGTTGCCGTCTGTTCTCATTTGTATTTGTTTTCTTTTGTACACATTCACCTTTGTGGTGTTTCGTGTACAAATCGTGCGGTGCGTGTGCCCAATCTATCTTCACCCATCGCCCCATGGCCACAACCATCATCAAAAGAAACGGCAAGTCGGAAAGCTTCCAGGGATACAAAATCGAAGAAGCCATCTGCAAAGCCTTCCAAAGTTCCGGTACACCACACGACGATTTTGTGTATGTCCGGGTGCTTTCTTCATTAGAGTCGCGGGAATCCGTTACCGTCGAAGAAGTCCAGGACCTGATCGAACGCACCCTGTTCCAGTGCGGCTGTTTCGAGACGGCGCGAGCCTTCATCACCTACCGCTTTCTCCACAAAATGCAGCGGGAACAAATCGGCGGCATGTACCATGGCAACACCTATGTCGATTGTAAACAGACCGTCGAAGAATACATAGGACGCACGGACTGGCGTATTGCCGCCAACTCCAACACGACGTATTCCAATGCCGGCCTAATCAACAACACCGCCGGAAAGGTCATCGCCAACTACTGGCTCGACCAAGTGTACTCGGAGGAAGAAGGAGCCGCCCACCGCAACGGTGACTGCCACATCCATGATCTGGATTGTCTCACAGGCTATTGTGCCGGATGGAGCCTCCGCAACCTCCTCAACGAAGGTTTCAACGGCGTCCGCTCCCGCGTCAACAGTCGCCCCCCGAAGCACTTGAAGGAAGCCCTCGGTCAGATGGCCAATTTCCTCGGCATCCTTCAGAGCGAATGGGCGGGGGCTCAGGCATTCAGTTCCTTTGATACCTTCCTGGCTCCCTATGTCTTCAAGGATCAAGCCTCTTTTGAGTACATCAAGAAGAACATCCGCGGCTTCGTGTACAACCTGAACGTCCCCTCACGCTGGGGGCAGTCCCCCTTCACCAACGTCACCATAGACTGGACGGTACCGCGAGACCTCCGAGACCAGCCCCCCTTCTGCGATGGGCACCACCTGCTGGATGACCTTGACGATCCCAGGCTCGACGCTCTCGCGCGGGAACGAGGTGCGGAATCGGCGGACAAGATGACATTCAAGCACTTCCAACCGGAGATGGATCTGCTCAATAAGGCCTTTTACGAAGTCCTCACCGAAGGGGACAGCACTGGTCAACCCTTCACCTTCCCCATCCCGACAGTCAACATCACCGAAGACTTCGACTGGAACAACCCCAATGTCCCCCTGCTCTTCGAGAATGCCGCCAAAATAGGTTCCTCCTACTTCCAGAACTTCATCGGCAGCCAATACACCCGCGATGAACACGGCAACAGAGTACCCGATGACCGAGCCTACAAGCCGGATGCCGTCAGGTCGATGTGCTGCCGCCTCCAGCTCGACCTCAGGGAACTGCTCAAGCGCGGCGGAGGCCTCTTCGGCTCCGCGGAAATGACCGGTTCCATTGGAGTAGTTACCATCAACCTTGCTCGTCTCGGCTACCTCTATAAGCAGAACAAGGAAAGCCTCTTCCTGCACCTCGCCAGCCTGATGGAACTCGCCAAATCCACACTGGAAAAAAAACGCCACTTCATCCAGGAACTCTATGACCGCGGCCTCTACCCCTACACCCGCCGTTACCTGCCCGGCTTCCGCAACCACTTCTCTACCATTGGAATCAACGGAATGAATGAGCTACTGCGCAATTACTCCAACGATACCATGGACATCAGCTCTGACGAGGGCATCGCCATGGCGCAGGAAATACTGGAGTTCATGCGAGACAAAATCCGCCTCTTCCAAGAGGAAACCGGCAACCTTTACAACCTGGAAGCCACCCCGGCCGAAGGCACAACGCACCGCTTTGCCCGTGAAGATGCCAAGCGCTACCCGGATATCATCCAGCAGGGTCCCGTCGGCAAACGGTACTACACCAATAGCTCCCAATTGCCCGCCAACTACACCTCCGACCTCTTCCAGGCACTGAGCCTCCAGGACGATCTGCAATGCTGCTACACCGGAGGCACCGTCTTCCACATGTACATGAACGAAGGCATCAGTTCACCTGAAGCATGCCGGGATCTCGTCCGCAAGGTGCTAACCAATTTCCGCCTCCCCTACCTGACCGTCACCCCGCTCTTCTCCGTATGTGCCCGGCACGGATACCTGAAAGGAGAGCACGAATACTGCCCCTATTGCGATGAAGAACTCCTCGCAAAATACTCCGGCAACACCGCCCCGAACCAGTAACTTCCCCCAACAACACACCATCAACCACCAATCATGAAAAACGAAGACATACTCACCCTCCATTCCAGCGAACGCACCCGCTGCACCGTGTACACCCGCGTCATGGGCTACCACCGTCCCGTGGAAACCTTCAATGCCGGAAAACAAGGCGAATTCCAGGACAGAAAGCACTTCATAGAACCCCTCCTCCAGCAGGACGACACAGCCTGCCACAAGGCTCATGATGCCCAAAGCGCTTAAGCACCCCGGCACCTTCACACCCATTTCCCAAACACAACCACACCGTTATTGGGAGGCATGAATCAAGGCATCGAGGACATCACCCCGCTCACCCTGATGGACTACCCGGGGAAGGCGGCCTGCATCCTGTGGTTCGGCGGTTGCAACATGCGCTGCCGGTACTGCTACAATGCGGACCTGGCGAAAGGTTGTAAGGCGAAGGCTGCTTTTCCCACCCATCTCCGGGAAAAATCTCTGGAAGAATTCCTGCGCTCGCGTGCGGGGTTCCTCGACGGAGTCGTCCTGTCAGGAGGAGAATGTTCTCTTTGCCCTGATCTGCCATCCATCTGCCAACTCGCCCGCTCACTCGGGTACGCGGTGAAAATGGATACAAATGGGACTCGTCCCGACGTCATCCGGCAACTCGTCGGTGATGGCCTCATCGATTACATTGCCCTCGACTACAAGGCTCCACCCTCGCTCTTTTCCAGCATCACCGGGGGGTGTACCCAACGGCAGTGGGAGGCCTTCTCTGAAAGTTTGCAATACCTGATCGGCAGCGGATTCCCCTTTGAAGTGCGCACGACGGTTCACCCGGATCTTCTGGAGGAAAAGGATATCAGCAACATCATTGAAGACCTGCTTTCCCGCGGATATCAGGGAACCTACTATATTCAACATTACTTCCACACAGACAACAACATGGAGCACCTCACCCCCCCAACCAACCCCTTCTTCCCTGAAAAATTGTCCGGGGGGCTTCCAGTTGTATTACGTCATTTCAAAACAGGAACAGGCAAATAGTCTTGTAAATACAGTAGAGCTGTCATTTCTTTTCCCGCTCCTGCTTTTCCCCTCCCTACACCCACTCCTCATGGATCAAATCCTCCAACAACCACTCATCGTCCTATTCGGAATCATCTTTCTGGGTATCGCCCTGGGAAGCATCCAAATCAAAGGACTTTCCCTGGGCCTCTCCGGCGTTCTGTTCGCCGCTCTGCTGGCTGGCCACCACGGCTTGAAAATCCCCGGTGGCGTCGGCACCCTCGGGCTGGCACTCTTTGTGTACTGTGTCGGCTTAAGTGCCGGTAACCGCTTTTTCTCCTCGCTGGCCAGCCAAGGTAGCAAGCTCGCCATCCTCTCCGCCATCATCGTTGGCTCGGGAGCCCTCGTCACCTGTATCTTTGGTGAGATACTCGGCGTTCCCGGCGGCATTTCCTCGGGCATCTTTGCAGGAGCCTGCACCAGTACCCCCGCCCTGGCCGCAGCGTCTGAAGTAATGTCGAACCTCACGGGGCAATCCTCCGGAGTCAGCATCGGCTACGGCATCGCCTACCCCTTCGGTGTCGTCGGCGTCGTCCTCTTTGTCCAGCTCATACCACGACTGTTCAAATTCAACCTGATGGAAGAAGCCCGCAACTTCAAAGGCGGCTCCAACGGTGGAATTTCCGCCAAGCTCATTCGCATCACTCGCGAAGATTTGAATGGCACCAACATCGCGGCATGCAAAATGATGGATAAAATCCATTGCCGCATCACCCGCATCGTCAAGGACAACCGCCTCGTTCCCCTCACCCTGCATGATGAATTCAAGCCCGGTGTCGAAATCCTCGTCGTCGGGACCAAAAAAGACATCCGCATGGCTGCCGACTACCTCGGCGAAATGTGCGACAATCCCTACGCCATCGATGCCGACCACGAACGCCGCGAACTCATCCTGACCTCCCCCACCTATGCCGGCAAGACAATCAAGGAGCTGGATCTCCTCAGCAACGACCACGTCATCATCTCCCGCATCTCGCGCCTTGGCTTCACCTTCATCCCCACCGGCAGCACCGTCCTCCAGCGCAATGACGTCCTCACCGTCGTAGGCACCTCCGGAAACATCGACATCTACGCGCAGAAAATCGGTCACCGCAGCAGCGCCATCAATGCCACCGACATCATGTCTCTCGCCTTCGGGCTCTGCGCCGGTATCGTCCTCGGCATGGTAGAAGTCGGCCTGCCGGGCGGTTCCTCCATTTCTCTGGGTATCGCTGGCGGCCCGCTCATCGTCGCCCTCATCATGGGGCACTTTGGCAAAGTCGGCCCCTTCGTAGGCTATATTCCTCGCCCGTCTCGCGTGCTCTTGCAGGATCTGGGGCTCGTCTTCTTCCTGGCAGACGCCGGGATCAAGGGCGGTGCAGACCTCGTTGCCACCGTCCAGCAATACGGCATGACGGTATTTCTCATGGGGATGCTCGTCACCAGTATCCCCATGCTCCTGGGCTACATCGTCGGCATGCGCTACTTCAAAATGAACATTCTGGAGTGCCTCGGCGGCATCTGCGGAGGTATGACATCCACTCCCGCACTCGGAGCCATAGCCAGCAAGACGGACTCCCAGGCACCCGTCGTCAGCTACGCCACCGCCTACCCCGTCGCCCTCATCCTGATGACTCTGGGCGCCAAGGCCATCATCAGCATCCTGGGGGTCTAAAGACCCCATTCAGGACAACAGATGGAAAATCTACCTACCACTTCTGGAAAAACTTCCGGACTGGCAGGCAATCTTCATTTTATGCTTCACATTGGAAAGCGTCACTTTACAATCCCACGACAGGTATGAGTACAGAATGGACCAAGGTTAAGGACTACACGGATATCAAATACGAGACGACTGATAACGGCGCCATCGCCAAAATCACGATCAACAGACCGGAAGTCCGCAACGCATTCCGCCCCTTGACAGTCAAGGAGATGCTCAATGCCTTCAACCTTGCTCACGAAGATCCCAAGGTTGGCGTCATCATCCTCACGGGAGAAGGCCCCCTGGCATTCTGCTCTGGTGGCGACCAAAAGGTGCGCGGCGATGCAGGCTATGTCGGCGATGACGGCGTTCCCCGCCTGAACATTCTCGATGTCCAGCGCACCATCCGCACCATACCCAAACCTGTCGTGGCCATGGTGGCCGGCTATGCCGTCGGCGGCGGGCACGTCCTGCATGTCGTCTGCGACCTGACAATTGCCGCCGACAACGCCCAGTTCGGACAAACCGGTCCCCGCGTCGGTTCCTTCGACGGAGGTTTGGGTTCCTCCTATCTGGCACGCATCGTCGGCCAGAAAAAAGCCCGTGAAATCTGGTACCTCTGCCGCATGTACAACGCTCAGCAGGCACTGGACATGGGCCTCGTCAACACGGTCGTGCCGCTGGACCAGCTCGAAAGTGAAACCCTCACCTGGTGCCGCCAAATGCTCCAACACAGCCCAATGTCGCTCCGTTGCCTGAAGGCCTGCATGAATGCCGACTGCGATGGCCAGATGGGGCTTCTTGATCTTGCAGGCAACGCTACCCTCCTCTATTATATGAGCGAAGAAGCCCAGGAAGGACGCGATGCCTACGTCGAAAAACGGAAACCCGACTTCAGCAAATTCCCGCGCCTGCCCTGACAGCCACACCATTCAATCAGGATTTTTTCCACCATGGGACTGTTCCGCAACAAGAAAGACAACAAGAAGAATCCACACCGAAACGGCGTGGAAGAAGGATTGTATGGCAAAGGAGAAGAGGATGACCTCGATGAAGAAGAACGCTCCATCGGCACCCCCTTCTCCCTCCTGGGCAACCTGATCTTCGTCTTCACCATCTCCATCATCCTAGGCATCGGCTGGGTCGTGTACCAGACATGGATACCTCAAAATCTCTCAGACCTGTCCGGTTATCGTCAGGCTGATGTGGCCCCCAACATCCCCGAACTCCTGCGCCAGGCCAACAAAAAGAATGCAGCCCTCACCCTGACGGAAAACGACGTCAATCGTTATTTGGCTTCGACGCTGAAGGCCTCGCAAAATGGTATTCTATCACCTCTTGCACGCCCGAACGGCGTCGGTATCCGCTTCCATGACAACTACATGGAAATCATTATTGAACGCCGCATCGGCATCAGCACGATGCAAACCGTCTCCATGTACGTCACAGTCGTTCAAGAAGCGGCAGGCACCTCTCCTCTGCCTGTCACGCGTCTGGAATTCTGTGCTTCGGTGGATAAAAACAATGTCGTCAGCCGCGGCGGCACCCTGGGACGGCTCGTCGTCCCCCAAGGCTACATGATCTTCCTGCGCCCGGCCTTTGAAAACCTGGCTCAAGCCTACGGCGATATCCTTGACTCCATCGTAGATAGCGGAAAAATCATCCGCATCTCTAAAGGACGGGTGGATTTGCTACCCCCACCCCAGCAGACATTCTGATTTTTCTAGGTCTGCATGTTGAACGCTACTCCTCTCTTACGAATCATTCTACCATGAACCTGCGGTTTCTTCCCATATTGGCAGCTCCTTTTTGCGCCGGTCTTACATCCTGCGTCAGCTACTGGTATGACCACTTAAGCCCCAAACCGGAATACACCGGAGACAAGCCGGCAGCCGTCATCCCCTATGAGGGAACTCAGCACGTCAAACTGCTACCTATCGACCCCTATGAGCTGCCCGCCACCACGGAATTATCCAACCAGCCCGTCGATTACGCAGACGACCATGTCCCCTACGGATTGGAGTCCAGCTATCGCAATTGCATCCATTCTCCGTACCAGCCTTACCGCAGACTTGATACAACCGGCTTGAAATCCGGGCAAAAAGTTATTGACCCCTACGACGGCAAGGTCTTCTACCTGCCAAATGGGACCAATGTGTTCTAAAGAGCTGGCGTACAAGCATCACATTGAACACTACAAGCCAGTAATATCGGGCCGGCAACACCTGCTGCGGTGTTGCCGGCCTTTTTATGATTCCTGCTTGGAGGAGCAAGAACCATGGAGGTGCCTACACTGTGTGGGCAAAGATGAAATTTATTCCATACTCCAAAAAGCCTCCGCATTTTCCACGCTAATTCCGCTCATGTTAAGGTAGCGTGTTCTTAACAGCAGAGATGAATGGTGACCCATTTCCATCTGCAACGAATCCAGACTCTTAAAATGCTTGGCATGGTATGATGCAAAGGTATGTCTCAGGCAATCCTGGAGCCAGGGGCGTTGCCCTTTCTCCATTCCCCATCCTGCAAGCGCTCTCATGCGCTTCCAACGCTTGGGCCAGAGTGGAGGACATATCTTTTGTTCTGGCAGTCCTGGCGAAAATTTCGACAGCCAGTGTCGCAAGACGGGATATACGGTCACGTGACGCATCCCGCCAGTCTTACTGTGACTGGGCAGGATATGGATCACTCCGTCATTCAAGTCCAGCTCCTTCCAACGGAGACGTTCCACCTCCCGGGGGCGAATCCCGGCATAAAGCATCAACCCCAAGGCTGGGCCGCACATTCTGGATTCCTCATCCTCCATGGCAATGCTGCGTAACACCAGAATCTCATTCAGGGAAAGAGCCCGAATCTGCCGTTCATAAACGACGGGGACATCGACACGGTCAATCGGGTTATCGGAACACCACCCCCGTTTCAGGGACAAGGTAAAAATGCCATTCATAATCACGCGAGCCTTGAACTTCTGACGCGTCGTTGTAAAGGCCTTATCCAGGTAGTCCTGGCATTCCTCAGGAGTCATAGCACTAATGTGTCTTCTCTTGATTTCAGGGCAGGCACGCATCAGCGTACCCATGACGTAACGGATGTCTCGCACCGTTCGGGAGCGTCGATGACTCTTGGCCTCGATGGTTGCATTCAATGCCTTGTCAAAGGTCACCGTCTTTTCAAGCTGCCTGAGAGCATCTGCCCCCATGGCTATGCCTTTTCTTGCACGACGTAGTTTGTTGCCTCGTCCACCGCATTCGCGAAGTAGATCCAAGGCCAGCAATACCGCGTCCAGAAGTTTGACACCGCTGCCGTCCAGGAGAGCTGCCGCAATGTCTTTTTCACTATATCTCGTTTCTGTATTTTGTTGCATGTACTGATTAAATTGGAGAGACCTACATTCTTATGTCAGACAATTCAAATTTCAATTTTCAAAGTCACAAGACAAGAATGATTATTGTTAATTCTGACATCGAATCTTTCTGTGAGACGCCTAAATTTCAAACGATTCATCAAATATCGAATAATACATCCAATTGTGATAATTATAGAAATATTATCACCTGTTTATATCATAATTTACATATATTTTTAAAAAATAATCAAACATCACATCAAATGGCTACCAATGGAGGAGAAATCGCTATGTAGTCAAAATACCCAGACTCCGTTCTTGCCAGAAGGCCCCAATCGTGGAATAACACGTGGAGCACCTATTCAACCCCTATTTTGTACAATGAAAGTAATTGTGATCTACGGAAGCGCCAATGACAAACCCTTCATGGAACCCGCTCGCGTCTATCTGGACGAACAAAAAGTTGCTTACGAGGAAACGGTTCTTTCCGCGCACAGAGACCTTCCCGAACTCGTTCAATACCTCGAAAATCTGGAAAAGAGCGGAGAAAAAGCAGTGATTCTGGCCGTTGCCGGTCTTTCCGCCGCCCTGCCAGGCGTCGTCGTCATGAGCTGTTCCCTGCCCGTCATCGGCGTACCGGTTCCCGGAGGCCCCCTGAATGGCATCGACGCCCTGCTTGCCATTTCCCAGGTTCCCGGAGGCGTACCCTGCACGACAGTCGGCCTTCACAAGAAAGCCCCAGTCAATGCTGCTATGGCTGCCCATCGCATCCTCAAGCTGGCCGGACTGTAAACCACCACCATTCCCCCAATCCCCGGTAATACTGGGGATACCTATGCTTCAGCCATGAAAAACATCACCGAACCGATTTTGGACGAGGACGGTATGCGGTTGGCTCTCAACCGTATGGCCATGGGCATTGCCGCCCGAAACAACGGAGAATCGCTGGGCATCGTCGGCCTCGTCAGCCATGGAGACATCCTGGCGATGCGACTGGCAGCCATGGTGCGAGAACTCGGCATCAACGTTGTTTGCGGCGCCATTGATATTTCGCTCTACCGCGATGACATCTACAAGCTCGACGTCAAGCCGGCCCTGCGTTCCTCCGATCTGCCCTTCTCGACGGACGACATGCGGATCGTTCTGGTAGATGACGTGCTAAACACGGGCCGCACCATCCGCGCGGCTC
This sequence comes from uncultured Akkermansia sp., assembly GCA_964448375.1. Taxonomy (GTDB): domain Bacteria; phylum Verrucomicrobiota; class Verrucomicrobiia; order Verrucomicrobiales; family Akkermansiaceae; genus Akkermansia. The sequence goes on from CAYVAI010000016.1 coordinate 16,117, forward strand.
TGAATGCCATCTTCGACTACGGTCGCCCCGCACGCATCGAGCTGGCCTGTTTGATCGACCGAAGCGGCCGGGAAGTCCCCATCCAGCCCGACTTTGTCGGTCACCAGATGGACAACACGAATGACAAGGTCATCGTAAAACTTCATGAAATCGACGGCATCGACGTTGTCACCCTTCAATCCAGGGGCTAGCACAGTTATTGTGCCAGCCCTTTTTCTTTATCCACAGATCAAGGTTTTCCATATCTCCTTTCCTCCACCCGACAATGAATCCACGCAAGGATCTACTGAACATCGCCTCCCTGAGCGACGAAGAAATTGCGACACTCCTCGAATCGGCAATCCCGATGAAGGAACTGTTCACCAAGAGCGTCAAAAAAGTCCCCGCGCTCAAGGGCAAATCCGTTCTCACTCTGTTCTATGAGCCGAGCACACGCACGCACTCCTCATTTGAAGTAGCCGCAGAACGCCTCTCGGCTGATGTGACAAGCTTCTCCGTCTCCACCTCATCCGTCGTCAAGGGAGAGTCCGTCCACGACACGATCGCCACTCTCCAGTCCATGAAAATGGACTACATCATCGTGCGCCACTACAACAGCGGCCTCCCTGCCGTCATCGCACGCGCCACTAACGCCAGCGTCATCAACGCCGGTGATGGAGCTCACGCACATCCCACACAGGCCCTGCTGGATGCCTTCACCATTCGGGAAGCCTCCGGTAGCATCGCCGGAAGGAAGGTCGTGATCATCGGAGACATCCTTCACTCCCGCGTGGCTCGCTCCACCTCGCTCATCCTCAAACGCCTGGGGGCAGAAGTCGCCTACCTCGGTCCGGGTTCACTCGTGCCGCCAACAGGGCATTCCGGCATTCCAGTCTTCAAGACATTCGACGAAGCATTTGCTTGGAAACCGGACTTCATCTACCTCCTCCGCGTGCAGAAGGAACGCCAGGATGCACCTTTCTTCCCCAGTTCCCGAGAGTACAACAAAATCTACGGAGTCACGGAAGAACGGCTGGAACGCATCGCCGGCGAAGGCATGTTCATCATGCATCCAGGCCCGGTCAACCGCGGTGTAGAAATCTGCGATGCGGCCATGGACTACGAACGCAGCCTCATCGATACCCAGGTTGAAAACGGCATTGCCTGCCGCATGTCCGTCCTCTACCACCTCTGCCCCCAAACCCAACACTGAGCCCTTTTCTCCCCATGAGTACCTATTTTATTCGCAATGCCTGCGTCGCAGCCACCGGCGAGAAAATCGACATGACGGTTGCCGGAGGAACCATCGAGAGCATCTCCCACACTGGTTCGCAAGAAGCCCCTTCACACGCCACAGTCATCGATGCCCTGGGCTCTCTCATCCTGCCCGGACTCTTTGACCTGCACGCCCACCTCGGCCAACCCGGACACGAAAACCGCGAACGTATCGCAACAGCCACGGCCGCTGCCCTCCATGGTGGAGTCACTGGCCTCCAGGCCATGCCGGATACCGCCCCCGTGATGGATAACTCCGCCCAGATCCAGTCCCTGTTGGAAATCTGCCAGGAGAAATCCCCCATCGCCGTCATCCCCACTGGCTGTATCACCAAGGGAACTGCCGGAGAAGAACAAGTCTCTTATGATTCGCTGAGGGCCAAAGGTGTCCACTTCATCACCGACGCCGACCATGTTCCCTCGAACATGCTTCTGCTCTTCCGCGCCATGCAGTATGCCGCCCCCCTGGGCATCACCTTCGCCATCCGTGGCGATGTCCCTTCCCTGACGGCCAAAGGCATCATGCACCCATCGCCGACATCATACCGTCTCGGCCTTGCCGGTTCCCCGGTCTGTGCGGAAGAAATCGGCATTGCCACGGCCATCCGCCTGGCGGCAGCCACGGGTGCCGCCCTTCACATCCAGACGATTTCGTCAGCAGGAGGTGCTGCCACCATCCGCCAGTGGAAGAAAGAACGTACAGATCTGAGCGCTGAAGTCGCCCTGCACCACCTGCTTTTCACCCATGAAAACGTTGGGGACTACGACACCACCTTCAAGACCCTCCCCCCTCTCCGCGACCCGGAAGATAAGGAAGCCCTCATTGCCGCTCTCCAGGATGGCACAATCGACTGTATTGTGTCCGACCATACACCAGCCACCCCCTTCGAGAAGAAGCAGGACTTCTGCGTTGCTCCCCACGGTATGATCATGCTGGATACCTACCTGCCCGCTATCTACGCCTACCTCGTCAAACCCGGTCACCTTACCTGGGCTCAGGTCGTCACCCTCTGCTGCGACAACCCGAGGAAGCTCATGCACCTTCCCAAGGCTGTGCTTGATATCGGAGCCAAGGCAGACTTCGTCCTTTTCTCGCTCGAAGAATCCACCCTTGTCACGGAAGAATCCCTCAAAAGCCGTTCCCGCAACAACCCCTTCCTCGGGCAAACCATTCCCGGCAAGGTACAGGCCGTCTTCACCAACGGTAACGTACACCAGTTCTAATCCATTTTTCATCCACCAAGGGGCGCACCGGCAACATGCTACGGTTGCGCCCCTTTCTCATCTTTACATCTCCCTCCATGCGACCGATTGCAACTATCCAAACGAGTTACCCGGAAAAATTCGGCGTTCCACGTCAAAGCGGCCTGATTCCCGATACTCCGGGTATCATCCGCTTTGTATCGGAATTTCGCAACCCGGATGCAGTCCGGGGGCTGGAGGGATTTTCCCATCTTTGGCTCATCTGGGTATTCAGCGAAAATATCCGCGACACATGGAGCCCAACCGTCAGGCCCCCGCGCCTCGGCGGCAATACACGCGTAGGTGTCTTTGCTACCCGCTCCCCCTTCCGTCCCAATCCGATCGGGCTATCCGCCGTGAAGCTCGACCACATTGAATTCCACCCGGAACACGGCCCTCTCCTACATGTTCTCGGTGCAGACCTGATGGACGGCACTCCCATTCTGGACATCAAACCCTATCTGCCCTTTGCCGATTGTATCCCGGAAGCCACAACAGGATTCGCCAGCAATGTCTTCGGCCACGCCCTCGAAGTCGTCATCCCCTCAGAATGGGAAGCAGCCATTCCACCGGAACACCTCTCCCCCTTGCGACAAACCCTGGCGCAGGACCCCCGCCCCTCGTATCAGGATGATCCCTCCCGTATTTACGGCCTTCTCTACGGCGGTATGGACATCAAATTCCGTGTACAGGGCAACGTTTTGACGCTTTGTTCCATCCAACCTTTATAACATGGATACTATGGACGCCATCCTTCCCAACCGCCCTACCCGATTGCAACTCGCCTTCGATGCCAACTTCGACCTCAGGGAGGAAATCGGAGCCTCCATCTCCGTCTGGCAAAATGGCCGGGAAATCGTATCCCACAACCGAGGTTACACAACTAACGCCCGAACCACCCCATGGACACACCGGACGCTTGTTCCCGTTTACTCAGCCACCAAAGGCCCCGCCGCCGCCTGCATTCTCCTGGCTCTGCATGAACAAGGCGCCGATCCATCGCTCGTCATCGGCGACATCTGGCCGAGCTTCCCCATGCCCGGCGCCACCATTCGTCAGCTCATGTCCCACCAGTGCGGACTGGCCGCCTTCGAATCCCCCGTAGATTTGTTCGACCACGAAGCCTGCGTAGCCGCTATCGAGAACACCAACCCCGCCTGGTACCCTCCCGACCACGGTTACCACCCCCACACCTATGGGCCCATCATGGATGAACTCATGATCCGTCTCACCGGGGAACGCATCGGCACCTGGTGGGAGAGAAATATCCGCTCCCCCTTCAACCTGGATCTCTTCATCGGCCTGCCGGAAGAACACTTCGACCGCGTCGCCACGCTTTACCCCGGCAAGGTGGACAAAACAAGCCTTGCCACCCCCTTCTATCAGGAATATCTGAAACCCGGTACCGCCATCTTCCGCGCCTTCCACTCCCTAACCGGCCTCAGCACCGTGCGCCAGATGAACACCCCAACGGCTTGGACCTGCGCTTCCCCTGCATTCGGTGCCGTTGCCTCCGCACAAGGATTGGCCGCCTTCTACCAAATTTGCCTCGGTTCCCTGAATCTCCCTGGGACAAGTTCCACCTTCATTCCGGATTCCGTCCGATCCTGGATGACAACAATCGCTACCAATGGAGCAGACAAAACCATGCTCACTCCTACAGCCTACTCCTGCGGATTCATGCTCGACCCGCGTGATCCCGCCACCGGCATGCCTCTGCGGCACCTCTTCGGCTTCGAAGGATTTGGCCACGCCGGAGCCGGCGGATCCCACGCCTTTGCTGATCCTATCGATGGAATTTCCTTTGCCTACACCATGAACCACATGGATCTCAATGTCCTGCCTGGCATCAAAACACGCGCCCTCGTCGATGCTCTAAGCGGGCTACCATCCATTGACTCAGTTTCTTCCCAATGAAAGTCACCCGAACCAGCTCCTTCGTCGGGCTCATCTCCTGTGCTCTCCTGATCGTCCTCCTCTCCATCCTCTTGTGGAGCATAGCAAGCAACGGCAAACTCTCCTGGGAAGCCGGGCTTGTTCTGGGAAGCTTCCTCCTCTGGTTATGCCACGGCATCTATCGCGCCTGTCTGCGTATCAAAGAAACGGGCTCCTCCCCCGGAGACGCGCCATCCTCTCCACAGATGATGCTCTGCAGGAACCCCAAATCCATCAGATTCTTCCTCTGGAACCTCGTTTTCTCTCCAGCAGGGATGCCGCTCAGTTCCTCCCTGAGCCTTCTCCTCTTTATTTGGATCGGCGTTTACGCCATACACACCTCACGCCCCATCCTTATCATTCTATCAGTATGCTGGATAGCCGGGCTTCGCCTATGGATTTTCAATAGCTTCAAGAGGCTTTATTTGAACATGAAAGCCGGTAATATGCTCACTCTCATCGACCACCGCGGAGTACGCTGGATCATCCCGGGCAATGATGGCGGCAATTGGCTGGAGGAAGAAAACTACTGCACCATCGAGAAAGCCGATTGGGAAAATATATCAGACATCCGTTTTTTCCCTCACTACATTCAATTATGCAGCAGGGATATTGACTTCTTCGCGTTCACAGACAATATGGGAGAAGCCCGCCAGCTCATTTCTCGTTATTTCAGAAATAGCCAACCTGTGCCACCCATCAACCAACCCCAGCATATGGACAAATTAATCTCTCAACTTAAGAGAAACACCATTCTGTTCACAATTTTGGATAGCAAGGAGATCCTCGTACCAGGACAATCCAAATTCGGAGGTACTCCCGATGTATCTAAAAACTTTGAATGGCCATTATCGGCAGATGGTTCCCCCCTCTCCTTCCTCGCCCAGATCAATTGCGCGGAAATCGCCCATCTGGACACCGAGCATCTCCTCCCAACCTCCGGCATCCTGTACTTCTTTTACGAACTCTCGAAAATGGAGTGGAATGTTGAAGGCAACGAGGATTCAGTCAGAGTTCTCTACGATAATCCCGAATCAAGAGACCAGCTCAGCCGGGCAACCTTCCTCAAAAGTCTAGACAAAAAACACCGGCTGCCGGAATCCGCACTCTGCTTCGAATCAAAAGAAATCATTCCTTCGTGGGAAGATCTACATGCTCTTAAACCTCGTAAAAATTTCAACCTTGAAGAGTACATTAAAATTTCCGAAGACTTCTCCATTGACGAGCATCCCAATACAGGCCGTCTATTGGGCTATGCCAATCTCATTCAGAGCAGTATAATCTCCGATAGGCCGAATCCTTCCCATGCTGTCCTTCTCTTCGAACTCGACTCGACCTCTTACCCAGATACACAATTGATGTTCTGCGATTTCGGTTCCATTTACTTCTACATCGACAAAAGGGATCTCGCGAAACTCGACTTTAGCAACATCTGGTTCAATCTCCAATCATTCTAATACACTTAGTCTATTTCCCTCACGGGATTAGACAAACTCGCCGAGTCTTAAAAAAAGAGAAAATCCAGTTCAAGAAGCTGTTCCAAAATTCGAAATATTATACTTTATCGAATTATTTTTCGAGCGATAATATCATTCTCAATCTCCAGGATTTTTGAAATTTGTTCAATACTAGGATTGCAATGGCCATGTACCCATCTATACATGGCCATTCTTGTAACACCAAGCCTTGATGCGATGGACTGTTGAGTCATGCCGACAGCTTTTGCAGCGACAACGATCCTCTGGACGAGATGGTCCGGTGTAATCATTTCGCCAGTATCCAATTGCACGAAGGTGATATATTGTGGCATGGTAGTATATGTATGGCTTCTTGCTTTGTCTTTAGGAAAGCTTCCTGTATTAACTACACTATTAATGCAACATAATAGCGACGCTATTCAAGCAAAAAAATATATTCATTCATCACACTATCCAAATAACAGGGAATAATTTTCAGAAAAACAATTCCCCCATATTGATTTTTTTGTTTTTATTATACTTCATCATTCCAACATGAGCCAGCATCGTTATATCGGCTGGAAACTGAAAATTCAAAAATCGACTCAAAAAGGGATGGATTTGGCTGACATTACCATCAATCTTTTGTACTATTCTGCCGCCTCTCCATGCGAATTACAACTACCAGTACAATTTCCACCCGTATCATCTGCGTGTTTTTGGTGGCATCCCTTCTGCTTGTCCTCATGGACGGATGGCCCGGGGTTGTTCTCAAGCAAGAGTACAAGCTCGTCCTGATAATCGCCATTTTGTGGCTGCTACACGGTATCTACAGGTGTTCCATGTACATTCGGGAAGCCCGCAGAAGTACAAATACTCCTCTCAGCAAGGTGACACGAGCAAGTTACTGGATCCCCGATGACTACACACCAGGGTTTTATCTAAAGCACATTGCCTTCAATCCGGCGGACATGAGCATTGTGACTTCCTTCGGCATTCTCCTCATCATTGTCAGTGCCATCTACGCCTTTACCATGGGCGGATCATTCTTCATTCCAGTCGTCATCCTTATTCTCTTTTTCCTCTTCAAATTTTTTTCCATCTTCGCCAAGTACAAGCAGTTCACAAATATGTGCCTGGTCAACATCCACACCGTCATCGACGAACAAGGAATCCACTGGGTCGTCACCAACTACCCGGATGGCATCAATTGGATGAAAGACGGCAACTTTTTCAACGCTCAAAATATCGCCTGGTGCCACATCGACAATATCAACTTCAAAAAACGCCACTTCTACGTCTGCGGCAAGAAGGAAAAAATCATTGTTATCCCCGATGACGTGGAGAAAGCACGCCAAATCATCGCCCATTACTACAAAGGAGACCGCCCAACATGCCTCCGTATCCTGAATATTCTTAAAAAACTTGATCTCAATCGTTACCAAATCAACTTTTCCATCGTTCGCGAAGCAGATACACCTATCGAAACAGGAAAATCCAAATTCGGTGGATGCCCGGACCTCCCAGCACCCCAACAGTGGCCAGCTACAGAAGACGGTACCCCTCTCACCTTCCTGATGCAGATCAATTGTAAAGACATCGCTGCATTCGACACAAAAGATTTACTCCCCACCAACGGAATCCTATCCTTGTTTTGTGGCTTCCCTTCAGCAGATGAAAAAACTGAGAACCATGCCCCCACATTCCGAGTCATCTATTCCCAACAGAAATCCTCGGATACACTCACACCGAGCCCCTTCCCTGAACACCTGCCCGAAGAACGACGCCTTCCGGAATTCGGACTAAATTTCACGTTTCAGGACCACTCCCTCCCCTCGCTAAATGACCTGACCGTACTCACCACCGTCAAACAACGCAACTTAATTGGCAACCTCAATGAATATGAACTCATTCGTGAACAGGTCAAATTTGATAAGTACCTCGGCCACACCCTCGGCTATGCCGATACCCTTCAGGAAAGTATCATCCGTGGTCTTCCCTCACCCTCCAACGCCATCCTTCTCTTCCAGATTGAATCCTGCCAGCTTGCACACAATATCAATCTGGACTTTGGCAACATGGGAACCCTCTACGTGTACATTAATAAAGAAGACCTCGGCAAGCCAGACTTCAACAAGATCCGGTGCCATATACAATCCTGCTAACAACTCATGAAAACTAAGAGGCTCAAAGCATTTACTGCGAGAATCTTTCTCTTGCTTATTGCTGTATATCTCTCATTGGCCTTCATCCACAAATGGTTGGATAACGACTGGGAACCAGGGCAAAAACCCACTCTCCTTGCCATCATCCTGTGGTTGCTTTTCTGCATCGTCAAATGCACAAGATACATCCGTGAACTGGATATCCAGGCTGCAACCCCGCCGTCTCGCACACATTGCAAAGCTCTTTATGCAATGCCAGAGGATACGACCCTCTTTTTCTTCCTTCGTTACGTTATTTTCAAGCCCCTGGAAATGGGTGTGGGTACCTCGATCATCATCATGGTCCTCATTTACCAATACATCCAGACCTTCATTGCGCACAACCAGCCCGACATACGCTTCTGGGTTCTCCTCGTCCTGCTGGGAGGCATCAAATTATGGCAAATCTGCAACGCCTGTCAGGCATTTATCAGCATGTGCAGGGAGAACGTCCACACAGTAGTGAGCAGTAGGGGAATCCAATGGCTTTTCCCCGATGAAGACAGTGGTGAAAACTGGCTGGATAATGATCAGTTCTCCTGCAGCAAATGTTTTGAGTGGAAAGAAATCACTAACGTACAATTCTTTGATGATTATGTCCTCTGCGAAAATCAACACGAAAAAATCAATATTTATCCGAACGATATGGATATCACCCGGCAAATTTTTGCCCATTACTTTCAGGATGGTCAAGCCGTTATCCTGAGCCAGCCCCCTCTGGTTCAGTCACTTTTCCGGAATAAAATTACTTTCGACATCACCCCTGGAAAAAGCAGACACATTCAGCCCGGGCAATCGAAAATCGGTGGTAGTCCCGATGTACCCGAGAATTTCACATGGCCCGTAGCGAGCAACGGACACCCACTTTCCTTCATCATGCAGACCAACTGCGCCGATGCATCGCCACTGGACACCTCAAATCTCCTCCCCAAATCCGGTTTTCTGTACGTCTTCTATAATATTGCGAAAGAAAAACCGGAAAAGGATTCACAAATCCAGGTTATTTACACGGATACAGCATCCATCGAAGATCTCCATCGAGAGGAATTTCCTCAGAACCTCTGTGATACGTACAAATTATCAGAATATTTTCTGAAGCTGGACTCCGCACAATCCCTGCCCACTTGGAACGAAACACAGTTCCTCCTCAACAAACAACAACACACACAACTCGGTACCCGCAAGGCCTACGAACTTCTCGTCGAGCAAACCAGCGATTATTTATTAACCGGGCACATGTTGGGATATGCGGACCTAATCGAAGACAACGATTTTGACAACATCCCGGATATCTCAGATGCCATCCTCCTTTTCCAATTCGAGTCAATAACCCTCCTCGACGAATTACTTGATGGTACCGTGAGAATACCAAAATACATCCTTATTTACATCAGAAAATCTGATCTCGCACGACGTGACTTCAGCAAGATATGGTCCATCATCCGTCACTGCGACTAAACCCATCTATATCACCTACCACCGCCTTATGTTCGAGTACGTCATTGCGTAAATCTCGAACATAAGGCGAATAAAGTATAAGAAACTGGCACATTTTCTCTGTAGAAACCTTTCCTTTATCTCTTTACTTCCAAACAAATAGAGCTATTGTAGTTATATCATGCAGGAAAACGGAAATTCTTCCCGTAGTTTGTTACCTATCCCCATTTCGGAGCCATTTCTCAAGTGGGCAGGAGCCTTTATGCTTCTGCTAGGGCTGTCTCTTTCCTCATATTCTATTTGGCCTGATCTGCCAGATACGTATGGAAAAGGAATATTACTTCCCGGTCCATCAGGCATATTCAACACCCTGATGTCTTTTCTAAATTTTTTATTCATCCTCAATATCTACAGGTTGATGATCATCAGGCGGATGGAAGAACAATCCACGAGCCGCCTCTATAATCCATGGTTCATCACCGGTACAGTCATTGGCCTCAACATCCTGGCACAATCCCTTCCTTACTCCTGCACTCAGTTACGTCAACCCGTATTTATTGCTGCTCTCCTTGTGCCAGCTATTACGATGACATGTGGCAAGTGGAAAAAACATCAGCAGGTCAGGACATGCGGTTCCCTGTTGATCGTTCTTATTCTCGTAAATATTGCCAACTTGCTCCTGAACAGCAAAGGATACAACACCTTGGAAATCACGGCCCTTTACGAGAAAAACGTGCCATGGGTCTTATCCATGAGCAATTTGATCGTACAAGGTATCATCGTCTATCTGACCAACAAACTCCTCATCACCTGCCGTCAAAACAAAGGAGAACCCGCTTTTCAGGACTTCGCCCCGCTCGTCATTCCTCAATGGCTTATTCTGACACTAATCGGGATCGTGGCTGCCGAATCAGGCATCCTTTCACTCGCATTTTTTACCACAATTATTCCCTTCCAAAGTGTTTTTGATAAATTCGCTTTTCTTACGGCAGTCAATTGGGATGGATTCCTGCAATTATTATTCTTCATTTCCCTGAGCTTTACCCTGTTCATTCGCCTGAAGTTGTCCGATGGGACAGGATTTTTTCCCAAACTGTCTCCCACAGCCTGCTTCGTCGCACTACTTGCAACCTACGCATTGACAACAAGTTTTCCCTTCGTACCCGGCATGCTGAGCCAATCCCTTTGGACACCAAATTACTACATCATCAACATCCTCTCCTTCCTTATTTTCTTCCTCCTCTCTCTGGTCATCATTCTCGCTTATTCAACCGGCAAATGGGCAACCATCCCCATGATACGCAACACCAGAAACTTTTTCATGATCTACGTCATCATCCAACTATTCAATAACTGTTCTCAAGAAATGATGATGCCCGTTTATCTGAAGTTCATTGCCCTCATCATCCCCGTAATCTGCAACATCCTCGTTCTCTTCTCCAACAACAAAGCCATTCAGGAATTCAGAGCAAAATATCACACCAGACACTCATAATATAAAAATGTAGGAAGCCCAAAAACTTTTCCTCTTCCGCAGCCAATTCCGTACTCTCAAACAGCACGCCCTGAAAAAGGCTTCCCCAACTATACACAAAGAGCCGTCCCTGGATCAAAACCCCGGAACGGCTCCTATAAATTCATGTACAACGGTCGCCGTGTGACGAATCAATTGCCATTTGCGGGCGGAGCAACGAAAACGCGGGTAGCAAATTCCTTGTCCAGCATCAGGGTGCCTTGCCCATCGCCATTGATTAGCTTGAGCTGCCCCAGGATTTCCTTCACGTTTTCTTCTTCCTCAATTTGTTCCGTCACAAACCACTGCAGGAAGATTTCCGTGGCATAATCATTCTCATCGCGGCTGAGCTTCGTGAGCATATTAATGCGGCGCGTCACTTCGGCTTCATGCTTGGCGGTGTCTTCATACAAGGATAGAATATTCTTCCACTTGTGGGAAGGTGCTTCGATAGCGCTCATCTTGACCTTGCCACCACGCGTCAGAATATAGTCATAAAACTTAAGGGCATGCGCAGTTTCTTCCTGATACTGAACGCGCATCCAGTTGGCAAAGCCGGGCAGACCAGCATCCTGAAACCATGCTGCCATGGAAAGATAGAGGTTTGCGGAGTACAGTTCCCACTTCAGCTGTTCGTTGAGAGCATCGACAATTTTATCACTAATCATAATTATTTCCTCTTGAGAGTTGCTAACGATATACTCCCCCGAACCTCATCTCGCAAGGAATTTACAGGGAAGATTTCTTAACGTCCGGATTTCCGGGCCTTGTAAGAGTGACTCTCCAACTCGCCCGTGCGTTCATTATCTGTCAACACGACGCGCATGTTTTTTCTCCCCGCACGGTTCAGCTGCCAGGCATTCCACAAATTGTGCCACAGAACGTAAAAGGTCGGTCCCAGAGAAGCAATGGGTGACGGAGCATAGACCATGGCCAGGAAAATCGTCAGCGTCGTATTCTTCTGTCCCAAAGACTGGCTGCACTCACGCCGCATATCCGGCCCGCCCAGCAAATACCCGATGCCAAAATTGAGAGCACAGATGCAGAAGGACAAAATGCCGATCCACAAAAGGATGGAGTGTGAAAGCTCCGTACGGTTTTGAATATCATCCGACGCATGCGCCGCTATCAGCACCAGGCACGCAACCCAGGCTCCAAACGACACATCCTTCAGCTTGCGCGGCCACAGAATAGCCCTGCGCTTCCAACGGCGCACAGCCATCGCCAACACAAAAGGCACAATCATCACAAAACCGATGCTACCAGCCACCTGCCCGTATATCTCCACCCCGCCTTGCCCCACCACTAGGGGCAACAACAAAGGCATCAAGGCACAAATGGAAGCATTCGCCACAATCAGGGACGTCAGAACAAATTCAACATTCCCCTTCAGGAACCCCATGATCACCGGAGCAGCTGTCGCCGTCGGAGCTATCCCCACAAAGAAAGCCGCAATGGCAATCTCCTCAAAGCCCAAAACCTTGAGCACAAAAAACGGCACAAGCCCCATCACAAAAGTCACCAGAACAATCATCCAATGCCGGCGCTCCGGCTTCAACTTCCCCAGCCTCACGCCCAGGAAGGTGATGAACAACATCCCCACAATCAGCCAGCGAATCAGCCAGCTCAAAGTACTAAGTGAAGGCAAAAAATAACCAGCTACAAAGGCTAGAATAATCGCCAGTGTTCGGATCAACGCGGAAGCCATAATTCTTGGGGGGGCAGAATACTTCCAACTGCCCATGCAGAAGGACGCTCAACGAAACTACCACTCCATCAAGCCACGGGCAAGAGCCGACTAATACAATCCATCTCCGGATTTTTTACGGTCATCGCGGATCGTGACACGGCAAATTTCACAAAAACAAGCTCCGAAAATCACTCTATGTTGTTGTAAATAGGACATTATATGAGAAAACTATCTGCGGGATACTTCCAAATTGACGTGACCCCTAGATTATGAGAGGATCACATGAAATATGGATAAGCCAATTGCTACCAACTCTCCGGTTGTGCCCAAGAAATTTCTTGTGCCCTTCGCCATGCTCGTCTCCTGCTTTGCGCTTTGGGGACTGCTCAACAACATGACGGACAACCTCGTTCCTGCATTCAGTAAAATATTTATGATCAATGCTGGCGAATCCGCCGCCGTCCAGATCTCATTTTACGGAGCTTATGCAGTACTCGCCATTTTTGCCTCCATCCTGATTGAGGAGTTCTCATACAAAACCGGTGTCCTCATTGGCCTCGGCTTCTATATCATCGGGGCTCTGGGATACATTGTGGCAGCCGGATCCCAAAGTTTTGACTTCTTCCTGTACGCCATCTTCATCCTCGCCGGCGGCCTGTCCGTTCTGGAAACGACATGCAACCCCTTTGTTCTCTCCATGGGGCCGGATGAAACCGCTGTACGCCGTCTCAACTTCGCTCAAGCTTTCAACCCCATCGGTTCACTTGCCGGCATCTTCCTCGCGCAGTTTTTCATCCTCTCCAACTTGGACAATGCCGATATCGATACCCGCAAGGCCATGGACCTGGCCACGCGGAATGAAATCGTCAACAACGAACTCTTCTGGGTCTGCGTTCCCTATGTCGGCCTCGTCCTCATCGCCGCCATCATCTGGTTCTTCTTCGCTCGCTTCAAATCGACAGACGAAACCACCTTATCGAAAAACGATGATCTCGGGCGCAAATTAGGGCGCATCGGCCTCTGCATCGTCTGCATCATCATCCCCCTCATCTTCCAGATCGTCTGCAACTATCAATTCGGTATCGTCTTTGGCCGAGTCAACCAGATCCTGATCATGATGCTTGGCCCCATCGCCTGCCTGATGATCATGAAGGACTACCGCAACCTTCTCTTCAAACTTCTCCGCCTGCCCCGATACACCTTTGGCGTCATCGCCCAATTCTTCTACGTCGGCCTCCAGATTACTGTCTGGACATGGACGGTGAAATATATCATGGCCGTCTTCCCCGGAACCCAGGAAGCCGCCGCTGCCAACTATTACCTCTGCTCCATCGTCCTCTTCATCATTTGCCGTGCCGCTGCAACAGCGCTCATGAAGAAGTTCAACCCCGCCAACATGATGGCGCTCTTCGCCATTGCCGGTATCCTTTGCTGCCTCGGCACCATGTGGCTGCCCTCCAACCTGTCTGTTTGGGCTCTTGTCGCTATTTCCGGCTGCATGTCCCTGATGTTCCCCACAATTTACGGGATCGCCCTGCGCGGCCTTGGCAACGAAGTCAAACTCGGTGCGGCTGGCCTCATCATGGCCATTCTCGGCGGCGCCATCATCACCCCCTACATGGGAGAATTCATCGACCAGCAGACCGTCTCCAACCAGGTCCGGTACTTTGATTCCATCAACCGCCCCGTTGTAGCTCGTGCCGAGGAAGCAGACTCCCAAAAATCCATCACAAGTGCCATGCTGGCCATCTACAAAATGTCCGAAATCCCAGCCGATGCCACTGGCCAGGATCAACAAACGCGTGACAAATTTGAAAAGAATCTCGCCACATTCAATTCGCTCTCCACACTCAGCGGAGAACAGTTCAAAACCGCTGTCAAAACCCTTCCCGGATGTGCCCTGATCACAGACTCGGAACTGACAAACCTCCAGGGTAACCTCGGCAAACTCCCCCAGCCCGCCAATCGGATGGAACAGGTGCGTAACTTCACCATTCTGCCGGCTCTCATCTCCACAAGTCCTGATCAACCGTCCCTCATCTCGGATATCACAAGCAAACCTCTGGATATGAATACATTCCAGATCAAGCAGCAGCATATTGTCGAATCCTCCGTTCGCGATTCATTCTTCATTCCCGTCATCTGCTTCTTCGTTGTTCTCCTCTATGCATTCTTCTTCCGCAATGCCCATTTCAAGGAAGAAAATGACGGCGATGCCATACAAAAATAACTTGCTGTACATTATACGTCATGTTAAACCAATCTCATCATATGAAAACAAATCCCACGGTAGGTATTCGTCCCGTTATTGACGGACGTCGTCGCGGTGTCCGCGAATCACTGGAAGAACAAACGATGAACATGGCTCGCAGTGCAGCCAAACTCATCGAATCCACCCTCCGCCACGCTGACGGCAGCCCCGTCAAGTGCGTCATTGCCGATACCACCATCGGCGGCACGGCGGAAGCCTGCATGTGCGCAGACAAGTTCAAGGCCAACAATGTCGGCATGACCCTGACGGTCACCCCCTGCTGGTGCTACGGCAGCGAAACGATGGATATGGATCCCAGCCTGCCCAAGGCCATCTGGGGTTTCAACGGCACAGAGCGTCCCGGCGCAGTTTATCTCGCAGCCGCCCTCGCTGGCCACACCCAGAAGGGATTGCCCGCATTCTCCATCTACGGTCACGATGTCCAAGACGCCGATGACGACTCCATCCCCGCCGATGTCGAAGAAAAGATCATCCGCTTCGTCCGCGCCGGCCTCGTCGTCGCCGACATCCGTGGCAAGAGCTACATGTCTCTCGGCGGTTGCTCCATGGGCATTGCTGGTTCCATCGTTGACCAGAGCCTATTTGAAAACTACCTCGGCATGCGCGTCCAGGCCGTCGATATGACGGAACTCCGCCGCCGTATGGAACTGGGTATCTACGACGTCCAGGAACTCCAGCTTGCCATGTCCTGGGTGAACGAAAACTTCATCATGGGCGAAGACCGCAACTCCGACAAGAGCCGCAAGACTCCGGAAGAAAACAAGAAGGTCCTCAAGGAATGCGTCATGATGACCATGATTGTCCGCGACATGATGCAGGGCAACAAGGCCGTCCGCGACAAGGGATTCATCGAAGAAGGTATGGGCTACAACGCCATTCTTGGCGGTTTTCAGGGCCAGCGTCACTGGACGGACTTCTACCCGAACGGCGATACCATGGAAGCCCTCCTCAACAGCACTTTCGACTGGAACGGCCCTCGCGCCCCGATGCCTGTTGCCACGGAAAATGACTCCCTCAACGGCATCTGCCTCCTCCTCGGCAACCAACTCACCGGCAAGGCCTCCGTCTTTGCAGACGTCCGTACCTACTGGTCTCCGGAAGCCGTCAAGCGCGTCACCGGCCACACCCTGGAAGGCAACGCAGCACATGGTTTCATCCACCTGATCAACTCCGGTGCCGCCGCTCTCGACGGTTCCTGCGCCATGACGGATGCCGAAGGCAAGCCGACCATGAAGCCCCACTGGGAAGTCACCAACGAAGACGCCCTCTCCTGCATGAAGGTCACCAAGTGGTGCCCTGCCACCTCGGAATACTTCCGTGGGGGTGGCTACTCCTCCTGTTTCCTCACGAAGGGCGGCGTGCCCTTCACGATGTTGCGCGTCAACATGGTCAAAGGCCTCGGCCCCGTCCTTCAGCTCGCTGAGGGCTGGAGCATCGACCTACCGGAAAATGTGCACAACACCCTCAACCTGCGCACCGACCCCTCTTGGCCGACCACATGGTTCGCCCCCCGCCTCAACGGCAAGGGCGCATTCACTGACGTTTACTCCGTCATGGCCAACTGGGGAGCCAACCACGGCGTTCTCGTCCATGGTCACGTTGGGGCCGACATCATCACGCTCGCCTCGATGCTCCGCATCCCCGTCTGCATGCACAACGTTGAAGACGACCGCATCTTCCGTCCCTCCGCCTGGGCATCCTTCGGCATGGACAAGGAAGGCTCGGACTACCGTGCCTGCGCCGCCTACGGCCCGATCTACGGTAAGTATTAAGATCTCATACCAGTACAGGCGGGGGAGGATTCACCTCCCCCGCTTCTTTTTCCCCCAATCCCGCCCAACCGGGATACCAGCCCCCCCCCCACACACTACTCTTCCACCTCATCATGTTTGTCTTATGTCTTGATTGCGGCGCAACAAACGTGCGCGCCATGCTCGTTGACGACAAGGGAACCATCGTCTCCAAAGCCACCCAAGCCAACAGTACCGTCGCCGGAAGCGAAAATCCCGACTTCCACGTCTGGGACGCCAATCGCATCATGGAACAATTGGCCGACTGCGCACGCCAAGCCATCAAAGACCAGGATTCCGCGCAAATCAAGGCCGTCACCATCACGACATTCGGTGTTGATGGAGCCCTCGTCGATTCAGCCGGAAAACTCCTCTACCCCGTCATCTCCTGGAAGTGCCCCCGCACAGCCGAAGTTATGGCAAATGTAGGTAAATACATGAGCCAGGAAGAACTCGACCG
The DNA here is from genome assembly GCA_964448375.1 of uncultured Akkermansia sp. Lineage (GTDB taxonomy): Bacteria > Verrucomicrobiota > Verrucomicrobiia > Verrucomicrobiales > Akkermansiaceae > Akkermansia. The sequence continues at coordinate 33,371 of CAYVAI010000016.1, forward strand.
CATCTCCGGCGTCGGAGCCTTCGCCTTCAATACAATCTACAAACTGATCTGGCTCAAGGAAAACCGTCCGGATCTCATCAAACAGGCCCATGCCTGGCTCTTCATCTCCAACATCCTCGCCCATCGCCTCACAGGCGTCATGGCCACGGACCGCACCATGGCGGGCACCTCGCAGATGACGGACATCACCACCGGAGACTTCTCCCCGGCAATTCTCTCCGCCCTCGGCCTCAACCGCAGCCTCTTCCCCACCATCGTCAATGCCGGGGACACCATCGGCACCGTCACTCAGGAAGCCGCTGAAGCGCTTGGACTCCCCATCGCTGGCATCCCTGTCATCTCCACCGGGCACGACACCCAGTTTGCCGTCTTCGGCTCTGGCGCAGAAAAAGATCAGCCCGTCCTTTCCTCCGGCACTTGGGAAATCCTGATGGTTCGCTCCAGCCAGGCCCGCCTTTCTCCAGACGATTATAGCGATGGAGCCACAGCCGAACTCGATGCCGACCCCACTCTGCGCAACCCCGGCCTCCAATGGATCAGCTCCGGCATCATCGAATGGGTCAAAAGCACCTGCTTCAACGGCGAGTCCTTCGATACCATGGACGCTGAAGCCGCAGCCATCCCTCCCGGTTGCAACGGCGTCACCCTCGTTCCCAACTTCCTGCCTTCTGACACCGAAAAAGGCTCCATCAACGGACTCGTCCTCGGACGCACTCGCGCCCACATCTACCGCGCCGCCATGGAAGCCCTCTCAAAGCGACTTAAATCACGCCTCGCACGGCTCGAATCCGTCGGTGGCTTCAAGAGCCAATGCCTCGTCCTCGTCGGTGGCGGAGCCCGCAACAAAGTATGGACGCAGATCCGGGCAGACATCCTCCAGCTCCCCGTCAAAGTTGCCAAAGTCTCGGAAAGCACCGTCCTTGGGGCCTCCATGTTCGCTTTCGCCGGAGCTGGTATTTATCCTTCCCCGGAAGCCGCACGCGATGCCATCGGGATCGTGTACGACACCTATGAACCCGGCCCACAAGCAGCCCAATACCAGGAACTTCTTTCCCGCTAACCCCACCCTCAACCAATCACCAAATCATGCTTAAAGGAATCTCCCCGGCCATCAGCCCGGAACTACTCAAAATCCTTGCCGAAATGGGACATGGAGACGAAATCGTCATCTCCGATGCTCACTTTCCGGCCCATACCTTCAGCGACAACGTCGTCCGTGCTGACGGCCTCGCCGCCGACACTCTGCTCGCCGGCATCATCCCGCTGTTCGAGCTAGATGCCTACGCCCCACCCGTCATCATGATGGAAGCCGTTCCTGGCGACACTCTTGACCCCTCCGTCGAAGCCAAATACCGCAAGGCTCTCGGCTACAATGGTGAAATCGTCCGTGAAGAACGCTACGCCTTCTACGAGCGAGCCATGTCCGCCTACGCCGTCGTCCTGACGGGAGAAACAGCCAAATACGGCAACATCATCCTCAAGAAAGGCGTCACCCCTCTCTCCTGAGTTTTCATCCCCCGGTTTTTACAAAACGAGCTGCCCCATTCATCCGGGACAGCTCGTTTTCATTTACAATTTTTGAAAATAAACCCAGTTAGGCTTTACTCAAACAGAAGCGGATAGGACTTACGGGCAAGTTCAGTGCTAAGCTTGAGCACGGTATTGCTGTCGGGAGACTTTAGAGCCTTTTCAGCAATGCTACGGCATTTTTCGTAATTCAAATGGCGAATGGCATAGCGCAGGATAGGCACCAGATGAGCACCGACGGAAAGCTCGTGAGCACCCAAGCCTACAATGAGGGGAAGCAGATGAATATCCCCAGCCACCTCACCGCAGATCGTCGTCGGAATCCCGACCTCATCCCCTGCCCGAATCGTCATATTCATCATGCGTACCACGCCAGGGTGGGTTGGGCGGAACATGTGGGCAACATGGCTATTCACACGATCCACAGCAATGGCATACTGCGTCAGATCATTCGTGCCAATTGAGAAGAAATCTACTTCCTGGGCCAGCACATCTGCCAGAATAGCGGCACTGGGTACTTCTACCATGATGCCAACCTTCAGCTTTTTGCCGTAGCGGACGCCTGCGGCGTCAAGCTCGTTGCGGCACTCTTGCAAAATAGACTTGGCGAGCATGACTTCAGTACGCCCGGAAACCATCGGAAACATGACGGAAGCAGAGCCATAGGCACTGGCACGCAGGATAGCTTTCAACTGCGTTTTGAACATCTCCCTACGGCTCAGGGAGACGCGGATGCCACGCCAACCGAGGAAGGGATTGGGTTCCGGCTCGCAGCGTTCCGTAGGAAGTTTATCGCCGCCAGCGTCCAGCGTTCTAAACACAACTTCGTAGGGAGCGCATCCCTCAACGAGTTCCTGATACCGGCGAGCCTGTTCATCCTCGCCGGGCATTGGACTCATCCCGTCGCCAAGAAGGAAAAACTCTGTGCGAAACAGGCCGATTCCTTCGGCTCCCATCTCGCGCATTCCTTCATGTTCATGAGGAAACTCTACATTGAGAGCAAGGCGGACGTGGTGCCCATCGCGCGTCACCGTCGGAAGATGCTTCATCTTCTCCAAGGCACGGTAGGCACGCTTCTTCTCAATCTGAACCTTTTTGTATTTGACAAGCGTCTCCTCAGAGGGGTTGACAATCAGTACCCCCTCGTAACCATCCAGAATGGCCTCCCGGCCCTGCCCATCAGAAATCTTTTGCAGGGCATCACTGACGCCTACTACAGCCGGAATCCCCATGGAGCGAGCTAAAATAGCGGTGTGCGACATGGAAGAACCACGCTCGGTCACAAACCCCAGCACCTGGTCAACATCCATGGACACTGTGTCCGATGGAGTCAAATCGTCAGCCACAATAATGTGCTTGCTGGCGTAGTAGGCCTTGGCCAGCTCATCCTCCTGCTGCAAGTGCATATTGTGCAGAACGCGCGACCGCACGTCCTCTACATCGATGCCACGGCTTCTTAAATAGTCATCGTCCAACCCCTGCATCACCATCAGATAGCGTTGCACCGTGTTGTAGAACACGTATTCAACATTTAGCAAAGAGTTGGCAACTCCTCGTTCGACCTGAGTCAGCATCATTTTGTCCTTCAAAAACAAAACATGAGCATCAAAAATCGAAGCATCTTTCTCACCGGAAATGGAACGAGTCTTCTCCTGAAGAGCCAAAAGCTGCCTCTCTGTCACTTCCAGAGCCGCCTGGAGACGCTCCATCTCAGCCTTGACCTCGTTTTCCGAAATAGGATATTTTTCCGGGCAAAGGTGGGATGAAAAACGCAGAGAAAGTTCTCCAATAGCAATACCAGGGGATACAGCTACCCCCTTCAAGCATAATTCTTCAGAGGTAAGCCCGGCTAGCTGGGATGGCATCTTCCTTCGTCTTCCCTTTCGTATAATGAATAATTAAAGCTATTCCCGGATTTATTCCGGAGGAATATCGCGCAGATCCGGTCAACCGGAGCATTTTTAAATCAGGAATATCTTATTCGTCTTCTTCGAACTTGCGTTCGATCAACGATTCCAATGTTGCAAGTGCTTCCACTTCGTCCGGTCCGGTTACAGAAACCGTGATTTTGGATCCATGTCCAACGGCCAGCATCATGAGACCCATAATGCTCTTTCCATCGACTTCTTCACCATCTTTTTCAACAAGAATATCAGAAGCAAACTTACTGGCAGCTTTGACAAATTGAGCTGCAGGACGGGCATGAATACCGAGTTTGTTGATGATGGTTATTTCCTTGGTTACCATGGAGAGTTCTAGGGATTGCTTCAAACAGTTTCTACACGAATTTCCGAAAGACTCCAAGCATTCTTTTTCAATTTCTTTCCTCTCCTCTGCCTTCAGACAGTTTCGTGAGAAGGCGTTTATTGAACTCGCCAGCCATGTCGTAACCATTGCTCTTCAATTGTTGGTCAATGGCTGCGACCTCAATCAAACGAGCCGTATCACGCCCGGGAGCCACAGGTAATTCAACATGATAAATTTGTTCACCCATGACAGTAATTTTCTTACGCTCCAGCCCAAGACGATCCACATCCGCCATGTCGGCAGCTGGTTTCAGGGTTATAATCAGATCGAGTCGTTTGCTGACGCGAGAGGCCTTCAAACCAAAAAGTTTCGTCACATTGACGAGCCCCAGCCCGCGCACCTCCAGAAACTCGCGGCTCATTTCCGGCGCACTCGTCACCAGTTCCCCGCCAATATTTCGGATCTGCACCATATCGTCAGCCACGAGAGCTCCGCCACGTTCAATCAAGCCAAGGGCAGCTTCACTCTTCCCGACGCCGCTCTTCCCGCAAATCAGGATGCCGATGCCACGCAGGTCAAGCATGCAACCATGAACAGTCGTGCTTTCAGCAAATTCATTTTCAAGAATGATCGTAGCCGCATTGACAAATTTCATCGTCACCAGGCTCGTACGGAAAACGCATACATTCTCCTTATCCGCCAATTCCAAGACTTCGGGAGGAGGTTCCTGATCACGAGAGAAGACGATGCAGGGAACGTCGCACTTATACATCCTGTACACGCGTGAATTACGCATACCGGCAGGCAGGCGGAAGAGGTACGCCACTTCTGCCGCACCAAACACCTGGATGCGCTTGTGAGCAAAATAGGTATAGAAGCCCGCGATAGCCAGCCCGGGACGGTTGATAGCTGGTTCGCTGATCTTGCGAGTCAACCCGGCGGGACTGTTGATCAATTCGAGCTGAAGAGACTCTTTGTACTTATCGTAAAACTTGGCAACCGTAACAAATTCGACTTTCTTGATGCGGGACGTTCTCAACATAATTTGCAGGGGTAGAAAATGGCTTGCTTGAAATCATGCACTACACTCCCCTAGAGCCATTCTGACGGAGAAGTGAGTGGGTATGTATTGGTCGGCAGATCTGTCAGACAGGCTGCTTAGCCCTTCTGCATCTGTCCGCTACGGGAAACTTTTGCCAATTCATTGCCGTTCCTGATCGAAGAGCGGGTCTTTTTCGCCTTGCGAGACGACGATATTCCGCCCTTGCGGTTGATAGATGCAAGGGAACGGGAGGACGACGTTGGCGAGGCAGACGTACGGTTCCGGGAGTTTGCGGCAGCAGCCTGCATAGCCTGGTTCTGCATGGTCCGATCCACCATGAGCTTGCCAGCCATTTCCTCCGACGCAGACAGGGAACAGCGGTCAATCACGACTGGTTCTCCACGGCTAACATATTGATACACATCCAAAATATCACTGCTCTTCATCCTGATACAACCATAGGAGGATGGGCTACCAATCGTCCGTTCCTCCGCGGTGCCGTGGATATAGATATTGCGGGCAAAAGCATTCCTGTTGCGGCCTTCCTCACCTTTCAGCCAAATGATACGCGTCACAATCGGATCTCTACCAGGAGAATTGGGGGCGACAACTTCACCCGTCGGCCTCCGGCTTTTGAACACCATGCCCCGAGGCTGGCGATCGCCAATTTTGGCGGCTACACTGTGAACACCAAGAGGAGTGCGGCAACTGCCACGCTGATCACCCAAACCAAATTTTGAAGTGCTGACGGGGTAGGTTCGGACAATTTTGCCCTTGCGCATCAAGGCGAGTTTCTGATCCTTGACGCTAACGACGACGCCGTCAGTCACAACGGCTGTCGGGGTAGTGTCCGAATGCCGACACGACACCATGGCACACGCAACCATGCCGGAAATGACAAACCATGAGAATAGGCGGGAAAACATATATTTAACCTGAGAAAGTAGTAAAACGGTTTATTTAGGAAATATAAAGCAAAAAATGCCCTCCCTGGCTAGGAGAATCATGCCTGGGCACTATCTTTTTTTGAAGCCACATTCGCGAACATGCGCCCCAGAGAGCACAGTGAGGTGTAGAAAAAGCCGAGGAAGGGACACATCAGCACTGCGGAAATGATATTCCCCTTCATCAGCAACACAACGATCATCCACAGGAAGAAACCACCAAAGAGCAGCTCCAATACGGGAACTATCACGGACTTGATGGCCTTGTATCCACGCTTTCTGAGCTGGGAACCTTTTTTGCGCCCATCCGTCCCGCCAATGCCATATTTGGGTGTACGCACGAAGCTGGACTGGTGCCCGACGACGGCTTCCAACACTGCCTTGGCATTGTTGACAGCCATGCCAAGACCCAATGCCAAAAGAACGGGCAAATAGGGTATTTCCTTCCACCAGCTCCGCGGGCGAATGGCTATCTGCGCACTCACATAAAAGATGCACACGGCAATGGAGGCGAAGAAGAAAAGCATCACGTTCAGCAGGACAATATAAATGGAGCTCTGGAAACTAAAGCTTCCCATCGCCACCGGGTAAATCAGGAAGCACAACAACACCAGGAGCAGGTAGGAGTAATTAGCCGTCAGGTGCGTCGTCGCTTCCAGCTTAGCCTTCAGAGGAGCGGATGAACGGAGAATATCGAAGAGCATCTTCTGGCAAACCTGAATGGAACCCTTCGTCCAACGATGCTGCTGAGCCTTGAAACCGTCCATATCCACTGGTAACTCGGCGGGCGTCACCACATCATTCAGGAAGATGAAATGCCAACCCTTCATCTGGGCGCGGTACGAGAGATCCATGTCCTCTGTCAACGTATCGTGATCCCAACCGCCTGCATCCATAATGGCCGTCTTGCGCCAGATACCCCCTGTTCCATTGAAGGTAAAGAATCGACCGGAACGGTTGCGAGCCGTCTGCTCCATCATAAAGTGTCCGTCCAGGAAGAGAGCCTGCACGCGAGTAAGAAGATTATAGTTGCGGTTGATGTGCTCCCAGCGCGTCTGTACCAGTCCCACATTTTCATCGGTGAAGTAGTGAATCTGCTTCATCAAAACATCCGGGTAGGGCTGGAAGTCCGCATCAAGAATAAACAGGAAGTCCCCCTTGGCCACCTTCGTGGCTTCCTCAAGAGCCCCTGCCTTGTAACCTGTGCGGTCCGTGCGGTGCAAGCAAACGCAGTCATAACCGCGGGAACGCAATTCCTCCGCCTTCTGCATGCAGAGTTCAGTCGTGCCATCCGTTGAGTCATCCAGAATCTGGATCTCGATTTTGTCCCTGGGATAATCCAATGCTGCAACGGACTCCAAAAGACGATCCACCACAAACATCTCATTAAACATCGGCAACTGAACCGTCACATGAGGCAATTCCTCAAACTCCGCTTTGGGGAGAGGACGATTCCGTACATTCTTCCAATAGAGGAAAACGATAATCAACCGGTGCAGGCCATAACCTGACATTCCAATAAGGACGAGAATGTATGCTGCATACCAGATGATATCTTGAGTGGCCATAGCGTAGGAGGGATTCTTTGTCACATCTGCGTCAATTTAGGCAGATTTTCTTGACGAACGGTTTGCATAAGCCACCATGAGGGCGGAGTCAAGTACATTGATACATCACACCTTTCTACACCAGCTTCTATGAATAAACTTTCCATGCTGACATTGGCAGGCGCTGTAACCCTGACGTATGCCTGGGCTCAGGATGCTCCTGCCACTGCAGAAAAAACTCAGCCAGCCATTCCGGAACGTCTTCTCGACGAATCCCATATGCGAGAAGAACTGGGTGTGAATGAATTTACAGCCCCCTCCATCAAAAAGATCTTTGAAGACCTGGAAGGCCTTCCCCCCATCCCGGAAGAAACGGCTATCCGCAAGCGCCCAGAGAAACTGCCAGTGGATCGCTCCTCACTCGCCCTTGAGATGGGATTCCTCATGGCAGACGGCTTCATCATCGTCCAGTGCGGCAAGATGAACGAAGTGCGACCGATCGCACTCGACTTATCCCGCTATGCCAAGGCCATGGGAGCTGGCGAACGCGTCAACCGCCACGCTGCCAGCCTCTTGAAAAACGCAGAAGACGGAGACCTCACCAATTTCAAAAATAACCTCTCCCTCACCCAGAACGACGTCGAACAGGAACTCGCCTCGCTCCGCGACCCGGACATGGCACACCTGATCGCACTCGGAGGCTGGATCCGTGCGCTTGATGCCGCCACTTCCGCACTCGATAAAAAATTCTCAGCAGATCAGGCCAAAGTCGTCTTCCAGCCCGATGTCCCTGAATATTTCGCGGAAATCCTCGGCGGCCTGGAACCGGAAATGCAACAGCGTCGTGACATTCAGGGCATCCGCAAACTGCTTGAACGCATCCAGGCGCAAATGACTCTTTCCCCGGATAATCCCGAACCCACGGAAGAATCGGTCAAGAAGTTGAGAGAAACCACCGTCAGTCTCATTAAAACAGCTCTCGGCGGCATCTCCTGAGGCCTGCGCTCTCCCATGAACCAGTTGCCCGTATCCGATTGCCTGGAGTTTCGCATCGCAAGCTTCGTAATGCCAGCAGGGCAGCCCTACGCTCTGCCAGAGGGGTATCAGTCCATCATGCTAAATATCAGCATGCGCAACATCTCCGATGAAGCCATCAGACTGATTGGACGCAAGTGGATCATTGATTCCAGCGACAAGCACTCGGATATCGTCGAAGGCGACACGGTTTTCAATTCACACCCCTTGCTCTGCCCAGGTCAGCTCTTCAGCTTCACCGGCTTTCACATCATCCTCCCACCTGCAACCCTCAGCCTCACCCTGCTAGGGAAGGATAATCAGGGCCAAAACTTTCACACACCTCCGCTTATCATTCGGGTATAAATTGCTGGCGAGGACTGCAAAAAAAGCCTGCATTTTTGATTTGAGTTTCCAATGGAAATCGGTATGTTTCCCGACAATAGTTTTCTTTTTCCTTCATGCGATATCTTTTATTCATCCTTCTTATAGCCTCCTGTGGAGCAGGTGCCTATTATTATACACTCCAGGAAAAAGAACTTTCCCCCACCCTCGTACGGGCCGATATCGACCGTCTTCAGAACGAATGTAAAGGACTCGAAGAATCCCTGAAACAGAGCCAGCTTCTATTGACGGCCACCGAAGAAGAAATCAAACAGGCGGAAGCCAGCTTCTCCAGCCAATACAAAACCGTCCAAAAGACGCTCCGCAAAGAAGAAGAACTCGCCAAAGCCAAAAATAAGGCCCACTCCCTGAGCATCCAAAATGAACTGAAGCGTCTGCGAGAACAACGCAATGCCATCGAAGTTGCCTTGGAAAAAAAACAAATCCTGCTGGATGAATCTCTCCAGATTCTCGAAGACAGGATGAACGACGAATCAGCAGAGGTTAATCGTATCATCTCCATGGATTGGAGACGCCTGAATAGCCTCAAAAAGGAACACCAGTTTTTCCGTGGAAGACAATCAGGAAACATGCCAAATGTCGTAGCGGTAGCCCGCAACAACATGACCAAGAAGCACCTGAACATCAAACGGGAAGAATATGAAACTCGCCTTCAGCTGGAAGGACAAATACAGGAAAACGAGACCCAATTCTCCCGGGAACGAGGAGAACTCATCACTCTGCTCAGGAAAATCGATCAACGCACCAATACTGTAAAAAATATTGGTAAGACGAAATTCCACTTCACCTCCTCCACTCACCTTCTTGAAAGACTGGAAGAAGAATACAAATTTGAGCGCAAAATCCTGACTGATATCCTCCACGACAGCCAAATTGAACACGCACGCATCGGTGACGAGCTGGAGAGCAAACGTTTCGAAGTCGGCACTGTTCTCTGCAAAAAAATGGAAGAAAACAGTATCCGCCTCTCCGACATCAAGCGTAACGGATTGATCATCATTGGCATCTTGGCAACATTGACTCTTTTTGCCTTCATCAGGCCATTTCGCAGCGTTTCCAGTTTTTCATGATTGCTCTGCATCATGGAAGAATAAACGCGATGAAATGTTGATTTCTCACGAATATTCTGCATGATATTCATTTATGGAACAATCAACTTTCTCGGACTGTCTGGAACGCATTGGTGCGGAACAGGAACATATTCTTCCCATGGGCCGCAACAAGGCCAAGGTCTCACTCAAGGCTTTGGACGGCAACAGAAAACAAGGCAAACTCATCCTCGTTTCCGCCATCACCCCCACCCCATCGGGAGAAGGTAAAACCACCATTTCCGTCGGCTTGGCACAAGGTCTGCAAGCTCTCTGTAAAAATGTCTGTCTCGCTCTGCGCCAGCCCTCCATGGGGCCCGTTTTTGGCCGCAAAGGTGGTGCAACCGGCGGCGGGAAAAGCACGATTATCCCGACGGAAGAAATCAACATGCACTTCACGGGCGACTTCCACGCCATCACTTCCGCCCACAACCTCATCAGTGCCGTCATCGACAACGCTCTCTTCTACCGCACCCTCAACCTTGATGAGCGCAAAGTAACCTGGAAGCGCGTCATGGATATGAATGACCGCGCTCTGCGTTCCATCATCGTAGGCCTCAACAAGCAGGGATTCCCCCGCGAAAGTTCCTTCGATATCACGCCTGCCTCGGAAATCATGGCCTGTCTCTGCCTGGCTTCCTCTTACGCAGACATGCGCGCCCGAGTGGATCGCATTGTCATCGGTTTCACCCTGGACGACAAGCCCGTATTCGCTAAGGAACTCGGCATCACGGGTGCCGTCATGGCTCTCCTCAAAGACGCCATGATGCCCAACCTCGTCCGCTCCATGGAAGGCGTCCCATGCTTCCTCCATGGCGGCCCGTTCGCCAACATTGCCCACGGCTGCAACTCCGTCCTCGCCACGCGCATGGCTCTCCACTTCGGCGACTACGCCGTCACGGAAGCCGGCTTCGCATTCGACCTCGGCGCAGAAAAATTCCTCGACATCAAGTGCCGCCAGACAGGCCTTGCCCCCGACGCCATCGTCATTGTCACCACGGCTCGCGCCCTGAAAATGCACGGCGGCACAGCCCTGGCTGACCTCAAAGTCCCAAATGTCGATGCAGTCCGCGCCGGCATGTCCAACCTGGCAGCCCACCTGGACGCTGCCGCCAACTACCAGCGCCCCGTCGTCGTCGCCATCAACAAATTTGCCGATGACGATGAAGAAGAACTCATCGCCATCCGTGAATTCTGCAAGGAACGCGGAGTCGATTGCGCCGTGGCTGACATCTTTGCCAACGGCGGCGAAGGAGGCAAGGAACTCGCGGAAAAAGTCATCGCCGCAGCAGATCGCCCCAGCCCGAGCTTCAAGCCCCTGTACGAAGTCAACCAAAGCGTCGAAGACAAAATCCGCACCATCGCCACCAAAATCTACGGTGCCGATGGCGTAGAACTGACCCTCGCCGCCCGCAAAAAGCTTGCCCTCTTTGAATCATGCGGCCTTACCGACCTGCCCATTTGCATGGCCAAGACCCAAAATTCTCTCTCAGATAACGCCAAACTTCGTGGCCGTCCCAAAGGATTCACCGTTACTGTGCGCGACTTCGAAATCGCCAACGGAGCAGGATTCCTCGTCGCCCTCTGTGGTGAAATCATGCGCATGCCCGCCCTGCCCCGCATCCCCAATGCGACCAGCATTGAACTGGATGACGACGGCACCATCCACGGCGTCTGACCCACATCTGGCTGCTTCATGCAGCCAGAACTTGCGACAACAAGACAGATCAATCGGTACAATTCAGTAGCAATCAATCATGAAAATAGCCGTTCTCGGAGCCGGAGCCCTCGGGTGTTACTACGGAGCCCGCCTCGTCGAAATCGGAGAAGACGTCCGCTTCATCATGCGGTCGGAATATGACCACGTCCGCGCACATGGTCTCCAGGTACACAGCTTGCATGGAGATATCAGCCTTCCCGATGTCCATGTTTACCGTACTCCAGAAGAAGTAGGCCAAGTAGATCTCGTGCTCGTCACCTGGAAAACCACGGCCAACGCCCACCTCAAAGAAGCACTGCCTCCTCTGATGGGTCCGGATACCATCGTCCTCACGCTCCAGAACGGCATGGGCAACGCTGAAGCCATCGCTCAGGTTGTTCCTGCGGATCGCATCTATGTCGGGCTCTGCTTCATCTGCGCCATGCGGACAGAGCCCGGCCAGATATCCCACCTCGAAGGGGGCAACATCCAGTTCGCACCCTTCGTTCCCTCATCCGAAGGCACGGCAAAAGCAGAAGAACTGGCTACTCTCTTCGGCAAAGCTCCCATCCCCACTCGCGCCTTCGACGAAGCGGAAAAAATCCAGTGGTTCAAGCTCGTTTGGAACATTCCCTTCAACGGCATGTGCCTAGCCAAGGGAGGCATCTCCATCGGAGAACTCTACAAAGACCCCGCCAATGTCGCCCGTGCCCGCCGCATCATGGAAGAAGTCGTAGCGGCTGCCAAAGCGCGCGGCTACACCCTCCGCGACGACCTCGTGGACTACCACATGCAGCGCACGGAAACCATGGAAGGTTTCACTCCGTCCAGTGCCATCGACTACAACATGGGCCGCCCCATCGAGTACGAAGCCATCTGGGGGGCTCCCATTGCCAAGGCTCGACAGGCTGGTGCCTGCATCCCCGAATGGGAACTGCTCGACCGTGAAATCCGTGAACGTCTCGGCATGCCTCAGCACTAATCCCCTCTCTCACATCCCTCCGCTCCCTCACCGACCATGTTGAAAAACATCCTCGTCATTCTAGTCTCCTTCGGCGTCTTCGGCTTCGCTCTGATGCCTTGGGAAAGCTCTATCATGCGGAAGGAGCAACAAGCTGGCCTGCTCCCAACGGACGACCTGAAGGGAGACGATGCCCTGGATCAACAAATGGCCATGATCTCACTCGGCGGACTCCGTTCCCTCGTCGCCGCATTCCTCAGCCTGGAAGCCTTCGAAAGCTTCCAGCGTGGAGACTGGAACAACGTCGAACGCCGATACCGCCAAATCGTCACCCTCGCACCACACACCGCCTTCTACTGGGACACCGGGGCTTGGCACCTCGCCTACAATGCCGCCTCCGCCATCCTGCGCGACGATCACAACCAGAACCTTCCCATGGTTGAAAGAAGGCGCCTCTATAAAGACTACATCGGAAAAGGCAAAAACTTCCTTCGCAAAGGCGCCGCCGTCAACCCCTCCGATTGGTTGATCCAATCCCGTCTCGGCAATATCCTCAGCGATACCAAGCGTTACCCCAACTACCAGGAAGCCGCCGATGCATACTCCAGAGCCAGGGTGCTGGGAGCCCCCCCCATCATCTCCCGCCAGCAATTCTACGCACTGGCTCGCATACCCGACAAGGCACACGAAGCCTGGGAAATGGGACGAGAACTCTACAAAGACCCCGTCAACCGCCTCCCCAGCATGGCTACTACCCTCTTCGCCCTGCAAAATAGACTCAACCCACCGGAAAACGAAAAAATCCCCTTTCGGGAACTCTTCCCCTCAGACAAACTGGCGAAGGTCTCTTTTATCAATCAGCTCTCCAACGGCCTGGGTTACCCCACCGACGGCATCCGCGAAGCCCTCGACGCCCTCCCGGAAGCCCCCACAAGCGGGAATAAGGAAGCGAAAAAATAAGCCCTCCGCTATTCGCGACTTGGCAAAGCCCCCCTTCACCTCCATATTGTCCCACGTACTATGAGCAGATTTGCAATCATCAGCGACATTCATGCCAACCTCGAAGCCCTGGAAGCCGTCCTTCAGGACATCCAGGCTATGGGCTGCACCTCCATCACCTGCCTCGGCGACATCGTTGGCTACAATGCATCCCCCTCTGAATGTCTGGAAATGATTCGCGCCCTCGACTGCCCAGTCGTCAAAGGCAACCACGACGAAGCAGCCTCAAGCGACAACAACCCGGAGAAAATGAACCCCGTCGCCTACAATGCTCTGATGTGGACGCGTAGTCAGCTTTCCGAAGAACAGAAGGAATGGCTCAGACGCCTCCGCATGGTGCGCAATGTCCCCCCCTTCACCATCGTGCACTCCACGTTGGACCAGCCCGCCCTCTGGCACTACATTTTCAACAAGTTTGACGCAGTCTCAAACTTCAACTTCCAGTTCACCAACATCTGCTTCCACGGCCACACACACGTGCCCAAAATCTTCGTCTTCGATGGCGGCAACGCTACCGAATATGTCGCCAACGACTTCTGCCCGGAACCAGGAAAAAAATACTTCATCAATGTTGGTTCCGTCGGACAGCCGCGCGACAACGACTGGCGCGCCTGCTACTGCATGTTCGACACCGACACGAATGCCATTTATTTTCGTCGCGTCGAATACGACATCGCCAAAACCCAGCAGAAAATCCTCGATGCCGGCCTCCCCCCCATGCTGGCCGAACGCATCGGCAAAGGCATTTAATTGCACCAACGAGGAATACCGTCTCCATGCAACTTCCCTGGTTTGACAAGGGAGCCTTCCCCCTGTTCCTGGCTCCGATGGCCGGAGTCACAGACCCCGTCTTCCGCACACTGTACAAAGAAATGGGAGCCGATGTCGTCGTCACCGAATTCGTCTCTGCTGAAGGTGTCCTCGCCTGCTGGGAACGCAACCGCCGCTACACCGAATTCGAATCAGGACACCGTCCCATCGGCATCCAGCTCTTCGGAGCAGATGGACACAACATGGGGGAAGCAGCCAAAATCATCGTCGGAGAACTCCAGCCGGACTTCATCGACATCAACTGTGGGTGCCCCGTCTCCAAAGTCGTCGGCAAAAATGGCGGTTCCTCACTCCTCAAAAATCTGCCCCTCCTCGCCTCCGTTGTCCGTGGCGTCGTCCAGGCCGTCGGACAAAGAGTCCCCGTCACCGCCAAAATCAGAACCGGATGGGATGCAGACTCCATCTGTGCCCGCGAAACCTGCCACATCCTCTCCGAAGAAGGCATCTCCATGATCACCATCCACGGCAGAACACGGGCTCAGCAATACTCCGGCAAAGCGGACTGGGAGATCATCGATGACTGTGCCCGCTCCATCTCCACGCCCGTCATTGGCAATGGAGACGTCAACTCCGCGCTGAGCGTCGAGCACATCCGCAACACCACTGCCGTGAGCGGCATCATGATTGGTCGCGCTGCCATGGAAAACCCCTGGATATTCTCCGAGGCCAAGCACTACCTCCTCCACGGAGAACACCTCCCCAAAAAAAGCGTCCACGAAAAATGGGATCTCATCATCCGCCACGCCAAACTTTCGCTGGAATCCGGCAGATATGGAGACGAACTCCACACCATGAAGTTCATGAGAACGCGCTTCGTTGCCTACACCAAGGGCTTCCCCGGCGCCAAAGATCTCCGAACTCGGCTCGTCCACCTCAAAACTATGGACGAACTCCTGGAATTAGCCCGCAGTGTATAGTCAATGTACATACTAAATTGTGGGTTCGGCAAAAAAATAGCATTTTTAACGACTTGGAGGGCGGCCTTCGATTGACTTCCCCCCTGTTATCTGTCATAGAATATGGGATATTGAATACGGTGCGGAAACGTGCTGTCTCTCTCGAAAATCTATCCTCATCCCGACGTGTATTCTAACGAATCCTATCTCATTGAGCTTCTAACGGAGGCAGGCTATCTCTCTCCGGAAATCATTCAGTACGCGCAGAGCCAGATCTCTCCGCCGGAAACGCTGATTGATGCACTTATCAGACTTCAATACCTCACGGAAGACATCATTGCCACCGTATGCGCCAACAACGCAGCAATGCCTGTCATCGACCTGGCTTCCATGTCGCTCCCCCCGGAAATCATCGCCATGATTCCGGGCGATACGGCACGCCGATTCAAGGCTGTTCCCTTTGTCGATGATGGTTTTTCTCTGAATGTTGCCATCGCTGATCCGCTCAACTTTGAAATTCTCGACAGTCTTCCTGCCATCCTCAAGCGCGATGTCATCTTCAACGTAGCCACCGCGACCTCAGTCAAAAAAGCCCTCGAAGAGTACTATCCGGAACAGGTAGCCCCTGCTGTCGGCATGTCCTTCGGCAGTGAGGATGGAGACGCCCCCATCATCCGCCTCGTCCAGCAAATGCTCGTCGATGCCCACAAAATGAGCGCATCCGACATCCATATCGAGCCGATGGAAGACCGCCTCCGCATCCGCTTCCGCGTGGACGGCAAACTCATCGAAGTGGGCACCCACCCCAAAAAGCTCCTCGGCCCCATCATCGCCCGTATCAAGGTTATGAGCACCACGATGAGCATCGCGGAAAAACGCATGCCTCAGGACGGACGAATCCAGGCCAACGTCGGAGAAGACAAACAGATCGACCTTCGTGTCTCCTCCGTCCCCAGCAACCACGGCGAAAGTATCGTCATGCGTATTCTGGATAAATCCGCTCTCGTCCTCGGTCTTCCGCAGCTCGGTTTCTTCTCCGACGACGAAGCCACCTTCGACCGCCTCATCACCCTGCCCGACGGCATCATCCTGGTGACTGGTCCCACCGGCTCCGGTAAGACGACCACCCTCTACGCGTGCTTGAACTACATCAACCGCCCGGACAAAAAGATCATCACCGTTGAAGACCCCGTCGAATACGAACTCTCCGGCATCAACCAGGTCATGGTCAAGGCCGACATCGGCATGACCTTCGCCGCCGCCCTCCGAGCCATGCTTCGTCAGGCCCCCAACATCATCATGATCGGGGAAATTCGAGATGCCGAAACCGCCAACATCGCCATCAACGCCTCGCTGACAGGTCACCTTGTGCTCTCCACCCTGCACACCAACGATGCCCCGAGTTCCGTGGCTCGTCTTGCAGACATGGGCATCAAGCGATTCCTCATCGCATCCGCCGTCCGCGCCGTCATGGCTCAGCGACTCGTCCGTAAACTTTGCGACAACTGCAAGGGCGAAGGATCACTCACCGAACGCCAGGCTCAGATACTCAACATCGATGTCTCCCGCCTCGCCCCCGGCCAGATCAAGGGACCGCGCGGATGCGCCAAATGCCGTAACAAGGGCTACAAGGGACGTATGGGTCTCTTCGAAATTTTCGAAATCGATGACGAAGTGCGCAACATGGTCAACGACAACCTCACCACGCCCCAGTTGAGACACCGGGCACGAGAACTTGGCATGAGAACCCTCCGTGAAGACGGCGTCCGCAAGATTCTTGCCGGCCTTACCTCTGCAGACGAAGTATTCCATGTCACCATGGGCGACTCCAACTAATCCTATTGCCACATATAACAGCTATTTTCCATGGACACCAATCTTACACTGGAACTTTTCATCGGCAGAGGAATGATCGATCGTTCCCTTTCCCGCGACATCAAGGAAGAAATGATGAACAGCGGCAAGGAACTCCCGGAAGTCCTCGCCAACTTCGGCATCATCGGAAACAAGGACGACATCTGGCAAGTCATCGCCAGTGATCTCGGCGTCGAATGTATCAACCTCGATACATACTCTGCCGACCCAGTCATCCTCAATCAGTTGCCCGCCTCCCTGGTCCGTCTGCACGGAGCCCTGCCCATTCGCGTCGGCCCGGAAGGTATCTACGTCTGCCTCGTTGACCCCCTCAACCCGCAAACAGTCGAAGATATTCGCTTTGCCGCAGGCAAAGACATCTTCCTGCTCGTTGCACCAGACTACCAGGTGCAGGCCCGTATCAATGAATGCTACGGCGGCTCAGAAGCAGCCATGAACGACCTCATGGGCGAACTGAGCAAAATGCAGACTACGGACAGCGACGGCACCGATGAAGCCAACGCCGCCCCCATCATCAAATTCGTGGACCTCGTCCTCATGCAGGCCATCAAGGAACGCGCATCCGACATTCACTTCGAACCTTTCGAAAAAGAATTCAAGATCCGTTACCGCGTTGACGGTGCCCTGCTGGAAATGCAGCCCCCGCCCCTCCACCTCGCCGTACCCGTCATCTCGCGCGTCAAGGTCATGTCCAACATGAACATCGCCGAACGTCGCGTCCCACAGGATGGCCGTATCGTCAAGCAGGTCGGCGACCACTCGGTGGATATGCGTGTATCTACCCTGCCCACCCAATACGGTGAATCCGTCGTGCTTCGTATTCTTGACCGTTCCTCAGTCAACCTCAATCTGGACAACCTCGGCCTCCCGAGGCACATCCATGAATACATCTTGGAAACTGTCAACAAGCCCAACGGCATCTTCATCGTCACAGGTCCCACCGGCGCCGGTAAGACGACCACCCTCTACGCAGCCCTTCGCGAGATCAATACGGTCGACGCCAAAGTGCTCACCGCAGAAGACCCCGTCGAATACGACATCGACGGCATCGTCCAGATCCCCGTCAACGAAGCAATTGGGCTCGACTTCCCTCGCGTCCTCCGAGCCTTCCTTCGTCAGGACCCCGACCGCATCATGGTAGGGGAAATGCGAGACATGGAAACCGCCCAGATCGCCATTCAGGCATCCCTGACAGGTCACCTTGTCCTCTCCACCCTCCACACCAACGACTCCGCCGGTGCCGTCACCCGACTCGTCGATATGGGTTGCGAACCCTTCCTCGTCTCCGCTTCGCTGGAAGGCGTGCTCGCTCAACGACTCGTCCGAACCATCTGTGCGGACTGCAAGACATCTTACGAACCCTCTTCTACCGTTCTAAGCCAACTGGGGGTTTCACCCTATGAACTGGGAGACAAGAAATTCTACACCGGCCAAGGCTGCGATCGTTGCTCAGGCTCCGGCTACAAGGGGCGAAAAGGTATTTACGAACTGCTCGACATCAATGATACTCTTCGCGATATGATTACGGAAAAAGCACCCAGCGTTGTTCTCAAGCAAAAGGCCATCGAAATGGGTATGTCCACACTCCGTGAAGACGGCCTGCGTAGCATTTACGAAGGCAAAACGACCATCGAAGAAGTTCTCAAGTACACCTAAAGACATCCAACTCTACGAATTTTACGCTACAAACTTCATTGATTTAAAACACTACCAATAACAACCTATGGCTAAATACCAATACGCTGCTCTTGACCACAAGGGCGAAACCCAGACAGGAACTCTCGAGGCCAATTCCGAAGCCGAAGCTCTGGAAAAAATCCGCGCCACAGGCCTGTATCCAACGGAAATCGTTGAAGCAGGCAAGGGCAAACTCCAGGCATCAGCCAAGCCTAAAAAGTCAGGGGCCAAGAAAAAAGGCGGTACCGATAAGAAAGGCAAAACCGGCGGCAAGATCAAGACGAAGACCCTCATGATCTTCACCCGCCAGCTCGCCACCCTGATCGACGCCGGCCTTCCCCTGCTCCAGTCCCTCACTGTACTTGGCAAGCAGGAACCCAACCCCAACCTCAAGGCAACCATCAACGCTCTGGGTGACGCAGTCCAAAGCGGTGCAACCTTCTCGGAATCGCTCGCTCAGCACCCGAAGATTTTCAACAAACTCTTCGTCAATATGGTGAAGGCTGGTGAACTTGGCGGTGTGTTGGAAATCGTCCTCAACCGTTTGGCTGAATACCAGGAAAAGGCTCAGAAGCTGAAGAGCAAGATCATCTCCGCCATGGTGTACCCGACGATCGTTCTTTGCATCGCCGTCGGTATCCTGATCTTCCTCATGATGGTCATCGTACCCAAGTTCAAGACCATGTTCACGGACATGGGAACGGATCTGCCTCCAATCTCCCAATTCGTCTTCGGTATCAGTGACTGGTTCATGCAACCCGCCTTCCTACTTCCCAACGGCGCTTGGCTGATCATCCTTGTTCCAGTCTTCATTGCTTCCTACAGATCAATCAGCAAAAACCCGAAGGGACGCCGCAAGATTGACGAAGCCATCCTCAACATCCCCTTGATCGGGCCCATTCAGCGCCGTAGCGCCGTTGCCCGTTTCTCCCGTACCCTCGGTACTCTCGTCACCTCTGGTGTGCCCATCCTTCAGGCTCTGAACATCACCAAGGACACCGCCGGCAATGCCGTCGTCGCCGATGCTATCGAACGCGTGTACAACTCCGTTAAGGAAGGTGAATCCATCGTGACCCCGATGAGCTCCTCCACAATCTTCCCGCCAATGGTCATCTCCATGGTGGACGTCGGTGAAGAAACTGGTCAGCTTCCGGAAATGCTTCTGAAAGTGGCCGACGTGTATGATGATGAAGTGGACAACGCCGTTGGCGCCATGACGTCCATGATGGAACCCTTGATGATCGTCTTCCTGGCCGTCATCGTCGGTGGTATCGTGTTCGCCATGTTCCTACCCCTCCTTCAGGTCATCGAAAAGATGGGCTAAAGAGAAAATCAGCACATGAAAATCGGCTCCTATACAACTCGCACCCGCAGGGGATTTTCACTCGTGGAAATCCTGACGGTGATGTTCATCATCGTCATCCTGCTCACCTTCGTCGTCGCCTCCTTCGGCTGGGTTGAAGCCAGCAAGCGGGAACGCACGGCACAGGTGTTTGTCCAACGTATTACCTCTGCTCTGGAGGAGTTCAAGATGGACAACGGATTTCTTCCGGATGGTGACGGTTCCGATGGAAGCACCAACACCGTTTACCAGGCTCTCTTCAGCGATTATGATGAAGACGGCCTGCCGGATAAAGACCCCGTCACCAAGGCTCGCCTCCACGTTTACATGCCGGAACTCAATCCGCAGGAACAGAACAAAGGTGAACCTTATGTCGTCAAATTTAGAGGAAAATTCACTCTGATGGACCCTTGGGGCACGCCCTACCGCTACCGCCTCGGATTCCAGGAAAAAGACTCAAAAGGCTCCTACGGCAAGGGTGCCAACCCTGACTTCGACTTCTGGTCCCTCGGTAAGGACAGTAAAGGCGATCTCTCGGAAAGCACGCTCGGCGCCAATTCCGATAATATCGGCAACATGTAACGCCAGCTAGCCAACCCATTACCCAGAAGGCTGCTTCATCACCCGGTGGAGCAGCCTTTTTCGTGCCTGACAATCTGAATTAAGACACACAATTCCGGTGAATTCACAGTAAACAGCGTTGCCGATGCTAAAAAAGCCTGATGCAATCGGGAAGAATCACCGTCGCGGAGGCTTTTTGTTCCCCATCCTATTCAGCAACAAGCTACAACGAAAATCACCATACTATTTCCTCGCATCATTTCCAGGAAATGGGATAATTCACAAATCCGCAAGTTCTTTTCGTTGAAAGAACAATAAGGTGAATCCCGTATTTTGTTCGAAAAATCCCGTTATCCCATGAAGTTCTCTATTCATGCCCTTCTTCTTGCCGCCACATGCCTTAGTTGCGCGTGGGCAACTCCGTCCGAACTCGTCCTGCACGACAACGCCCCTGCTCCAAAATGGGATCAGGGCTACGGCGTCGGCAATGGGCGAGTCTCCGCCCTCGTGTACGAAGGCTTCCCCAATGCCATCCTGCTGCTGAACGAGAGTTCCATTTTCTCCAAAAAGGTATTCACCATCCCCCCTGATGTGGACAAGGCCATTCGAGAAGCTCGCGAGCTCTGCAACAAGGGCGAATATCAGAAGGCCGACCAAGTATTCAAGGATCGCATCCTGTGCCCGCCTTCAGAAAGTGGAAGCTACCTTCCCGCCGGCTTTCTCCATATCGGTTTCCCGGCCGGAGATGCTGCCTTTGACATCTATCGCAAGCTCGACATGCGCAAGGGTATCGCCAACAGCGGCTTCACTCTGCCGGACGGCACCCAGGACATGCAGGTCATCGCCGCACCAAAAACGGACTGCATCGCCGCTCGCATCAAAACCGACTCCGGCAAATGCCTCCGCCTCGCCTTCTCGCTGAAGCATCCCACGCTCAAGGCGGAACTCGACCTCAAACACGGAGAACTCATCCTCAAGGGGCAGGCACCCAACGGTGGCACGCGCCATGAAACGCGCGTACGCATCCTGCCCGGTACGGGCGTCATCCAGCAGGAAGGGGATCAATTGATCATCACGGGCGGCAAGGAACTCGTCCTCCTCGCATCCACTGTCACCGACTACAACATCGAAACGCCCTCCCAGCCACTCGATATTGACCTCTCCCAGGCTAACAAGGCCATTCTCGACAGAGCCCAGAACCTCGGCTGGAGTCAGCTCGCCCAGGAAGCGGAATCCTACTTTGCCCCACTCATGGATCGTTGCCAGATTGACATAGGCGACAGCCCGGAAGAAGTTCACTCCCTGACGACACCGGAACGCCTTAAGCGCATCAAACGGGGAGAGAAAGATCCCGATCTCGTCGAACAACTCTTCCAGTTTGGCCGCTACTGCGTCATTTCCAATTCCCGACCAGGCGGTCTGCCCAGTACCTTGCAAGGGCTTTGGAACCCCTTGATGGACCCGCCTTGGCAGTCCTGCTACTTCCTCAACATCAATTGCCAGATGAACTACTGGCCCGTTGAGGCCACCAACCTTGGCGAATTCCATCGTCCCTTCACCGACTTCGTCAACGGCCTCCTGCCCGGCGGTCAGAGGATGGCGCAAACACTTGGCTACCCCGGCTTCTGCCAAGGACACAACGCGGATTGCTGGCGCGAATCCTACTTCCGCCACGGCCACCTGACCTCGGCTCCCACCCTGCTCAACGGGGCATGGGCCAGCAGCCACATCATGGATCACTACCGTTTCGGCGGCGACAAGGAGTACCTTGCCAAATCCCTGCCGATCTTCCGTGAAAGTGCCCGTTTCCTGCTTTCGTGGCTGGAACCCGAACCGGAAAGCGACAAGCTCATCACCGGCCCGGCCAATTCGCCCGAATGCGGCTTCATCTACACCGACAAGGAAGGCAAGCAAGTCAAAGCCACCATCAGCAACGGCACCACGCACGACCTCCTCATTGCCCGCGAAGCCCTCCGCAACTATCTGGAAGCCTGCGAAGAACTCGGCAAAACCGACGACGAACTCTACGCCCAGGCCAAAGCCACCCTGCCACGGGTCGCCATCCCTGCCATCGCCCCGGACGGACGTCTGGAGGAATGGCGACGCGGCCAGACGATTCAGGACCCCGGCCACCGCCACATCAACCATTGCTACGGCATTTTCCCCGGCAACGAATTCGATGTCTTCAATACGCCGGACTACGCCAGCGCCGTCCGCAAATCCATCGACTACCGCAGCTCGCACGGAGGCGGACAGACTGGCTGGAGCGCCTCGTGGCTCATCAACCTGTACGCCTCGTTGCGCGATGGAGAAAAGGCAGCCGAGTACATCGACAAGTTGTTGAAAACACGCATCGGCCCGAATCTCTTCGACATGCACCCGCCCTTCCAGATCGATGGCAACTTCGGCATGACCTCCGGCCTCGCCCAGTGCATGATCCAGAGTCACATCGTCAAGGATGGCAAACGCGTCATCAGCATCTCCCCTGCCCTGCCTGAAGAATGGAAGGAAGGCTCAGCTACAGGCCTCCGAGCCCGTGGCGGCATCGAAACCGACATCCGCTGGACGCCAGAGGAAATCACCGCCGACATTCGCGCTACGCGCCCCGGCAACTTCCTCATCGAGCACAAAGGGCAATTCCAGGAAGTCACTCTAAAACCAGGAGGAAATACTACATTGAAATTCCCCAGGAAATCCTGAGTTATTCTCTTGAAGGCACGAGACGTTCTCTGATACAAGGAGAACGTCTCTTTTTTACAGGCATGAACATCCTGATCATCAACGTCCCCAACCAGTCGATCGGCAGCCGTCTGGCTCACGAGCATCTGCCTCCTCTGGGGCTCCTTGCCATTGCAGGGCCATTGATCGACTCAGGGCACCGAGTCAGCCTGCTGGATGCCGACTTTGCCCCGATGTCACACGCCGCAATCGTCGAACACGCCGAAGAAAGCGGAGCTGATGCCATCCTGTTGGGGCACTCCGGCTCCACAACCTCCCAGCCCGTCATCAACGCCATCACACGCAGTATCCGCGATAGATTGCCGAAGGTCACCATCATCATCGGAGGCGTTTTCCCCACCTACCACTGGCAGGAAATCCTGCGGGATAATCCCCAGATCAACTACATCGTCCTGGGAGAAGGCGAACAGACCGTCTCCAAGCTCATCCATGGCCTCGCCCACAAAACGCCCATCCGGGACCTTCCCGGCATCGCTTTCCAGGAAAACGGCACCCCCACCCGGACAGCACCTGCCCCGCTGATCGAGAACCTCGACGACTACCGTGTCGCCTGGGAACTGATGGAGGACTATCACTACACCTATTGGGGCAACAAAAAAGCCGTCGTCATCCAGTTTTCCCGCGGGTGTCCTTATCCCTGCATCTACTGTGGGCAAAGCCTCTTCTGGCAAAAGTGGCGCCATCGCTCCCCCCAGTCGCTGGCGGATGAAATCGAAATGCTCCACACGTACTACGGCGTGGAAGTCTTCAACTTTGCGGACGAAAATCCATCGTCCCAACAAAAGCCGTGGATTGAATTTCTCGAAGCCCTCGTCGCCAAAAAACTCGACATCATCCTCGTTGGCTCCATCCGTGCCGACAACATCGTTCGCGATGCGGAATACCTCCACCTCTACAAACAAGCCGGATTCGAACGCTTCCTCCTCGGCATCGAAAACTACGACAAGGACATCCTCACCACCATCAAAAAGTCCGGCACCATCGCCAAGGATCGCGAAGCCATCCAACTCCTGCGCCAGCACGACATTCTCTCCATGGCTACCTACGTCGTCGGTTTCGGCAACGAATCCCTCGGAGACCTCTACCACAGCCTGCGCCACCTCCTCTCTTACGATCCGGATCAAATCCAGCTCCTCTACGCCACGCCCCACAAGTGGACGCCCTACTACGACACCATCAAACATCAGCCCATCATCCTGGCCAACCAAGAACAATGGGACTACAAACACCAGGTTCTTCGCTCCCGACTCCCCGCCTGGCTGGGCCTCCTCTGCATCAAGGGAATCGAAGTCATCCTACAAACGCGCCCCAAAGCCATCCGGCGGCTCCTCTTCCACCGCGATGCCCGCCTGCGCCGAGCCATGAAGTGGTACACCGTTATCGGCAGGCGCGTCTGGTTCCACGAACTCTTCCAATTCTTCTTCGGCAAAAAGCAGACAGTACCTCCTGGAATGACCGTCGAAGACTTTTGGAAATGAATTTTACTTCATGTCATTTTGTATTTGCTCCAGATAAAAAGACAAACACCGATGGCAACAACGCTTTCCATTTCATCATGAAATCAATTTCACTGCACATTCCTGTCCTGATTGCCACGGTTCTTGCCCTCACCTCGTGCGATGGAAACAAAGAAAAACTGGGCTCCATCATCTCGGAATTGAAAAGCCAGCCGACAACTCGCCAGCTTGGATTCCAGCTCAACAGGTTCCAGCGAGGTGAGACCACCATCAACGCATACTTCAACAACCGTACCGCGTTGAATCTTGCCACAGAACTGGGCGAATACGAGCTGGTTGCCCTCCTGCTGAAAATGGAGGCGGATCCCAACTTGAAAGATCACGTTGAGTATGAAGCTACCTTCCCCCTGTGGACGGCACTTGACAAAAAGAACTGGGAAATCGTGCGTCTGCTGCTTGAAGCAGGTGCCGACCCCAATGCCAAATTGGAATCAGGAGGTGAATGGACATCCTCGGTATATCAGATCATGGACTCCGGGAACAACGATATAGGCCAGCTTCTCTTCGACAAAGGAGCAAGCCCCGAAGCATACAACAGCGATGGAGAAACCCCTCTCATGATGTTTGCCAGTGAGAACAATGTCCCAATGACGCAGTACCTTCTCTCCAAATACGGCAACACCCTGCTCCAAGGCAAGAAAGGGCAGGACGCATTACACAATGCCATCACCTGCTATTCCTTCGATGTCGCTGAAATCCTCCTCAAGCAGGGAGCCGATGCCTCCAGCCAGGATCATGAGGGCAATACCCTCCTTCATCTTCTGATCAAATCAGTGCCGAGATACCAAAACAGGAAACTCTCGGCGCAGTTATTGATCCGGCAGATCGACCTTCTTTTGCAACATGGAGTCGATATCAATGCCACCAATGGCGATGGTCTCACAGCCCTTGGTATACTCCAAAGGAGTAAAGACGACAATAAGCTCATGCAATCGCTCTCAAACCACCTGCTGGAAAAAGAGAAACAAAAGCCATCCATCCCTGAATCCTGACCATCAGAATTTTCCAGTATCACTTCTCCGGGCTCCTGCATCCGTCCATCCGAAACATTCGGGAGATGCAGGAGCCCGCTACTTTTCCCAGCCTCACGGGGTGCCAATTTACAAGCTTGTCACTAATTATAGTCTGGGCTAACATCCCCGCGCCTCATGAAGACTTATATCCTGCGACGTCTCCTGCTCATGCCCTTTACACTGCTTGGCGTCACCTTCATCGTGTTCTGCATTACGCGTTTTGTGCCCGGCGGCCCCGTGGAACAGATGATGCAGCAGCAAGCCATGAGCGCACTCTCGGGCAAAAAGGCTGGCGGACAACAAAGCAATACGTCCATCAGTGAAGCCGATATGGAAAAGCTGGAAGAACAATTCGGCCTTCAGGAACCCATCCTCGTCGCCTATGCCCAGTGGCTCGGCATCCTCCCTCGCAAGATCGACATTGCCAAGGAGGACTTCCTCACCCAACCCGGCCCTGCCGACACATCTCCCGATCCCTCCTATGCCGGCGCATCGCAACTGCATACCCGCGTCCTCGTCCCGGAAACGGGAGAAGAAATTATCGTCACCCGCACCACTCCCGACAGCGAGACAATCAAAGCCGCTTTCTTCACCGGCAACCACTCCCGGCTCGCGACCAATGAAGGATGGGACATCATTCTGGAATCCCCCCGCCACCGCGCCGAACGTTGGGCCCAGCGCATGCGCGAAAGCGATGAAGCCGTCATTGCAGACAAGGCAGCCACCTACGCGTGGCGCGCCGAAATCTACAAGAAAAGTTTCGATGGTCTCCTTCAGGGTTCACTAGGCAACTCCTTCAAATACAATGAACCCGTCTGGGACATGATCAAGGAGCGCATTCCCATTTCACTCTACTTCGGCATCCTCAGCGCGATCCTCACCTATTCCGTCTGCATCCCTCTGGGTATCTTCAAGGCCATCCACCACCGCTCCCTGGCGGACAACATCTCCTCCATCCTCATCTTCCTCGGCTACTCCGTCCCCGGCTTCGCCCTAGGCGCCCTGCTCGTCGTGTACCTCGGCGCGCGTCTGGAATGGTTCCCGCTCTGCGGCCTGACCTCGCCGGACTTCAACCAGATGGATCTCGCCGGGCAAATCCGCGATCTGGCGCACCACACCGTTCTGCCCCTGCTCTGCTACGTCGTCAGTTCCTTCGCCGTCACCACCATGATGATGAAGAACAACCTCATGGACAACCTCTCTGCGGACTACATCCGCACCGCCATGGCCAAGGGAGTCAGCTTCAAGGGAGCCGTGTACAAGCACGCCTTCCGCAATTCCTTCATCCCGATTGCCACAACACTGGGCAGCCTCGTCAGCGTCATCGTCGCGGGCTCCATGCTCGTGGAACGCGTCTTCGACATCCAGGGCTTTGGCATGCTGAGCTACCAGGCCCTGATGGACAAGGACTACTCCCTCATCATGGGCACCCTCCTGCTTACCTCCTTCCTGATGGTACTGGGCAACCTGCTCTCGGACATCATCGTCGCAACCGTTGATCCACGCGTCAAATTCGAATAACTCCCCCATGGTCCGCAAGATTGCCATTCTTCTCATCGCCTGTGCCATTCTCTCCATCGTGGGAGAAGTCTTCGGGCTTTTGCTTCCCACCCTGAGCTGGCCGTTCACCGTTGCCCGCGAAATGTCCATTCTACAATGGCATTGCGGCACGCCGAACAGCACCAACCCCTTCCTGTACCAAGGCAGCTTCCTGTGGTTTGGGTGGGCCTGCTCGCTCATTCTCCTACTGGTTGGCATCTGGCTCTACCGGCAGCCGAAGCACCGCTTCCAGCCCACGCCCATCACGGCACGCCGTCTCGCGCGCTTCAAGACGATACGCCGCGGCCACATCTCGCTGATGATTCTCATCACCATGGTCCTGCTGGCCTGCATGGATCAATGCCTCGTCGGCAAACGCGCTCTCTTCGTTCTCTACGACGGCCATCCCTACTTCCCGGCTCTCGTGCGTTCCCCCTACAATGGAGCCACCTTCGGCCAGGCTGGCGACAGTGCCGAAGCCGAGGCTGACTACCGCAAGCTCAAACACGAAGCAGGTCGCCCCGGGCTTCCCTCCTGCGTCATCATGCCCCTCGTCCCCTACGACCCAACGGGTGATTCCACCAACCCCGCCACGGAGCTACTGGAAATATCCCCCGACGGGCTCGTCCTCGACCCCGACACGCACAAGCCATACTCCGGCCTTGCCGCCCGCCTCTACAACGAAGAAGAAGCCCTGCCTCACATCCGCTACTGCTTCCGCCAAGGCAAGCTGGAAAAAGGCACCATCGGCTGGCTTCCCGACCGCAGCGAAGTGTACTCCGCCACCTACGAGAAGAACAAACTCGTCTCCGAGCAATACACGGGGCCCGGCACCAGGGATGACTTCCTGAAAGCGAGCGATCCCACCAAAATCTACATGATTTACTACCACCCCGCGCCACCCCTGAAGAGCGGTCACCTTCTCGGCACCAACACCCAGGGGGCCGACATTCTGGCCTATCTCTACGGCGGCTTGCAGGTCAACATCAAGGCGGCATTATTCTACCTGCCCTTCGTGTACTTCATCGGCGTTTCCTTCGGCATGCTCATGGGATATTTCGGCGGAAAATTCGACATCACCTTCCAACGTTTGATCGAGATTCTCTCTCAGGTGCCCTTCCTCTTCATCATCATGATCATCTCCGACATGGTGCCACTGGAAATGAAGGGCATGTTCCTCATCCTGGGCCTGCTCATCATGTTCGGGTGGATGGAAATGACCTACCAGCTACGCACTTCGACGATGAAGGAAAAATCGCGCGACTACGTCTCCGCCGCCCGCGTGCTCGGAGCCTCCACCGCCCGCATCCTCTTCGTCCACATCCTGCCCAACCTGGTTGCCATCCTCGTCACCCTGGTTCCCTTCAGCGTCTCGGCGCTGATCCTCGCCCTGGCGTCGCTGGACTACCTCGGTTTCGGTCTGCCGGATACCTACGCCAGCTGGGGGCGCCTGCTCAACGATGGGCTCTCCAACCTGTCCGCCCCCTGGGTAGTCACCTCCGCCTTCGTGGCTCTGGTCAGCATCCTCCTGCTCGTCACTTTCATCGGTGAGGCCATCCGCGAAGCCTTCGACCCGAAGAAATTCACCACCTACAAATAAAGGAATCGCCCCCTCTCCCTGCACTCCCACTCATGCTTCACGTCACCCTCAAACCCACCATCCGCCTCATCCTGGCTTCGCTAGCCTCATTGGTTTTGCTGGCAGGATGCGACGACAACTCCCGCGCCCAGGGAGTCGGCTGGCACCCCAATGTCCCGGAAGGCACCATGCCCCAGGGGTTTGATACATTCATCCCCCGATGGAACCAGAAGGTTGACAAATGGCTCCGCTCGGAGGAAAGCACGCTGGAACAGGAAGTCAACACGCTCCGCAATTCCTACTTCCACACCCAGAACCAGCAGGAAAGAGTATCCATCCAAAACCGCCTCGTCTCCAAGACGGCACAACTGGAACTGTTGCGCCAGCGATTGATGGAAGGCGACTACATCCGGCTCAGGAAAGCAGAGGAACTCCCCCAGGGGCTCGCCTGGGAAGATGGCATGGATCAACCCATCATCGGCGACCCAAAAGCCAAAAAGGGGGGCACCGTCCGCCTGTGGGAAGCTGGTTCCTTCCCCGATACCTTCCGCCCCATCGGCCCTAACAGCAATAATTCTTTCCGCGGCAGGCTTTACGATGAAATCGACATGGGGCTGATCAACATCCATCCCATCACCGGCAAAATCATCCCCTCTCTCTCCGATCGCTGGGCTGTGGGAGCCGATGGACGCACCGTCTATTTCCACCTCGATCCCGCCGCCTCCTATTCCGACGGAGCCAAGGTGAAGGCCATCGACTTCCTCGTCAACATGTACGTCAGGACATCCAGTTACACCAAGGACATCCTCTACGAAACCATGTACAAGGAGGAAGTCTCCCACGTCTCACTGTACGGGGATGACATCATTGCCGTTACCCTCCCCGAAGCACGCCCCCTTCTGCCCTTCTACTGCACGATCTTCACCCCGACACCCCCTCACTTCTACAGTGAATTCGGCCCCAACTACGTCGAAAAATACCAGTGGCGCGTCCCCCCGACGACAGGAGCCTACACCATCAGCCCCGAAGACATGATCCGCGGACGCCAGATCACCCTCAAACGCGTCGATAACTGGTGGGCTCGCGACAAAAAATACACGAAGAACAGCTTCAACGTCGATCGCATCGTGTACAACTTCATCGCCGAAGAATCCAAAGCCCTGGAACTCTTCCGCATCGGCGAGCTGGACATCATGTTCATGAACAAGCCGGAACTCTGGCACGAGCGCATGGAGATCCCGGAAGTCCACAACGGCTACATTGAGCGGTCCACCTTCTTCACCATCTACCCCCGCCCGCCCTTCGGCCTCTTCCTCAATACGGCTCGCCCGCCCTTCAATGACAAGAACCTCCGGCTCGGATTCCATCACGCGCTCAACATCCAGAAGATCATCGACATCAATTTCCGAGGCGACTACCAACGGCTCGGCTCCATCGCATCCGGCTACGGCCGCTTCTCTGATTCATCGATCAAAGCCCGCGAATTCTCTCCGGAAAAAGCCCGCCAATACTTTGCCTCAGCTGGCTACACGATCACCTGTCCCGATGGCATCCTCCGCAAGCCGGACGGTACGCGCCTGACGGCGGAAGTCACCTTCCCCAACGCATCGGCCTCGCTCTCCACCATCATGAGCCAGCTCAAGGAAGATGCCCGCAAATGTGGACTGGAACTCCAACTCGACCCGCTCGACTCGATGGTGAACTTCCGCAAAATCATGGAAAAACGTCACCAGGCCTGTTTCATGGCCTGGGGCTTCACCCCACCACACCCAACGCTGGCCCAGTGCTTCCACTCCGCCTACGCGTACGATGCCAAGGGCAACACCATCCCGTACACCAACAACATCAATTCCTACTCCAACCCAGACATGGATCGCCTTCTCGATGCGGAAAAACACGTCCACACCGAGGCCGAACTGGAGCAAAACGCCCATGCCCTCCAGCGCATGGTGCACGAAGAAGGCCTCTGGGTGCCGGGCTGGACAACCGAGTTTGCCCGCCTTTGCTACTGGAGATGGGTTCGCTGGCCCAGCAGCGACACAACCCAGTTCTGTTATCCCCTCATTTTTGAACCGACGGAAAGCCACCTGTACTGGATCGACGAAGCCATGGAGGCAGAAACCCTTGATGCCAAACACCTGGGAAATGCCTTCACGGAAGTCGATGCCGTGTACGACCAATACCGTTACCAAACCAGCCTCCCCGATGCCGGAGACTCCGCACCCGGGAACGCCCTCCCGTCCGTCCCCGCCGTGCCGGAAGCCGTCCCCGCACCAGAACCCACCCCAAGCCCCGAACCAGCAGACAAGCCATGATTGTTGAAAACCTCCTCGAAGTCCGCAATCTCAGCACCGCATTCGACACGGAAGCCGGACAACTCCGCGCCGTCGATGGTGTCTGCTTCGACGTCCCGCGCGGCTCGTGCGTCGGCATCGTCGGTGAATCCGGTTGCGGCAAAAGCGTCACCGCCATGTCGATCATCCGGCTTCTGCCCCAGCCGATGGGCAAAATCGTCGGCGGAAAAATCATTTTCAAAGGCCAGGATCTCGTCACTGCGTCCATCGAAGACATGTACTCCGTCCGCGGCAAGGACATCGGCGTCATCTTCCAGGAACCCATGACGGCTCTCAACCCCGTCCACTCCATTGGCAAACAGATAGGCGAATCCCTGATGCTCCATCGCGGGTTCAACGCCCGGGAAGCCAGAGAAGCCGCCATCGAACTGCTCCGCAAGGTGCGCATCCCGGCTCCGGAAGCCCGCGTCGATGAGTTCCCACACCAGATGTCGGGCGGCATGAGGCAGCGCGTCGTCGTCGCCATCGCTCTGGCCTGCCACCCGGATCTCATCATTGCCGACGAGCCAACCACCGCGCTCGACGTCACCGTCCAGGCACAAATCCTCAACCTCCTTCAGGAATTGCGCGAGGAAATGAGTGCGTCGTCCATCCTCATCACCCACGACCTCGGCGTCATCGCACAGTCCTGCGATTCCGTCGTCGTCATGTACGCCGGACGCGTCGTAGAACGCGCCCCCGTCCGGGAACTCTTTGCCAACCCCTTGCATGCCTACACGCGCGGTCTGCTGGAATCCATCCCGCGCCTCACCTCGGTGCCCAAGAGCTTCCTGCCAACCATCCCCGGCCAGGTGGCCCCGATCAGCGAATACGTCAACGGATGCCGCTTCTGTCAGCGCATGGGAGTGCACGTGGAAGAATTGACGGAACGCCCCCGCCTGATTGAAGTCGCCCCCGACCACTGGGTCGAAGACTGCCCCCGCTGCAGCAGCCGCCACTAATCCCTGTTTCAACCTGAATCTCAACCGATTTTCCATCCCCATGTCCGAACCACTTCTGGAAGCCAGAAACCTCAAAATGTACTTTCCCATCCGCAAGGGCGTCTTCATGCGCCGCTCTGGCTGGGTGAAGGCGGTGGACGATGTTTCTCTGACCATCCGGCAGGGAGAAACGCTCGGGCTCGTCGGCGAGTCCGGCTGCGGCAAGTCCACCATGGGCAAGTGCCTGATCCGCCTCCTCACCCCGACAGCCGGGCATGTGTACTTCCGAGGGCAGGACATTACGAAAATCTCCCAGCGCAAGATGCGCCCCCTACGCTCGCATATCCAGATGGTCTTTCAGGACCCGGCAGAATCCCTCAACCAACGCCTCTCTATCGGGCAAATCGTCTCCGAACCCTACGTCATCCACGGGCTGGGCACAGCCATCCAGCGCCGGGAATGGGTGCTGGGGCTTCTGGATCGCGTTGGCCTCCCTGCCTCTGCCATCGACCGCTTCCCCTTCGAGTTCTCCGGCGGCCAGCGTCAGCGCATCGGCATTGCCCGCGCTCTGACCCTCAATCCCAGCCTGCTCATCCTGGACGAGCCTGTGTCCGCCCTCGATGTTTCCATCCAGTCCCAGGTGCTCAACCTCCTGCTGGAACTTCAGGAAGAACGCAAGCTTTCCTATCTTTTCATCGCGCACGACCTCGCCGTCGTCAAACACGTTTCCGACCGCGTCGCCGTCATGTACCTCGGTAAAATCGTGGAAGAAGCCGATGCCGAAACAATCTACAAAGCCCCGCGACACGCCTACACCAAGGCTCTGCTCTCGGCCATTCCCGAGCCGAACCCGCTTCACAGGAACGAGAACGAGCCCCTGCCCGGCGACGTCCCCTCCCCCATCAATCCTCCGCTGGGCTCCGCCTTCGGTCACCGCATCAACCACCCTGCCTACGCAGACACCATCGGCCTCAACCTCACGCCGCTGGAAATCGAGCCCGGCCACCGCGTCGCCCCAGATCCGTGCTCTCTCTCCTCGGCAGACCTCCAGCTCATCCGGGAACGCAATCGCTCGCCTCAAAGCATTCGCCGATAAATCAAACTCCCGGAATACTTTTTATCATGTCGCACCCTATGCCACAAAGCATGCAAGATTCCAAAATTTCCTGCCGTAATCTGTATGGGAACATCAGAAGGGGTATCGCCATGAAATTCATTCTCATCATCATTCTGCTACTGGGCATCCACACGGGGATGGCCGCCCCCATGCCCATGCCGCTCTCCAACGACGGGCAGGCACACAACTTCACCATGAACGAAGACAACTTCCTCATGGATGGCAAACCCGTCAAAGTCATCTCCGGGGAAATCCACTACACCCGCGTCCCGCGCATCCACTGGAAGGATCGCCTCCAGCGCATGAAGGCCATGGGCATCAACACCATCAGCACTTACATCTTCTGGAACGCCCATGAAAGTGCCCCCGGTCAGTGGGACTTCTCCGGTAACCTCGACTTCGTCGAATTCGTCAAAGAGGCCAAAAACCTTGGTCTCTGGGTCATCGTCCGTCCCGGCCCCTACATCTGCGGAGAATGGGAACTGGGCGGTCTCCCCGCCTGGCTTCTGAAGACTCCCGCCGCCGCGCTCCGTTCGACCGATCCCGCCTACCTCACTCCCGCGCTCAACTACCTGGACAAAGTCACCGCCATGCTCGCCCCTCTTCAAGTCACACAGGGCGGCCCGATCATCATGGCGCAGATCGAAAACGAATACGGCTCCTTTGGCTTCGATAAATCCTATCTGGAGCAACACCTCGCCGTCATCAAAAAGAATCTCTCCGGCGTCATCCCCTTCACATCCGACACCTCCGTCGAGTGGAGCCTCAAATACGGTGATCTGAACGGCGTCCTCGCCTCCGTCACCTTCCTCAATGGCGCGGACAACGCCTTCAATCTCGTCCGCAAGGTCAAAGGAAAAACGCCTCGCATGAACAGCGAGTTCTGGGTTGGCTGGTTCGATAGCTGGGGCAAACCCAAGTACTTCCTGGCAGACACCAGTAACTTTGAAAAAGACCTCCGCTGGATGCTCGGCAACAACACCTCGCCCAACATCTACATGGCTCACGGCGGCACCACCTTCGGTTTCATGAACGGTGCCAACATGACGGAAGCCTACGACCCGGAAGTCACCAGCTACGATTACACCGCCCCCATCTCGGAAAATGGTTTCCTCACAGAGCGGTTCTTCAAGATTCGCAACATCATCCAGCAATACTACGGCGATACCTGCAAACTCCCCGATCCTCCCGCACAGCCGGAAATGATCAGCTTCCCCAAACTGGAGTTCACGGACAAGGCCGGCGCCTTCGACCACCTCCCCAAGGCTATCCTTTCGGAACAGCCCCTCTCCATGGAAGATGTCGGGCAGAACTACGGATTCATCCTCTACCGCACAACAATCAAAGGCCCCGGAGAAGGCCTGCTCAAACTCCCCCACATGCAGGACAGAGCCATCGTGTACGTCGACGGCAAACGAATCGCCACTCTCGACAGACGTTTCAAGCAAAGTTCCATCCCACTGACGGTGCCGGATGGAGAACACACTCTCGAGATCCTTGTGGAAAACATGGGACGCATCAACTACGGACGCCCAATGCTCACTGAACGCAAGGGGCTCATGGAACCCGTCACATGGAAGGATCAGCCCGTCACCCAATTCGAGATATTCCCGCTCCCCTGCCTCCCGGACGACATCGGAAAACTCAAGTTCTCCGCCCAGCCCCTCGCTGGCGACCAACCCGTCTTCCACCGTGCCCAATTCAAGCTCGACACCATCCAAGACACCTTCATCGACATGACGGACGGATGGAAAAAAGGCCTCGTCTGGGTCAACGGTCACAACCTCGGACGCTATTGGTTTATCGGCCCTCAGCAATCCCTCTACTGCCCAGCCTCCTTCCTGAAGCAGGGAGATAATGAAATCGTCGTTATGGAACTGGAGGGCACGACCGGTACTATCTCGGGCAGCAAGGAAGCCCTGTATCAGGTCAAGCGCGATCCCCTCATGGCAGAATCCTCCCGGCAGGGCAAACCCGTCACCCCCTCACGTAGCCAACGCATCTACCAGGGAGAGTTCCCCGTGAGCAGCGACGAACAGGAAATCCTCTTTACCTCGCCAGTCACTGCCCGCTACATCGCCCTCAAGGCCCTGACTCCTCACAAGGACATGCCCTATGCGGCCATCGCTGAACTCAATTTGATCGACGCCAGCGGTAATTTCATCAACCGTGCCCTCTGGTCCGTCGTCTATGCTAACTCCCATGAAACGATCGCAGAATCCGCTTCTGCCGATAAAATCATGGATGGCAACCCCAACACCCACTGGCACACCCAATGGAATGGGCACTCGCCCTGCTTCCCCCACATGATTGTCATCGATCTGGGAGAAGAACGCGCCATCTCCGGGCTTCGATACCTGCCCCGTCAGCACTCCACCAACGGTCGCATCAAGGAATTCGAAATCTACGCCTCCACCACCCCCTTCCCACCCGGGGAGTAAGGGGGCGATTCCTCTTCGGCGTACAATCTTTTGACAGCCGATCCATATCACAAAAAGGCTGTCCCTCTTCGGTTGATTACAACCTTGCGAGAGACAGCCTCATCGGAAAAACCGTTGTGACGGTTGATGGAAATTATCTGAAGTTAAGCCCCTTGACCTGCTTGGCGAGATTGTCCAGCACAGCCTTGTGGGCTGCATCCACTTCTGCCGCCGTCAGAGTGCGGTCAGCAGCCCGATAGAGGAAGGTGTAGGCAATCGACTTGCGATCAGCGGGAAGCTTCACGCCAGAAGGATCAGAGAACACATCGAAGCAGGAGAAGGACACGAGCAACTTCTGCTTGGCAGAAACGATGGCCTTTTCAATATCGGCATTCTTTGTCGTTGCGGGCACTTCCATGGCTGCGTCGCGGGACGAACCGGGGAACTGCGGCAAATCAGCGGCCTTGACCGGGGAGGTTGCCACTTCCTGAAGCTTGCGAAGGTCGATTTCAGCCACAAACACAGGGCAATCCAATCCCAGCTCACGGCAGCGGGACAAGGACAAACGGGCCATGTAGCCACAGGGCTTGCCGTCGATCTGGACGTCGGCACCGTAGGCAGCCATGTCGCGAGGCTTGGCAGGAACAGCCGTCCAGGTACGAGCAGGAGCCAGAGATTCCAGCACAGCAAGCAGATCTTCAAGAGAGGCGGTTTCCGGGCGAGTATTCTTCCAGGAACTCGCTTCTCGTGTGCCAGAGAGCAGAATGCCAAGGGTATCCTGTTCAATATCCTTGCCTTTGCCGCCGCCCGTATTGCGGAAGACGCGGCCAATTTCAAAGAAGCGCAGGGATTCAGCCCCTTGGTTGTCGTTGCGCACGGCGGCGGCAATCAGACCGGGGGTGTGAGCAGGGCGCATCACGGCGTGGTCTTCGCTCAGCGGCAAGGCAACGCGGATCAAATCCCCGTCCAAGAGAGGGCGGATCGGCAAAGCATCCTTGACCTGGGCAATGGTGTTGTCCGTAGCTTCGGAGGCAATCAGCTTGATCGTCTGGGTTTCATAGAAACCGAGCGCGGCCAGCTTGTAACGCAGTTGCATCTGGTAGTTGTGCGCCTTGTCGCAGGAGGATTCTTCCGCGAAGGGGCCCACATAGCGTGAAGGAATGTTGTCGATGCCATACACACGGACGATTTCTTCCAGAAGGTCGCAGGGGCGGCTGAGGTCGAGACGCCACGGGGGGATAACCCAGACGCCGTCGTTATCGGGGGATTCGAGACCCAGGCCCGTCAGGATGGCAGCAGCCTTCTCATGAGAGATCACGCCGTTGCTGATTTGATCCAGAAGCTTCCAGTCGAGCTTGACAGTGTGCAGAATGTGCGTCACGCAAACATCCGTTCCCTGTTCGGAGAAGGTGGCATTTTTGCGTTCGCCCTGATCGTCTCCAGGATACATCACCGGCGCCTTGCCGGCAATGTGAGCCGGGCTGGCAGTGCCTCCGGCAAGCTGGAGAATCAACTCCACTGCGCGACCGGAAGAACGCAACGCATTCCACGGCGAGGTGCCGCGTTCGAAGCGATAGGATGAATCGGAACTCAGCCCCAGGCGGCGAGATGTAGCGCGCACGCTCGACGGATGGAACCAGGCGGCTTCCAACAGGATGGATGTCGTACCATCGGACACGCCGCTTTCTTCGCCGCCCATGACGCCTGCGATGCACTTGGCATCCCCGGACTGATCGGCAATGACAAGGTCGGATTCATTCAGCGAGTAGGTCGCACCATCCAAAGCCAGGAATTCTTCGCCGGCGCGAGCCGCGCGAACGACCAGCCCCCCCTGAACCTTGGCAGCATCGAAGGCATGGAGGGGGGTTCCCAGTTCATGCAGAACAAAGTTGGTGATATCAACAATGTTGTTGATCGGACGCAGACCGATTGCCACAAGGTGTTCCTTCATCCATTCCGGGCTTTCCTGCACTTTCACGCCGTCGATCTTCACCACGGTGTAGAAGGGGCAAATCGCCGGAGCTTCAAGGGTGACAAGACTGCCTGCTTCACAGGTAGCGCGCTTGCAGGAGGGATCCTTCTTCAGCGCACGACCGGAGATGGCGGACAATTCGCGGGCCATGCCCCAGTGGGACAGAAGGTCGGGACGGTTGGGCGTCACTTCGACTTCGACAATCGTATCAGCCTTGACGATTTCGGAAATAGGCGTGCCGAGCTTGAGTTCCTGCGGCAGAATCCAGAGGCCGTGTTCCTTGTCCGGGAGGCCGAGTTCCGAGGCGGAGCAAAGCATCCCGCAGGAATCGACCCCGCGCAGTTTGCCCGTCTTGATCTCAATGCCACCGGGAAGGATGGCGCCAGGAAGAGAACAGGGAACCTTGTCGCCCACCTTGTAATTCTGGGCACCGCAGACAATCTGACGAAGGGGGCCGCCGTCTCCGACGTCCACCTGGCAGACTTTGAGGCGATCCGCCTGGGGGTGCTGTTCAGCGGCCACCACCTGGGCAACCACGACGAGGGGAGAATCAACGCCCTGTTGGTGAATATCTTCCACTTCGATACCCGCGAAGGTGAGCATGTCGGACATTTCGTTCACGCACAGCCCATCCAGGTCAAGGTATTCGGAAAGCCAGTTAAGGGAAATCTTCATATTGGTAAAAAGGGGTAATGGGGGGGGAAATTATTGGAACTGAGACAGGAAGCGCACGTCATTTTCAATCAGGGAGCGGATGTCCCTGATGCCCCAGCGAATCATCGCCAGGCGTTCCAGGCCAATGCCAAAGGCAAAGCCGGTCAGCCCTGCGTACATGGGCACGCCGCGTTCCTTGTCAACCGCCGCAAACACATCGGGATCCACCATGCCGCAACCGGCAATCTCAATCCAGCGCGGAGCCTGACCAGCGGCCTTGAGCTTCACGTCGATTTCAAAACTCGGTTCCGTGAAGGGGAAGAAGTGCGGGCGGAAGCGGACTTCCGTCTCCTGACCGAACAGAGCCTTCAACAGGTACTCCAAGGTCCCCTTCAAGTCGCCCACACTTACGTCGCGATCCACATACAAGCCTTCCAGCTGGCTGAATACAGACAAGTGAGTGGCGTCGATCTCGTCACGGCGGTAGGCAGAGCCGGGAGCAATGATGCGCACGGGAGGCGTCAGGCTTTCCATCGCACGAATCTGCACGGAAGAAGTATGGGGGCGCAGGAGCTTGCCGGAATCAAAGTAGAAGGAATCCTTCTCATTGCGTGCCGGGTGATCAGAGGGGGTGTTCAGCGCATCAAAGCAGTGGAATTCGTCTTCAATTTCCGGGCCTTCCACCACGGAAAAGCCCATGCGGCGCAGGATGCCAACGGCTTCGTCGCGGATCATGCTCAGGGGATGCAGCCCACCCTTCTCCAGCTTGCGGGAAGGAAGCGTCACATCCACGCCAGCCACAGCGGCGGCATCAGCCAGCTCCTGAAGAGCGGCCTGCTTTTCATCCATGGCAGCTGTGATGGTTCTGCGGGCATCGTTCAACATCTGTCCGATGGCGGGCTTGTCCTCTTTGGGGACATCTTTCATTCCGGACTGGGCCAGGGTCAGCGTCCCCTTTTTGCCGAGGATGGCGACGCGGGCGTCTTCCAATCCGCGCATGTCGGCCACCGCGGCAATTACAGCCAGGGCTTCGCTCTCAATACGTGTGATCTGGTCTTTCATAAATTTCTGCTACCAACAGCCTACCCCCGCCAAAGGCAAGCGTCAAGGAGGCTTGCCTCAGACGGCCAAGAAAAACGGTTTTCCCGGGTTTCTCCGTGGCATATCAGCCTTCAGAGTTAGCTCCGTGCAACGTGTTCACTTGAATTCCGCCGCCATCTTCCCTATTCTGGCTCTACCATGATGTGCCCCCTGCAGACGATTATTTCCTTCCTGAACACCGAATTTAAAATCGGCGAGATCCAGGACTACCCGTATGCTCTCAATGGTTTACAGATCGAAAACTCGGGGAATGTCACCCGGATTGCCACCGCGGTCGATGCCTCCGAGCGCGCCATTCGGGAAGCCGTAACATGCGGAGCGGATTTCCTCATCGTCCACCACGGCCTGTTCTGGTCCGGCCTCCAGCCCGTCACCGGCTCCTGGAAGCGCAAGCTCCAGCTCGCCTTGGACAGCAACCTTGCCATCTACTCCGTCCATCTTCCTCTCGACATCCATCCCGACCTCGGCAACAACGCCCTGCTCTCCCGGGCTTGCGGCCTGGAAATCACCGGCGGCGCCCTCCCCTCCAAAGGCCACAACATGGCTGTCCGCGGCAACTTCTCCGGCACTACGACCGAACTGGTTGAAACCTTGTGCCAAGCCATCAATGCCCCCGTCGAGTTCTACCTCCGCGACCCGAATGCCAACCCCGGCGACATCATCGTCTGCTCCGGCGGCGCGGGGGGAGAACTGGAACAGGCGGTCCGGGAAGGAGCCCACACCTACATCACCGGGGAAGGCGCCCACTGGAACATCCCGATGGCAGAAGAACTGGGCGTCAACCTCATCTTCGGAGGCCACTACGCCACGGAAACCTTCGGCGTCCGCGCCGCAGGAAGGCTCCTGTCAGACGTATTCGGCCTTCCCGCCATCAACCTTGATGTTCCCCCCTCCCATTACTCCGCCCAGGCATAAACTCCATCGACCACAGCCCCCTTCCCCCACCTCCATGATCTTCACAACGGACGACGCCGACGGCAAAACCCGACTGGACCAATACCTCGTCGGGCTCCTCCCCGACCTCTCGCGCTCCCGCATCCAAAGCCTCATCAAAAGCGGAGACGTCACCCTCAACGGCAACCCCGCCAAGGCCAAAACCCCCGTCGAACGCGGCGACACCATCGAAGTCAACATCCCCGAGCCCGAACCGGCTGAAGCCCAGCCACAGGACATCCCCCTCAACATCCTTTATGAAGATGCCGACGTCGTCGTCATCAATAAAGAGAGCGGCATGGTCGTCCACCCCGCAGCAGGCAACCCCGACGGCACCGTCGTCAATGCCCTCCTCCATCACTGCGGTGACCTCTCCGGCATCGGTGGTATCGAACGCCCCGGCATCGTCCACAGGCTTGACAAAGACACCTCCGGGTGCCTCGTCGTCGCCAAAAACGACAATGCCCACCAATCCCTCACCTCACAGTTCGCGGAACGCACCACCCAAAAGCTCTACCTCGCTGTCGTCCAGGGATGCCCGAAAGAACGCACCGGCACCGTCTTCACCCACATTGGCCGCCACCCGGTCAACCGCCTAAAAATGGCTGTCGTCAATCCCGGCACCGGCAAACCCGCCATCACGGACTGGGAAGTCCTCTGCTCCGATCCCGCCACGGACTCCACCCTCGTCCTCTGCACCCTCCACACCGGGCGCACGCACCAGATCCGCGTCCACATGCTCCACCTAGGCCACCCTCTCATCGGAGACCCCATCTACTCCAACCCCAAGCGGCAGAAAGCCCTCCCCGGCCGCCTCATGCTCCACGCGTGGCACCTCGGCTTCGATCATCCACGCACGGGAGAACGCGTCGAACTCGAAGCCCCCATCCCCCCGGAATACACCCCCTGGCTCCAGTCCTTCCCCGGCCCCATCCCACTTCCGAGCGAAGAACAGAAGTAGAGAGACAAATGACAACAGGCAAGCGGGATTTTTTTGTCTCCACTCAATTTCCGGGACACATGCCAGCTTTTTCTTCCCGATAACGCACCAGAGCCTGCCTCACATAATCGTGGGGCAGGCTCTGGTGTTTCAATAATGTCGTTGTGTTTCAGCGGCGCTTTATTCGTCGTCGTCCACGGCATCGAACTCTTCCGATTCGGAATCGAAACCTTCGTCGAGGTGGGCTCTAAACTTCTTGACGCGCTGGGCAGCTGGCAGAGGAGCAAGCGCCATGTTCATGGTGTTGCCTGCCAGGCGGGGAGCCTGATCAACCTGAGCCATCGTCTTCAAGTCGTCGATGACGCGTTGCATCATGTCGAAGCCCAATTCGTGGTGTGCGTTTTCACGACCACGGAAGCGGAGCTGGAAGCGCACCTTGTGCCCGTGATCGAGGAAATCTTCCGTACGGGCCATCTTGACATTGTAGTCATTGGTATCCGTACCGATACGGAGCTTAACTTCCTTCATCCGAATGACCTTGCTCTTGTTGTTTTTCTGAAGCTTGGACTGTTGGTATTTGTACCTGCCGTAATCGACGAGGCGACACACGGGGGGATCCGCCGTGGATGCGACTTCGACAAGGTCAAGGCCCAGCATCTTGGCTTTTTCAAGGGCCTCTCGAGTATTCAGAATACCAAGTTGTTCTCCAGAGGCACTCACCACGCGGACGCGGGGGGCACGGATGCGTTCATTGACTCGGGTCTGGTCGCCATTATCACGGCGACGGTTATCTCTATTATTATTGGATGGCTTGATTGGCACGTTGTCAGGTTCTTTAAGGTATCAAGGGTGAAAAAGCAACTCAATTCGCTGGCTTGATCAACCTATTCTTTACTTCAGAGGCCACTTTGTCAACAAATTCCACAGTCGGGAGGCATCCAAGATCGCCAGCATCGCGGTGGCGAATGGATACTGTGCCCTCTTCCGCTTCGCGGTGACCGATGACGGCCATGTAGGGCACTTTGTCCAACTGGGCATTGCGGATCTTGGCTCCGATTTTGTCCGGGGATTCATCGAGGGAAACGCGGACACCGCAAGCAGCAAGCTGTTTCTTGAGGGCGGCGGCGCTTTCCAGAACTTTTTCAGAAATGGGCAGAATGCGCACCTGTTCCGGGGCCAGCCAGGTCGGGAACTTGCCTTCGAAGTGTTCGATCAGCAAGCCCGTGAAGCGTTCCATGGAACCAAAGGGCGCACGGTGTACCATCACCGGACGGTGAGGTTTGTTATCTGCTCCCGTGTAGGTCAGTTCGAAACGCTCCGGCAAGTTGTAGTCCACCTGCACCGTTCCAAGTTGCCATTCGCGACCAATAGCGTCCTTGACGATGAAATCGATCTTCGGCCCGTAGAAGGCAGCTTCGCCGGGTTCTTCCGAATAATTGGCACCCAGCCACTTGGCGGCATCGCGCAGGGCTTCTTCGGCCTTGTCCCAGTTTTCCGGGGCACCGACGTACTTCGTGCTGTCGGGATCGCGGAGGGAGATGCGCACGCGGTAGTCCGTCATGTTCAGCGTGTTGAAAATCGTCTTCACAATGCCGAGGCACTGCTGTATTTCATGGGCAAGCTGGTCGGACGTACAGAAGATGTGAGCATCGTCCTGGGTAAATCCACGGACACGCGTCATCCCGCCGAGTTCACCGCTCTGCTCCCAGCGGTACACCGTGCCGAATTCGGCCAGGCGCACAGGGAGATCGCGATACGAATGGGCATCGCTCGCGTATATTTTGATGTGGTGGGGACAATTCATCGGCTTGAGCATGTAGCCTTCCAGCAAACCATCGCTCAATCCATTGAAGAGTTCCGCGCAGGAAGCGCCTTCTTCGCACAGTTTCTGCATCATATCCCGTTCCGGGATCGGGGCATACTGGCTATCTTTATAATAAGGGAAGTGACCGGAGGTGCGATACAGATCCAGCTTGCCGATATTGGGCGTGTACACCTGAGAGTATTCGAGTTTATCGAGTTCCTCGGTGATGAAGTCCTGGAGCGAGCGGCGAATCAGAGCACCCTTCGGCTTCCAGAGGATCAATCCCTGCCCGACAGCTTCGTCGATGGCAAAAATCCCCATCTCGCGCCCAATACGGCGATGATCGCGGCGTTTGGCTTCTTCGAGACGCTGAAGGTGTTCGTCAAGTTGCGTTCTGTTCGGGAAGCAGGTGCCGTAAACACGCTGAAGCATCGGACGATTCTTGTCTCCCTTATAAAAAGCGCTGGCAACGCTCATCACCTTGAAGGCTTTGCAATTGCCCGTGCGTCCCACATGAGGTCCGGCACAAAGATCCACGAAGTCGCCATTGCGGTACAACGAGATTTCTTCTCCTTCCGGGATGTCGTGGAGCAAGTCCACCTTGAACTGGGAACACACGTCGCGCGGGCCACAAGAGCCGAGTTCGCCACTTGTAGCCATACGTATCGCCTCGTCACGTGTGACTATCTGGCGTTCAAAGGGGTAGTTGGCCTTGACGATCTTCTTCATCTCGGCCTCGATTGTTTCAAAATCTTCCGTACTGATACGGTGATCCACCTCCACATCGTAGTAGAAACCATTTTCTACTGAAGGACCAGCGGCCAATTGCGCCTGGGGCCAGATATGGCTGATAGCCTGGGCCAGCACATGCGCGCACGAATGGCGCAGCCG
Organism: uncultured Akkermansia sp.; assembly: GCA_964448375.1. Lineage (GTDB taxonomy): Bacteria > Verrucomicrobiota > Verrucomicrobiia > Verrucomicrobiales > Akkermansiaceae > Akkermansia. Next base: position 77,519 of record CAYVAI010000016.1, read on the forward strand.
TTCCAAATCAGATGCTTGATTGCGTTCTTCGAGAGTCTTTCGCTCCTTTTGTTCAGACATACGCCCCACTACAAACGCCATTCCGCGCGGATTATCAATGCAAAAAAACTACATCTGCCAAAAACTTCATGTATTTTTTCCTAATCCCGCATCATCAACCCATCCAAACAAATCCATTCACAACATAACACAACACACTTATATTTCAGGTGTTAAATTTTTAATTAGCACATTATGAATGGTTTGAGTTAATCTTCTTTTCCATTTATACCATAAATAACTTCATGTAATTCAAACAATAAGAATGCATTTTTCAAGTTGATATTAGCCCCATTATCTGCTATGTATTATCTATACTCTTCTTCTACAGTATGAAATTGCGCCTCCCTAACCTACTTAAAGCAGCCGTCCTTTCGGTTGTCTCCGCTTCTACTCTGTCATTGACAGTCTCCACCGCCACCCTCCTTACTGGTGGCGCGGTTGTTCTGACTCTCGCGACAACGCCACAGGCAATAGCAGCCTGGGCTCCCGAGAATATTACGTATGAAAAACTGACCTCAGGGGCTTCCGGGCGAGGTGATATCAATGCTCCCGCAGGAGCCGTTAATACGATTATCAATTTCACCAATGGAGGGAATTGCGATTCGTTGAATTGGTCTCCCGATGGCGGTACTGCTCTGGATATTCGTCTGACAACAGGGACGTGGAAAGATGATCAAGGCAATGCAATTACGGATGCTGTTTCAGGCAATCTCGCTCTCCATGACATTACAAGCGGGATGACTTTCGAAGTCTCTAATACTAGACAAATGTCGCTCAATGCAGACGTCAAAGCCAATTCAGTATGGATGTCTTCCGGACGATATAATGCAGGAGCCACATCGAGACTGCAAAATGTCGGCACGATCTATGCCGTTGGAGGTCAGTTATTTGTTTCCAGCGGAGTCGATATCACATCAGCTCTTGTCCTGGGAAATTCGACATATTCCGAGGGTAATTCCACAGGAGGATGCGCCCTTCGTCTTGGTGGGTCAACAGTCTCAGGAACCATCTCTCTCGTCGAAGATGCCAAAATCAATGTTTATACTGCATCTGATACTGGCACAATCAAGGGTATAGCAAACCTGAATGGTCATGTTTTGACCAAAGCGGGAGATGGAACTCTCATTTTTGAAAAGCTGAATACTGCCACTGCACAGAGCTTGAAAATTGATGGAGGCACTATTCAAGTAAAGAATTTAGACAGCACCACGACGTCCAAGGCCTTCAACTCTGTAACGCTGGCTAATGGCACCACTTTGTCCTTCTTCAACACGGCTGCAACTATTCTGAAGAACTCGATTGAAACCCTGACCTTGACTGGTAATGCCAAGCTTGCTACGACCAACCATGCGGGCAACTGGATCGTCAACAACCTGATTGGTGAAAACAGGACCCTGACCCTGCAGGATGAGCATGCTGCGAATCAACAAGCATCCTGCTATATTTTCAAGGGGGGAGCCTCTTCCAACTTCTCCGGTGAATTGATCATCAATCAGGCGAATAATGGTGCTAGTAGAAAGATGCTGGTAGGAGTTGAGAATGGTGATCTTTTTGCCAATACAACGATCAATCTGGCTCAAAAGCTATCGACAACTGAAGGCACAGGATCAGCTGCATCATTCTCCGTATTTGCTCTCGGTGCAGATACCGTCAAAATTGCAGGTTTGAATGGTATCGCAGGAACAACCGTTGTTTCATTCGGAGACTTTACCACCCTTTCTTTTAACGATAGAGCAGCCCTGATAGCTGGTGACAAAGTCCGTACCTTGCAAATCACCGGAGCAGGAACCTACACCTATGCCGGTTACTTCGGAGCTCAAACCAACATTAGCATGACCGGAACGGGGAGTCAGACATTATCGGCGGATTTGACTGGATTTGCCGGCGATATCAGCGTTTCCGCTGGTAGTCTTAACCTTTCGGGAAATTTGTCCGGGTTTACAGGAAACCTCAATCTCAGCGCTGGCACACTCAACCTCACTGGTGCAGCCAGTGCTGCCGGTCTACAGCTCAAGGGGAATCTGACGGGGGGGACACTGGCACTGGGGACAACTGTTCAGTATTCCGACATCCTGAAAAATACTAATCTGACAACCCGATTCATGACAGGGAGTACCCTCCTGATCTCTCCTGTCGAGGGGACAGCCTATGGACTGGGCAAGACGGATTTGGCTGGCACAGCCGCTATTTCGCTGATTGGAGGAGGAAGCCTTGATCTGGGCAATCTCTCTGTATCAAATGTGAATAGTTTGCTGACGATTGATCTTGGAACGGCGGATATTTCCAAACTCACTCTGACGGCCAAAGATACGACACTGGATGTGCTTAGATCTACATTGAGTGTTTTCTCCGCCAACAAGGTGTACTTTGTGTCGGGGTATAGCAACAATATAGCAGAATTCTCCGAACTAACGCTTTTGGTTGATGGCAGTCCTTCGGGGATTGCTCATTCCTACTACCGTGATGGCGGTTCAGTAATATTGAATCAGCCAGCATACACGATGGGATCGTTAATGATCAACGGCGGTGCCAGTGAGGCAGAAACAAGCGAAATCGTGCTGAACGGAGCAGCCCTGACGACAGACACGCTGACGTATCTTTCTGCTTACAATTATACAATCAAGGACGGAGCAGCAAACGGGGCTCTTGCTGTTGGAACTTTAAAGCTCTCACGTGGAACATTGACCCTTGATACGGCTTCCACTATAGAAGACATTAGCGGCACTGGTTCCCTTGCCTTCAAAAAACAAGCATCCATTACAGGCACTGTAACCGGAGAAATTGATCTCAATGTTGCGTCAACAAACACTCTGACTCTTTCCACTGGGACAATGGCCTTCCGCAATTTGACCCTCATGACGGAAGGAACACTGAAACTGGATGGAGGCAGCAAGGTTTCCTTCAGCGGAAATTATTATAGTCCTGCCGCGGGAGTTGCCAATTTCGTGCTTGACGGAAAATCCGATATCGCTTTCAAGAGAATCAATTTTTCAGGATCAGGCCCAAGTACATTGAACCTGACGAGTACGGAAGGGACTTCCGGCTCCATGACCATGGAGCAACTCACCTGCGCCAATACGATCAACACTGTAATCAATGTAGGTGCTCGCACTGCTTTAAACATCACCGGAAGTAGAGTCACAGATAATTACGACAATTTCGTCAATACAACTACCTGCCTTCTTACCCACTGGAACAGTAACGCCGTCATCAACATTTCCGGTACATTCAACCTCCTCAATGCCGCCGGTTTTTCCATCGTTAACCCCAATAGAGGAAATCCCGTTATCAATGTTTTGGAAGGCGGCGTGATCAACCTGAAGAAACTGGCGTTGTCAACGCGTGATAGTGGTTCTACAGCAGCAGCAGAGCTGGTTCTTAACACCGGTTCGCTCATGAATATTGGTATCGACGGCATAGCCAGTGACAACATGATTCTTACCCTGAATGGAGGGACAATCGGAATCCTCGACTCGGCAACATCCTGGACATCAGTCAAAAATCTGACCTTCAACGGCGATATCGCCTTCAATACGGCACTTTACGCTGCAGCAACAGACGGTTCGCAAGGAACCTATAAAGCTGAAAGTGGTACAATCAACCTCAATGGCACACTAAACCTGCAAGGACACAATCTGACGAAAGTCTCCGATGGCGTCCTCAGCATCGGAGGAGTCTTGACAAGTGCGACAGTAAGCGGTGAAACAACCACCCATCTTACGACTTCTATCATTGATATCCAGGGCGGCAAACTCGTTCTGGCTGGCAATAATACCGTATTCGGCGGACAAATCACGGGTAGCGCCACTCTGGAAACAACGGCAAATGTGACTTTGACTGGAATCATCAATGATGTCGAGAAGGTCTCTGTCAAGTCGGGAACTTTGTCTCTGACGAATACCGCGATTGCAGACAATTCGACTGTTACCCTCGGTAAAAATCTGGAAGTTTTGTCTGGAGCAAACCTGTCCTTAACACTCAAATCAACCGGTACCAATGTATTCAATACGACTTCTCTCCTCGAGGAAGGCGCGACCATAACCTTCGGTGATAACAACATCCGTTTTGCCAAAGGCCTTACTGTTGCTGAAACATCTTCAAGCACCTCTGACAAGGCACGTCTTGCGATGACTCAGTGGAATAAGACCATCACTCTTTCAGAACTGAACGGCAGTGGTACTCTGGAATTCATTAGATCCGCGGGCTTTAATCCGTATGGTCCGACGAGACTGCTCATTGATGGAGCCAATAGCGATGAAGGCAAACGATTCTCCGGTACCATTTCCATCACAAGCGGTGAAGCTGCCGGTTCTACTGATAAGCCCGTGCATTTTGTTCTCAACAACCAGTACGCAGCCCAGAAAGCACTCGTTTCCCTGGATCATGCATCAGTACACTTGCGTCTAGGTGTTGGAGCAGTTGAAATTGCCGGTTTGAGAGGTGCTGCCGCTACCTCCGCCGTCGCAAAGGAAAGCGCCGACAGCACATTGACAATCAATTATTCCGGGACAACGAGTTTGAGCTATGCCGGGCAAATCCTGGCTGGTGTCAGTGTCAACAAGATTGGCTCAGGTACCCAGATTCTCAATGGCAATCTAACGGCCTTCAATGGTACCTTCACTGCAACATCTGGAACCTTGACTCTCAGTCCCACGACGATTACCGGTGCCACGGAAGGAACAACGCTGCCACTCTACGGCACGGGGACTCAGTTCAAACTGGCTGGCGGCAAGTTGAATTTCGCATCTCTGATTGAAGGCACAACACTGACGACAACTACGGCCTCAACGGGTTCCCTGACAGGTACCTTGAGTCTGGACGGCGGCAAGGTTGTCGTTCTGAATGATACGGCCAATCTTCAGTATGCCGTTTCAGATGGTGGCAGCATCACTCTGGGTACGGGAGTTGTCTTTGATGTCAGCGCTCTGGCTTCACTGACAACAGGGAATTATTCCTACAGAATGTTCGCCCTGTCAGGGAATCTGGATACGAACAAAATCTCAATTTCCGGAATGTCCATCGATGAGAATTCCCGAGACCGGATCGACTTCTCCGTCCAAGGAGGTACACTTCAAATGGACTATTCCAAACTTGACGTCACGCTGACCTGGGCCGGAACCAATGGTAACAATACCTGGCAGACGAAGAACAACATGACTCCATGGTCAGCTTCCGACGGAACCGATAACCAATTCTATTCCAACGACAAAGTTGTTTTCACGGACTCTGCCGCCAACAAGACGGTAACGATTGTCGGAGAAGTCACCCCCTTCTCGATCTCTCTGACAGGAGGGGAATATACCTTCAATGCCGGAGAAAATGGAACAATCAAGGGCTCGGCCGCTCTGACAATGACAGGAGGAAGCCTCGCAATCAACTTTGCCAATGCCGGCTGGTCAGGAGCCATTGAAGTAGGCAACAGCGAACTGAAATTTGTCAACGGTGCCCTCGGAACTGGTAGCATCACCTTGAAGGACAAGGCCACCCTTACCTGGCTTGAAGGCAATTCGCAGGATGTTTTCTCTCGCTTAAACTGGGATGAGAATTCCCAGATCAATTTGAAGGTTACTGGAAGCAGCGACAATGTCTCAATGGGGACTTCAGTAGCTAACAGAGCTGATGTCACCAAACTGGGTGCCGGTAAATTGACATTGAATGGTGCTGGCCGCATCACTGGTTCTCTGACGATTGGTTCTGTCACGGACTCTGGAGGAACTGTTGCCATTACTGGTGGCGGCGGCAGCGGTGCAGCTGCTGTCAAGGGAAGTATTGATGTCGTCAATGGCATTCTTTCACTTGATGCTGGAGATTTGACTGGTTATGGAGCCAATGCTTCCAACAACATTTCATCTCTGATTGTTCGCGAAGCTGGCGAAATCAAACTGACGACAGCTAATAACCAGACCTTGAACAATCTCGCGATTGTCCTGCAAGGCGGAACAATTTCCGGCGTGAGCAATAGCCGCATCGACTTCTATGGAACAACGACGAAGCTGGATACACTGGCTTCTGCTCAATCTGCGGTGGTTGCAACGAATATTTCACTGCGCCAAAATGAGAATATCTTCACCGTTGCGAACGGAACTGCAGAAAATGACTTGCTCGTCTCGGGCAACTTTGTTTCTACAGGGTTGGAAGCCGTAAATCGCACCCTGATCAAGAAGGGCACCGGTACAATGAACATCTCAGGGCAGTATACCATTGCCAAAACGATTGAAATCCACGAAGGAAAACTGATCCTGAGCAATGTTGATGCCAAATTGGATGCGACAGGAATCTCTCTCGCAGGCAATACATCTCTCGTGTTCGATACCAGTAAGGAAGCCGGTTACGTCTATGGCGGCACCCTGTCCGGATACGGCGGAGCCGCTGGAACGGTGGAAGTCGCAACCGACCGCAAGCTGACGCTCACGGGCGACAACTCCGGTTTCGGAGGCAAGTTGCTCCTTAATAACGGAACGACACTGACGCTTCAGGGCAACATGAATGCCGACATCCTCGGCAACGGCGCCCTCGTGGTCACGGGGGGCACGACAACTATTTCCGGCAACAACACTGGCAATTCAGCCTTCACGGGCAATGCCACCGTCTCAGGTGGCACGCTCAAGGCAGGTAGTGTCGATGGACTGGGAGCCAACGTAATCTCAGTTTCTGGAACGGGCACCTTGGATGTCAACGCCATGGCTCTGATCAATGCCGTCAATATGACGGGCGGCTCGCTCAAAGGTGGCACTACTTCTTCCATAGGCAACCTCTCTGTGGCTGTGACAGGAGCCGTTTCGGCTGATATCAAGACGACAAACATCTCTGGTGATCTGAGCGTCAACAAACTGACAGCCAGTTCATACAACACCATTGCGTCAGCCGGTAACCTGATCGTACGCGATGGCTTGACATTGGGACGCGGTGCCCGTGTGACAACAACGGGGAATTTGGTACTGGGTGGTAATCTTCGCCTCGACAGCTTGATTACCTCGCCGGATACAGCCTCCCTGGCTATTTCGGGCACACTGACGACTTCGGCAACCTCTGGTCAAATCACCATTGATCTTTCGAGCAACTACCTGTCTCAGCTTTCCTCTGGCAATTACACGATTGCCTCCTTCACCACAGCTGGCAGTCTGACGCTGGAAAACTTCCTCGCAGGCAATGCCTATGTTGATGGCAACACCGATATCACGGACTGGAATGATGTCTCCAGCGTCTATTCCTTCAATCTGACATCGAAAGTTGAAAATGGTCTGACCTCCATCATCCTCAATGCCTATGTCGATACAGACAAAGCCTGGGTATGGGATGGCAACAATGGCGCAACCTGGAACACGACTGCATCCAACTGGATCCCTGTTTCCGGTGATGAAAGCAACACTAATACGAACAAGGTGGTTTATTTCGGCAACCCGACGGACGGAAGCACGCAGCAGACGGTTGTCATTGATGACTCCGGAGTCGCCCCCATCTTCATGATGGTGTCCACCAACGCAACCTACACCTTCACGGGGCAAGGAAGCATCACAACCCCCAACCTGGCAATCAGCGGCATTGGTACAGTTATTCTCGACAACGCCAAGGGTGCCGGAACAGCCAATACCTTGACGAATATCTCCCTGCAAAAGGGTACGCTGCGCATTACGTCCGATGCCACATTGGGTTCTCCTGCCTCCATCTCCTTTGAAGGCGGTATTTTCGAATTTGGTACGAACAATCTGTCAGACCACTCGGCAGTCATGACAATCAAGGATGGTTCCAGCCTCAAATTGGCTGTTTCCCGTGATGTGACTGCTACAGTCGGCAATCTGGCTGATACCTTTGCCAATAATGCCACGCTCATCCTCAACAAGTATGGTGCGGGTGAACTGAACCTCGATCAGAACTTCGCAGGAACGATCAACATCACCGGACTCTATGACCAGGCGGATACCCTCCATATTGCCCGTACAGACAACGATGCGGGTACCGTGACCCTCACCAATGGTCACACTTACGGCACGGTCAATATCGACTCCAACCACACCCTGAAGATTGCCGATGATGCCCATGCAACCATCAACAAAATGATCGGCGGCATCGTCGATACCACGGCAGTCACCCGCGACACCACCATGCGCTACGGCACGATCACCATTGGTGAAGATGCTACCTTGAGCATCGGTGAACAAGGAACTCTCAATCCGAAAGTCGAATTCGTCAATGGTTCCGAACTGGCTTTGGCAATTGGCGCCGCAGGCAATACGATCACGGGAGACATCATCATCTCCACGACGAGCGGAGCCACGGCCGCGATCTCGGGCGGAGGAACTGTCAATCTCGCCGGAAACATCAATTCCGGGGATATAGCTGGCAATACCTCGTCTCTGACGCTGAATGGGGCCACCTTCCAGGCTGCCAATTCCACTTTTGCCCAGACAATCAATCTGACTTTGGGGGATGACAATACCGTGGGAGACACCATCTTCGACCTTGGAACCGATGCAACCAAGTCGATCTCGCTCTCCAGTGTGACGACGCTCACTGATGCCACGATCAAGGGCATTGCCGGGCAAATGCTGTATATCTCCTCCGGTTCGCTAGCTGGTATTCTGGAAGGCGATTTCACCATCGGAGTTACGGGGAATATTGATGGCACCGGAAGTGTTGTAATCAATTCCGACAACCTCGGTGAAGCACTCTTCTCTGTGACAGGCGGCAATCTCGACCTCAATAACAGGAACGCGGGCAATGCCATCACCATCACGGGAGGCAGTCTTTCCAATGCCGGCAACTGGATGGGAGCGGTCACGGCCGAGACCTCGGCGGAAAGCGGCGATATCAACCTGGGCGGCCTCAATGCATCCATCCTCAAGGATGTCAAACTGGCCTCCGGCAATATCGTCAACGGAATCGGCCAGGGGGCTGTCGTCCTCGACTCCGCCGATATCACGCTGGGAGTGAATAACACGATCTTCCATCATGGCGCCACAGGAATGAATGAAGGCTTGGGCAACACCGTATTGAACTTCATTTCCGGCACGACGGCCGACAACTCCATCACCATGGGGCAAGACAACGTCATGGTGTTACGCGCCGATGAAGGCCTCGAACAGTACTTCCTCGATAAACTTGCCATCATGTACGATAAGGACGAGCTGCTGCCCGATTACGTCGAACCCGAAGAAGCGGGCAACACCATCAGCCTTACCCTGACGGATGGCATGCTCAACCTGACTCGCGACCAGTTCCGTTTCGATCCCCTGCTCAAGACATGGGGACTGAAGCTTGAGTCCATCGATGCAGCCAATGGTTCCATTGTGGTCTCCGGCAATCTCTCCGTCTGGCAAGCTGCCCAGGAAGGCAACATCACAGGTTACGATGACCTCTTTGAGTACCGTGCCGTCTATGTCAATGCCGACATGAATATCACTCTGCCCGGTAGCAATGACGAAACGCTCGTCGTCAAGTATCTCAGCGGACAACGCGGCTCTACTTTGAACATCAATAGCGATGGTACAGGTACGGCTCGCGTGCAGTTCTTCAACGACCGTGACAAGGACGGTGATCTGGTGGATTCCACCCTCCCCAGCAACCTCGTCGCAAGCGCGGACAGCTCCCTCTCCAAGGCTGGTGAAGCGACTCTCACCATGGGAGGCTCTGTCACCATCCTGGGCAGTCTGAGCATCGAAGAAGGCGGTATCTCCCTCTCCAAAGCTGGAGGCTCCAACACCATCACTTCCCTTACCATCGGCCAGGGAGACAGTGACAAGGTGGCAGCCTTCAACCTCTCTGGCAAGAGTGCAAATGTTGCTGTGGAAACTCTCGCTCTCGACAGCAACGGCACGCTCACAATCTCTGGATCACAGGCCAGCATGACAGTCAACACGGTGAACGATGCCTCCGGCGACATCCTTCTGGGTGGAAACTCCACGCTGAAGCTCGCCCATGGAGGAAGGATCTCCGGAACCATCCACGCCATGGACGCCAAGGCAGGCACCGGTACTCTGGAACTGGGAGCCGGAACCACGACACTGACGAATCAGAATGCCCTCAACGGCATCAACCTCAGCACGAGCGCAGATTCTACGATCGTCCTCGAACAAGTCACTACGAGCGCTTCCATCGTCAACTGGAACGGCAATGGTACGCTAGTTGGAGACGGTTCTCTTACAGTGACAGGAGTTGCCTCCTACTCAGGCAGCCTCGCTAATTTCGAGGGCACTTTGGCTACTTCCGGCAACAAGGCCAGCTTCACCATTTCAGGCGCTGGCAACAAAAATACCAAGATCAGTGCCAGCCAGGGTGGCAGCCTCGTCCTTGACTACAGCTCCGGGGATGCTGCCTACGCGAACCTCAGCGTCACGGGCGGATCCAGCGTCACCCTCATGGCAGGTAACGGTAATGCCATGAACAACACCCTGACTCTCCGCCAGGGAGGTTCCATCAGCGGCGACTCCACACTCGGATTCGTCCTGA